>NZ_JBIKNQ010000004.1:0-118282 GCF_044358605.1 Ideonella sp.
GCGGACAGTGCGCAAGGCGCATATCGGTTCTGGATGTGCTTGCTTGTTTGGCCTGAAAGTATTATAAATCAAATACTTGCAGGTGATTCGATGGGCTTTTCTGGCCAGTGTCTGATGAGCTTGTGGGTGCAGGACTTGTCATATCGCTGTCACACAGCAGCCCTACAGTTCACCCCATCACGAGCACTTCTGCTCGGTGGCATTCACTGAAGAAAGGTCTGACACATGTTCAATACCCTTGCAAAGTTCACTGTCGCCAGCATGGTGCTGGTCAGTGGGTCTACCGTTTTGGCGCAGGAAGTGACCGGCGCTGGCGCCTCTTTCCCTGCACCTCTGTATGCCAAGTGGGCTGCTGACTACAACAAGGCCACTGGCGTGCGGGTCAACTATCAGTCCGTGGGCTCGGGTGCTGGCATCAAGCAAATCAACGCCAAAACCGTTGACTTCGGTGCCGCCGACATGCCACTGACGGATGAAGTCCTGGCCAAAGATGGCTTGGTGCAGTTCCCCGCCACCATTGGCGGCGTGGTGCCCGTGGTCAACATCAAGGGCATTGCCCCGGGCCAAGTCAAGTTGACTGGTCAACTGCTGGGCGACATTTATCTAGGCAAGATCAAGAAGTGGAATGACCCCGCTTTGACTGCGCTGAACCCTGGCGTGCCACTGCCCGATGCCGACATCGCTTTGGTGCGGCGTGCTGATGGTTCTGGCACCACCTTCATTTTCACCAACTACCTCTCCAAGGTGAACCCTGAGTGGAAGACCAAGGTCGGTGAAGGCACGGCGGTGAACTGGCCCTCGGGCGCGGGTGGTAAGGGCAATGAAGGGGTGGCAGCTTTTGTGTCGCGTCTGCCTAACTCCATTGGCTATCTTGAGTACGCCTACGTCAAGCAAAACAAGATGACTTTCACCTTGTTGAAGAACAAGGACGGCAACTTCGTGCCCCCTAGCGACACGGCCTTCAAGGCTGCCGCTGCGGGTGCTGACTGGAGCAAGACTTTCTACCAGATCACCACCGAGCAACCTGGCAAGGATTCTTGGCCCATCACCAACCCCACCTACATCCTGATGCACAAGACACAGGACAAGCCCGAGGTGGCGTCCCAAGTGCTGAAGTTCTTCAACTGGGCTTTTGTCAACGGTGACAAGGCCTCTGATGACCTGGACTACGTGCCGCTGCCGGACTCAGTGAAGGCCTTGGTGGCCCAGCGCCAGTGGTCGCAAATCAAGGACTCCTCTGGCAAGGCTGTCGCCTTCAAGTAATTGACTCCGAGCCCAAAGCGGGTGGTGCGCTAGCGCCACCCGCTTTGTCACGAAATCAGGAGTCCCCTCATGAGTACGACTGTGTCAGCCTCTCCACTCCCCTCTATGCATTCAGACGCGCAGGTGTCGCCCAGCGGTGAGCCGCCCTCGCGCGTGCGGCGCCTGCCCTGGGCCGACAAGGCGTTTTCGGCCGTCGCCCATGGCGCCGCCTGGCTCACCTTGCTGCTGCTGGTCGCCATCATTGGCTCCCTGGTGGTGGGTGCGTGGCCAGCCATTCAAGAGTACGGCATCGCTTTCCTGTGGTCCACCGACTGGGACCCCGTTCAAGAGAAGTTTGGCGGCCTGGTGATGATTTACGGCACCTTGGTGTCCTCGCTCATCGCCTTGATCATTGCGGTGCCTGTCAGCTTCGGCATCGCCATCTTTCTGACTGAGCTGTCCCCTAACTGGCTCAAGCGCCCTTTGGGCACCGCCGTGGAGTTGCTGGCCGCCGTTCCGTCCATCGTGTACGGCATGTGGGGCCTGATGGTGTTCAGCCCCTTGCTGGCCACCTATGTGCAGGGTCCGCTGCAAAAGACTTTTGATGGCGTTCCTTTTCTGGGTGCGCTGTTCTCTGGCCCCCCAGTGGGCATTGGCCTGCTGTCGGCCGGCATCATTTTGTCCATCATGATCATTCCCTACATCGCCTCGGTGATGCGGGATGTGTTTGAGGTGACGCCGCCCATGCTCAAGGAGTCGGCCTACGGCTTGGGTTGCTCCACCTGGGAGGTGGTGCGCAATGTGGTTCTGCCGTACACCAAGACGGGTGTGGTGGGCGGCATCATGCTGGGCCTGGGGCGAGCTTTGGGCGAGACCATGGCCGTCACCTTCGTGATCGGCAATATGAGCCAGCTGAACTCGCTGTCTCTGTTTGAGGCTGGCACCAGCATCGCCTCGACCTTGGCCAATGAGTTCGCGGAGGCCGGTGATGGTCTGCACCAAGCGTCGCTGATCTACCTTGGTTTGGTGCTGTTCTTCATTACCTTTGTGGTGCTGGCGCTGTCCAAGCTGATGTTGTCCCAACTCAAGAAGAGCGAAGGGAGCCGTTCATGAGCACCTTGACCCAACTCGACCCCGCGCGTTTGGCGCGCCACAAAGGCCGTAAGCGCGTCAATGCGGTGGCGTTGACGCTGTCTTTGGCCGCCATGTCCTTTGGTGTGTTTTGGCTCCTTTGGATTCTGTTCGAGACCTTCCGCTTGGGCCTGGGTGGCCTGAGTTGGCAGGTTTTTACCGAGATGACGCCGCCGCCTCAGGAAGCTGTGGGCGGGCTTGCGAACGCCATTTACGGCTCTTTGCTAATGGTGTCCTTGGCCACGCTCCTGGGTACACCCATTGGCGTGATGGCAGGCGTGTACTTGGCTGAATACGGGCAGCGCACCTGGCTGGGTCGAACCACGCAGTTCATCAACGACATTCTGCTGTCGGCACCTTCCATCGTGATTGGTCTTTTCATCTACGCCGTCGTCGTGGCCAAGATGAAGAGCTTCTCGGGCTTTGCGGGCATTTTGGCCCTGGCCTTGATTGTGATTCCGGTGGTGATCCGCACCACCGAGAATATGCTCAGCCTGATCCCCAATGCCATGCGTGAGGCTGCGTATGCGCTGGGCACGCCCAAGTGGAAGGTGATTCTCAGCATCACGCTGAAGGCGGCACGCGCAGGGGTGGTGACGGGTGTGCTATTGGCTGTGGCCCGCATTGCCGGTGAGACTGCACCGCTGTTGTTCACGGCCCTGTCCAACCAATTCTGGACCAGCAGCCTGGGCGAGCCCATGGCCAGCTTGCCGGTGACCATCTTCAAGTTCGCCATGAGCCCCTATGAGAACTGGCAGAAGCTCGCTTGGGCGGGTGTCTTCTTGATCACCATGGGCGTGCTGGCGCTGAACATCATTGCGCGGGTTTTCCTCCGCAACAAACACTGACATTAAGGTGAACACCATGGACGCCAAAGTTGAATGGCCGGTGGCCGAGAAGGCCAAGATTGCGGTACGTGATCTGAACTTTTACTACGGTAGCTTTCACGCGCTGAAGCACATCAATCTCGATATCCCCGAAAAGAAAGTCACGGCTTTCATCGGCCCATCGGGCTGCGGCAAGTCGACCCTGCTGCGCACCTTCAACCGCATGTTCGAGCTCTACCCCGAACAGCGGGCTGAAGGCGACATCTTGGTTGATGGCCAGAATGTGTTGGACCGTAAGCTGGATGTTTCGCTGATCCGCGCCAAAGTGGGCATGGTTTTTCAGAAGCCCACGCCTTTCCCCATGTCCATCTACGACAACATCGCCTTTGGCGTGCGTCTGTTCGAGAAACTCTCCCGCGTGGAGATGGATGAGCGGGTGGAATGGGCGCTGAAGAAGGCGGCCCTTTGGAATGAGGTCAAGGACAAACTGGGCCAAAGTGGCTCAGGCCTGTCTGGCGGCCAGCAGCAGCGCTTGTGCATTGCGCGAGGCATTGCCATCAAGCCGGAAGTGCTCTTGCTGGACGAACCCTGCTCGGCGCTGGACCCTATCTCGACCGGCAAGGTCGAAGAGCTGATTCACGAGTTGCGCGAGGACTACACCGTGGTCATCGTGACCCATAACATGCAACAGGCGGCACGGGTCTCTGACTACACCGCCTATATGTACCTCGGCGATCTGGTGGAATTCGGCCCGACGCGAGACCTCTTCATGAAGCCCAAGAAGAAGGACACTGAGGACTACATCACCGGTCGATTTGGTTGATTCAGGGAAAGAATATGAGCGATAAACACCTCTCTACGCAATTCGACAGCGAACTGTCCAGCATCTCTACCCGCGTGCTCGAGATGGGCGGCTTGGTCGAGTCCCAAGTGGCCCAGGCCATGTATGCGCTGAACCACTTCAGCGCTGAAACCGCCAGCCAGGTTTTGGCCACTGAAGAGCGCGTTAACACGATGGAAGTCGAGATCGACGCCGATCTCTCCGCCATCATTGCGCGGCGCCAGCCCACGGCGCGTGATCTGCGCTTGTTGATTGCCGTCTCCAAGACGATCGGCAACCTCGAGCGCGTCGGCGACGAAGCTGCTCGCATCGCGCGCACCGTGCAACGCCTCATCAACACCGGGGTGTTCAGCCGCTTGCGCCTGCCTACCGGTGATGTGTCGTTTGAATCGGACCTGGCCATTGCCTCGCTGCGCAAGGCGCTGGACGCGTTTGCTCGCTTGGACGCTGTGCAAGCCCTGGAGGTGATCAAGGGCGACAACCAGATCGACCAAGAATTTGACGGCCTGATGCGCAAGCTCATCACCTACATGATGGAAGACCCGCGCACCATCTCCGCCAGTATCGACTTGGTCTTTGTGGCCAAGGCGATTGAGCGGGTGGGTGACCATGCCAAGAACTTGGCCGAGCAGATCATCTACATCGTGAAGGGCACCGACGTGCGCCACCACTCCATGGAGTCGGTGGAGTCCGTGGCCTTGAACCGTTGATCTTCAAGCGGAGCCAGACATCACGATGACTACGATTCTGGTCGTTGAAGACGAGCCCGCGATCGGCGAGCTAATTGCCATCAATCTCCGTCACGCGGGCTTCAAGGTCGTCTTAGCTGAGACAGCAGAGGCCGCCCAATCCGCCGTCGATGGCGTGTTGCCGGAGTTGGTGCTGCTGGACTGGATGCTGCCCGGTCAGTCCGGTGTCTCGCTGGCGCGGCGCTGGCGGGCGGATGCGCGCACGCGTGCACTGCCCGTGATCATGCTCACTGCTCGGGCTGATGAAGCAGACAAGATTGCCGGCCTGGATGCAGGCGCCGACGACTATCTGACCAAACCTTTCTCGCCCAATGAGCTGTTGGCACGCATTCGAGCCGTCCTGCGGCGTCGACAGCCCGAGGCCCTGGATGCGGCTGTGAGTGTGGCTGGCCTCATCTTAGACCCAGGCACCCATCGGGTGAGCTATGAAGGGCAGGAGCTGAAGCTGGGCCCGACGGAGTTCCGGCTGTTGCACTTTCTGATGAGCCATGCGGAGCGTGTGCACAGTCGCGCACAGTTGCTGGACCGCGTCTGGGGGGACCATGTGTTCATCGAAGAGCGCACCGTGGATGTGCACATCAAGCGCCTGCGAGAGGCGCTGGCGGTGGGCCAGTGTTCCCAGATGGTTGAAACTGTGCGTGGTGCCGGTTACCGCCTGACTGCGCAGGCAGGTGTGCGAGTAGACTGACGCTTATGTTTTGGTTAGTTCCTCGCGCCTTGGTGCCTATGCTGCTGGTCGGCTTGGGTGCCCTGCTGGGCGCTTGGCTGGGCCGTGTGTGGGGATGGCCCGTGGTGGGTTCAGTGCTGGGCGGCATGGCGGGCTCTGCGGCCTGGACACTGGTAGACACCCTTCGCGCCGGCCGCCTGATGCAATGGCTCAGCAGTTCCCTGTCGACGGCGTCGCCGGCCTTGGTGGGGCTCTGGGGCGAAGCGGGGCTGCGCATGGAGCGCGCCCTGCGCAGCCGTGAGCGCGAGATCCAACGTGAGCAAGAGCGGCTGACTCAGTTTCTCAGTGCCATCGAGGCCTCGCCCAATGGCGTGCTGCTTTTGGATGTCAACGACCAGATCCTCTGGACCAACCGCGTGGCGGCAGACCAGCTGGGCTTGCATCCACAGCGTGACTTGCAGCAGCGGGTCACCAACCTCGTGCGTGCGCCTGCCTTTGTGGCCGCTTTGCATGAGCGCGAAGCCTCGATGACACCCGTTCAAATTCCTGGCCTCGGTGGTCGGGGCTTGATCTCTGTGTTGCTTCGGCCCTATGGCGAGGGGCAGCGCCTCATGCTGACTCAAGATGTGACTGAACGCGAGCGCGCTGACGCCATGCGGCGTGACTTCGTCGCCAACGTGTCCCATGAGATTCGCACCCCATTGACGGTGCTCGCAGGCTTTGTTGAGACCATGGCGGGTCTACCTTTGAGCGACGAAGAGCGCCGCCGCGTGCTGACACTGATGGGTCAGCAGACCCAACGCATGCAAGCGCTGGTGGGCGACTTGCTGACCCTGGCGCGCCTCGAAGGCAGCCCCAAGCCTGCGGTGGAGAGCTGGTGGCGCCTTGACCGTGTGGGTCGACAGGTCGAGTCCGATGCCCGGGCTTTGTCGGGTGGGCGACATCAATTGAGCTTTGATTGGGGCGTTGACTTGGAGGTGGCTGGGAATGAAGGCGAACTGCTCAGCGCCGTCGCCAACTTGGTCAATAACGCGGTGCGCTACACCCCTGAGCAAGGCCGGGTGACTGTCTCGACCCAGCAGAGAGAAGATGGTGGCCTGGACATCGCCGTGTTGGACACAGGCCCGGGCATCGCTGCGGAGCATGTTCCCCGTCTGACGGAGCGCTTTTATCGGGTCGATAGCAGCCGCTCACGCGACACCGGCGGCACGGGTTTGGGGCTCTCTATCGTCAAGCATGTGGCGCAACGCCACGGCGGCGAATTGCGCATCAGCAGTGAAGTGGGACAGGGCTCAAACTTCACCATCAGCCTGCCAGCTATTCGGGTCAGGCAGTGCGAACTGCAGGCTCAGATCCACTGAAGACTTGCGGCTTGGGCGGGCTGGGCATGTGTGCCGGGCTCGAAGAGTGCGTGCCAAGCTGTCGCAGCCTCGGTGCTCAGAGCCCTTCTTGCCGATAAATCAAGAGCTTTTCTTGCCGATCCGTGGGCCGTCGGGCCTCGCCAAGCAACTGCCAGCCGGGTGTTTGCGGTGCGGTCTGATCGGCCCTTAAGTTGAGCAGCCACCACGGGCAAGGCTGCGATAAGTTGCTTTGGGCATCGGCTGCAGAGATCACTTTGTACGCCCCCATCGCCTCCAAGGCGGCGACCTGAGGACGCGAAAGACCCGCAGCACGCACGCACTGGCCTGCGGGCACCGTTTTGGCGATCGCTTGCACCCACGGTTTGGGGCTGCGAGCGTAGTCCAGCACGGGCAGCCAAAGCGTCATGGTCAAGAGCCAAGTCAGGGCAACGCCGCTGGCGGGCAGTACCAGGCTCTTCCATAAGGGGTGACGATTGCGAGAGGTGCGCCAGCGCACCAGCCAGATCCAGGCCACGGTGCCCAATAGAGCGGCCCCCAAAGCCAGTGCCGAGAAGCTGGGCACAAAGCCGGGCGCGAGCCGCAGGATGTTGGCCAGGGGCTTGGCGGGTACGCCCAGGTGCATGGACGAGTAAATCACCCATACCGACAGCGCGGCGATGCTGAAAAAGAACACCGAGAACCAGTCGATCAGTGCCCCGGCGCTGCGGCGCAGGGTGGGCAGGGCAAAAGCGGCCAACACCGCCAGGCCCGGCAAGGCCAACATCAAAGCACGGTCAGAGCCGCCCATCACCAAGCTAGCACCCAGGCCGACAGCCAAGGCGCCCAAAGGAATCGAGATATGGCGTCTCAGCCATTGGCGCCGCCATTGCCACAGGGTCCAGCAGGCCATGGGCCACAGGGGCCAGGTGAACCATAGCAAGAGCTTGAGGACGTCCAAGACCTCATTCCCGCTGTCTGGCGCACTGACCCGCCAATGCCAGGCACCAAAGCCCCAAGCGGCCAGTGCGGCCAAGACGCTGGAGCCTAGCCACCACAGCGTCAGCCGGTGGACTTGCGGATAGGCAGATCGGGCGCAGATCAGCACGGCCACGATGCCCAAGGCGACGGCCACAGCCGGTGCTCCACTGCTTGCCAAGGCTGGCAAAGAGAGCAGGGCGGCGGCGCGGCTTCCGACTTCTCGGTACGGAGCGGCGGCCAACGCCCAGAGCCAAAGGGCAACGCCGCACAACTGCGCCAGCTCAGGCGTGGTTTCGTGCCCCAGCTGCAGCAAGCCCAAACTGGCAATGGTGGCCAGCAAGGCGCCATCGGCCAAGGCTCGGGCATAGTCCAGCGGGGCGGCTTCGCCCCCGAAGGCAAAGGCAAGCGGCTGGGCGGCCTCGGTGCGTGCCAAATGAAAAGTGGCGTACCAGATCAAGGCCAAGGTGCCTGCCAACAGCAATGCAAAGGGCAGGCGGGCCGCTAGAGCCGGATCCAGCAGCGGGCCCAGAGCTTGAATGGCCCACGCACCCAAGGCGTGGGGCAGTACAGCCACATCGGCCGCGAGGCCGCCTAAGCTGGGGTTCAGCCAAGAGGTGCGGCCCTCGGCCATGGCCAGCATGGTGGCGTAGGTGGTGAGGTCGGCATTGCGCCACGGATCTCGCCCCACCAGCCCCGGCAGCAAATAGGCAGCGCAAAACAGCAGCAGCGCCAGACGAGGCAGGCGCTGGGCGGCACGCTGAGTGACAAGGGCGGGAGTGGCGAGGCTCACAGCAGAGGTTCAGGGCAGAGAATCATGAGCGGCGAAGCTGACAAGAAAAAAGGCAGCCTGAGCTGCCTTTTTACCGCGAGAGCGCAAAGACTCAAGCAGACTTCTTGATGCCGACGCGCGCAAACTTGTTGCGGAACTTCTCGACGCGACCGCCCAGGGAGTCCACGCTCTTTTGGGTGCCGGTGTAGAAGGGGTGCGATTCGCTGGAAGTTTCGAGCTTGAACAGCGGCATTTCGCGGCCGTCTTCCAGGGTGATCTTTTCCTTGCTCGGAGCGCAAGAGCGCGTCACGAACTTGAAGCCGTTGGACTGGTCCACGAAGCAAACGTCGCGGTAGTTCGGGTGAATGCCGTCTTTCATGTCTTCATTGGCGCGGTCAAGCGCCCCCTTGTCGCGCAGCGCAGAACTGCTGTGCTGCTTTTGCTGTTTACTCGCTGTTGAGCCGGGAGCCACGCGCCACCCCATGTGGGCGCACTTTCCGACAGCGGTAAAACCTTGGATTGTAGCCTATAGAACCGCGAACAGGCTATCAGCCGCCGCGCCGCATCATCTCGAAGAAGTCCAGATTGGTTTTGCTGGACTTCATCTTGTCGAGGATGAACTCCATCGCCTCGATCTCGTCCATGTTGTAGAGCAGCTTGCGCAAGATCCAGGTCTTTTGCAGGATCTCAGGCTTCAGCAGCAGCTCTTCACGGCGAGTGCCTGAGCGGTTGATCTGGATGGACGGGTAAACGCGCTTTTCGGCCATGCGGCGGTCCAGGTGGATTTCGCAGTTGCCGGTGCCTTTGAACTCTTCGTAGATCACCTCGTCCATCTTGGAGCCGGTGTCGATCAGGGCGGTGCCGATGATGGTCAGCGAGCCGCCTTCTTCGACATTGCGCGCCGCACCGAAGAAGCGCTTGGGGCGCTGCAGGGCGTTGGCATCAACACCACCGCTCAACACCTTGCCGGACGACGGCAGCACGTTGTTATAGGCGCGAGCCAAGCGGGTGATGGAGTCCAGCAGGATCACCACGTCCTTCTTCAGCTCGACCAAGCGCTTGGCGCGCTCGATCACCATTTCGGCCACTTGCACGTGGCGGGCTGCAGGCTCGTCGAAGGTGGAGGAAATGACCTCGCCGCGCACCGTGCGCAGCATTTCGGTCACTTCTTCAGGGCGCTCATCGACCAGCAGCACGATCAGGTGCACGTCGGGGTGATTGGCCACCAGGGCGTGGGCCAAGTTCTGCATCATGATCGTCTTGCCCGTCTTGGGCTGGGCGACGATCAAGGCACGCTGGCCCTTGCCGATGGGGGCGATCAGGTCAACGATGCGGCCGGTGATGTTGTCTTCGGCCTTCTTCATGCCCTCACGTTCCAACCTGAACGCTTCCTTGGGGAAGAGCGGGGTCAGGTTTTCGAACATGATCTTGTGCTTGTTCTCCTCGGGGGTCAGGCCGTTGACACGGTCGACCTTGACCAGCGCAAAGTAGCGCTCGCCGTCCTTGGGAACCCGCACTTCACCCTCGACCATGTCGCCGGTGTGCAGGTTGAAGCGCCGCACCTGGCTGGGGCTGAGGTAGATGTCGTCGGTGGACGCCATGAAGCTGCTGTCCAGCGAGCGCAGAAAGCCGAAGCCGTCGGGCAGCACTTCGAGCACCCCGTCGCCGAAGACCTGCTCGCCCGCTTTGGCGCGCTTCTTCATGATCGCGAACATCAGCTCCTGCTTGCGCAGGCGGGCGACGTTGTCGATCTCGAGCGCCTCGCCCATCTCGATCAGTGCCGAGACGTGAAGCGCCTTGAGTTCAGATAAATGCATCGGAAATCACCCTCTGGGTGTGCCGCCATGCCCGTCGCGACAACAAACCTGAGGCTTGTGCAGCGGGCTCAGATGATCCTGAGCCTGGGCAGTCCAGGTGGTGCAATCCACTCGGGTGCGGTGCGGAAAAATCTTGTCGGGGGGATCTGTGGGCTGCACAGCAAGAATGTGCATGGTGGCGCGAGCATCTCAAACCCGTACCCCGGCAGCCCTGGAGCCTGCGGTGTGTCCGAGGCAGAGGCGGCGCAAAGCGCCTCCCCAACCTCAGCACAGGCGTGATTATAGTTGAGCGTCGACGAAGGCCTTGATCTTGGCCTTGGGGTGGTTGCCCACCAAGGTGTCGGCAAACTGGCCGTTCTTGAACAGCATCAGGGTGGGGATGCCACGAATACCGAACTTGGCCGGGATGGCACGGTTTTCATCGACATTCATTTTGGTGATTTGGACAGTGGCGCCATATTCCTTGGCCAACTCTTCCAAAACCGGGGCAATGGCCTTACAAGGGCCGCACCATTCGGCCCAGTAATCGACCAGCACCAGCTTGTCAGATTGCAGGACATCGGCTTCAAACGAAGCGTCGGAAATGTGCTTGATCAATTCGCTCATGGGAAATTCCTGTGGGGGAGTCCGCGGCGTTTTGGAGGGTGGCGCTGACTGTCGACTAACAGCCTCTGCGGCGCACCCCAACCGGGTCGCGTTGATTCTGACACAAAGGGGCGCAGATTGTTGAAGCGTGTCCTACACCCCGTTGGAGGCTGCGGGGACCGCCCGCGAGGCTGGGAAAAGATCACGGAAACGCCGCTTACTCTGGCCGCTACAAACTGCGACGGGGCGTTTCAATCCTATGGCAATTCGCCCTACCTCTGTCATGAATTCCACGTCCGCATCGTCACCTTCCAATGCCGCTTCTGCGGGCAAGGCCGTACGCATGTTCGGGCGCTTTCAATTGCTGAGGCTGTTGGGAAAAAGCGCCAGAACCATGGTCTGGCACTGCATAGACAGCCGCAGCCAGATGGAGTGCATGCTGGACATCCCGCGTGATAAGCCGGCGGGCGGGGCCTTGACAGCCTGGTTAGAGGCCGTCAAGCGAGGCGCGCGCTTGAACCATCCCCAACTGGCTCAGCCTCTGGAGGTTGGAGAGCACGATCGCTGGCCTTATGCAGTGTATGAGCGCGGCCAATGGGTGTCTTGGGCCGAGAAAATCTCAACCAAAGGTCTGCCGCCGGCCGAGGTGGCCAAGTGGACGGGCCAGATCGCCCGTGGCCTGGCTTTTGCGCATGAGGCAGGTATCAGCCACCAAGACCTGCAGCCCTTTCATTTGCTGATCGATGACGACCAAAATGTTTGCGTCATGGGGCTGGAAGTGGCCTCAAGGGCGCAAACTGCCGACGGCTCAGGCGGGCTGGAGTCGCTGCGCGCAAACCGCAATGCCGCTGAGGACGATGTGCTCGCCTTGGGCCTGATCTTGCATCACGCCTTGGCTGGGCAGCCAGCCCTGGAAGAGGCCGACGTCAGCTTGGTCATGGGGCGCATGGCGCCGCGTGGCTCAGAGTTTGTGCGCCTGCCCTGGGCACTGCCCAGACCCGTGCCAGACCCTTTGCGAGCCATCGTTAACCGCGCCACAGATCGCCAAGAAAAGCAGCGCTATCTCACCGCCCGTTCCTTCCTGCGTGCGCTCGAGGGTTGGCTGAGCACCACCTCAGACCAAAACGGCGGCCCGCTGGCCATTTTGATGGACCGCCTGCGCAGCGTCGGGGTCTTGCCCGCCATGCCTGGTGGCGCCGACCGCGTGGCGCACCTGATCTTGCTGGAAAAGGGGCGCACAGCCGAATTGGCTGAGATCGTGCTCGAAGACTTGGCCCTGACTTACGAGCTCCTGCGCGTGGTCAATACCGCCCAAGTGCGTGGCGGGCAAGTCTCGGGAGACGGCCCCGTGCTGATGCTGCGCCGCGCCATCTCCATGGTCGGTCTAGAAGGGGTGCGCCGCGCTGCACTGAGCCTGCGGGCCTGGCCCGGCCCCATGAACGAAAAGGCCGCTGAAGAAATGGAGCGGCTGATTCAACGCGTTAAGCGCGCCGCCCGCATTGCCACCCGTTTGGCCCCAGCGGGCTACGACGCTGAGGTCATTGCGCTGATCACCACCTTGCAGAACTTGGGTCGCATGATGGTGCAGTACCACTTCCCGGAAGAGTCCCTGCAGATCCGCCGCCTGATGCATCCGTCTGAAGCTGCGGCAGGCACCTCTGCCGAACAAGGCATGACCGCTGAGGCCGCCTCCTTTGCCGTGCTGGGTACCGACTTGGAGTCTTTGGGCGTGGCGGTGGTGCGGCAATGGGGCTTTGATGAAGCGGTGCTGACCATGATCCGCCGCTTGCCCACCAACACGGGCCTGAAGATGCTGGAAGGTGACAACGACCTCTTGCGTGCCACTGCCAGCTGTGCCAATGAGCTGATGGACGCACTGTCTCTGCCACCCAAACGGGTCGGCCAAGCTCTGAGTGCCGTTGCTAGCCGCTACGGCCGGGCGCTTCACATCACGCCCAAAGACATTCAAGACGCGATCCAAGCGGATTCGGCGCCTGCAGGCAGTGCCACGGCTGAGCAAGGCCTGGCCTCCGCCTGATGCCCACGGCCATGACCGCGCAGATTGGCCGTTTCAAGCTGCTAGAGCGCTTGGGCCAGGGCGCGCAGGCGGTGGTGTGGTGCGCGTTTGACCCCAACCTGCAGCGCGAAGTTGCACTCAAACTTTTTCGCAGTGATCTGCCTGCCGCAGAGGTCGATGCTTGGCTGCGTGAGGCGCGCCTCATGGCGCGGCTCAACCCCCCCGGTATCGTGGCGGTGCACGACGTGGGCCGAGATGGCGCCCAGCCCTTTGTGGTGCTGGAGCGCGTGAAAGGCCGTAGCCTGACAGAGCATCTGCAAGAACACGGTGCGCTGGCCCCGCGTGAAGCGGTGGCCTTGATGCTGCCGGTGCTGGAGGCACTGGCTTTTGCCCACCGGCACGGCATTGTTCATCGCGACCTCAAACTTTCGAATGTGCTCTTGGGTGACGACGGCCGCCCCCGCGTGATGGACTTCGGCATTTCCGGGCGCATGGCGCAAGATCACGATGGCAGCATCGTTGGCACGCCGTCCACCATCTCACCCGAGGCCGCGCAGGGCTTGGCTCCCACACCGGCCATGGACGTGTACTCGGCTGGCATGGTCTTGGGCCACTTGCTGTGTGGCCAGCCCTTGCGCCAAGAGCGTGACCCATGGCGCGCCATTCAAAGTGCTATCAGCGATGACATTCATTGGCCCAGCGCTGACCAGTGTGCAGCCGCCCAGGCTGTGGACGACGGCTTGCGCTCGCTGGTGTTGCGGGCTGTAGCCCGAGACCCCAGCGTGCGATTTGCCGATGCAGCCGCATTGGCCGCTGCTCTCACGCGTTGGCTGGAACCCGACCCGGCACCGGTGCAAGACGCCCAGCACAGCACGCTGAACTTCCTTTTGCGCCGCATGCGTCTGCACGGTGACTTCCCCGCGCTGAGCGACTCGGTGATGCGCATCCAGCGCATCGTCGGCTCCGATGCCGGTAGCTTGGGGGCCTTGTCCGACGAGATCATGAAAGACGTGGCGCTGACTCATAAGCTCTTGCGCTTGGTCAACACGGTGCAGTTCCGTCGGGCCAATGCAGCCGAGGTGACCTCGGTCGCCCGGGCGGCTGCCTTGGTGGGCTTTGCCGCCATTCGCAACATGGCTTTGTCAGTGATGCTGCTGGAGCACATGCAAGACAAGGCTCAGGCCGAGCGCATGCGCAGCTTGTTCTTGCGGGCTTTGCTGACCGCCGCGCTGTGTGATGAGCTGACCCCCATTGGCCCCGAGCGCGAGGAATCCTTTTTGGCTGGCCTGCTCAGCCACCTGGGCCGCTTGCTGGTGCAGTACTACTTGCCCGAAGAAGCGAGGCAGATCGACGCGCGCGTGCAGGCTTCGGGCCAGTCTGCGTCGGCCTCGGTGGACAGCGCTGCTCGTGCAGTGCTGGGCCTCAGCCTGCACGAGTTGGCTCACGGCGTGGCCCAAGCATGGCAGTTGCCACCCAGCCTGCTGGAGGCCATGAGCTTGCCCCACGGCGAAGTGCCCAAACGCGCCTTGCAAACCACGCCTGAGCGCTTGCGCTGGCGCACGCGCCTGGCTCATGACATGGTGGACACCCTGTTGAGCCAGGAGCCCGAAGCCGCAGCCAATGAGATCGCACGCTTGGCGCACAGCTATGCGCGGGCGCTGGGCTTGTCGGCCGACCAGATTCAAGCGGCGGTGCAGGTGGCCCGAGCGCAACTCGTGTCGCTGGCCGCCAGCTTGCATCTGCCTCTGGGCCAAGGGCCGCTGGACCGACGCCTGAGCGGCTTGGCTTCCCCAAAGCGCCCCGCGCCGCATGACCCGGAGTTGGCCCAACAGCAGTTGGAGCACAGCATCGAGCAGGTGACGGACTCTTTGGCGGCAGACAGTTTCAGGCTCAATGACGTGCTGTTGATGGTCTTGCAGGGCTTGCAGCAGGCATTGGATGCCCGCACCGTGGTGCTGGCGCTCAGAGACCCGGCCACCGGCAGCTTGCTGGGCCGTTTGGCGGTGGGCGAAGAAGCCGATCATCTGCGGGCGCAGTGCCGCGTGGAGCTGCGCAGTGGTTTGGCCGCCGACTTACTGGCTGCCGTCTGCATCAAGGGCAAAGACACCTTGATCAGCGACGCACAGGCCTCGACCTTGGCGCCGCGCTTGCCCGCTTGGCTGCGCGAACACACGCCGCGCAGCTTCTTGCTGCTGCCTCTGCTGCGACAGGGCGTGCCCTTTGCCTTGATCTACGTGGCCTATGACGGTGAAGAAGCCCTGACCTTGAGTGACCGCGAACTGGGACTGGTGCGCACCTGGCGCAACCAAGCCTTGATGGCCTTCAAGACAGCGGCCTGACAGCGCTTTCCGTTAACCTCGGGTCATGAGTGAGGCGAGTACCCTAGACGCCGCAGCGCCCTTGCGCCTGCGCGATTTCCCAGACTACCTTCGGCTGATGCTGGCCCGCATCAGCGGCACCACCGCCAACCAAATGCTGATGGTGGCACTGGGCTGGCAGATGTACGACCTGACGGGCAGTGCCTGGGATTTGGGCTTGGTGGGGCTCTACCAATTTGTGCCCGCCTTGGCCTTGACCCTACCTGCAGGGCACCTGGCGGACCGGTACGACCGCCGCCTCTTGCTGGCCATCAGCCTGCTGATTCAAGCCTGCGTGGCCACCGTGTTGTTGTCGGGCAGCTTGGGCCTGTGGGTGGACCGCGACACCGTGTTGGCCACCTCCGTCATGTTGGGCGCAGCCCGGGCCTTGCAAATGCCCAGCTTGTCGGCCCTCACACCCTCTTTGGTGCCCGCAGCGCTGCTGCCCCGGGCCGTGGCGGTCAGCAGCACTGCCATGCAGGCCGCTGTCGTGGCTGGCCCAGCCTTGGGCGGTGCGCTCTATGCATGGGGGCCTCGGTGGCTGCATGCCCACGGTCTGGTTCAGCAGGGCGGTGGCCCGGCCTCGGTTTACGGCATGAGTTTGTGCTTGCTGGCGCTGGCGGTGCTGGGCGTGGCGGCCATTCGCACACGGGCTCAAGCGGCAGAGCGCCGTGCGGCCAGCTTCGAAACCCTGACCGCAGGGGTGCGCTTCATCTGGCAGCGGCCCGTGCTGCTGGGCGCCATCTCGTTGGACTTGTTTGCCGTGCTCTTGGGAGGTGCGGTCGCGCTGCTGCCCATCTATGCCAAAGACATCTTGCACACCGGGCCTGACGGCTTGGGCGTGCTGCGGGCCGCGCCTGCGTGCGGCGCGTTGGTGGTCGGCCTGTGGTTGGCCCGGCGCCCTATAGAGCGGCGAGCCGGAGCTTGGCTATTGGGCGCCGTGGCGGTGTTTGGCGCCTCCACCATCGTGTTTGGCCTGTCCACCCACTTTGGCCTGTCCCTGGTGGCCTTGGCCATCTCGGGGGCCTCAGACATGGTCAGCGTGGTGCTGCGTCAGTCGCTAGTGCAACTGGAGACCCCGGACGAGATGCGGGGCCGGGTGGCCGCCGTGAGTTCGGTGTTCATTGGAGCCAGCAACCAACTCGGGGAATTTGAGTCGGGCGTCACCGCCTCATGGTGGGGCCCCGTGGGCGCTGTAGTGGCCGGTGGTGCGGGGACTTTGCTGGTGGTGGCCACGTGGATGCGGCTGTTTCCGGCCCTTGCGCAGCGAGATCAGCTCTACAGCGGCAAGCCAGCAGGCTAGACCGGTGGCAAGCGCGCACGCTGAGGCGCGACGCGCCTTCCTCCCCTCGAAGCAGCTTCAAAACACCATGTTCTGGCGCACCAAGCCCACGGCAATGCCTTCAATGAAAAAATCTTCGCGCTCAGGCGTGACGACGATGGGGGCGAAGTCGGGGTTTTCGGGCAGCAGCTCGATCTGGTTGCGGCTGCGATGCAGGCGCTTGACGGTGACTTCGTCGCCCAAACGCGCCACCACAATTTGGCCGTTACGCGCATCGGCCGCGCGTTGCACGGCCAACAAGTCGCCGTCCATGATGCCGACATCGCGCATGCTCAGGCCCTTGACCTTCAGCAGGTAATCGGGCTTGGTGCGGAACAGGCTGGCTTCAAGCACATAGTTTTGCTCGATGTGCTCCTGCGCCAGAATGGGCTGGCCTGCAGCCACACGGCCCACCAGGGGCAGGGTGAGTTGAGCCAAACCAGGGATGGGCAGCATCATCTGCTCGCTGCGAGCTTGGTTCATGGCGCGTAAAGTGCGGCCCTGTAAGCGGATGCCGCGCGAGGTGCCGCCCAGCAACTCAATGGCGCCTTTGCGCGCCAGCGCTTGCAGGTGCTCTTCGGCCGCATTGGGCGACTTGAAGCCCAGCTCGGCGGCGATCTCAGCCCGCGTGGGCGGCGCCCCCGTCAGCTCCATGGTGCGTGTCACCAAGTCCAGCACCTGTTGTTGGCGCGCGGTGAGTTTGGGGCTGTCGGTCATGATGGGCGAGCCTGATAAAGGCTGAGGTTGTATCCAGTATCTGTATTTTTATCCAGACTTCATCGAAATGCAAAACAAAGCTGAAAAGATCGTGCTCTTGGGCACCGGTGGCACCATTGCAGGCACCTCCGCCCAGGCGGGCGACAACGTGGGCTACACCGCAGGCCAGCTCAGCGTGGGGCATCTGATCTCGGCCGTGCCTGCCTTGGGCGGCGTGCCGCTAGAGGCCGAACAAGTGGCGCAGCTCGACAGCAAAGACATGAGCCATGCGGTGTGGCAGGCCTTGGCGCAGCGGGTGGCTCACCACTTGGCGCGAGCGGACGTGGCGGGCATCGTCATCACCCACGGCACTGACACCTTGGAGGAAACGGCTTGGTTCTTGCACCGCGTGTTGGTGCCGACCAAGCCCGTGGTGCTGACCTGCGCCATGCGCCCGGCCAGCTCTTTGCAGCCGGATGGCCCGCAAAACCTGCTGGATGCTGTGACCGTGGCGCAAAGCCCGCAGGCCGCCGGTGTGCTGTGCGTGGCGGCAGGCCAGGTGCTGGCGGCGGCCGATGTGCGCAAGGTGCACGGCTACCGCATCGACGCTTTTGCAGCGGGTGATGCCGGGCCAGTGGCGCGGGTGGAAGAGGGGCTGGTGCTGCCCTTGCGGCTCTGGCCGCAGGCACAAGCCTTGGGCTTGGCCTGCCTGATGCGCGACACCGCGCACTGGCCCCGGGTGGGGGTGGTGTGCAGCCACGCGGGCGTGGAGCCCTGGGCGGTGGAGGCGGCGCTGGCCGCTGGTCTGGACGGCCTGGTGGTGGAGGGCACGGGCAATGGCACCCTTCACCAGGCTTTGGAGGCTTCCTTGGCCCAAGCTCAAGCGCAGGGCTTGCGCCTCATGCGGGCTTCGCGCTGCACAGCAGGCGGTGTGGTGGGCGAGGTGCCCCGGGCGCTGCCCTCTGCAGGCCTGCTGACCCCCGCCAAAGCCCGCGTGGAGCTGCTGCTGCAGCTCCTCGCTGCTCCCGCTTAATCAGGCGACCGTCAAGGTCACGTCGATGTTGCCGCGCGTGGCGTTGGAGTAGGGGCAGACTTGGTGGGCTGCAGCCACCAGGGCCTCAGTGGCAGCACGCTCCATGCCGGGCACGGTGATGGTCATCGCGACCTGAATGCCGAAGCCGCCGGTGATGGGGCCGATGCCCACGCTGGCGCTGATGGACACGTCGTCCGGCAGCTTGATCTTCTGGCCTGCCGCCACGGCCTTCATGGCACCAATGAAGCAGGCGGAGTAACCCGCCGCAAACAACTGCTCGGGGTTGGTGCCTGCACCACCCGCACCACCCAGTTCACGCGGTGTGGAGAGGGTGACCGACAGCGCGCCGTCGTCCGACTTGGCGGTGCCAGTGCGGCCACCGGTGGAGGTGGCGTGGGCGGTGTAGAGAACTTTGTCGAGTGCCATGATGTTTCCTTGTAGGGTGAGGGACGGGTGAAGGGTGTAGGGCCTGTTAACACTACGGCAACGCGTCCCCTTGCCGTAGTGTTAACAGGCCCTAGGCGGCAGAAGCCGCCGTGAGGCGCTCACGCAGGGCCTTCAACTCCTGCGTGAGCCTGGAAATCTCGGCCAGGTCACAAGCCACGGCACAAGTGATGTGCTCGGGGATGGCTTGAGCGCGTTGGCGCAAGGTGCGACCGGCAGGCGTCAAGTGCACCAACACCCGCCGCTCGTCGGCGTCATCGCGCTGCCGCTCGATCAGCCCTGCGGTTTGCAGGCGCTTGAGCAAAGGGGTGAGCGTGCCGCTGTCCAAGAACAGGCGTTCGCCGACTTGCGACACGGCCAGCCCGTCTTGCTCCCACAGCACCAGCATCACCAAGTACTGCGGGTAGGTCAGCCCCAGCGGCTCTAGCAGCGGCTTGTACAGCTTGGTCATGGCCAGCGAGGACGAATACAGCGCAAAGCAGAGCTGGTGGTCCAGGGCGAGCCAGGAGGCCGGAGGTGACGGTGATCGGCGGGGCATGAGCTGAATTGTGATGTGAGCGATTAAATTGTGTACAAGATAAAAAATTGACCCTGCCACCGACAAGGGCACCGTCGACCTAGAGAGTCCGGGAATGTCCTGTCCTGATTTGTCAGGACGCTGGCTGTCCGCTGGGAGATGCGGCCGCACAATCCAATGCGAGGGTCATCAAGCTGTTTGCCGCCGCCACGACAAGCGTCGTGAAGCCCTGACTGGATGGGAGTTTGGCCATGTTCTTGAACACGCGACAGCTGAGTTTGCTCAGCCAAATCATGCAGGCTTTGGCAGAGCCGCATGAGGAAATGGCCCTGCGGGAGCAGATCGGAAGTTGGGTCTTGGACCTGCTGCAAGCACAGTTCTACGCCAGCTTTGTCTGGCAGCCCGGCAGCCAGGCCTTTGAGCGGCCGGTGATCATCAATATGGACCCAGGCAATTTGGACCGCTACCTGGCGCACTACCAATATCACGACCCCATCACGCCAGTGATGCAGCGCTACCGGGTGGCCATTCGTGCCACTGATGTGATGGCGCAGCCCGCGCTGATGCGCACCGAGTTTTTCAACGATTTCTTGGCCCGAGACGGCCTGCATTGGGGCGTCAATCTCTACGCCTGGCAGGGCGGCCAAAACATTGGCGACATGCGCATTTGGCGCGACAAGCGCCGCGAGAACTTCAGCGCTGATGAATTGCAACTGCTAGACCTCATCGGCCCAGCCTATGTGGCGGCCCTGGCCCGCGCGCGACAAGGGCAGGGCGCGGTGGCGGTGCCGTCTGCCTCTGCGGCGCTGGCCACTGCGCTCAGCCCGCGTGAGTGGCAAGCCGCGCGCATGGTGGCGCAAGGTCTGGCCGACAAAGAGATCGCCCGCGCCCTGGGGGTCAGCATCACCACGGTCAGAACCCACCTGGAGCGCTCGTTCCGCAAACTCGGTGTGCACAACCGCGCGGGCCTGGCACACGCGCTGTCCCAGTGTCCTGAGCCTCGAGGATAGTGCTGCGCGAGAGGTCTTCCTAGGATGAAGCCTTGCCGCCTCAGTGCGGTTGGCCTTCACCTTCAGGACCCTCATGTCGACCTCCCCACGCACCCCCGCCCGTTCTCCTTCTCGTCGTCGCTTTCTGCGTGCCAGCAGCATGGTGGGACTCTCTGGCCTGGTAGGCACCAGCCTCTCGGCCTGTGGAGGCTCAGACCCCGCCGCTCCGGACCCCTTAACCGCCTCGTCGTCCGAAGTGCTGGATGCGGTGCAGCGCGGCACGCTCAGCGCTGAAGCTTGCGCCAATGCCTTGATCGCCCGGGCAAAACAGCAGGCTGACCTCAACAGCCTGATCTTTTTGAATGAAGCTGCGGCGCTGGCGGCTGCACGGCAGATTGATCAAGACCGCCAGGCTGGCAAGTCGCTGAAGCCCTTGGCGGGCCTGTTCATCGTCGTCAAGGACAACATCAATACGGCCGACATGCCCACCACCTCGGGCACACCCAGCCTGCAAAACGCTCGGCCCACCACCACCGCGCCGTCGCTCAAGCGGCTGACGGACGCAGGTGCCATCGTGCTGGCCAAGTCCAATCTGCACGAGTTGGCCTTTGGCATCACCAGCACCAACCTGAGTTTTGCCAAGCCCGTGAAGAACCCCTACGACAAGACCCGCATTCCCGGTGGCTCGTCGGGCGGCACGGCGGCCGCCATTGCGGCGGGCATCGTGCCCTGTGGCTTGGGCACAGACACGGGCGGCTCCACCCGCGTGCCGGCGGCCTTGTGTGGCGTGGTGGGCCTGCGCCCCTCGGTGGGCAATGGCGGTGCGCAGCGCCGCTACACCGACACCAACGCCGTCATGCCCATCAGCCACACCCGAGACACGGTGGGGCCTTTGGGGCGCACGGTGGCCGATGTCGCCTTGCTCGACTCTTTCATCACCCAAACCGCCCGGGCTCAGCCGGCCTCACTTCAAGGGGTTCGCCTGGGTGTGCCAGCAGCCTTCTGGGCGGGTTTGGATGCCTCGGTGGCCCCCACAGCGCAGGCGGCCAAGGCCAAGCTGGCGGCGGCAGGCGCGGTGCTGGTGGACATGGACATCCCAGGCCTGTTCAGCACCAATGACCTGATTTCCTTCCAGGTCGCCCTGCACGAGCCCATTGCCGACATTCCCGCCTACTTGGCGGCCAGTGGCTTGACCGGCCAGAGCATTGCCAGCATCGCTGCGGCCATTGCCAGCCCGGACGTGCAAGGCGCCTTCGGGGCCATTCAAGCCGATGTCTTTGGCGCGGCTTATCCGGACGCTATCAACATCCATCGCCCTGCGCTGCAAAAGCTCTATGCCGATGCTTTTGCAACGCACAAGGTCGAGGCCTTGTTGTTCCCCACCACCTTGTTGGCCGCCACCCCCATGGACTTGGTGAAGGGCTCCGGCACCGTCAGCGTCAATGGCGGCCCGCCGGTGGATACCTTTGGCACCTACATCCGCAACACCGACCCAGGCTCTAACGCCGGCATTCCGGGCCTGTCGGTCCCTGCGGGTTTGAACGCGGCCGGGCTGCCCGTGGGGATGGAACTGGACGGCCCACTGGGCTCAGACCAGCGTTTGCTGAGCCTGGGCCTGGCGCTGGAGGCGGTGTTGGGGCGCATGCCTGCGCCCAAGCTTTGATCAGCCGGCGGCCTCGATCGCCTCAATCTCGCCGGTTAGCTCCAGCCAGCGCTCTTCCAACATCGCCACCTCGGCGGCGATGTGGTTGAGGCGGCGGCCGGCTTCGGCCATGTCGGGGCCACTCAAGGCCCCGGCCACGATCTGGGCTTCGATGCTGTCGCGCTCCTTGCCCAGCTTCTCGATGCGTTGCTCGGCGGTGCTCAGCTCATTGCGCAGCGGCCGGGTTTTGGCCGCCAGTTGTTGGCGTGCGGCGGCCGAGGCCTTGCGGTCGGCGTTGCGCGGCGCGGGGGCTGTTGTTGCCTGGGCGGTGGGCGCTGCAGCGGCTACCGGAGCGGCCGCCGGGGGCGGGTTGGCGGCGGCTGCCTTTTTGGCGCCCTTGCCATTGGCCTCGTTCAGCGCACGCTGGGCCTCGCGGCTGCGCTCCACCAGCCACTTCTGGTAGTCGTCCAGGTCGCCATCAAAGGGCTTGAGGGCGCCATCGGCCACCAGCCAAAACTCGTCGCAGGTTTCGCGCAGCAAGGCCCGGTCGTGGCTGACCAGCATCACCGTGCCTTCAAACTCATTGAGCGCCATGGACAGCGCCTCGCGCGTGGTCAGGTCCAGGTGGTTGGTCGGCTCGTCCAGCAGCAGCAGGTTGGGGCGTTGCCACACCAAGCTGCCCAGCACCAGACGCGCTTTTTCACCGCCCGACAAGGTGCCGATGACCTGGTGCACCATCGCGTCCACAAAGCGGAACTGGCCCAGGAAGTTGCGCAACTCCTGCTCGCGCGCGTCCATGCCCAGCGTCTTGCTCAGGCGGGTCATGTGCTGCAGCGGCGTGTCGTCGGCGTGCAGCAGGTCCATCTCCTGCTGCGCAAAATAACCAATGGATAAGCCCTTGCCTTCGGTCATGGTGCCAGCCAGGGCGGGGTTCATGCCCGCAATCATCTTGACCACGGTGGACTTGCCCTGGCCGTTGGCACCCAAAATGCCAATGCGCTGGCCCGCCAGCACGGTGCGGTTGATGCCGTGAACAATCGGCTTGTCGCTGCCGTCTGGGTTGGCGCCGGCATAGCCCGATATCACGTCGCTCATCGCCAACATCGGGTTGCGCAGGCTTTGCGGCTCGCGGAACTCAAAGGTGAAGTCGCTGGCGGTGAGCACCGGGGCCAGCTTCTCCATGCGAGCCAGGGCCTTGACGCGGCTCTGCGCCTGCTTGGCCTTGGAGGCCTTGGCCTTGAAGCGGTCAATGAAGTGCTGCAGGTGGGCAATGCGCTCCTGCTGTTTGGAAAACGCCGCCGCTTGGTGCTCCATGCGCTCGGCACGCAGCTCTTCAAAGGTGGTGTAGTTGCCGCCGTAGCGCGTCAACTTGGCGTCTTCCAGGTGCAAGGTGACCTTGGTGATGGCGTCCAAAAACTCACGGTCGTGGCTGATGACCAGCAGCGTGCCCACATAGCGGCTGAGCCAGTTTTCCAGCCACACCAGCGCGTCCAAGTCCAAGTGGTTGGTGGGCTCGTCCAGCAGCATCAGGTCGGCCGGGCACATCAGTGCGCGGGCCAATTGCAAGCGCATGCGCCAACCGCCTGAAAAGCTGTTGACCGGCGCTTCCAACTGCTCGCTCTTGAAGCCCAGGCCCATCAGCAGCGCTTGCGCACGGGCGCGTGCGTCAAAGCTGCCGGCCTCTTCCAGCGCCACATAGGCTTCGGCCATGGCATTGCCGTCGTCCGCCGCCAAGGCGGCATCCAAGGCCGCTTGGGCGCGCATCAGCGGCATGTCGCCTTGCAACACAAACTCGGTGGCCGAGTCCTCGGTCTCCGGCATGGCCTGCGCCACTTCGGTCAACTGCCACTTCGGCGGCATTTCAAAGTCGCCACCATCGGCCTGCAGCCGCCCGGCCAAGAGCGAAAACAGGCTGGACTTACCGGCCCCATTGCGGCCAATCAGGCCCACCTTTTCGCCAGGGTTGAGGGTGACAGAGGCACCGTCCAACACCACTTTGGTGCCGCGGCGCAGGGTCAAATTGCGAAGGCTGATCATGCCGGGGTTTCAAGAGCGAATACCGCCACAGAGCCACAGAGGCACTGAGGGGAGGGAAGGGGTTTCAAGGGTGAGGCAGCAGGCATCCAGCGCGGTGGGCGCGGGGGCTGCAAAGCCGGTGGCACCAGCGCTTGCGCACAAGCGGCTTGGAGCAAGGTGAGCTGGATTATCGGCTATCGTGGCTCGCCCAGCTTGAGCGAGCGGCCTGTGCGTGATGCAGGCGCCGCAAATTCAACGCATTGCCGAGGACCTTGCCATGCCCGAGACCCCGCCTGAAACGCCGCGCCTGTCAGCACTGAGCGCTGTGGAGGTGGCGCAGGCGCTCAAAGCGCTGCCGGATTGGAGGCTGGTGGCGCCAGTCGGTAGCCCAGAAGATGAGCCTCTGCAGCAAGCGCTGCAACGATCGTTGCGCTTACGCAGCTTCCCTGATGCGATGGCTTTTCTACAGACCTTGGTCCAGCCCTTGGAGGTCTTGGGCCACCACCCTCGCATCGAGAACACCTGGCGTGAGGTCACGCTGACCTTCACGACCTGGGATGTCGAGCATAGGCTCACCGTGCTGGACGTTCAAGGCGCCGAAACCGTCGAGCGCATCTATCAGGCCTTCGACAATCAGTCTCGAGCGGCAATCTGATGTGCCGCCCTATGCATCATGGAGAGTCGTCGCCCTGGAAGAGGGGCGCACTCAGGACTGCATGGCACCACGCGCCGCTTCGACCAAGAAGCCACTGCGGCTCAGGCCACGCGCCTTGGCATGGTCGTCAATGCGGGCCAAGACGAGGCGCGGCACAGTGATGTTGATTTTCTCAGCGGGGCCGAGGTACTTCTCGATGGGCACATCCACCACCGCCCACACCCAACCCGCATAGGCGGGGTCAGCTTGCCACACGCTCAAGGGGCGGGTGGCGGGAATGTCCAGCCCATCTTCGATCAGCACTTCGACGTGCTGGTCGATGGCTTGGCGCGCGTTGTCCATGGCTTCTTCCAGGGTGTCACCGGCAGAAAAACAGCCCGGCAAGTCGGGGACGACAACACCCCAGGCGCTGTGCTCACTCCCAGGTTCGATGGCGATGAAGAACTTCACGACGGACTCCTTGCTTCAGCGCAGACCGGCTTGCTTGAGCAGCTTGTGAACCAAGCCTGTGCCCAAGTCTTCTTTGGGATGGGGCACGCTCAAGTGGCCGCCTTTGGCGGGATGGGTAAAGACATGGTGGCTGCCTTTGCTGCTGCGCAGGCGCCAACCATCGGCTTCCAACAGCTTGATCAGGTCTTTGCTGTTCATGGTGGGTATGGTACCCACCATGAGATTATCCAGCAAGGGAGTGGGGCCTTAGGCGCGCAACAGCGCGTCACGCTCCACCAACAGCACCTGGTCATCCCCCGCGCTGGTGCTCAGCCAGATCACATCCAGGGTGGGGAAAGCGGCTTCAAAGAAGGGGCGCTCATGGCCGATCTCCAGCACCAGCACGCCATGCTCGCTCAGGTGCTGGGGCGCTTGCGCCAACAGCGTGCGGATGAAGTCCATGCCGTCATCGCCACCCGCCAGGGCCAACTCGGGCTCGGCGCGGTATTCGGCGGGCAGGGCGGCCATGGAGGCGCTGTTCACATAGGGTGGGTTGCAGAGGATGAGGTCGAAGACCGCGTCGCCCACCGCGCCCAGGCCATCACCTTGTGCCAAGCGAATGCGCTCACTCAGGCCGTGGCGTTGCACATTGAGAGCGGCGACGGCCAGGGCGTCAGTCGACAGGTCGGCACCGACCACGCTGACCTCGGGCCAAGCCATGGCCGAGAGCACGGCCAGGCTACCGTTGCCGGTGCAGAGGTCTAACACCCGCTGCGTGTGCTCACCCAAGAAGGTATCGATGCTGCCCTCGGCCAGGCACTCTGCAATCAGCGAGCGCGGCACGATGACCCGCTCGTCCACGGTGAAGGGCACGCCCTGCAGCCAGGCCTCGCCTGTCAGATAGGCGGCGGGCTTGCGGCTGCTGATGCGCTGGCTCACCAGGTCGTTCACCCGCTTCAGATCGTCCGCGTTGACGACCGTGTCAGCGACGTCATCCAGGCTGTCCAGCGGGTGTTTCAGCGCCCACAGCACCAGCCAAGCCGCCTCGTCAAAAGCGTTGGTGGTGCCGTGGCCCAACGAAACGCCCGCCTCGGTGAGGCGGGCGGCTTGGGTGTTGATCAGCTCGATCACCGTCATGGGTGTTCTTTCTCGTGAGATTCAGTCCGTTTCAGCATCATCTGTGGCTAGGCGCGAAGCCGCAGACAGTGCTGTCGCACGGCAAGGCGAAGCAACGACGTCACGGATGATGCTGAAGCGGACTCAGCAGCGCTTCGAGGGTGCGGCGGTATATGTTCTTGAGGGGCTCGATAGCGTCCACCGCCACATGCTCGTCGATCTTGTGGATAGTGGCGTTCACCGGGCCAAACTCCACCACCTGCGGGCAGACTTTGGCGATGAAGCGGCCGTCAGACGTGCCGCCCGTGGTGGAGAGTTCGGTCTGCAAACCTGTCTCTGCGCGGATGGCCTCGCTCAAGGCGGTGACCAAGCTGCCCACCGGGGTGAGGAAGGGCTCGCCGCCCAGCACCCAGTCGACGCGCCATTGCAACTGGTGGCGGTCCAGCACCCGGGCCACGCGGTCTTTCAGACCTTGCGGGGTGGAGGCGGTGGAGAAGCGGAAGTTGAAGTCCACCACCAACTCGCCCGGGATCACATTGGTGGCACCGGTGCCGGCGTGGATGTTGGAGATCTGCCAAGTGGTGGGCGGGAAGTACTCGTTGCCCTCGTCCCAGGTGATGGCGGCCAACTCGGCCAAGGCCGGGGCCGCCAGGTGCACCGGGTTCTTGGCCAACTGCGGGTAGGCCACATGGCCTTGCACGCCGGTGACGGTGAGCTTGCCCGAGAGCGAGCCGCGCCGCCCGTTCTTGATGACATCACCCAAAGCACTGACCGAGGTCGGCTCGCCCACGATGCAGGCATCGAGCTTTTCGCCCCGGGCTTGCAGGTGTTGAACCACCTTGACCGTGCCATCCACCGAAGGGCCTTCTTCGTCGCTGGTCAGCAAAAAGGCGATGCGGCCGGTGTGCTGGGGCTGGGCCCGCACAAACTCTTCAGCGGCCACCACCATGGCCGCGACCGAGGTCTTCATATCGGCCGCACCCCGGCCATAAAGCTTGCCGTCGCGGTAGGTGGGTACAAAAGGCTCGCTGTGCCACTGGGCCAGCGGGCCGGTGGGCACCACATCGGTGTGGCCTGCAAAGACGACCGTGGGCCCGGCCACGCCTGCATCGTGCACGGCCCAAAGGTTGTCCACCCTGAAGGTCTCTGGCCCAAAGGGCAGGTGCTCGCAGACAAAGCCCAAGGGCGCAAGCCGATGGGCAATCAGGGCTTGGCAGCCGTGGTCAGCGGGCGTGACGGAAGGGCGGGTGAGCAGGTCTTCGACCAGACGCAGCGTGGCGGTCATGAGGTGGATGCAGCAGGCTTAGCGTCGGTAAGGCACGGTGCCGGTTTCAGGCACCACATCCAGCGCGATTTCGGTGAACGACGGGCTCTCCGGCTCGGGCTTAGGTGGCACCACCCGCGAGGTCGGCAAGGTTTCGTTTTGCAAGCGCCACAAGAGGTTGGTCGGGGAGTCGGCGTATTGCAGCCCTTCCTCTTGGGAGACCACATCTTCGTGGATCAGCCGGGCGATGTCTTCCTCAAAGGTTTGTGAGCCTTCGGCCAGCGAGCGCTCCATGGCGTCGCGCACGCCACCAAAGTCACCCGCCTCAATCATCTCGGACACCAGCTTGGAGTTGAGCAACACTTCCACCGCAGGTACGCGGCCACCGGCCGTGGCGCGCAGCAAGCGCTGCGAGACGATGGCTTTGACGGCAGCGCCCAGGTCGGCCAGCAGCGCTGGGCGGGCCTCTGGGGTGTAGAAGGACAAGATACGCCCCAGCGCATGGTGGCTGTTATTGGCGTGCAGGGTGGCCAGCACCAAGTGGCCCGAGAGCGCATACGAGATGGTCTGGGTCATGGTTTCGCGGTCGCGGATCTCACCAATCATGATGCAGTCTGGCGCCTGGCGCAGCGCGTTCTTCAGGGCCACATGCAGGCTTTGGGTGTCGCGGCCCACTTCGCGCTGGTTAACGATGGAGCGCTTGTTCGAGAACAAAAACTCAATCGGCTCTTCAATCGTCAGGATGTGGCCGGAGAGGTGTTGATTGCGCCACTCCAGCATCGAGGCCATGGTGGTGCTCTTGCCGGTGCCCGTGGCGCCGACCATCAGCACCAAGCCGCGCTTTTCCAGCGCTAGGCTGGACAAAATCGACGGCAGATGCAGGGTGTCGATGGACGGGATGCGCACCGGAATGCAGCGGATCACCGCCGCCACCGAGGCCCGCTGCTTGAAGGCCGAGAGCCGGAAGCTGCCGACCTTCTGGATGCCGAAACCCATGTTCAGCTCGCCCTCTTGGTCCAGCTCTTCAAGCTGCAGCGGTGTCAAGATCTCGGCCAGCATGGTGCGCGGGTCTTGCGGCGCCAGCACATGGTCGGTCACAGGTAGCAGTTGCCCGTTGATCTTCAGCATCACCGGCGCATTGGCCGAGAGATACATGTCCGAAGCGCCTTTTTCGGCCATCAGGTGCAGCACACGTTGCATGTTCATGGCGGTGTTCTCCGGAGCTTGTGAAGAGAGGGCAAAAAAAGGCGCTGGACGGCTAGCGCTCAGTCGCGCAGCAGCTCGTTGATGCTGGTCTTGGAGCGGGTCTGTGCATCCACGCGCTTGACGATGATCGCAGCGTACATGCTGTAGTCGGCACCGTTGGCCGCTTTCTTAGGCAAGTTACCGCTGACCACCACCGAGCCACTGGGCACGCGGCCATAGCTGATCTCGCCGGTGGCGCGGTCGAAGATGGGGGTGGATTGGCCGATGTAGACGCCCATGCCCAGCACTGAGTGCTCTTCGACGATCACGCCTTCAACCACTTCTGAGCGAGCGCCGATGAAGCAGTTGTCTTCGATGATGGTGGGGTTGGCTTGCAGCGGCTCCAGCACGCCACCAATGCCCACGCCGCCCGAGAGGTGCACGTTCTTGCCGATCTGAGCGCAAGACCCGACGGTGGCCCAGGTGTCCACCATGGTGCCCTCATCGACATAGGCGCCGATGTTCACGTAAGAAGGCATGAGCACCGCACCCTTGGCGATGTAGCTGCCGCGGCGGGCCACGGCCGGGGGCACCACGCGCACGCCAGCAGCGGCCACGTCGGATTCCTTCATGTGCGAGAACTTGGTGTCGACCTTGTCAAAGTAGGTCAGGTCACCCGAGCGCATGACCTTGTTGTCGTTCAGGCGGAAGGACAGCAGCACGGCCTTTTTGAGCCACTGATGCACCGTCCACTGGCCTACGCCTTCGCGGGTGGCCACGCGCAGGCGGCCAGCGTTCAGGTCAGCGATGACTTGGTTCACGGCCTCACGCACTTCACCATGCGTGCTGGCGTTGAGGGTGGTGCGCGACTCCCAGGCGGTGTCGATCAGGGCTTGCAGAGGATGGGTCATGGTCGTGTGGGAAGGGGAGAGCAGAAAAAGAGGGGACTGTCGCCGTGCGGCCATCAAGCGGCGCAGCGTGCCGCGTAGTCTTGTGTGAAGCGCACCATGCGTTCAGCGGCTTCGCGGCATTCATCGATCTCAGCCACCAAAGCCAAGCGGATACGCCCGGCACCAGGGTTGATGCCGTGGGCCTCGCGGGCCAGCAGGCTGCCGGGTAACACTGCGACATTGTATTGAGCCAGCAACTCCAGGCTGTAGCGCACATCATCCCCGCCGGGCACGCCGGCCCAGAGATAAAAGGCGGCGTCCGGCAAGGCCACGTCCAAGACCTGTGCCAACAGCGGGGTGACTTGGGCAAATTTGGTGGCATAGGCGGCGCGGTTGGCCACCACATGGGCCTCGTCGCGCCAAGCGGCCACGCTGGCCATTTGCACCGTCTTGCTCATGGCGCTGCCGTGGTAGGTGCGGTAGAGCAAAAAGGCCTTGAGGATATCGGCATCACCCGCCACAAAACCTGAGCGCAGGCCCGGCACATTGCTGCGCTTGGACAAACTGGTCAGCACCACCAAGCGCTTGAAGTCATGGCGGCCCAAGGCCTTGGCGGCGGCCAGCGCGCCCAGGGGCGGCTCGTCACCAAAATAGACTTCCGAGTAGCACTCGTCCGACGCGATCACAAAGCCATAGCGGTCGCTCAGCTCAAACAGCGTTTTCCATTCCGACAGCGGCATGACCGCGCCCGTAGGGTTGCCGGGCGAGCAGGCATAAACCAGTTGGGTACGCGCCCAGGTGGCGTCATCGACCTGACCCCAGTCGCAGGCAAAGTTGCGCTGGGGGTCTGAGTTAGCAAACGCCACCTGCGCCCCGGCCAGCAGGGCCGCGCCCTCATAAATTTGGTAAAACGGGTTGGGGCAGAGCACGGTGGCGCCGGGCTGGGTGGCGTCGATCACCGTTTGCGCCAATGAAAACAGCGCTTCGCGCGAACCCTGCACTGGCAAGATTTGGGTCTTGGCGTCCAGCGTCACGCCGTACCGGCTTTGAACCCAATCCGCACAGGCCTCGCGCAATACGGGCTCGCCAGCCGTGGCGGGGTAGTTGGACAAGCCGGGCAGGGCGGCGATCAGGGCCTGCTCCACCAAGGCCGGCGCTGGGTGGCGGGGTTCGCCCAAGCCCAAACTGATGGGCTTGTAGGCCGGATTGGGGGTGATGTCGCGGGTCAGCGCACGCAGGCGCTCAAAGGGGTAGGCGTTCAGCCGGCCGAGCAGGGGATTCATGGTGGCGGGATTATCCGACACCCATCCCGCTTCTCTGGCCTGTGGCTGCACGAAATGCCCACGGCGCCCCTCGCATTGCGGCATGATGCGCAGATGAACCTTTTCACGCACTGGCCGCGACCCGGCATCCTTGCTCGGTCCCGGCCTACGCGTCAGGAGGTGCTGTGCGCTTTGCTGCTGATCGCAGCGCTTGGCTCTTGGCCCTCTGCGCGAGCGGCCAAGCCCAAGCCGGCAGCCCCCGCGCCCACCGGACCTGAACGCTGCGAGGCCAGCGGCGGCCGTGAAGTGATCTGGACCCTGCGCACCCCGCTCAAGGAGCCCGCCCGCGCTCAGTTTGACCAACGCGGCCGCCTGCCGGCGTGCGAGTGGCGCGCGGCCGATGGCTCCAAGCTGGGGGTGTCCATGCGTACCTTGGCGGCGCCGCAAGCCCCGCAGGCGGTCAAGGCGTGGCTCAAACCGGTGGCCTTTGACGCCAAAGGCGGGGGCAGCCCGGCCGCGCACTACTGCTACCAGATTGGCGGCACCAGCACCACCATTGTTCATTGGGGCGCGCGGGGCGCGGCAGCCGGTGAGATGGGCCTGTGCCTGTTTGCAGACGGGTCCGCCATCGACGACTGGGCCTTGTTCTACAAGCAAGGCGGCAGCCTCCGGGGCAAAGACCTCTCTACCCTCTGGCCAGAAAAGTCTTAGAGGCTGCCCACGCAGCCCGGTGCGCCGCAGCGGCAAGTCAGCCGCCCCTCATGGTGGGTCTCACCGTAGTTGACGGTGATCTCTTCCTCGGGCGCAATCGGCTTGATGGCCCAAAACTCAATCCGCCCATCGCGGATGCTCAGGCGCCCATTGGGCTGGCACGAGTGATTGGTGAAGCGCATGGGGTCGGTGGAGGCGGCCAAATCAACCGCGGTCTTGTGCGAGACCTCGACAATCATGATGCGCTCCAGCGTCGCGGCGCGGCGGCGGCCTTCAGCCACGCTGATGGTCTCGCCGCGCACCTCGCCGATTTTGCGGTTCTTGGGCACCGGCTCGGTGGCAAACACGCCAAAGCCGTCGATGGCGCTGCGCCGCACCGTGACGCCGTATTTTTGATACGGCTGAAGCTCAAACAGAGCGCCCATCCTGAGCCCTCAGCCGTTCAAAGCAGGCCGGTGGCGGTGGGCAGGCTGGGCGTGGGCACCACGCTGTCGCCCTTGAAGCCCTTTTTGCGGTGCTCGGCCACCACATTGGTGAAGATGCCGCCGCGCACATACCAGCGTGCGGTGATGCGCGCATAGCGCGGTTGGGTGGTGGCGACGATCTTGGCCAAGATGTCGTTGGTCACCTTTTCGTGAAAAGCACCTTCGTCGCGAAAGCTCCACATGTACATCTTCAGGCTCTTGAGCTCGACGCAGAGCTTGTCGGCCACCATGTCAATGGTGAAGTGCGCAAAGTCGGGCTGGCCGGTCAGCGGGCAGTGGCAGGTGAACTCGGGCACCTGAAACTGGATGAGGTAATCCCGCTCGGGGGCCGGGTTGGGGAAGACATGCAGCTCTTTAGAGGGGCGGCTCGGTGGGTTCACCGGCATCTCACGTTGGCTGGGGGCGGCGGCAGTTTTGGTCTTGGGGGCGCGGGCCATGGCTTGAGCTTGCGAATGCAATAGGGAATGTTGTGTGGGCGCGATGGTATCATCCTAGGCTGACATGTGTGTCGCCGGAGTGGCGATTTCTGCATACAAATCAATGACTTAGAGCCGAGATGGCGGGCCTGCCTTGGGAGGCGGCCCTTGCTGGACTCGTGCCACTCAGGTTTTCATGCGGCTCAATCAAATCAAGCTTTCGGGCTTCAAGTCCTTCGCCGATCCCACCACGTTCCAACTGCCCGGGCAGCGGGTCGGGGTGGTTGGCCCCAATGGTTGCGGCAAATCCAACATCATGGACGCCGTGCGCTGGGTCTTGGGCGAGTCCAAGGCCAGCGAATTGCGTGGCGAGTCCATGCAAGACGTGATCTTCAATGGCTCGGGCAACCGCAAGCCGGCCAGCCGCGCCAGCGTGGAGCTGGTGTTCAGCAATGAAGACGGCCGCGCTGGCGGCAGTTGGAACCAGTACGCTGAAATTGCCGTTAAGCGGGTACTCACCCGAGACGGCACGAGCAGCTACTTCATCAACAACCAGCCTGTGCGCCGCCGTGACGTGCAGGACGTGTTCCTGGGCACGGGCTTAGGGCCACGCGCCTACGCCATCATCGGCCAGGGCACCATCAGCCGCATCATCGAGTCCAAGCCCGAAGAGCTGCGCTTGTTCCTCGAAGAAGCCGCCGGTGTCTCCAAGTACAAAGAGCGCCGCCGCGAGACTGAAAACCGCCTGCGCGACACGCGCGACAACCTCACGCGGGTGGAAGACATCCTGCGGGAGCTCAACGCCAATCTTGAGAAGCTGGAGCGCCAGGCCGAGGTGGCCAGCCAGTACCGCAGCTTGCAAGATGCAGGCACGCTCAAGCTGCATCAGTTGTGGTTCTTGAAGCACCGGGATGCGACCAGCGAAGGCGAGCGCGTGCGCTTGGCCCACTTGGAGGCCACGAACGCCCTGGAAGCCCGCTTGGCCGAGTTGCGTCACGTGGAAGCCGAGCTGGAGACCGTGCGCCAAGCCCACTATGCAGCGTCCGACGCCCTGCACCTGCGCCAAGGCGACTTGGCCCAAGCGCAGTTGGAGGTCTCGCGCCTGGAAGAGCGCATCCGCTATGTGGTGGAGGGCCGCCAGCGCGCCGAGGCGCGATTGGCCGAGCTGCAATTGCAAAACAACCAATGGGCCGACCGCAGCGCCCAAGCTCAGGCTGAGCTGGAAACCATTGCCGAGCAAATGGCCACGGCCGAAGAGCGCTCGGAGCTGTTGGCAGCCCAGGCTGAAGAGCAGGGGATGCAGCTGCCCAACCAAGAAGATGCGGTGCGGGCCGCCCAAGGCCGCGCCAATGAGCAGCGCGCCCAAGTGGCCGTGGTGCAGCAGCAGATCCAGGTGCTGGCGGCAGAGAGCCGCAATGTGGAAGAACAAAGCCGCAGCCTGCGTACCCGGCGTGAACGTTTGGCTGCCGAGCGCAGCGGCTTGGCCGCGCCCGACACCGAGCGCCTGGGCGCCTTGCGGGCTGACAGCCAAATGGCCGACGAGGTGCTGGCGGAGTCCGAGGCGCGCCTGGGTCAACTCAGCGACGAAGTGCCTCAGCTCGACGAGCAACGCCGCCAGCAGCAAGCCACGGTCAGCCGCGAGTCGGCCAAGCAGTCCGACCTGAGCGCCCGCCTTGAAGCCCTGCGGGCGTTGCAAGAAAAGGTGCAGACGGAAGGCAAGCTCAAGCCCTGGCTGGCCAAGCACGGGCTAGACACCCTGCCGGGCCTGTGGACCCAGATTCACATGGAGCAAGGCTGGGAAGTGGCGCTGGAATCGGCCCTGCGCGAGCGCATGAACGCGCTGGCGGTGGGCCGGCTGGACATCGTGCGGGCCTTCGCGGCCGACGCACCTCCGGCCAAGCTGGCGTTTTATTCTTTGCCGCAAGCGGCGGTGTCCGACTCGCATCAAACCCTGCCGCGCCTCTCAGAGCTGCTGCGTTTGCATGACGTCGGTCTGAAGGGACTGCTGACGGATTGGCTGGAGGGCGTCTATACCGCCACCAACTTGGACGAAGCCCTGGCCCAGCGCAACCGCCTGACCCACGGCGAGGTCATCATGACCCGCGAGGGCCATGCGGTGTCGCAGTTTGCGGTCAGCTTCTATGCGCCCGACTCTGAACAAGCCGGCATGCTGGGCCGCGCCCAAGAGATCGAGAACCTCGACAAGCAGGTGCGTGCCCAAGCCCTGATTGCCGAAGACAGCCGTTTGGCCCTGGTGCGCGCTGAAGCCGCCTACACCGAGGCCTCGCAGCGCCTGGGCTCGGCCCGCCGAGAAGCCGCCGAGGCCCAAACCCGCGCGCATCAGTTGCAGGTGCAGGTGTTGCAGCTCAGCCAGCAGGCCGAGGCCACCAGCAGCCGCCGGGGCCAGCTTGATGACGAGATCTTCGAGATCGATGCCCAGATGGAAGAGTTGGCCGAGCGCCGCATGACCGGCGAGGCCCGCTTTGAAGAGCTGGACATGCAACTGGCCACCACCCAAGAGCGCCATGCCGACCTGGACGAGGCCGTCATCCAGGCCGAGCGCAAGCTGGCCGAAGCGCGCGAGCAATTGCGGGCCCTGGAGCGCCAGGCTCAAGAGTCGCAGTTCCAAGCCCGGGCCCTGGTGGCACGGCAGGCCGAGTTGCAGCGCGCCATTGAGACGGCCGAGCTGCAGATGCGCGCCAACCAACAGTCGGGCGAGCAGTTGCAGTTGGAGCTGGGCAGCTTCAACGACCAAGCCGCTCAAGCCGGCCTGCAAGACGCGCTGGCGCTGAAGGTCGAGAAAGAACAAGCCCTGGCCGCCACGCGCAGCGAGTACGACGACTTGTCGGCCCGTCTCAAGGCGGCGGATGAGCAACGCCTGGCCTTTGAGCGCAGCCTGGAGCCGCTGCGCGAGCAACTCACCAAGCTTCAACTGGAGCAGCAGGCTGCGCAACTGGGTGGTGCGCAGTATCTGGAGCAACTCACGGCCGCTGAGGTCGACCTGGAAGCCCTGGCCAAGTCCATCGAAGACGGCAGCGTCAAGCTCTGGGGCTTACAAGGCGAGATCGACCGCATCAACCGCGAAATCGCCTCGCTGGGGGCGGTCAACCTGGCGGCTTTGGATGAGCTGACCGCTGCCCGTGAGCGCAAGACCTTCCTCGACTCGCAAAACGCTGACCTGACCGACGCCATCAACACGCTGGAAGACGCGATCCACAAGATCGACCTGGAAACCCGCGACCTGCTGATGAACACCTTCAACCAGGTCAACGAAGGCTTTGGCGCCATGTTCCCCAAGCTCTTCGGCGGCGGGCAGGCCAAGCTGATGATGACGGGCGACGAAGTCTTGGACGCCGGGGTGCAGGTGATTGCACAGCCCCCGGGCAAAAAGAACTCCACCATCCACCTGCTGTCGGGCGGCGAAAAGGCCCTGACCGCCATCGCCCTGGTGTTTGCCATCTTCTTGCTCAACCCTGCACCGTTTTGCTTGCTGGACGAGGTGGATGCGCCGCTGGACGACGCCAACACCGAGCGCTACGCGCGCTTGGTGGCCGAGATGTCGGCTGGCACGCAGTTCCTGTTCATCTCCCACAACAAGATCGCCATGGAAATGGCCGAGCAGCTCATCGGCGTGACCATGCAAGAGCAGGGCGTCTCCCGCATTGTGGCTGTGGACATGGATGCGGCTGTGGGCTTGATGGAAGCGGGCTGAGGTAGGCTCTTGACCCAGACACACAAAAACTGACGAGATTGGCATGACCCTCACCGTCGCACTGGCCATGTTGGCTGGCTTGGTTCTCTTGGCTGTCGTGGTGCACAGCGCCTGGGCAGCCCGCAAGAACGGGCCGCGCCTGCCGCAACCGCAGGCCGGCGAATCGCCCCGCCTGGAGCCCACGCTCACCGGCTTGGGTGACGACGCTGCTTTGGAGCAGGCCACCGCCTTGCCCGACATGCCGCTGCGCCACCTGGCCGTGACCCGCCGCGCCGCGCGCATTGATGCGCTGATTGACGCCATTGCCACCCTCACCCCGGAGCAGCCTGTCAGTGGCGACATGGTCTTGGCCCACATGCCGCCCACGCGCCGTGCCGGCGGCAAGCCCTTTCACATCGAAGGCCTGAACGCTGAGACGGGCGAATGGGAGTTCCCCCGCGCGGGCCAGCGCTACGGAGAATTTCAGGCAGGCCTGCAAATGGCCAACCGCCAAGGCGCCGTCAACGAGATCGAGTACTCCGAGTTTGTGCAGAAGATCCAAGCCTTTGCCGACGCCATCGGTGCCGGCGTGGACTTCCCCGACATGCTGGACGTGGTGGCCCGCGCCCGCGAGCTCGACGCCTTCTCCAGCCAGCACGACGCCCAACTCGGGGCGGTATTGGTCTCCAACTCCGTCGCTTGGAGTGTGGGATATATCCAGCAGTGCGCAGGTCGCCACGGCTTTGTACCGGGCTCGGTGCCTGGCCGTTTGGTGATGCCGTCCAACGAGGAGGGCGCGCCACCCATGCTGGTGCTGAGCTTTGACCACAACGCGGCCTTGGCCGACGACCCCGGCCATGCCGCGCTGCGCGAGTTGACCCTGAGCTTGGACGTGCCCCAAACGCCAGAAAGCGCCGAGCCCTTTGCGGCCTGGCATGAGTCTGCCCGCCGTTTGGCCGACGACTTGGACGCCACCTTGGTGGACGACGAAGCCCAACCCATCACCCTGCACGCCTTTGCCGCCATCGGCCAAGAGATGCAGCGCCTCTATCGCGCGCTGGAGTCGCGTGACCTGGCGGCGGGCAGCACGGCTGCGCGGCGCTTGTTCAGCTGATCCTTGGCGCCGAGTGGGTCGGCAAGGCCTGATCTGACGTGATGGAAGTCGCGCGCACTTCGTCCCTCCTCGTTTGGCCCAAGCGAAAAAGCCTGCATCTGGTGCAATGATGCCGACCTGCCCGGGCGGGCCGTGGTTTGTGGCGCGGGGCGTTGGGATGCGAGAGTCAAAGTTCAAACAATTGGTCACCGAGTACGACCACCGTGCGCGCCATGCGCCGGGTCGTTTTACGGCGGTGACGGCCCTGTGGGCTGTGCTGGGCCAGTTCGCCATCTTGGCCTTGCTGCTCTTGGCCATGGTCGGTTTGGCCTTTGCGGTCGGCCACCTCCTCAATGAGCCCTTCCAGTTCAGTGCCCTGCTGTGGGCTTTGGGCTTTGCCTCTTTGCTGTGGTCCACCTTGGCGGCCCTGTGGCTGCGCCAGCAGCCCTTGCCAGGCCGGGTGTTGAAGCGCAGTGACGCCCCCAAGCTCTTTGAGCTGATCGACAAGGTTCACCAACGCTGCCACGTGCCTAGCCCCGACTTGGTGGTGCTGGACACCGAGCTGAACGCCGCCATCTTGCAGCAGCCCCGCCTGGGCTTGCTGGGCTGGCACCGCAATGTGCTGGTCTTGGGCCTGCCGCTGCTGATGGCCTTGGATGTAAAGCAACTGGCTGCTGTGGTGGCGCATGAATGCGGCCACCTGCGCGGCAGCCACGGCAAGCTGGGCGCGTGGATCTACCGCACCCGGCGCAGCTGGTTCCGGCTGGCCGAGTCGCGGGCCGATGCCGGCGGCGGTGTCTGGCTGGGCGACGCTGCGCTGCAACTCTTCTTTGACTATTTCTTCCCCCGCTTCAACGCCCGCGCTTTTGTGCTCTCGCGGCAGCAAGAGGTCGAAGCGGACGTGCTGGCCCGCCTGGCCATGGGCGCCAAGCCGGTGGCCGAGGGCCTGATGATCATGGCGGTACAGCAGCGCTATCTGGACGAGGTGTTCTGGCCGCGCATGCTGCGCCCGGCGCACACCGAGCCCGTGCCCACCGGCCGCCCCTTCAGGGACATGCGCCTGCAGATGCGCGAGGCCTTTGTGCACCCCAAGGCCGAGCACTGGCTGCGCGAGTCATTGCGCCGGGTGCCTGCCGCCGACGATACCCACCCCTCTTTGCGAGAGCGTATCCAAGCCACCGAAACCGCGCCCTTATTGCCCGCGCGGCCCTTGCACTGCGCCGCAGACGCTCTGTGCGCCAAGTCCCTGCCCAAATGGTTGCACTGGGCCGATGAGCAATGGCGCAAGGACGTGGAGATCACCTGGGCCACGCGCTACCGCCTGGCCCGCCGCGATGCGGCTTTGCTGCAGGACCTGGCCCAAGAAGAGGCCCAAGGCCCAGGCTTGCCACTGCCCGACCGCCTGCTGTGGGCGCGCACCGCTTGGCGCCTGGAAGGCCGCTTGGCCGCGCGCCAGCAGTTGCAACTGCTCTTGGACCAACACCCGCACGCGGGCGAGCCCCTCTACCTCATGGCCTGCCTGGAGCTGGACGAAGCCAGCGACCCCACCAGTCTCCAAAGCCGCACCGCAATGCGCGAGTCTGGCTTGGCCCGGCTTGAGGCCCTGGCGCAACAAGGCCAGTCGGAGTGGGCTGTGGCGGCCGCCCGCCGTCTGGAAGACGCCTACGAAGCGGGCGAAGACTTTGCCGCGCTGGCCGACCTGCGCCCGGTGCGCAAAGCCCTAGAAGCCCAGGATCAGCAGGCCTTGGAGGCTCTGTATGAGTTTGGTGGCCGGGTCGAGCTGAGCGTGCCCAGCTTCAGCCCGCGCGTGCTGCGCCCCATCTTGGACGTGCTGCGCCGCGAGCCCGCCGTGGGCCGAGCGTTCTTGTTGAAGCGGACGGTCAGCCAAGCTGCAGGCTGGTCGCTTTACCTCTTGGTGGTGGAGCGCAAGCGCGGCGTGCCGCAGCCCGACCCACAGCACTGGTGGCAAGCCCTGGACGAGCAGATCGACATGCCCCTGCGCCTGATGGTGGCCGACCTCGACCACCCGCATTGGGCGAGCCCGGCGCGTCAGCCGCTGGTCGAGCACATCAAGCGCATCGAAGGTGCTTGCATCTACAGCGGCCGCAGCCTCTGATTCCGTTTCCAAATCATCCGTGTTGTTGTTGCTTCGCCTCGCCGTGCTATTGCACTGTCTTCGGCTTCGCGCCTAGACACGAATGATTTGGAAACGGAATAGGGCCTGCTCAGCGCCTCTACACTGGGCGGATGTCTGACCTGTTCTCCACCCATGCGCCCCCAGAGGCCCAGCAGCGCGCTGCCGAGCTGCGCACCCAACTGCAGCACCATGCCCACCAGTACTTTGTGCTGGACGCGCCCAGCATCCCCGACGCCGAGTACGACCGTCTCTTCCAAGCCCTGCAAGCCCTGGAAGCCCAGCACCCCGAGCTGTTGACGCCAGACTCGCCCACCCAGCGCGTCATCGGCAAGGTGCTGGACGGCTTTGCCAGCGTGCGCCATGCCGTGCCCATGCTCAGCATCCGCACCGAGACCGACACCACCGCCGGTGGTGCCCAAGCCTTTGATGCCCGCGTGCGCCGCGAGCTGGCGCTGGCTGAGGGTGAGGCCAGCCCCGCCTATGCGGCCGAGCTGAAGTTCGACGGCCTGGCGCTTAATTTGCGTTACGAGCACGGCGTGCTGGTGCAAGCCGCCACGCGGGGTGATGGCGAAACCGGCGAGGACGTGACCCAAAACATTCGCACCATTGGCCAGATCCCCCTTCGCCTCAAAGGCTGCGAGGCACCCGTGCTGGAAGTGCGCGGCGAGGTCTATATGCGGCGCGACGATTTCGACGCGCTGAACGAGCGCCAACGCGGCCTGATCGCCGCGGGCGCCAAAAACGAAAAGACCTTTGTGAACCCGCGCAATGCGGCCGCGGGCGCGGTGCGCCAACTCGACCCCGCGATTGCCGCCAAGCGGCCCTTGAGCTTTTATGCCTACGGGCTGGGCGAGGTGCAGGGCTGGGCCGTGCCTGCCACCCACAGCGGCCTGCTGGACGCCCTGGCCGCGCTGGGCCTGCCCGTGTGTGAGCACCGCACCGTGGCGGCCAGTGCCGACGAGCTGGTGGCCTTCCACACCCGCATGGGCCAACAGCGCGATGCGCTGCCCTTTGACATCGACGGCGTGGTCTACAAGGTCAATGAGCGGGCGCTGCAAGAGCGCCTGGGCTTTGTCAGCCGCGAGCCGCGCTGGGCCGTGGCCCACAAATACCCAGCCCAAGAGCAAATGACGCGCCTGCTGGACATCGACATCCAGGTGGGCCGCACCGGCAAGCTCACACCCGTGGCCAAGCTGGAGCCGGTGTTTGTGGGTGGCACCACTGTCAGCAATGCCACCCTGCACAACGAAGACGAAGCCCGCCGCAAAGATGTGCGCGTGGGTGATACGGTGATCGTGCGCCGCGCGGGTGATGTCATCCCCGAAGTGGTGGGCGTGGTGCTGGAGAAGCGCCCGGCCGACGTCGGCGAGGCCTTTGACCTCTACAAACGCCTGAGCGGCCAATGCCCCGTCTGCGCCAGCCCCATTGCCCGCGAAGAGGGCGAGGCGGATTGGCGTTGCACCGGCGGCATCACCTGCCCGGCGCAGCGCAAGCAGGCCTTGCTGCACTTTGCCGGCCGCCGTGCCATGGACATCGAAGGCCTGGGCGACAAGCTGGTGGACCAGTTGGTAGACGCGGGCCTGGTGCGCACCTTGCCCGACCTCTACAAACTGGGCTTTGTGCACCTGGCCACCCTGGAGCGCATGGGCGACAAGAGCGCCAACAATCTTGTAGCCGCCATTGAGGCCAGCAAACACACCACGCTGGGGCGCTTCTTGTTTTCGCTGGGCATTCGCCATGTGGGCGAGACCACGGCCAAAGACACGGCCAAGCACTTTGGCGACATGAACCGCATCATGGATGCCCGGGTGGAAGAGCTGCTCGAAGTGCCCGACGTCGGCCCCGTGGTGGCCGCCAGCCTGCGCCAGTTTTTTGACCAGCCGCACCACCGTGAAGTGGTGGAGCAACTCATGGCCTGCGGCGTGACCTGGCCCGCCATCGAGGCCCAAGCCAGCGATGCCCCCCGCCCCCTGCTGGGCAAGACCCTGGTGCTCACCGGCACACTGCCTACACTGAGCCGCGACGAGGCCAAGGCCTTGATCGAAGCGGCCGGCGGCAAAGTCAGCGGTTCGGTCTCCAAAAAGACCACCTATGTCGTGGCCGGTGAAGAAGCCGGCTCCAAGCTGGACAAAGCCCGCGAGCTGGGTATTGCCGTTCTGGACGAAGCCGGCCTGCAGGTCTTGCTGGCGCAGGGCGCAGCAGGTGGTGAGGGTGACGGTGAAAGCGGCGGTGATGCTGTTGTCAGCGGCTGATCACCTGCCCGAGCAAATCGAGACCCCGCGCCTCCTCATTCGCGTGGCGAAGCCGGACGACGGTGCTGCCTTCAATCAAGCCATTCTCGACTCGCTGCCGCAACTCAGCCCCTGGCTGGGCTGGGTCACGCCCGCGCCTACGCTAGAGGCTTCAGAGCAAAGCTGCCGCAAAGCCTATGCGCGCTTCCTGATGAACGAAGACCTGATGGCCTTCTTTTTCTTGAAAGAAAAGGGCACCCTGGTCGGCGGCAGCGGCCTGCACAACGCCGATTGGCACCGCCGCTGCTTCGAAGTGGGCTATTGGGGCCGCAGCGGCTGGGGCGGCCAAGGCCTGATGACCGAAGGCGTGCGCGCCTTGGCCGAATACGCCCAACACACGCTGAAAGCCAACCGCGTGTTCCTGACCGCGGACGACGCCAACGAGCGAAGCTGGCGCTTGGCGGAGCGGGCGGGCTTTGCCTGGGAAGGTACCTTGCGCAAGGAGCGCTTCAACGTGCAGGGGCGGCTGCGGGATACGCGGATGTATGCATGGGCGGTGGGGTAGCCAGTCCTGCCTGTGTGACGGTGAATACGACAACAAGGGCGTGCGGCAATGTGTCGGGGTCGTGAAAATGAGGGAGGACGTGACCGCCGACCGCCGCGAGAATGCAGATGACCGGGAACGGCGCCCTATATGGGGGTAATGACATAAATGAGCGAAGAAAATCGATCTGTCACTGCAATTCTGAGCGGGCCGTTGCTCCAAACCCCTCAGGGCTTGGCCGTTCTCGTCGTCTGCGTCGTGTACTTGGCTGTGCTGCCTTTTGTCATCACCAACTCCTTCCCGATCATAGGAAAGACGGGCGAGAGCGCCGTCGTGATCTGTCTCGCTTGGCCCCTCATCACCTTCTTGTACTTCATACGCGGTGGTGTGTCGACAACGCCGGAATTCAAGCCTTCACTGCCGCGAGCCCTTTGGCTTTTGCTTGTTGGCTGTGCCCCTTTTCTCTGGGGCCTCCAGCGCGTGTTGTTCGGCTAACCAACGGACTGAGGAATGGTTACAAGTCGGAGCTGAACTGAACAGTTCTACGTCGTGTGTCGATCCAAAGCTGTAGACGAAGCTCAATACCCCTGCAACAAAAAGTCCAAGGCCTTGATCCAAGTCGTCGACGGCAAGGTCAGCGGTTCCGTCTTCAAGAAAGCCACCTATGTGGTGGCTGGCGAATAGGCGGGCTTCAAGCTCGACAAAGCCCGCGAGCTGGGTGTGACGGTGCTGGACGAAGCGGGGCGGTAGGCTTTGTTGGCGCAGGATGCGACGGGCGACGATGGTAATGACGGCAAACGTGAGGACAAGGGGGATGAGCTTGTCAGCACCTGAGCGGGATCGCACGACCTGACGTTTCCCCAAAACTGGTGATGTTTGGGCTCATATCCAGGGTAAGTTTTCAGCCGGCGACGAATGACACTCGTCATAATCAAATGCACGCACAGGAGCTACTCACTGCATCTTGAGTCGAAACTGAAGCACTGGTTGTCCGCTGGATATCCTTCGCACACTCCTGCAGGTTTCCGGCCAAACCTTTGACCTTGAGTTGCTTCCTGCGGTGTACTTCAGCACTACACGGAGTTGAGCATGAACCTCAAGCATCTTTCAGTACTGTCGCTGGTCTTTGCGATCAGTGGCTGCGCGACACCCGGCCCGTATGCTGAAGTGACGGGGGAACGCCTCATTGGATCTGATCCGAATGAGGTGCCAGTTCGAATCATTGGGGTCAACGGAAAGCTGGACATATCTGGAAGCTCCAGTGTCAGGATAGATCCTGGGAGCAATTTGCTTCTTGTTCAGACGACAAGGAGAGCAATACGGCGACCGAGCCCCGATGCGATGCTGCCTCTCAACGCGAAGGGATGCATGCGATACCACGTGGTTGCGGTACACGAGTCATCGGTGACCGTTGAGCCATGGTCACTTGAGATTAAAAAGGTTGAACCGATTGACGAGTGCTTATCAAAGTATCCACAGGGGTTGGGGCCTAAGCAGTAAGCGTTGACAAGATCCCCCAACGAGCCTTTTCAAACTGCTACCTCAAGTGATCTGAATCGTCTATCGGCCTGCAACGTTGAGCTGGATGCTTCATTTTCTGCTGTCGATTGGGTGGGGGTGCTTGGAGCAGCAATTGGCTGATGGCTACCTAGGTTACAGACCATCCCCATGACTTCTCGACTCACCATTTCGCTTTTGATGGGTGCTCTGTTCATGGCGGCCGCGATCGGGATGTTCGTTGCGCACAGATTCACCCAGCATGAGCGGACGTTCATCGAACCCGTGATCATCCCGATTGCCAGCACCACCGCTGCAGAATCAAAGACCCCGTTGCTCTTGCGTCTGCAAGGGGAAGTGGACGGCCTCCAAGTCGCTGTCGATATCCAACTTGGAACGCTATGGCGTCGGCAACTCGACAAGCTTGACGATCCCTTACCTTCCGTGGAGTCCTTCTGGGGGACGGTCGAACTTCATCGCCTCGGACCGGAAAGTGATGCTCTTCTGGCTGTGTTGGAGCAGCGCTTCGGGCTCGCTGATTCTGCGGGCAAGCTGAGGCCCATCGTGAGTGCCGAGGCGGTGTCCTTCAACGGGCACCCGCTGAGTTCGACGAAAAGTCAGCTGAACCTGAAGCTCTTTCTAGGGCAGCCCGCAACCGATAGCTATGCTGAGCTATTCCTCACCCTTGACCGTCAGCGCCAGTTCGCGAAGATCCACGAAAAGAATCGCGAGTACAGGCAGTCACTTTTGCGCGAGCTGCGGCAGTGAGCCGACCGCTTGTTTCAGGATGGCTGTGGAACTGCCGCCATCTTGGGCGTCTCCAGCAAACAGGCCTGCCTCTGGATGTGGAGCACGGGCGTGAGGTGAGTCGGCAGCTTGACGGTGGCGAAGTGGTCCTGCTTTCACAAGGGGATCACCATGCGGGTGTCCAGACCGTCGAGCAGGTCGCTCTGAACATCGACCAAGAAGGGCGTGGTCTTGGCATGGCTGCCAGGGTTGGCGTACACATCAAAGCGGGCCATCGCTCAAAAGCCTCGCCACTCATCCAAAGGCAGGCCTTCAGACTCCACTGTGGTGTTGTAGGCGGCGATGAACTCGGTATGTTCTTCACGCCAGCGGCGGGCTTGGGTTTCACGCACCAGGGTGCGCAAGTGGGCGTCACAGGCTTGGGAGATGTTGATGTCCAACTGTTTGGCGGCTTCCAGAACATCCACGCTCAGCGTCAAGTTCGTGGCGCGCTTGCCGGGTTTGGCCGCCCGGGCTTTGGTTTTCTTGGCGGGGTGTGGGTCAGTAGCCAGCATGATGTAGACATGTGGGTGTATGAATGCGCATATTTTGTGCGCATCTCCCATGCCCGTCAAAGTTCAAATCACGGGCATGAATACTGTATGAAAATACAGTATTCATGCCCACCCCCTACGCCGAACTTCACTGCCGCAGCAACTTCAGCTTCCTGACCGGTGCCTCGCACCCGCAGGAGTTGGTGGCGCGTGCGCAGGCGCGGGGTTACTCGGCGCTGGCGCTGACGGATGAGGGCAGTTTGGGCGGGGTGGTGCGGGCGCATGAAGAAGCCAAGCAGCAGGGGCTGCACCTGGTGGTGGGGGCCCGCATGAGCTTGCAGGCGGCGGCGCCATCCAAAGGCGGGGCCGTGGGGGAGGGGGCCGACGACCCGCCTTGGGCGCGGCTGGTGGTGTTGGTGCAAGAGCGGCGCGGCTATGGCAATTTGGCGCAGTGGATCACGGTGGCGCGGCGCCGTGCGCCCAAGGGCCAGTACTGGGCCTATGGCAGCGACTTGGAAGGCAAGGTGCCCCATTTGCCGCAACTGGCGGGGCTGCCGGGCTGCTTGGCCTTGTTGGTGGTCGAACCCCACCCGGGCGACACCGTGGCCCTGCCCAGTTTTGAGACCGTGTTTGCCCGGGCGATGTGGCTCAAAACCTGGCTGGGCGAGCGGGCGGCGCTGACGGTGGCGCGGGGCTTGGGGCCGTGGGATGAAGAGCTGCTGGATTTAACGCTGAGAGTGAGCCAAGACAGCGGCCTGACCTGGCTGCCCAGTGGGGATGTGCTGATGCACAGCCGAGCCCGCAAGCCGCTTCAAGATGTGCTGACGGCCACGCGCCTGAACACCACGGTGGCGGCCGCCGGCTGGGCCTTGCAGGCCAATGCCGAGCAGCATTTGCGCAGCCGCCAACGCTTGGCCGAGCTGTGGCCGCCTGATGCTTTGGCGCGCACCGTGGCCTGGGCGGGGCGCTGTGCGTTCTCGCAGGATGAGCTGCGCTATGAGTACCCGCAAGAGCTGGTGCCCGAGGGCCACACACCCACCTCCTGGCTGCGCGCTTTGACCGAAGACGGCGTGCGCCGCCGCTTCAGCCAGGGCGAGCCGCCCAAGGTGCGGGCGCAGGTCGAGCACGAGCTGGCGCTGATTGCGCAGTTGCGCTATGAGCCCTATTTTTTGACCGTGGCCGACATCGTGCACTGGGCGCGCGCGCAGGGCATTTTGTGCCAGGGGCGCGGCAGCGCGGCCAATTCAGCGGTGTGCTTTTGCTTAGGGGTGACCGAGGTGGACCCGGGCCGCATGAGCCTGCTGTTCGAGCGTTTCATCAGCGCCGAGCGCAATGAGCCGCCCGACATTGATGTGGACTTTGAGCACCAGCGCCGCGAAGAGGTGATCCAGTACATCTATCGCAAATACGGCCGCCATCGGGCCGCGCTGACGGGCGTGGTCATCACCTACCGCACCCGCTCGGCGCTGCGCGATGTGGGGCGGGCGCTGGGCTTTGACCTGGACCGTATCGACGCGGTGTCGCGTCAGCAGCATGGCATGGTCAGTGGGGTGTTTTCACCCGAACGGCTGGCCGAGCATGGCTTTGATGCGGACGCGCCGCTGGTACATCTGTGGGTGGAGCTGACGCACCAGCTCAAAGGCTTTCCGCGCCACTTGAGCCAGCACCCCGTCGGCTTTGTGATTGCCCAGGACGACATTGCCCGCCTGGTGCCGGTGGAAAACGCCGCCATGGCCGGGCGCACCGTGATCGAGTGGGACAAGGACGACCTGGATGCGCTGGGCTTGATCAAGGTGGACATCTTGGCCCTGGGCATGCTGAGCGCCATTCGCCGTGGGCTGGACCTGCTGGTGCTCAAGCAGCCCGAGCGTTGGGGCCCGCTGCGCCAGCGCGCCGCCCCCCAGCGGGCCGACACACCGGAGATCCCGCTGGCCTTGCCCATGAGCGCACTGCCTGTGGATGACCCGGCCGTGTACGACATGCTGTGCCGGGGGGAATCCACCGGGGTGTTTCAAGTCGAGAGCCGAGCCCAGATGAGCATGCTGCCGCGCTTGAAGCCCCGCAAGTTTTACGACTTGGTGATTGAAGTCGCCATCGTGCGGCCCGGGCCCATCCAGGGTGGCATGGTCCACCCCTATCTGAAGCGGCGCAGTGGCGAAGAGCCGGTGAGCTACCCCAGCGACGAGGTCAAGCAGGCACTCGACCGCACCCTGGGCGTGCCCATCTTTCAAGAGCAGGTGATGCAGTTGGCCATTTTGGCGGCCGACTTCACCCCCGGCGAGGCCGACGCCCTGCGGCGCGGCATGGCAGCCTGGAAGCGCAAAGGCGGGCTAGAGCCCTTTCACGAGAAGCTGGTGGGCCGCATGGTGGCCAAGGGCTATGAGCGCGAGTACGCCGAGGCCATCTTCCGCCAGATCCAAGGCTTTGGTGAGTACGGCTTCCCCGAGAGCCATGCGGCCAGTTTTGCGCTCTTGGTCTATGTCAGCGCCTGGCTCAAGCACCATCACCCCGACATTTTTTTGGTGGCCTTACTCAACAGCCAGCCCATGGGTTTTTATGCCCCCGCCCAACTGGTGCGAGACGCCCGCGCCAATGGCGTTGAAGTGCGGCCGGTGGATGTCTGCCAGAGCGACTGGGAGACCATGCTGGAGCCGCGCCCCGAACAGCCCGCGGCTCACCCGGTTCGCCCTGAGCCTGTCGAAGGGCCGACAGACAGCTCATCCCAGGCCTTGCGCGCGGTGCGGCTGGGCCTGCATCAGGTCTCTGGCCTGCCCGAAGCAGCAGTGCAGCGCCTGGTGGCGGCGAGGCGAGCCCAAGGCCCCTTCAAGGACGTGGCCGACATGGCCCACCGGGCCGAGCTGGACGCTCGCAGCCTGCAGATGCTGGCCGAGGCCAATGCCCTGCAAGCCTTGGCGGGCCACCGCCGCCAAGCGGCCTGGGCCGTGACGGGGCTGGACACCCGGCTGCCGCCTTTGCTGGCCGAAGCGCAAGCCAGCAGTAGCGCCCCAGTGAGCCGCGCAGAGGAGCCCCCCGCCATGCTGCAGCCCCTGACCGCTGGCGAAGCCCTGCTGGCCGACTACCGCCGCACCGGTTTGTCGCTGGACAGCCACCCGCTGGCCCTGCTGCGCCCGCAATTGCAGGCCTTTCGGGTGCTGCCCGCCGACACCTTGCGAGACTGCCGCCCCGGCCAGTTGGTGCGTGCCAGCGGCTTGGTCACCCACCGCCAGCGCCCGGCCACCGCCAAGGGTGTGGTGTTTGCCACCCTGGAAGACGACACCGGCACCGTCAACGTCATCGTCTGGCCCCAAGTGGCCGAGGCTCATCGCCGCATCTTGCTGACCGCACGGCTGCTCACCGTCTACGGCATCTGGCAAACCGACGGCGTGGTCACCCACCTGATCGCCCGTCGCTTGGTGGACCACAGCCATTTGCTGCAAGGTTTGCAGCAGCGCAGCAGAGACTTCAAGTGATCTGGAACGCAGCCGCGTGAATCGCTAAGATCAGCGCCATGAACGCTCCGACCTTGCGAGCCCATTGGTTTTTCTTTGTCGCCCCGCTCATTGTGGTGGCGGATCTGCATTTGGCCTTGACCGTGCAGGGCGAATTCAACCGCTGGCTCGAAGCGGGCTTGCTCCTTGACTTGATGTTGGTAGTGCCCGGCCTGTACTGGCTGTGCTATCGCGCCAAAGGGCGTGCCGCCATCATCAAGGCGGTGGCCTTGGCATGCCTGGGCATTTGGGTGGCCACGAAATTGGTGCCAGAGCCTGAGCAGGATCTTCTCGGCCTCATGGCGCCCCTGCGCTATCTGGGCTTGGCCGTGCTGCTGCTCATCGAGATCAAACTCATGGTCGCCATCTACCGAAGCGCCTTCAAGGGCGACACTGTCGAAGAAATCACGGCCAAAGGCGGCGCAGACATGCCCGCTTGGGCCGCAAAGCTGATCGCTATGGAAGCGAGGTTTTGGATGCGGGCGTGGACGTGGGTCAAGAAAAGTTGGGGTGGGCGCTGAGGGGGTCGCGACAGAGTCGGCACTAGCGCCTTGGTGCCGCTGGCTGCACACGGCTGTCTGTTCGTCTGTGCGGCTGTCGATTGGTCGCAAGTGGCTTTGGGTGGGGCCTACCGTTGCCTAGCATGCCCTCCATTCCTTCCCAACGACTCGGAGACGCACATGCAAACCACTCACCACCGGACTGCACAAGGCTACGGGCCTAAGACCCTGAGCATGGCACTCGCATTGATGGCTGCAATGGCCTCAACGGCCTGGGCTCAGAGCATTCAGTTCACGCCATCGGCCAAGGTGCTGGCCGGGGAGCCGTTTGCGGTGGTGGTCGAGGGCTTGCCGCCGGGCGACGAGGTGACGGTGCAGGCGCGCCGCATGGCACCGGACTTCACCGGCCAGATCAAGCCCTATCAAGCGCAGGCGGTGTTCAAGGTCAACCCGCAAGGGCAGGTGCGGCTGGCTGAGCAGGCTCCGCTGTCTGGCAGCTATGAAGGCGTGGATGGCCGGGGCTTGCTGTGGGCCATGAAGCTGCAGCCCGGGCCGCTGGACGCCGGGCGCACACCCGCGCAGACCGACTACACCGTGCTGCACCAAGGCCGCGCGGTGGCCAGCGGCGTGCTGCATTTGCTGCGCAGCTTGCCTGAGGTGCAGGAGCGTGCAGTGCCCGGCTTTGAAGGGGCCAAGCTGGCGGCATTGCCGGGCAGCACGCGGCGGCCCGCTTTGATCTTGCTGGGGGGCTCAGAAGGCGGCTCGCTGGTTACCCGGGATGCGGCGGTATGGGCCTCGCGGGGCTATGCGGTGTTGGGCCTGCCTTACTACTCACCGGCGGGCTGGGGGCCGCAAGGCCCGACGCCGGCGGAGCTGCCCAGCCTGCCCGCCAGCTTTGCCAACATCCCGTTGGAGCGTCTGCAGGCCGCACGCGACTGGCTGGTGCAGCAGCCCGAGGTGGACGGGCAGCGCATTGGCGTGATGGGCACCTCCAAGGGGGCGGAGTTTGCGCTGCTGGCGGCGGTGCGCATGCCTTGGATCAAGGCCGTGGCCGCTATCGTGCCCACCGATGTGGTGTGGGAGGGCTGGGGCCCCGGTGTGGCTGAGGGCCGCAGCGCCTCGTTCGCTTGGCAGGGCCAGGGCTTGCCCTTTGTGCCTTACCAAGGTTTTCAGCAGGAGTTCGCGGGCTTTGCCACGGGCCAACCCGTGCGCATTCGCCGCCCGCATGACCAAGGCCGGGCGGCTCACGCCGAGCGGGTGGAGGCGGCGCGCATTCCGGTCGAGAAGATCGCTGCACCGGTGTTCTTGGCCGGGGCTGGGGACGACCAGATCTGGGCCTCGGGTGCGATGACTGAAGCGCTGGCGCAAACGCGCCAGAAGGCGGGCCTGCCCACCGTGAGCCTGGTGTTTGCACAAGCCGGTCACTTCTTGGGCGGCACAGGCACCTCGTCGACTCAGCATTACAACGATGGGCCTATGAAGAGCGGCGGCACACCTTCCGCCACCGCACAAGCCCAGGTCCAGACCTTCGAGGCGCTCAAGCGCTTCTGGAAAACCACGCTGGAGCCCTGAGTAGCCGTGGCGCCATACTTGGGCATGAGGTACTTGCTTTCAACGCGTCTGGGGCTGTTGCTGGCGCTGTGCGGGGCCACGGCCTTGGCCGCCGACTACGATGGCCCTTTGTTTGATGCCCACCTGCACTACAACGTAGAGGCCTGGGACGGGCGCAGTGGGCCTCACCCACCGGCCGATGTGCTGGGGCGCTTGCAGCGCAGCGGGGTGCGCGCAGCGCTGGCCAATTCGCGGCCCAACGACGGCACCAAAGAGTTGGCGGCCAGCCCGCTGCTCAAGCAGACGCAAGTTCAGGTGGTGCCCTTCATTCGGCTCTACCGCAACCGGGCGGACTACGACACCTGGCACCACGACGAGAGCATCGTCAAGATGGTGCAGGCCGAGTTGGCCCAAGGCACCGCAGCGGGGCCGTACCGCGGCATTGGCGAGTTCCATCTCTATGACAGCGCGAACGCTCGGGGGCCGACCGCGCGCGCCTTGATGGCGCTGGCGGAGGACAAAGGCCTCACGGTGCTGGCCCATGTGGACGATGTGGCCATCGACCTGCTGATGGCGGCCACGCCCAGCAAAGGACAAAAGCTGTCCTTGATTTGGGCGCACACCGGCATTGGCGGCACGCCGCCCGAACATGTGGCGGCCTTGCTGGACCGCTACCCCGGCCTGCGCGGCGAGTTGTCTTACCGACCCGGCTTGGTGTGCGATGACGGTCGGCTCTGCCCGGCTTGGTCGGCGCTGCTGCTGAAATACCCCGACCGCTTTTTGGTGGGCTCAGACACCTGGGTGGTGCAACGCTGGCAGCACTACGAGGCGCTGATGCAGGCCTATCGTGTCTGGCTGGGGGGCTTGCCGCGTGAGGTGGCCGAGCAGGTGGCTTGGCGCAATGCGCAGCGTCTCTTTGGGCTGCCCCACAAGCCCTGAGCGCAGCAGGCGGTGCTGACAAGGGCGACAATGCGCCGCCATGAGTACTTCCATCCAAACCCTGCGCTGGGTGCCCGAGAGCGGCCAGCCTGAGCAACTGTTTGTGCTGCTGCATGGCGTAGGCGCCAATGCGGCGGATATGGGCCCGCTGGCCGAGCATTTACGCCGCGAGTTTCCTCAAGCGGCCGTGCTGGCCTTTGACGGCTTTGAGCCCTTTGACGGCCTGCCGGTGACCCAGGTGGGTGGCGCCCGCCAATGGTTCTCCATTCAGGGGCAAACCGACGCCACGCGGGCGGCGCGCCTGGAGCCGGTGCTGCCCACGCTTCATGCGGCCGTGCAGGCTGCACAGCAGGCGGTGGGTTTGGGCCAGCAAGCCACCTGTTTGGTGGGCTTCTCACAAGGCGCCATCTTGGCCTTGGAGCTGGCACAGCGCTATGACGGCCTGGTGGGCCGGGTGCTGGCCTTTGCCGGGCGCTATGCCACCTTGCCCGAGGCCGCGCCCAAGCAGACCACGCTGCATTTCTTCCATGGCGGGCTGGACCCGGTCATCGACGTGCAGCATGCCCGAGATGCCATGCAGCACTTGGCCGATGTACAGGGTGACGCCACCATCGACATTGCCGAGGATGCCGGGCACGAGATCAACGGCGCCTTGCTGCTGCGGGCCGTGTTCCGCTTGCGCAACCACATTCCGCACCGGTCATGGCGGGCGGCGATGGGCCAGGCGCCAGACCAGGCGCGTGTTGTGGGTGGTGATGAAGACTGACGATTGAGGCACGCTGCGATGTTGTTCTTGCTCTCACCAGCCAAGTCGCTGGACTATGAAACGCCCGTGTCTGCTGAGGTTGAGGCCCTGGCCACGCGCCCCGAGTTTGTGGCCGAAGCCAAAGCCCTCATCGATTTGTTGCGCTCGCAAACGCCGCTGCAGATTGCCAAGCTGATGGACCTGTCGGACGCGCTGGCGCAGCTGAATGTGGCCCGCTATGGCGCTTGGTCCACCCGCTTCACGCCACACAACAGCAAGCCTGCGGCCCTGGCCTTCAATGGTGATGTTTATGAGGGATTGCAGGCCCAGAGCTTGTCGCTGCAAGACCTGGTCTGGGCGCAGCAGCATGTGGTCATCCTCTCGGGCTTGTACGGCGCACTCAAGCCGCTGGACAGGCTGCAACCCTATCGCCTAGAGATGGGCACGCGGCTGCCCAACGAGCGTGGCAGTGACCTGTATGCCTACTGGGCGGACACGCTGAGCCCCTACCTGAACCGACGTCAGGCCAAAGACAAAGCGCCGGTCATCATCAACCTGGCCTCGCAGGAATACTTCAAGGCCGTGAAGCGCAAAGCCCTGAAGGCCCGCGTGGTGGAGTGCGTGTTCGAGGAAGGCAAGGGAGGCGACTGGAAGATCGTTAGCTTCTTTGCCAAGCGGGCACGGGGCCTGATGGCGCGCTGGGCGATTGAGCGCCGCTTGCAGCGCCCAGAAGACTTGCTGGGCTTTGATGTGGAAGGCTATGCCTACAGCCCGGCACAGAGCAGCCCGGATCGGCTGGTGTTCCGCCGCGCGGCACGGGCTTGAGGCTTTTTGACCGCATCGAGGCTCTGCGAGAATCTCCGCCATGAGCAAACGACACCTTCCGCACAAGAAAACGCCGGGCCGCCCCAAGTTTTCTGGCACCCCCTTGGGGGGCCGGGACGGGCAAGGCCCGGCCCTTGGGGGCGCAACTCAGCAGCAACAGCAGCAGCGGCCTGTGGTGATGAAGCAGCAGGCTTCGCCCGAACTCAAGGCCTGGATCATTGCCCAAGCGCAGGCCGGGTGCCGCCCGGAAGATGTGCTCAAGGCCATGATGGACCGGGGCTGGCAAGAGGATGTGGCGGTGGCGGCGATGGAAGAGTCGCTGGCCGAACATCTCAAGCAGCAGCAGGCTGCTTTGGCGGTACAGGGCTTGACCCCAGGCCAGTTGCCTGTGGGGGACAAGCCTCTGCCGGGGCCACTGCTAGAGGGCTCGCCCAGCCGCATCTGGGCCCACGATAGGCATGTGGATGTGTTGCTGACCCTGCAATTGCCGCGCGTGGTGGTGTTTGGCAACTTCTTGTCCGAGCAGGAGTGCGAGGAGATGAAGCGCTTGGCCGATTTGCGCTTGTCACGCTCTGAGACTGTGGTCAATGAGACAGGCGGCAGCGAGGTCAACGAGGCCCGCACCAGCGAAGGCATGTTTTTTGAGCGTGGCGAGCACGAGGTCTGTGCCCGCATCGAGAAGCGTATCGAGGCTTTGCTGCGTTGGCCGGTCTCGCATGGCGAAGGCCTGCAAGTGCTGCGCTATCGGCCCGGTGCCGAGTACAAGCCGCATTACGACTACTTTGACCCGGCTCAGCCGGGAGCCAAAACCATCTTGTCTCGCGGCGGCCAGCGCGTGGGCACCTTGGTGATGTACCTCAACTCGCCCGACAAAGGCGGAGCCACCACCTTCCCTGATGTCGGACTAGAAGTCGCACCGGTGCGCGGCAATGCGGTGTTCTTCAGCTATGACCGGCCCGACCCGGCTACCCGCACCTTGCATGGCGGCGCGCCGGTATTGGAAGGCGAAAAATGGGTAGCGACCAAGTGGTTGCGTGAGGGCGTGTTTGTTTGACGCTTTAACCTAGATCCGGCAGTTGACCGCTGAGCTCCGCTTGAAATTGCCCATGGATCAACAGCTTATGCTCACGACACCTTTCACCATTTGGGTGATGCCGCTGCGTGGTCGCTGGTCTGCCGCTTCAGACCTCTGGCGTCGTTGTTCACATCTGCTGGACGGACAGTCCAGCAGATGCTCACGCCTAGCCAGAGCCCTGCTTCGGCAGCCCCTCGACCACGCCCAACTGCCGAATCTAGGTTTAACGACTGAATCAAGCCACCAGATGAATGACAAAGGGGAGCCTTAGCTCCCCTTTTCTATTGAATGGGCGTTCGCCCGTTCACAGCCGCCTCGCGGCGGCTCAGGCTTAGCGGCTTTGGCCACCGCCACTGCTGCTGCCACCACCACCACGGCGCGAGCCGCCGCCGTTGCTGCTGCTGCGGCCACCCGTGTTGCCACCGCCTTGGCCGCCGCGGGGTGCGCCAGAGCGCTGACCACCACCACCACCCGGGCCGCGTGCACCCGCCGGAGCGCCGCTGCCCGCCGGTGCGCGCCCAGCCGGGGCGCCCGTGCGGCCACTGCCACCTTGAGGACGGCCACCACCGGAGCCACCACGGCCACCGCCACCGCCGCCGCTGGAGCGGCGTTGGCCGCCACCACCGCCGCCACCGGCACCCACGCCAATGGTCATGCGGCGGCCCAGCACAATGGGCTCGGCCTTTTCGTTGGGGTCCGGCTCAAAGCCTGGCACCAGTTCACGCGGCAGGGTGCGCTTGATCAGCTTTTCAATGTCGCGCAGGAAGAGGTTCTCGTCCACGCAGACCAGCGACACGGCTTCACCTTGAGCACCGGCACGGCCCGTGCGGCCAATGCGGTGGACATAGTCTTCCGGCACATTGGGCAACTCAAAGTTGACGACGTGGGGCAACTGGTCGATGTCAATGCCACGCGCTGCAATGTCGGTAGCTACCAGCACGCGCAGGTCGCCGCTCTTGAAGTCGGCCAAGGCCTTGGTGCGGGCACCCTGGCTCTTGTTGCCATGGATGGCCATGGCCGTCAGCTCTTCCTTGTTCAGGAATTCGGCCAAGCGGTTGGCACCGTGCTTCATGCGAGTGAAGACCAGCACTTGGTGCCAGTCGCCCGAGCGGATCAGGTGGGCCAGCAGCTCTTTCTTGCGCTCACGACCCACCGGGTGGATCTTTTGCGCAATGGTGTCGGCAGTGGCATTGCGACGCGCCACTTCGATCAACTGCGGCTGGTTCAGCAGGCGGTCGGCCAGGGCCTTGATGTCGTCGCTGAAGGTGGCCGAGAACAGCAGGCTTTGCTTTTGGGCGGGCAGGACGGCCAGTACCTTCTTGATGTCATGCACAAAGCCCATGTCCAACATGCGGTCGGCTTCGTCCAGCACAAAAATCTGCACATGGCTCAAGTCCAGCGTGCCTTGGCCATGGTGGTCCAAGAGGCGACCCGGGGTGGCCACCAGAATGTCCACGCCTTTGCGCAGTTGGTTGATCTGCGGCTGCATGCCCACACCGCCAAACATGACCATGGAGGTCAGGGGCAGGTACTTGCCGTAGGTGCGCACGCTCTCTTCGACCTGGGCCGCCAGTTCACGAGTCGGCGTCAAGATCAGGGCCCGAATGCAGACCTTGCCTTTGGCATCGCGCTGCTGGCCTTGGGCGGCTAGGCGGTGCAGCAAGGGCAGGGTGAAGCCTGCAGTTTTGCCGGTGCCGGTTTGCGCGCCGGCCATCAGGTCGCCGCCATTGAGCACGGCTGGAATGGCCTGAGATTGGATCGGGGTGGGTTGGGTGTAGCCCTGCTCAAGCACAGCGCGCAGGATGGGCTCAGCCAAGCCGAGGGTATCGAATGTCATCGAGGAATTTGGGAGTCTTCGCCGGGACCGTTGCCTGCACGCTTGGCGCAGCACCAGCCGGAGGCCCGGAGGGGGAGGGCGGTGTGCCTCTAGGCAAGCTAGGGGCAGACACCGGTGTCAGGACTGACAGGCCGCGTCGTCAAGGCTGGACCTCGCGCGGATGGCTGCAGTGTACCAGCCTGCCTTGACCCCAAGAAAAAGGGCTGGGAGAACCCAGCCCATTGGCACCATGGCGCGGGCCTTCACAGGCCCGCGCAAGCGGTGGCGATCAGAAGCCGCTCACATCCAGTCGGCCACCTGTCACGCACTTGCCGGCCATCGAGGGCGTGGGCACAGCAGCAGCCAAGATAGCTGCCTTGATCTGTGCGGCTGTGGAGCCAGGGTTACGCGAGGCGTAGAACGCTGCGGCTCCGGTCACGTGAGGCGCGGCCATCGAGGTGCCACTGTAATTGGCATAGCCCGCACCGGTGCCGGTAGGCACCGTCGACCAAATGCCCGAGCCCGGCGCAGCGATGTCGACCGTGGTCGCACCATAGTTGGAGAAGCTAGAACGCAGGCCGGTGCTCGTGATGGAGGCCACCGAGATGATGTTGGCGCTGGTGTAGCCCGAGGGGTAGTTCGGCGACACGTCGCTGTTCAGGTTGCTATTGCCAGCGGCAGCCACGAACAAGATATCGGCAGCACCGGCACGGTCGATCGCGTCCTTCAAGGCCTGAGAGAAGCCACCGCCGCCCCAGGAGTTGTTGGTGGCGACCAAGTTCAGGTCATGGCGAGTCTTCAGATCAGTCACATAGTCCACGGCCAAGATGGCATCGGCTGTGGAGCCAGAGCCTTCCAAAAACTTCGCGGTCACGATCTTCACGGTGGGGCAAATGCCGATGATGCCTTGGGTGTTGCCACGGGCTCCAATGGTGCCGGCGACGTGGGTGCCGTGGTCGTCAGTGGTGCCATCAAAGGTGGACTTGTCCTTGTTCTTGAAGTCCCAGCCGAACACATCGTCGATGTAGCCATTGCCGTCATCGTCGATACCGTTGTTTGCAATCTCGCCGGGGTTTTTCCACATGGCGGCCTTGAGGTCTGGATGGGTGTTCATCACGCCTTCGTCGATCACGCCAATGACGACACCCTTCTTGCACTTCTTACCAGCATCAAAAGCTTCGCCGGCTTGGCTGCCAAACTGGTTTTGGTGGGTGGGCGAGGTATCACCGTAGTAGCCCCAGAGGCTGCCGTTGGTGTAGTAAGGGTCAGTCGGAGCAGCTTGGGTGGTGACGATCCAGTTGGGTTCGGCAAAGTCAATCGCATCGTTGGCTCGCAGCCACTGAATGGCTTCAGGGACACTGAAGTTGGCGGGTAGCTTCACCACATGCAATTCAGCCTTGGCGCCACGGGCCATGCTGCGCAGGGTCTTGATGGACGACAGGCCCAGGCCGCGCATGGACTGCTGCACATTTTCTAGGCGCATGCCGGGTTTGAACTGAACAATCAGTTCAGAAGGCATGTAGCGATGGCTGGCGTTTGACAAGCTGGCATCGACCAGCTGCGGGGTGGCGTGTGCAACGCCGCTGAGAGCGCAGGCGGCCAGGGTGGCGGCCACTACGGAAAGACGCGAGAGAGTGCGATTCATGGTATTCCTCTGCTGACATTGGTTAGGACGTTTTGCAGCCGATGAACAAACCGACGAGGCGCCGGCTGCGCCGCCCACCGGGTACTGCAAGAAAACTTCACAATCAGGATCCAAAAAAGCCGGGAATGAGATCCCGGCTTTCTCAGGTCAGTGTGACGTTGGCGCTCAGAAGCCGCTGACGTTCAGGCGGCCGCCTGTCACGCACTTGCCGGCCATTGAGGTGGTCGGCACGGCGGAGTTGAGGATGGCTGCCTTGATTTGCGCCGCGGTGGAGCCGGGGTGCAAGGAGGCGTAGAGGGCTGCCGCGCCGGTCACGTGCGGTGTGGCCATGGAGGTGCCGTTATAGCTGGCGTAACCAGGACCGGATGCAGTGGGCACCGTGGACCAGATGCCAGACCCGGGCGCCGCGATGTCAACGCTGGTGGCACCATAGTTGGAGAAGCTTGATCGCTTGCCCACAGAGGTCAGCGAAGCCACCGCAATGATATTGCTGCTGGTGTAGGAAGCGGGATAGCTGGGCTTCTTATCGTTGTTCTGGCCCTTGCCCAACAAATTTCCGTTACCCGCTGCAGCGATAAACAGGATGTCTTCAGCGCCGGCTCGGTCGATAGCGTCCTTCAAGGCTTGAGAGAATCCACCGCCACCCCAGGAGTTATTGGTGGCCACGATGTTCAGGTTGTGACGCGTCTTCAGGTCGGTGATGTAGTCGATGGCCAGGATCGCTGCTTCTGTGGTGCCGCTGCCTTCAAGGAACTTGGCGCTGATCATCTTCACGTTGTCGCAAACGCCTGCGATGCCGATGCCGTTGTTGGCCACCGCACCGATGGTGCCGGAGACGTGGGTGCCGTGGTCGTCAGTCGTGCCGTCGAAGGTGGTCTTGTCGTTGTTCTTGAAGTCCCAGCCGTTCACGTCATCGACGTAGCCGTTGCCATCATCGTCAATGCCGTTGTTGGCGATCTCAAACGGGTTGACCCACACATTGGCTTGAGTGTCGGGGTGGTTGGTCATCACGCCTTCATCGATGATGCCCACCAGCACCGTGCCATTGCACTTGCGGCCAGCGTCGTAGCTCTCGCCGGCTTGGCTACCAAATTGGTTGGTCTTGACCGGAGACGTGTCACCGTAGAAGCCCCACAGGCGGCCGTCGGTGTAGTAAGGGTCATTCGGCGCCGCAGCGGTTGAGAGAATCCAGTTCGGCTCAACGAACTTCACAGCGTTGTTGGCGCGAAGTTTCTGCATGGCATCGGAGACCTTCAGGCCTGCAGGCAAGCGCACCAGATGCAGTTCAGCATCAGCCCCACGTGCGGCGCTTCGCAGCACTTTGGCGGTTTGCAACCCCATGCCGCCCAAAGCGCGCTGTGCCACTGCCTGCATGCCAGGCTTGAATTGCACCAACACTTCAGATTCAACATAGCGCAAAGACGCGTCCTTCAGGCTGGCGTCCACCATTGCCGGGTTGGCATGGACCGCAGTGCCCATGGTGCAAGCCAACAGGGTCGCTGTAGCTAGCATGGAACGACGAACAATCATCTTCATGGCGAGAGCTTTCTTGAGGTATTGAGGACTCGACGGCTTCTTGCCGCCTTGCAATGTGCGCCGCCCCAACTGGCGACTTGCACAGAGCGCGTTTGTACAGGAGCGCATCCCCCGGTGGGAGTAAGACCCCTCGTTCAATTTAGGGAGGTATTCCCCCTTCTTTGTATCGGACTGTCAGCAAAGGCTACGGCCAGCAAGGGGCCTCATTGCCGCATTAGTGGCGCTTCTTGGTCGGATTCGACGGGAGCAGTCGTTTTGCCCCGGTATATTCTGGTGCTGCACACTCTTGTGCGTTCTCGACGAGCCCTTCTTTTTGCCGCAACTTCGTTTGCTCACCGCCGCCTTGGGGCGTATGGGTTTTGCCCAGCGCGCGCCAGACCTCAGCACGTCTGAACTCAGGGCGCGCCATTTGAATGTGGTGAATCGGCTCACGCCGTTCCTGATGGCGGCGAATTTGTTCAATGCGGCTTTGTTTGCGCTGATGATTCATTCATCGGTGCACCCAGGTTGGCTGGCGCTGTGGTTGGCGACCTTGATCGTGGTCTGCGGCTCAGGCCTGATGAGCTGGTGGCAGTTGCGCGGCAAAGTTCTGGACGGCGTGTCTGTGAACACCTTCAACCGCGTGGCTTGGAATGCTGGCGCTCTTGGCGCACTGTGGGCGCTTGCGCTGATGGCCTATATGCCAGAGGTTAAGCCGCAGCAGCAACTGGCCCTGGCGGTGGTGGGCTGCGGTATGATGTGTGCAGGTGGCTTCGCCTTGGCCACGGTGCCTAAGGCGAGTTTGTCTTGGGTGTGCACGCTGACGTTGGGGGGCGCGGTGGCTTTGCTGCGCACGGGGGAGCCCACCTACCTTGTGCTGACAGCGTTGCTGATGGTGTATGCCTTGGTCATCGTCGTCGCTGCGCTCTCTGCGGCCGCTGCGTTCAACGCGGGCCTGTTGGCGGAACGAGAGGCCGAGCGACAGGGGCAGATGGTGTCATTGCTGCTGCGCGACTTCGAAGAGCACTCCACCGATGTGCTGTGGGAGATTGATCGCCGTGGCGCCTTCACCCACGTCTCAAAGCGGTTGGCGCAGTTGCTCGGAACGCCAGAGGGTACCGAGTTGCCGCATGGGCTGATGAGTGTGCTCAAGTACCGCAGCCCAGAGGGCTCGCAGTCTGAGGGTGTGCGTGCGCTCAAGCGGGCTTTGCTGCAGGACAAGCCGTTTCGCGACCTGCTGCTTTCGGTCAGGGCTGGTGACTCCTTGCGGTGGTGGTCCATCACGGCCAAGCCACTGGTCAATGAATCTGGCCTGACCACCGGCTGGCGCGGCGTCATCTCTGACGTGACGCAACAGCGCTTAACCCACCAGCGTCTGGCCTACTTGGCTCACTATGACTCTTTGACGGGCTTGGCCAACCGGGTGCAATTGCGCGAACGCTTGACCCAGGCGCTCGAAGCGCGCGGCACACCTCCCAGGCGCAGTGCGATGCTGTGCTTGGATCTTGATAACTTCAAGATGATCAACGACTCATTGGGGCACTCTGTCGGCGACGATGTCCTCAAGTTGGTGGCCCAGCGGCTTCAGGCGGTGATGCGGCGCAGTGATGTGGTGGCCCGTTTGGGTGGTGACGAGTTTGCAGTCCTGATGGACGATGTCCGCAGCGATGAAGAAGTGGCGGTGCTCTCCCAGCGGCTCTTGCACGCCCTGAATCAATCGGGAGAGATCCGCGGGCGCACGGTGGCCATTGGGGCCAGCATGGGCATTGCGATGATCCCAGATCATGGCCAGACGATTGATGAGATTCTCGGCAATGCTGACTTGGCGCTGTATGCCGCCAAAGAGCATGGACGCGCCCGCTGCGAAGTGTTTGCACCTTGGCTGGGTGAGCGCAACCGCCGTCTGCTGTCGATCGAGCAAGCCCTGCGCGAAGCACTCAAGCGGGGCGAGTTTTCCCTGCACTGGCAACCTCGGGTCAGCGTGGCGAAGTGGGAGGTGCTGGGTGCGGAAGCGCTGCTGCGCTGGCGCCACCCGACCCTGGGCGACCTGCAGCCCTCAGAGTTCATCCCGGTGGCCGAGAAAACGGGCTTGATTGCCGACATCGGTGCCTGGGTGCTGGAGCAAGCTTGCATGCATGCGCGCCGCTCGCTGCCGGGGCTGTCTATTTCGGTCAATGTGTCGGCTGTGCAGTTGATGCGCGATCACTTCTTGGGCGATGTGGAGCGTGCCTTGGTGCGCTCTGGGCTGACCCCCAAGCTCTTGGAAGTGGAGATCACCGAGTCGATTTTTGTGGATGACCCGGCCACCGCGCTCAGCAATCTGCATGGGCTCAAGGCGCTGGGAGTACAGATCGCCTTGGATGATTTCGGCACCGGCTACTCCTCGCTGGCTTATCTGCGCCGCTTTCCGTTTGACACGCTCAAGATTGACCGTGCCTTTGTGCGGGAGTTGCTGACCCACCATGATGCGCGCGCCATTGTGCGAACGATCGTAGACATGGCCAACACCTTGGGTATGTTGACGGTGGCCGAAGGGGTCGAGGAGCCCGCCCAGTTGGAAGTGCTGCGTTTGGCGGGCTGTGGTGCCGTTCAAGGCTACTTGGTGGCACACCCCTTGCCCTTGGTCGCCCTGCAGCGAATCTTGGAGCATTGGGACCAAGCCGGGCGCCCTGACCCTGGTGAAATGCCGCTGTCAGAAACCTCGGCGCTCAGCGAGTTGCCGCGCGTTGAGCGCACTTATCCCAGGCCCGCGTCGCCATCTCCGGGATAATGCGGGTTTAGCGCTGGGCGTTCGGCCTCGCGTGCATTTTTTGGATTCCGCTGTTTTGCAGCCCCTTGCCGGGTGCCCATCACGGCCTCTTCTTGTGTCTGGATCTCTCTAGCATGGCTCAATACGTCTTCACCATGAACCGCGTCGGCAAGATCGTGCCGCCGAAGCGTCAGATTCTGAAGGACATCTCCCTGTCGTTTTTCCCTGGCGCCAAGATCGGCGTGCTGGGCCTGAACGGCTCGGGCAAGTCCACCTTGCTGAAGATCATGGCGGGCTTGGACAAAGAAATTGAAGGCGAAGCCGTGCCCATGCCGGGCATCAAGATTGGCTACCTGCCTCAGGAGCCGCAAATGAATGCCGAGCAAACGGTTCGGCAAGCGGTGGAAGAGGGCATTGGTGGCGCACTGGCGGCGCAAAAACGCTTGGACGAGGTCTATGCGGCCTATGCCGAACCCGACGCCGACTTTGATGCGCTGGCCACGGAACAAGCCGAGCTGGAGGCCATCATTGCGGCTTCTGGCGGCGAAAACACCGACCACCTGCTGGACATCGCCGCTGACGCCCTGCGCCTGCCGCCCTGGGACGCCAAGATTGGCCCCCTGTCGGGCGGTGAGAAGCGCCGGGTGGCTCTGTGCCGTTTGCTGCTGTCTAAGCCCGACATGCTGCTGCTGGACGAGCCCACCAACCACTTGGACGCCGAGTCGGTGGAGTGGCTGGAGCAGTTCCTGAAGCGCTTCTCTGGCACCGTGGTGGCCATCACCCACGATCGCTACTTCCTCGACAACGCAGCCGAGTGGATTTTGGAACTCGACCGTGGCGTGGGTCACCCCTACAAGGGCAATTACTCTGACTGGCTGGAAGGCAAGGGGAAGCGCCTGGAGGCCGAGCAGAAGAGCGAAGACGCCCGCGCCAAAGCCCTGAAGCAAGAGTTGGAGTGGGTGCGCAAGAACGCCAAGGGTCGTCAGGCCAAGAGCAAGGCGCGTTTGGCCCGCTTTGAAGAGCTGAGCGACGTCGAATACCAAAAGCGCAATGAAACCAATGAGATCTTCATCCCCGTGGCCGAGCGCCTGGGCAATGAAGTCATTGAGTTCAAGGGCGTGACCAAGAGCTTTGGCGACCGCGTGCTGATCGACAACCTCAGCTTCAAGGTGCCCGCAGGCGCCATCGTCGGCATCATTGGCCCCAACGGTGCGGGTAAGTCGACCCTGTTCCGCATGATCCAAGGCGTGGAGCAGCCGGACACTGGCGAAGTGGCCATCGGCAAGACGGCCAAGCTGGCCTTTGTGGACCAGAGCCGTGAAGGCCTGGCGGCCGAAAACACCGTGTGGCAAGACATCTCGGGTGGCCTGGACAACATCGTGGTCGGCAAGTTTGTGATGCCCAGCCGCGCCTACATCGGCCGTTTCAACTTCAAGGGCAATGACCAGCAGAAGTTGGTGGGCAGCCTCTCGGGTGGTGAGCGCGGTCGTCTGCACCTGGCCAAGACCTTGGCACAGGGTGGCAACGTCTTGATGCTGGACGAGCCGTCGAACGACTTGGACGTCGAAACTCTGCGGGCGCTGGAAGATGCGCTGCTGGAGTTTGCGGGCTCAGCCATGATCATCTCCCACGACCGCTGGTTTCTGGACCGCATCTGCACCCACATCCTGGCCTGCGAAGGTGATTCGCAGTGGTTCTTCTTTGACGGCAATTACCAAGAATACGAAGCCGACAAGAAAAAGCGCTTGGGCGAAGAGGGTGCCAAGCCGCACCGCCTGCGCTACAAGGCATTGAAGTGATCTTCACAGAATAAGCAAGCAAAAAAAGGGGCCGCCCGATGGGCGGCCCTTTTCTTTGGTGTGAGCAGACGATCGCTCAGGGCGCGGGCAAGATGACTTTGTCGATCACGTGAATCACGCCATTGCTGGCCAGCACATCGGTGCCGGTGATCTTCGAAACGCGGGCACGCTTGTCAGTGATGGCCAAACTGGCGTTCACGGTGAAGGTGTCGCCTTTGACGGTGGCGATGGGGCTGCCCACCGGCACTTGCGCCTTCAGCACCAGGCCGGGCACCACGTGGTAGGTCAACACGCTCGTCAGCAGGGGCTTGTCAGCGAACAGGGCCTCCTTGGTGATACCCAGTTCAGCCAACAGAGCCACGAAAGCGGCATCGGTGGGGGCGAACACGGTGAAGGGGCCGGGGCCGCTAAGGGTCGTGACCAGGTCCGCAGCCGTCAGGGCCTCAACCAGCAAGGTGAACTCCGGTGTGGCGGAGGTGCTCAGCGCCACGGCGGTACCGACCACGGTCTTGTCGGCGGGCAGCAGCACTTTGTCGATTACGTGGATCACGCCGTTGCTGGCGTCCACGTTGGCCGTCGCGACCTTGCTCAGGCGGTTGCGGCCGTCGGTCAATTGCAGCGTGGTGCCAGACGCTTCAGCCTTGAAGTAACCCTTTTGCAGCGTGGTGATGGGCTTACCCAGCGGCACGGCGGATGAGGGGATCTCACCGCTGACCACGTGGTAGGTCAGCACAGCGGTCAACAGGGGCTTGTCGGCGAACAGTTGTGCTTTGGTCAGCTTCAACTCCGCCAGCACGTTGGTGAAGGCTTGATTGGTGGGGGCAAACACGGTGAAGGGGCCCGGGCCTTGCAAGGTGGATGCCAAACCCGCGGCATCGATGGCTTCAGCCAGAGTGCTGAGGTCGGGGTTAGACCGCGCCAAGCTGACGACGTCAGTGTGGTCATCGCCGCCGCCGCACGCCGTTAAAAAGGTGACGCTGGAAGCGATCACGATCGCTGTCAGCCGTTTGATCCATGAGGTCATCTCTTACTCCTGTGTGGGTCCAAGTCTTGGACCTTGAATGAGGTTTGGGTGAATTCTGCTGAGCCGTGCACTGCTCGGTATTAATTGTGAACTCATCAGTTCAAAAAAGCAACCATTAAGTACAAAAAAGACCAAAAGGTTTGTTTGTGACTATTTCGTATGCGAGCAGGCCTTGCGTGGCTACAATGTGGAGATGGCCAAGGTATCTTTCCGTGAACAGGTGTTGCGCGTCCGTGAGGACGCCATCGTGTCGACCGTCAATCGCTTGTTGGCGGAGAAGGGCTTCGACCTGATGACGGTGGATGAAGTGGCTGCCGAAGTCGGCATTGCCAAAGCCAGCCTCTATAAGCACTTCGCCTCTAAAGAAGAGTTGGCGGCAGCGGCCATGGTCCGGGTGCTGGACAAAGCCAGTGAATTTCTGTCCTCGCGCAAGTTGGTCGAAGGCGCAACCCCTCTGCAGCAGCTGCAGGCTGTTGCGCGCTGGACCATGGAGGTTCAACTGGCCGGTGAGATGCCCTCCTTGCCGGCGCAGAACTCGTCGCTGCGCGCCTCCTTGGCATCCAACAAACTCTATTTGGCGCGCTTGATGGAAGTCAGCGACCAATTGGGAGAGTGGATCGTTCAGGCGCAGGCTGATGGGGCTTTGGACAAATCCGTGCCGGCCGAGTTGGTGCTCTACACGCTCTATGCCCGAGCTTGCGACCCCGTATTGGGAGTGCTCAAGGCGAGCGGCAATTACAGCGACGAGCGCATCATCGACATGCTCTTGCAGACCTGTTTCGGTGGCCTGCTGATTCGTTGAGCGATTAGGCTTGCGACGGCGCGAAATTTGCGCGCTGCATGTCTCTGTCCCGGCCCGAAATGGGTACCATGGCGACCGTTTAAATTTGCCTCACTTTTGCGGAGATTAGTCATGGGCATGGATGTAGTGGACTACGAGATCAAGGGCTCGGAGATGCAGTTTGTCGAGGTCGAGTTGGACCCGGGCGAAGCTGCAGTCGGCGAGGCCGGTAGCCTGATGTACATGGAGTCCGGCATCGGCATGGACACCGTGTTTGGCGACGGGGCTCCGCAAACCGGTGGCTTCTTCGGTAAGCTGCTGGGGGCGGGCAAGCGCTTGATCACGGGTGAGTCTCTGTTCACCACGGTCTACACCAACAACGGCGCGGGCAAGCAAAAGGTCGCCTTTGCCGCGCCTTACCCCGGCAAGATCATCCCCATGGAGCTGAGCAAGATGGGCGGCATGCTCATCTGCCAGAAGGATGCCTTCCTGTGCGCGGCGCGTGGCGTGTCGTTGGGCATCTACTTTCAGCAAAAGCTGTCGGTCGGCTTCTTCGGCGGTGAGGGCTTCATCATGCAAAAGCTGGAAGGCGACGGCCTGGCTTTTGTACATGCCGGCGGTACGGTGATGCGCCGCGACCTCAAGCCGGGTGAGACTTTGCTGGTCGACACGGGCTGCGTTGTGGCGTTCTCCCCCAACGTCAACTTTGAGATCCAATACGTTGGCAAGATCAAGACGGCCTTGTTCGGCGGCGAGGGCTTGTTCTTCGCCAAGCTCACCGGCCCAGGCACGGTGTGGCTGCAAAGCTTGCCGTTCTCTCGTCTGGCCAGCCGCGTGTTTGCAGCCGCGCCTCAGATGGGTGGATCTCGTGAAGAGGGCTCGATGCTGGGTGGTTTTGCCACGGGCGGCCTGATTGGCTCCGTGTTGGGCGGTGACGACGACTGAGTTGTTTTGTCCTGGATCAACCCGTGCTCAGACTTGCTTCAGCCGGGTTGATCCCTTGAGCACCTACACTGGAGGGTCAATCTGACCACCGTAGTGCCTCCTGTGAATATTCCATTTTTGACCCGGCCGCTCCGCATCTCATTGGGCCGAGGCGCCGCTTTGGCTTGGCTCTGTGCAGGCCTCTTGCATCTGCCGTTTGGGGTGTCTGCGCAGACGCCTGCCAAAGGTGCAAGGCCGATTTTTGTGCTGAATTCGCTGGATGCCAATGTCAGCGTGATAGACCCACTGACCTTCGCCGAGCGCAAGCGCATTCCCGTGGGCAAGGAGCCGCACCACCTCTACCTGACGCCCGACGAAAAGTCCCTCATCGTGGCGAATGCGGTCGGTGACTCCTTGACCTTTATCGACCCTGTCACGGCACAGGTTCAGCGCACGGTCACGGGGATTGTGGACCCCTATCATTTGCGCTTCTCGCCAGATATGAAGTGGTTTGTCACCCTGGCCAACCGACTGAACCATGTCGACATCTACCGCTGGCAGCCCGAGAACGCGGCCGAGCCGCTGAAGCTGGTCAAACGCATCCCCACCGGCAAGACGCCCAGCCACCAGTGGATCGACAGCAAGAGCAGCATCATCTACGCCTCCATGCAAGACAGCAATGAGCTGGTGGCCATTGATATCGCCACGCAAAGCGTGCGCTGGCGTGTGCCGACCGGCAAGATGCCGGCCGATGTCTACCTAACGGCAGACGACAAGTTTGTGTTCTTGGGCCTCACGGGTGATAAGTTCGTCGAGGTCTATGACGTCTCCAGCGGCCCTGGCAAGCTGGTCAAGCGCATCCAAACCGGTGAAGGCGCACACGCATTTCGGGCGAAGGGCGATAAGCGCCATCTCTTTGTCAGCAATCGCGTGGCCAACACCGTCAGCCTCATCGACACCCAGAGCATGACCGTGGTGTCAGAGCTGCCCGGCCCTGGTGGCCCGGACTGCATGGACTTGCTGGCCGATGGCAAAACTTTGCTGCTGTCCTCGCGTTGGGCGCGCAAGCTGACGTATGTCGATATCGAGACTAAGAAGGTGATTCGCCAAGTGAATGTTGGGCGCTCTCCGCACGGTGTCTGGACCTTGGATCATGCCCCTCGCCAATAAGCGACCCACTCTGGCAGGGCTGCTGCTCAGCAGCTTATGCGCCGTGGCTGCAGCGCAAGGCAGCTGCGACAAGCCGGTCTATCTGACCTTTGATACGGGTCACATGGGCGTGGCGCCTCTGATTGCCGATGTGCTCGCGCGCCATCAGGTCAAGGCGACTTTCTTTTTGGCCAACGAACGCACCAAGACGGACGGGGGCAGCCTAGATGCGCAATGGGCACCCTGGTGGAAGGCCCGGGCGCAAGAAGGCCATGTGTTTGGCAGCCACACGTTCGACCACTCCTACTGGGTGGCCGACTTGCCGGAGGGCCGCTTCAAGATCCGTCCTTCTGCCGGCCCTCAGGCGGGCACAACCATGACCTGGACGACCGCGCAGTACTGCGAAGCCTTGCAGCAAAGCGCGGACCGCTTCAAGGCCATGACCGGTACCGCGATGGCGCCGCTGTTCCGAGCGCCGGGTGGCAAGACCTCGCCGCAACTGCTGGCTGCCGCCAAGTCTTGCGGTTGGGCGCACGTGGGGTGGGCACCGGCGGGCTTTTTGGGTGATGAGTTGCCCAGTCAGCGCTACAGCAATGCTCAGTTGTTGAAGCAGGCGGTGCGTGATATCCGCCCGGGCGACATCTTGATGGCCCACTTAGGCATTTGGTCGCGCCAAGACCCGTGGGCACCAGCGGTGCTGGAGCCGCTGATCGTGGGCTTAAAGGCCCGTGGCCTGTGCTTTGCCACTTTGGCGCAACACCCCACCTACCAGACGATGATCAAGGCCTCGCGCTGAGGCCTATTTACCCCATGTTGGATACGCTTTTGAACTGGTTTGGCGACGCGCAGCAATGGCTCTTTGAATTCGCCATCCAGCCCCTGTTGTTCCATCTCGGCGCGGCGTCCGTCATTGCCGATGCCTATAACGGTACAGGATGGTTGCTCGCAGGGCTGCTGCAGATCTTGGTCATGCTCTTGCTGATAGCACCGCTACAGCGCTGGCGCCCTGCGGAAGCGGTGAGCTCGTCGCCTGAGCGCAGGCGCGCCATCTCGGCGGACGTGATCTACACCCTGATTCATCGCTTGGGCGTGTTTCGCGTGGCGGTGTTCTTTGCCATCGAGCCTTTGTGGAATGCCTTGTTTGGCTGGCTCGCGGTTCACGGTGTGGACGGCTGGCACCTCGACCAAGCCATTGCACCGTGGTGGCCCGGTGTGACGGACACCGCATTGGTGGGCTTTTTGGTCTACCTGATTGTGTTTGACTTGGTCGACTACTGGTTGCACCGGGGCCAGCATCACTTTGACGCGTGGTGGGCCTTGCATGCCCTGCATCACAGCCAGCGCCACATGACCATGTGGACCGACAACCGCAACCACTTGCTGGATGATCTCGTGCGGGATGTGGTGTTGGCACTGGTGGCGCGCGCCATTGGTGTGGCGCCTGAGCAGTTCATGGCGCTGGTCTTGGTGGGGCGGATGCTGGAGAGCCTGTCTCATGCCAATGTCCGAATGTCATTCGGTCGCATTGGCCAGCGTGTGCTCGTCGGCCCTAAGTTTCACCGTGTCCACCATGCCATCGGCATCGGTCACGAGTCTGGCGGCCAGGGCACTCTAGGCGGGCACAACTTTGCGGTGCTGTTCCCGGTCTGGGACATGCTTTTCGGCACGGCCCGCTTTGATGTCCCGACAGGGCCGACCGGCATTCGCGATCAACTGCCCGAGCACGGCGGACGTGATTACGGTGAGGGGTTCTGGGTGCAACAGCGGCTGGGCTTTTTGCGCCTCTTTGGGCGCTCTTGAGTCGCCTTCTCTAGGCTTGCTGCCAGCCCGGTCGCGTATGCTCACGCCATGAAATTGATGCTTGATTCCTTCTGGCGTGCGTTGGCCTATTTGTTCATGCCTCGCATCATCGGGCTGAGCCTGATGCCCTTGCTGGTCGCCGGTAGCCTGACCCTGGTGATGGGCTACTTCTTCTGGACGGATGCTGTCACGGCGGTGCGGGCCACGCTAGAGAGCTGGTCGCTGGTCGAGGCCATGCTCCAGTGGGTCGACGGCATGATCGGCTCCTCTTTCCGCACGGTGTTGGCGCCGCTGGTGGTCGTGGCCTTTGCGGTGCCAGTGGTCATTGTGCTGAGCCTGCTGCTGGTGGCTCTGCTGGCCACGCCCTCCATCGTGAGCCTGGTCGCAGAGCGTCGCTTTGAGGGCTTGGAGAGGCGCCACGGCGCGGCCTCTTGGCGCAGCGTGGCTTGGTCCTTGGGCTATACCCTGGCGGCGTGCCTGGCCCTGCTGCTCACCATGCCTTTATGGCTAATTCCTGGCGTGGTGTTTGTGCTGCCGCCGCTGATTTGGGGTTGGTTGACGGCCAAAGTCATGTCTTTTGACGTCCTGGCCGACCATGCCAGTCCTGACGAGCGCCGCGCCCTGCTCAAGGCCCATGCTTGGCCCTTGATGGTGATTGGCATCACGACGGGCTTTTTGGGCGCGGCTCCGTCCATCATTTGGGCCTTTGGCGCCATGACCCTGGTGTTTGCGCCGCTGCTCTTGGCCGTCTCGGTGTGGCTGTACACCGTGGTGTTCATGTTCTCTGCGCTGTGGTTTGCCCACTATGCCTTGGCGGCACTCGGCCAGCATCGGCGCGCCATGGCCGTGGAAGTGGTGCCCATGCCCAGTGCTACGCCCACCAACAACACCCAAGAGGCCTTGCCTCAGGACCCCGCAGCCCCTGCGATCACTGGAGTTTGAGCATGGCCTTTGGCTTGATTGTGGTGGGCGATGAGATTCTGTCGGGTCGTCGGCAAGACAAGCACCTGACGCGCACCATTGAGATCCTGGCCGCTCGCGGCCACAGCTTGGCCTGGTGCGAGGTGATTGGGGACGATCGCTCGCGCATCACCGCCACGCTGAAGCGCGCTTTTGCCAGCGGTGACGTGGTCTTCAGTTGCGGCGGCATTGGCGCCACGCCAGATGACCACACCCGCCAATGTGCGGCCGCAGCGCTGGAGCGTCCGCTGGCCTTGCACCCCGAGGCCAAGCACCTCATCGAGCTGCGCATGCAGGAGATGGCCGCCGAGAAAGGCGTGGCCTGGGAGCCCGAGCACCCCGACAACATTCATCGGCTCAATATGGGCGTGTTTCCGCAAGGCGCCCAGATCATTCCCAACCCCTACAACCGCATTCCGGGCTTCAGCGTGGGCGACGTGCACTTTGTGCCGGGCTTTCCGGTCATGGCGCACCCGATGGTGGAGTGGGTGCTGGACACCCACTATCCCCACCTCAAGCCAGAGCCGCATGTGGAGAAGGCGGTCTATGTGTTTGGCGGCCTCGAGGCCCAGCTCACGCCCTTGATGCTGCAAGTCGAGGAGCGCTTTGGGGGCGTGCGGATTTTCAGCCTGCCCAGCGTCGACCATCCTCAGCGCGGCAAGCACATCGAATTGGGCGTCAAGGGCGCCCCCGAGCAAGTGGCTCTAGCATTTGAATTTTTGCAGCAAGGCCTGCGCGCCGTGCCCGGCCTACGGTTCAGCACCGAATAGGTGCAATCGCTATTGCACATAAGTGGTGCAAATGCACCAAAACAGCGCATCTGGTATTGAAGGCACCCGGCAAACCACCGCCTCGCACTGCCTAAGCCAAGGTCCTCGAGGTGGGCTTCACCGGGGTAATGTGGAGTGGCTGGGCTGCAGGAGCTGTCCTTGATCGCGGTCACCAAAAGTGGGCACGCTTTCTGCTACATTCCGCCCGCTGAGTTTGAACTGTCTAGGGGTCTTCACTGACCTCTCGGCTCACCGAACTCCAAGCCGCAAGCCCCTCTCATAACTGATCCGCAGGAGCCTTTTGATGGCCAAGACCGTCGCCGACGTGATGAAGATGGTGAAAGACAACGAAATCAAGTTCGTTGACTTCCGCTTCACTGATACCCGTGGCAAGGAACAGCACGTCACCGTGCCGGTTTCCCACTTTGATGAAGACAAGTTCATTTCGGGCCATGCGTTCGACGGTTCGTCGATTGCAGGCTGGAAGGGCATTGAAGCCTCGGACATGCAGTTGATGCCTGACCCGAACACGGCCAACATCGACCCCTTCTTCGAAGAACCGACCCTGATCCTGACCTGCGACGTCATCGATCCGGCTGATGGCAAGCCCTACGAGCGTGATCCTCGCTCCTTGGCCAAGCGCGCTGAAGCCTATATGAAGGCCTCTGGCCTGGGCGACGCCGCTTACTTCGGCCCTGAGCCCGAGTTCTTCGTGTTCGACAGCGTCCGCTGGGCCAATGACATGTCGGGTTGCTTCTTCAAGATCGAATCTGAAGAAGCTGCTTGGAACACCGGCAAGGAATACGAGCACGGCAACACCGGCTATCGTCCTACCGTCAAGGGTGGCTACTTTCCCGTGCCCCCGGTCGACAGCGCGCAAGACATGCGCTCTGAAATGTGCCTGCTGCTGGAGCAGTGCGGCATTCCCGTCGAAGTGCACCACCACGAAGTGGCGAACGCGGGCCAGATGGAAATCGGCACCAAGTTCAGCTCGCTGGTCGAGCGTGCGGACTGGGTTCAGCTGCAAAAGTACATCATCGTGAACGTCGCTCATGCCTATGGCAAGACCGCGACCTTCATGCCCAAGCCCATCGTTGGCGACAACGGCTCGGGCATGCACGTGCACCAGTCGGTTTGGAAAGACGGCAAGAACCTGTTCGCTGGCGACGGCTATGCAGGCCTGTCTGACTTCGCGCTGTACTACATCGGCGGCATCATCAAGCACGCTCGCGCGCTGAACGCCATCACCAACCCTGGCACCAACAGCTACAAGCGTCTGGTCCCTGGTTTCGAAGCCCCGGTGAAGCTGGCTTACTCGGCCAAGAACCGCTCGGCATCGATCCGTATCCCCTATGTGGCCAACCCCAAGGGTCGCCGCATCGAGGCACGTTTCCCCGATCCTTCGGCCAACCCCTACCTGGCTTTCGCAGCCTTGTTGATGGCGGGCTTGGACGGCGTGGAAAACAAGATCCATCCGGGCGAAGCCGCCACCAAGGATCTCTACCATCTGCCCCCAGAAGAAGACGCGAAGATCCCGACCGTCTGCCACAGCCTGGACCAAGCTCTGGACTATCTGGACAAGGACCGTGCCTTCCTGACCAAGGGTGGTGTGTTCACCGATGCCTACATCGATGCCTACATCGACCTGAAGATGCAAGAAGTGACGCGCTTCCGCATGGCCACCCATCCGGTGGAATTCGACATGTACTACGCGCTGTGATTCTTAGCAATTGCCCGCGACAGAAAGGGACGGCTTGCCGTCCCTTTTTTTTTCGTCCCGCGTTGGTGACTCGTGACACATTCGGCGCATGCCGTCCGCCCACGAGCCCTTTTTGCCGTTGAAGGCCAAGATTCGCCACAATAGCCCACATGACGCCTTTTGACTTTTTCACTGACGCTGCTCTTTGGCGCCGCCGTGCTGCCGCTGGCCTGCCCCTGCTGGTGATGGCGGCGGGCGCGTGGGCCCAAGCGGGCTCGGTCTATTACGTCTGCCCGGGCAATATCTTCACCAACACCATCTCCGCCAAAGAGGCTGAGACCAAGGGCTGCAAGGCGCGCGAGGCGCAGCAGCCCACCTCGGTGCCAGCGCCCAAGCCGCGCCCGGCTTCAACGGGCACGCCCGCGCCGTCGTCCGCCCCCCGGCCTGCGGAGACCCGCATCGACTCGTCTGAGCAAAAAGCCCGTGATACCGATGCCCGCCGCATCCTAGAAACCGAGCTGCGCAAAGAAGAAGAAAAGCTCGAAGCGCTGCGCCGTGAGTACAACAACGGCGAGCCCGAGCGCAAGGGCGAAGAGCGCAACTCCCAAAAGTACTCCGATCGTGTGGCTGACATGAAGGCAGCGATTCAGCGCAAAGAAGCCGATCTCGCCGCCATTCGCCGCGAGATGGGCAAGCTCGCTCAGTGAGCATTGCCCCCAACGATAGACAGGCCCAGTCGCAATGGGCCACCTTGGACCAACTAGCCACCATGGTGGCGGTGGTTGACGAGCAAGGTTGCTGCGTCTTTGTCAACGCCGTGCTGGAGTCGGTGATCGGCTTGTCGCGCCGCATGCTGGCGCACTGTCCCCTGAGTGATTGGTTCAAAGAGCCCCTGGCCTTGCAAGAAGCCTTGGGAGCGGTGGAGCGCAATGAGTTCGCGACCCGTCGCTTTGAGACCGAGCTGCGCCGCACGGGCGTGGGCGGAGCTGAGTCCCTGCACGTGCATGTGATCGTCAGCCAAACCGAGCATCCCTACCGTGGTTTGTTGGTGGAGATGCTGGAGATCGAGCAGCAGGCGCGGCAAGAGCGGGAAGAGCGGGTGATGGGCCAAGCCCAGGTCACCAAAGAGCTGATCCGCAACCTGGCTCACGAGATCAAGAATCCTTTGGGGGGTATTCGCGGCGCCGCCCAATTACTGGCCATGGAGTTGCCTTCGCCTGAATTGACCGAGTACACCGAGGTCATCATCCACGAGGCGGACCGGCTGCAGACGCTGGTCGACCGCCTGCTGGCGCCGCACCGCAAGCCGCATGTGGTGAGCGACGTCAACATCCACGAGGTTTGCGAGCGCGTGCGCTCCTTGGTGCTGGCCGAGCACCCCAAGGGGCTTAAAGTGGTGCGTGACTACGACACCTCGCTGCCCGAGTTCCGCGGTGACAGAGAGCAGCTCATTCAAGCGGTGCTCAACATTGTTCATAACGCTTGCCAAGCCTTGAGCGAGCGGATCGTACAGGGCGATGGGCAGATCGTGTTGCGCACCCGGGCCGCGCGCCAAGTCACTTTGGGCAAGCAGCGCTATCGCCTGGCATTGGAATTGCATATCCAGGACAACGGACCGGGCATCCCCGAGGCTCTGAGAGAACGCATCTTCTATCCCCTGGTCTCAGGGCGTGAAGGTGGCTCAGGCTTGGGGCTGACGCTGGCGCAGACCTTTGTGCAGCAACATCAGGGCACGATTGAATGCAGCAGCGAGCCGGGCCGGACGGATTTCAAAATCGTGATTCCCCTGCCTTGAAAGCGAAGTGGCCCGGCATGAAACCCATCTGGATCGTTGACGACGACCAATCCATTCGCTTCGTGCTTGAAAAAGCACTGGCCCGAGAGCAACTGCCGGTGCGCAGCTTCTCCAACCCGCGTGATGTGCTGGCCGCGCTGGCCACTGACGAGCCCCAAGTGCTGGTCAGCGACATCCGCATGCCCGGCGGCTCGGGCCTGGACTTGCTGGCCCAGGTCAAAGCCAAGCTGCCCGGTTTGCCCGTCATCGTGATGACGGCCTACTCCGACCTGGACAGCGCCGTCTCGGCCTTCCAGGGCGGGGCGTTTGAATACCTGCCCAAGCCCTTCGACCTGCCCAAGGCGGTGGAGTTGATACAACGCGCGGTGGACGAAAGCTTGCGCGAGCAAGTCAGCGATGAGCGCAAATCTGAGGCGCCTGAAATGCTGGGCCAAGCCCCGGCCATGCAAGATGTCTTCAGAGCCATTGGGCGCCTGAGCCAAAGCAATGTCACCGTGCTGATCACGGGCGAGTCGGGCTCTGGCAAAGAGCTGGTCGCCCGGGCCTTGCACCGCCACAGCCCCCGGGGCGATGCGGGCAGCAACGGCCCCTTCATTGCCATCAACACCGCTGCCATCCCTAAAGACCTGCTGGAGTCTGAGTTGTTCGGCCATGAGCGTGGCGCCTTCACCGGCGCACAGACCATGCGCCGAGGCCGCTTTGAGCAAGCCGATGGCGGCACCTTGTTCTTGGATGAAATCGGCGACATGCCGTTTGACTTGCAAACCCGCTTGCTGCGGGTCTTGTCCGATGGCCAGTTCTACCGCGTGGGCGGCCATCAGCCGCTCAAGGCCAATGTGCGCGTGATAGCGGCCACCCACCAGCACTTGGAAGAGCGCGTGCGCCAAGGTGTGTTTCGCGAGGATTTGTTCCACCGCCTGAATGTGATCCGCCTGCGCCTGCCACCACTGCGTGAGCGCCGCGAAGACATTGCCCCGCTGACCCGGTTTTTCTTGGGCAAGAGTGCTAAAGAGCTGGGGGTGGAGCCCAAGCGCATCACCGATGACGCGCTGGAACGTCTGATGGATTTCGAGTTCCCTGGCAACGTGCGCCAGTTGGAAAACCTTTGCCACTGGCTGACGGTGATGGCGCCGTCACAGGTGATTGAGGCCAAAGACCTGCCACCGGACATGCTGGACGGTGAGAGCGGCTTGGCCCGTCATGACCTTGCAGCGCCCGCGACTCCGCTTGCCCCTGAAGCTGCGGCTTCATCGGGCTCCGTGAGAGCCCCAATACCCGCGCAGTCTTCTGCGCCCGGTACAGGCGAGTCGGCTTGGGTCAAAGACCTGGAGCTGGAGGCCCGTCGACTCCTGGCTGAAGGCCGTGAAGACGTCTGGGACGTATTGACCCGTCAGTTCGAGGCGCGTCTGATCGAAACCGCCGTCGCCATGACGCGCGGGCGGCGCATTGAAGCCGCCCAAAAGCTAGGTATTGGCCGCAACACCATCACCCGCAAGATTCAGGAACTGGGGCTGGACGTCTAAGGCTGGCCGAGGAACAGGTAGACCGCCGTGTTGCGGCCGGCCGTCCGCCCAAGCCCGAAGAACAGCGGCCCTATGGGCGTCTCTGCGGCGGCAAAGAGTGAGCCGGCGGTCAGCAAGTCCTTGGCATAGCCGCGCTGCGGCCGCGTGTCCCAGGCATTGCCCAATTCCAGAGAGCCCCCCAACAGCAGGCGCCTGCCAAAAAGGTCTAAGGTGCTGACGCGGTTCAAGTAGGCCATGCGTACAAAGCCCAGGCGTGAACCTGAGAGCGACTCGGTGGGCAGTCCCGACAACTCGAGGAATCCACCCAAGTCGAAGGCACCGGCCCCTTGGCCGATGGGGGCGCGCGTCTTGGCTAAGCGCACGGCCGGCCACCAGGTGTGGTTTCCAGAGGTGTAAGCGCCCGTCCAGCGCAACTCCATCTTGGTGGCGGCTGCTTCGTCGCTGCCTTGGTTGCGCCCCACCTGAAGCATCAAGCGCTGCCCGCTGCTGGGCAAGAAGGCGTTGTCCAGAGAGTCGGTCAGGTAGCGCGCGTAGATGTCGTTCTCCGCGAAGCTCAGCACCAAGTCTTGGACGAAGATGCCTCGCTCCGGGGTCAAGATGCTCAAATTGCCGGTGGCGCGGTACACCTTGCGCGATGCCCCAATGCGAATCTCGGACTGCTTGGATAACTCCGCCCCCAACTCCACCGTCGCACGGTGTTCCTTGACATCACCTGTCAACACAGGCCTGCCCTGGTCATACAGAGCTTTCTTGTAGCTCAACACGCCTGCGCCTGCCGACGCAAACACAGGAGAGTTCAACCAAAAGGGTTGGAAGATCTCTGTGCTGAGCCCATTGACGCGGCCCAAATCCAGCCGGTTACGCCATTGCGCCCCAGCGCCATTGACCCAGGTGCGGAGGTGCCCCAGCCTGAAGCTGATGGAGCCCTCTCCCGCCAGGTCGATGGAGGCATCCAAGCCTAAGCGCAGGTAGTTGGGGCCCCAGAACTTTTCTTTGGCGTCAATCATGACCCCAAACTCGTCGCCTTTGCGCAAAGTGCGCACGGACACGCGCTCAAAGTCACCCATCTCTTGCACGCGCCCAATGGCGGCTTGGATGTCGGCTGCGGACGCGCTCTCGCCCACCTTGAGACCAGCCGCCTCAAGCACAGCCTGTGGCGGAACAACGGTCAAGGGCGAGACAGCCACAAACTCCGTAGGAGCAGGTTCCCGGGCGAGTCGGGCCTGCGACTGTCGCCATTGCGCATACTGCTCTGCGGGTACGGCCATGGCCGCTAAACGCGTCTCCAGGGGGCGGGTGGCTTCTTCACCAATGCGCACGACTTCAGTGACGCGCGCAAAGTCCAAGAAGCTGAACCCGGCCAGATCAGGCGAAATCAAAACATCCTGCGGGCCCAGCATGGCCTTCTGCGCGGTGACGTTTTGCTCCGTCAGGATGTTGATCATTTGCTGAGAGACGCTCAGCAAGCTGCGCAGCTCCTTGCGGGGGGTCAATGGCGTGCCGATATTCACCGCAATGATGCGCTGTGCACCCAGGCGGCGTGCGACATCCACGGGCAGGTTCTTGACCAGTCCGCCGTCCGCCATCAGGCGGCCATTCAGCTCAATCGGTGAAAACAGCCCAGGGACAGACATCGAAGCGCGGATGGCCTCATAAAGGTTGCCTTCTTGAATGACCACCTCTTGCCCAGACTCCAAGTCGGTGGCCACCGTGCGAAAGGGCAGGGGCAGCACATCAAAGTGAATGGACTCCGGCACATGAGCCGTCAGGGTCTGCAACAACTGCTCAAACTTTCCGCCGCTGACCACGCCGCTGGGCAGGGAGAGGCCATCTGCAGACAGGCCCATTTCTAGGCCCAGCGGGAAGGTGTAGTCGTCTGCCCGTCGAGTCACGCCCAAGCGGCTGCGGTCAACGCGCTCGCTGCCGAGTGCCGACCAATCTGTCTTGAGAAAGGCGGCCTCTATGTCAGCGCCACTCATGCCCGAGGCATACAGACCCCCGACGATGGAGCCCATGCTGGTGCCGACCACGCAGTCGATGGGCACGCGCAGGCGCTCCAGAACCTTGATCACGCCCACGTGGGTAAAGCCACGTGCGCCACCACCTGAGAGCACCAAGCAGGTCTTGGGCCGTGCCTCAGTCGCCGCGGCCACGGGCTGTGCCCAGGCCTGAGGCCACCCCAGGGTCGCGGCCAGTCCGAGCAGGGGAAGCAGCAGTTTTTTCATGAGGGCACTCAGGCAGGCAGCAAAGTCACCACGACAGGGGCGTGGTCGCTCGGTCGTTCGTTTTTTCGGGGCAGCTTGTCGATCACACAAGCCTGAACTTCGCTGCGCAAGGCCGTGCTGGTCAGGATGTGGTCAATCCGCAAGCCTTGGTTCTTGCGGAAGGCCAAGTTGCGGTAATCCCACCAACTCCAGCTCTTCGGCGCCTGCTCAAACAGGCGGAAGGCGTCCACCAGACCTTGGTCCAGCAGCGCCTGAAAGTGCGCGCGCTCTTGAGGCGTGCAGTGGATCTGCCCAGCCCAGGCCACGGGGTCGTAGACATCGCGGTCTTCGGGGGCGATGTTGTAGTCGCCCATCAGCACCAGCTTGGGGTGGCGGCTCAACTCATCGGCCACATGCTTTTGCAGGGCCTCTAGCCAGCCCATCTTGTAGACGAACTTGTCGCTGTCTGGTGCTTGGCCGTTGGGAAAGTAGGCGCCAATCACACGAACACCACCGACCGTGCCGGTGATCACCCGCGCCTGCTCATCCGCCAAGCCGGGCAGGTTGCGCACCACGTCGGTGGCCGACGTGCGGCTGAGCAGCGCCACACCGTTGTATGTTTTCTGGCCGAACCATTGCGCGTGATAGCCCGCGGCCTGCAACTCAGCTTGCGGAAACTTGTCGTCCGTCAGCTTGGTCTCTTGCAGCACGATGGCGTCCACCGGGTTGGCAGCCAGCCAGTCCAGCAGTTGGGGCAGGCGCACGCCCAGCGAGTTCACATTCCAGGTGGCCAGTTGCATGAGTGCTTTCTTCTTAGGGCAGGGGCGACGTCCGCTCGTAACAGACGAAGTCGAAGTCAAAGTCGTTGGGGGCGGCGGCGCGGTGGCGCTCTCGACTGACTTCCTGGAAGTCCGCCGCAGGCCAGGCCGGGAAGTGGGCATCTCCCTCTACGCCCAAGTCCAACTCGGTCAGCACCAATCGATGCGCAAAGGGCAGGGCCTCGGCATAGATTTGTGCCCCACCGATCACAAAAACGGTGTCAGCGGCTGTGAAACGCGCCAGCGCTTCGGCCAAGGTGTGTACCACCTCGGCGCCCGGGGCCTGAAAGCCCGTTTGGCGGGTCAGCACCAGGTTTCGGCGGCCAGGCAGAGGGCGAAAGCGCGGAGGCAGGGACTCCCAAGTCTTGCGGCCCATCAGCACGGGGTGCCCTTGGGTGCTGCGCCGAAAATGCGCCATGTCTTCAGGCAAGTGCCAGGCGAGTTGGTTGTCGCGGCCGATCACGCGGCCCCGGGCCATGGCGGCGATCAAGACAATGCAAGGAGTGGAGTCACGCATCATGAGGATTGTCGCTGCTCCGAACGGTGAGCGGCAACGTGACCGTGACTCGCAAGCCTTGCCCATCCTCTGGGTCGGACAGCGCCACCGTGCCATTCATGTCTGTCACGCCGTCGCGCACGATAGACAAGCCCAGGCCTACACCGATTTGGCCATGCTCCTGCCCGCGCTGAAAGCGCTCGAAGACTTGGGCCTTGAGTGCATCTGGGATACCCGGGCCATGGTCACGGACCACGAGCAGCGCCCGCCCCGCGTCCCGATGCAAGGAGACTGTCACCTCCTGGCCTGAGGCGGAGTACTTGATGGCATTGCTGACAAGGTTGTCGATGATCGATTCGAGCACTTCGCGAACGCCATTAACGGTGCAAGCTTCATTGCGCGCTAAGTGCAGGGTCACCGCTTTGCGGTCCGACAGGATAGACAGCTCTGCCAGTCGCATCTGCAACAAGACATCGAGTCGGCGTGGCCCCTTGGCCTCTCCCAACCTGGTGTGGCGGTCATTGCGCAACATCGTCATCAGTTGCTCCACCACACGGCTCATGCGGCGAACGCCGCTCATCAAGCCCTGCAACTGGCTTTGCGCGCGGTCCGGGAGCTTGAGTTGCTGCAGACCTTCGGCGTTCACCTGAATGGCCGCTAGAGGCGTACGCAGTTCGTGTGCCGCATTGGCCACGAACTCCCGCTCACGGGCGGTGCTACGTTGATGTTCGATGGACCACTTGGATACAGCGCCTGCCAAGGCCCGTAACTCCACGGGCACCTTGTTCAAGGGCAGCGTCCCCATAGAGTCGGCGCCGCTCGTTTCTACGCCGGTGGTCAGGCGCTTGAGCGGCTTCAGTCCCCACCAAAGTGCCAGCAGCATGGGTATAAACAGCACGATCATCGTCAATACTGCGGGCCACAGCACAAAGTCAGAACCGAACACATATCGGACTATCTCCCATGTGCCGCGATACCGGTCCAGCGCACAGGCCGTGAATCGTTGGTCTGCTGATTGCTCGCAGACCTGCCACCAACGGCTATGCTCACTTTGCAGCACCCGTGGAGTACCCCACGGAGCTGAAAACTGATGAAGGTCAGCAGGGAGCCTCTTCGTGGCGAACACCAGCTGAGCGCCATCGAACAACTGAAGGCAGACCCGGTCGCCGGGGTTTGAAGGGTCCTGGTTTTTGTCTTTCCAAGTGGTATCAACATGGCGGTCCAGCGTCTGGACCACTTGTGCCAGTAGGTTCGGGTGGTCCCTCAGGACTTCGGCATGCTTCAGCAAGGTCCAGCGGGCGCCGCTGTCATCGACGAACCGGGCCGGCGAGCTGGCGTTGTGATAAGCCAAATACAGCACAAGGAACCAAGACGCCACCATGCATACGAACGTCACCAGCAGCACCTTCAAGGTGATGCTGGGCCACAGCCTCAGCAAAGCCGCCTGGGCGCGACGCCGTGGTGAGATCTCCTGGCTCATGGCCCCTGACCTTCGCTCCGGTCGATGACAAACCCGATGCCTCTGACGGTTCTGATCAGATGGCGCCCCAGCTTCTTGCGCAGATTGGACATGTGCATGTCCAATGAGCTGGCTGCTTCATTGCTCAAGGCTTCTTCTTCGATGGTGATGCGCGGCACCACGCGGCCAACGCGCTGCAGCAGCAGTTGCGTGATCTGAAACTCAGTGCGCGAGAGATGTATGGCCTGTCCATCGAGGTAGGCCTGATGTGCATGGTGGTCGATCTCGAGCCCACAGCCGCGCAAGCCCGTCTGAGTGAAGCCCTTGAGGCGGCGCACCATGGCCTGCAGCCGGGCGATCAGCTCTTCAAGTTCAAAGGGTTTGACCAGGAAGTCGTCTGCACCTTGCTTGAGGCCATCGAGCCTGTCACGCAGGCTGTCGCGGGCCGACAAGATCAGCACCGGCTGCAAACCGTTCTGGTCGCGCAGCGCGGTCAGCCAACTCAAGCCGTCGCCGTCTGGCAGGCCCAGGTCGAGCACAGCCAGGTCAAAATCCCTGGTGGACTTGAAAGACAAAGCGCTGGCGAGCGTGCGCACCCAGACGACCGTCAAGTCGTGCTGTTGCAGTGCACGTTGGATGCCCGCACCTATGTCTAAATCGTCTTCAATCAACAGTAACTTCATGATCTGGCTCGGATTGTCGGTTTTCAATGATCGACTCGCCACTGTGAATCTTTAGGTGGTGTTTAGAGTGACTGGTCGCGAGCTGGGTGCGCGAGGGGGCTGCGGGCTTGGTCGCCTTGGCCTGTGTTGGGCCTACCTTGAGCCTGTCTTGAAGATCTCTTGAGGTGGCGTCGAGCTAATCTTCAGACATCCTGCCGACAATCTTTGGAGTGCCAAGTGATGGTGCGTTAACTTCAAAGGTGTTGTGATGAAAAAGATGATGGCTGCGGCCGCGTTGTTGGTAGGTGTTTGCGGTGTGGCGCAGGCCGGTGACTTTTATGTCGCGGGCGATATCAGTCGCACCCGGTTCTCAGGCTTGGGCAGCGATACCGGGGCGTCCATTGCGGGCGGCTATCAGTTCAACGCCAATTGGGGCGCTGAATTGGGCTTTCGCTTTCTGGGGTCTGGCCGTGAGACCTTCACAGAAGGCGCCAACAAGTGGGACATCTCTGCCCGCTATCGCAGCATTCAGCTCTCTGGTTTGGGCTATTTGCCTTTGAGCGACAGCTTCAGCGTGTTTGGACGACTGGGCTACGGCACGACCAAGGCGCAAGAGCGCGTCAGCGTCGTTTCTGGCTCTGCCTCTGCCTCCGCCAAGGCGCGCGACTACCGCAGCAGCCTGTTGGTGGGCGTGGGCGTGGACTATGCCTTGAGCAAGCAGCTCTCGATTCGTGGCGAGTATCAGCGTCCCGCCTCTGACGTGTCGGTGTTGGCCCTGGGCCTGAAGTACGGCTTCTGATGGACGAAGGGCGCCAAAGGCGCCCTCGGACGGAGCTTGCTCACAGCGTGAGGTCAGGCCTCAAGTACAAAGGGAAACCGTTCATGGTTTCCCTTTGTTCATTCACACAGCCACCGGCGCCTTGATCGGCGCATGGTGCTGATACTCCAGCACCTCAAAGTCTTCGAACTCATAGTCGAAGATGGATGCGGGCTTGCGCTTGATGTTCAGCACCGGGTAGGCAAAGGGCGTGCGCTCTAGCTGGGTTTGCACCTGCTCGAAGTGGTTGGTGTAGAGGTGACAGTCGCCGCCCGTCCAGATGAAATCACCCACGGCCAAGTCGCACTGCTGGGCCAGCATGTGGGTCAGCAGCGCGTAGCTGGCGATATTGAAGGGCACGCCCAAAAAGATATCGGCGCTGCGCTGGTAGAGCTGGCAACTTAAGCGCCCGCGCCCGCCCGGCTCCGTGGCCGGGGCCACGTAAAACTGGAAGAAAGCGTGGCAGGGCATCAAGGCCATTTTGCTCAGGTCAGCCACGTTCCAGGCGCTCACAATGATGCGGCGCGAATCGGGGTTGCTCTTGAGCTGTTGCACCACTTCGCTGATCTGGTCGATGTGGCCGCCCTCAGGCGTGGGCCAGTTGCGCCACTGCACGCCATAGACAGGGCCTAAGTCGCCGTCTTCACGCGCCCATTCGTCCCAGATCGTGCAGCCGCGCTCTTGCAGCCATTGGACATTGCTGTCGCCCCGCAAGAACCACAGCAACTCCACGATGATGGCCTTGAGGAACACCTTCTTGGTGGTCACCAGCGGAAAGCCCTCGTTCAGATCAAAGCGCATCTGGTGGCCGAACACGCTGCGCGTGCCGGTCCCGGTGCGGTCACCCTTGGCCACGCCATGCTCATAGACATGGCGCATGAAGTCTTCGTACTGGGAGCGGACAGGGCGGGTCACGATGGTCTTGCAGGCAGGCTAAAGGAGAGGATTCTAGGCGGCGCTGAATTGCATCGCTGCCAACTTGGCATACAGCCCGCCGCGCGCCACCAGTTCGGCATGTGTGCCTTGTTCTTGGATTTGGCCACCCTCCAAGACCACGATGCGGTCAGCCCGCTGCACGGTGGCCAAGCGGTGGGCGATGACCAGGGTGGTGCGGTCCTTCATGGCGCTTTCCAGTGCCGCCTGCACCATGCGCTCACTCTCGGCGTCCAGCGCGCTGGTGGCTTCGTCCAGCAGCAGCAGCGGTGGGTTCTTGAGCATGGCCCGCGCGATGCTGATGCGCTGGCGCTGGCCGCCAGACAAGCGCACACCGCGTTCGCCCAAAAAGCTGTCGTAGCCACCGGGCAGCGCCATGATGAAGTCATGCGCATAGGCCGCTTGCGCCGCTGCGATGACCTCGGCGTCCGTGGCCTCCGGGCGGCCGTAACGGATGTTCTCCATGGCCGAGGTCGAGAAGATCACGCTGTCCTGGGGCACGATGCCGATGCGGCCGCGCAAGGCTTGCAGATCGACCTCGCGCACGTCCACGCCGTCCAAGCGCACACGCCCTGCCGCCACGTCATAAAAGCGCAGCAGCAACTGGAACACCGTGGTTTTGCCCGCGCCGCTGGGGCCGACCAAGGCCACGGTTTCGCCGGGGCGCACTTCCAGCGTCAGGCCTTGCAGCGCGGCTTGATCGGGGCGCGACGGGTAATGAAAGCTCACGCCTTGGAGACTCAGTGCAGAGCCGCCCTGGGTGGCGGGCAAGGCCTGCGGTTGTTGGGGCGAGGTGACGGGGGATTGCGTATGCAGCAGCTCCATCAGGCGCTCGGTCGCGCCCGCTGCACGCAGCAAGTCGCCATAGACTTCTGACAGTACCGCCACCGAGCCGGCCAGGGTGATGACATAGAGCACGGTCTGGCCCAAATGTCCCGGAGTGATCTCGCCCTTGAGCACCGCTTGCGTGCCTTGATACAGCCCCCACAGCAGGGCACCAAAAGTGGCGGTGATGATGAAGGCCACCAGCACGGCGCGCAGGCGAGTGCGCTTGCGGGCGGTGTCAAAGGCGGCCTCGGTGGCCCCGTCAAAGCGCGTGGCTTCGCGAGCTTCTTGGGTGTAGCTCTGCACCACCGGAATGGCATTCAGCACTTCGGCGGCAATGGCGCTGGTGTCGGCGACCCGGTCTTGGCTGGCGCGAGAGAGCTTGCGCACCCGCCGACCAAAAACAAGTGCAGGCATCACCACCAGCACCAGGATGCCCAGGACCTGGGTCATCACATAAGGGTTGGTCGCGATCAACAGGCCCAAGGCGCCCACGCCCATCACCACATTGCGCAAGCCCATGCTCAGGCTGGAGCCCACCACGGTTTGCACCAGGGTGGTGTCGGTGGTCAGGCGGCTCAGCACCTCGCCGGTGGCGGTGGTCTCAAAAAAGGCCGGGCTTTGCTTCACCACATGGGCATAGACGGCATTGCGCAGGTCGGCCGTGACCCGCTCGCCCAACCAACTCACCATGTAAAAGCGCAAGGCCGAGAACACTCCCAGGGCAGCTCCCACGGCAAACAAGGCACCGAAGTGCTCACGCAGCGCCATCATGCGCTCCCCGGGGGCTGCCCCGACCAGGCCTTCATCGACCAAGGTCTTGAGCGCCATGGGCAAGGCCAGCGTGGCCCCGGCGGCCAGCACCATGAAGGCCAGGGCCAGCGCAATGCGGCCCCGATAGGGTTTCAAGAAGGGCGCCAGGCCCGAGAGAGATTTGGGAGAGCTGCCCTTGGGGCGGTCAGATTCAGATGCCATACCGCCAGTGTAGGCGGGCTACCCGCTCAGGCGCTTTCGTCCGTCTCGGGGGAGGGCTCAGCTTGCGGCAAACGCCCGCGCTTGGCCAGCGCTTCGCGCAGCAGATACTCCACCTGCGCATTGGCGCTGCGTAGCTCCTGGGCTGCCAAGCGCTCGATCTCGGCCCACAGGGCCGGGTCTATGCGCAGGGGGTAGGACTTTTTGCTGGGGCTGGCCAATTGTTGCGGTCCTCTCAGCGCGGGCGGCGCAAGCGCCACCACAGCAGCACACACCAGACTGCCAGGGCTGCCAAGAACAGACTCACGCCTTGCATGTGCGGGCCGAAAGGCAGACGGGGGACGGCAGCTCGGTTGGCCTCTGCCAACAGGAGATGCAAAGCCGCCGAACCGATCACCAACAAAGCGGCCAACGCTCTCATGAAGTTCTGCAACATGCTAAAGGTCTGGGCTCGGCGTAGCGGGCTCAGCCAATAGGCTTTGTGAGGGATGCTCAGCAGCTTTCCTCCAGCAGTCAGCCTCTCGATGGGCAGCAGGCCCAACACAGCCGGGATCACCACCATCAACAACGTCCAGATGGCGAGATGCGCAGACCTTGACATGAAGCCAACTGCGCGCCCGTCTGGATCGAAAGAGGTTGCGATCGTAGCGGGCATGCTGCTAGTCACGTAAATTGCAAGAGCCCACAGCCACAGGATCAGGCCGATCAGCAGGGTGTTGGCAAGACGGCTGGGCATGAAACGCTCACTGGTAGAGGGTGCCGGTGTTGACGATGGGCTGGGTCTCGCGGTCCGAGCACAGCACCACCAGCAGATTGGACACCATGGCCGCTTTGCGCTCGTCGTCCAGCTCGACGATGGAGCGCTCAGACAGCCCCTTGAGTGCGGCCTCGACCATGCTGACGGCACCTTGCACGATCTTGGCGCGGGCGCTGATCACGGCTTCAGCTTGCTGGCGGCGCAGCATCACCTGGGCGATCTCCGGCGCATAGGCTAGGTGGGTCAGCTTGGCGTCTATCACCTCAACCCCGGCGTCACCGCAGCGGGCTTGCAGCTCTTGGCGCAGGTCTTGGGTCACCTCGTCCACGCTGCCGCGCAGGGTGATCTCGCCACTGTCTGGGTGCTCACCCTCGTCGTAGGCATAGAGCGAGGCTAAGTGGCGTAAGCCGGCCTCGGCCTGCACCCGAACGTACAGCTCAAAGTCGTCCACGGAATAGGCGGCGCGCGCCGCGTCGTTGACCCGCCACACCACCGCAGCGCTGATCTCAATCGGGTTGCCGCGCTTGTCATTGACCTTGAGCGTCGGGGTGTTTTGGTTGCGGGCCCGCAGCGATAAGCGTCGCTTGGCCAGCAAAGGGTTCGCCCAGCGCAGGCCTTCGGCGCGGTCAGTGCCCTGGTAGGCACCAAACAAATTCAGCAGCGTGCAGGTGTTGGGTTGGAGCATGTACAAACCCACCAAGCTGATGACCCCAAATGCGGCCAAGCCCAGCGAGATGGCGGCAGCCCACACGCCCAGGTCCAGTGTGGCGCCCGACAGTGGCAGGCCCGCAGCCAGCATGATGGCCAGGATGCCCAGCCCAGCCATCACGTAGCCGTTCTGGGATTGAAACGAGCGGTCCGAATACGTGTGTGCGAAGTTGGACACAGTGGGTCTCCATGTATGGAATCAAAGTGATATCACTTTAGTATGCTTCGAGACGATCTGCAAGTGCTGGCGGCCCTTGGAAGGTCGTCACCGGGGAAATCGCTCCCCCTAATTCCACAGATTTGCCCGGCGCAAAGGGCGGGCTGGCGAGATACTCGGACTTGCGACGAGCGGTTTTGTCACAGGCCCGGCCTACAGTTGGGTGGTCGATTGGCCGAAGTGAGTCGGACTCCCGCGCAAAAGGACTCTTTGAGATGACGACGAAAGACACAAGCCCCGCATGGCCGCAGCGTTTGGCCCAATGGGTCAGCCGCTTCAGTCTGGGCTCGGCCTGGATGTTTCAAGCCGGTGTGGGCGGTTTGGTCGCGGCGGGCGTGGCCACCTTGCTGGTGGTCTTGGACGGTGTGTCGTGGAGCACGGCAGCCCTGGCTGGGGTGCTGGCGCTGATGCCGGCCCTTTTGGCGGGTGGTGTGGCGCTGCATCTGGCTCGCACGCTGGCGCAGTCGGCCTCGCAACGCGAGATGCTCAGCCTGGAAGACGAGTTGACCGGCGTCAGCAACCGCCGCCAGTTTTTGCGTTTGGCTGAGCGTGAATGGTCGCGCTGCCGCCGCTATGGCGACAACGGCGCGCTGCTGCTCATCGACGCCGACCACCTTCGCCGCATCAACGACAACCTGGGCCAGCGCTGCGGCGACGCGATCTTGCTGGAAGTGACCCGCCGCATCAGCGCCACGCTGCGCCAGTCTGACCTGCTGGCCCGCTTTGGCGGTGCCGAGATGGCGGTGTATCTGCCTCACACCGACCCGCTGGGGGCCTTGGACGCTGCCGAGCGGATTCGCCAGCAAGTGGCCTCCACCCCGTTCTTGTGGGAGCAGGCGCATGTGGTGGTCACAGTGAGCGTGGGCGTAGCCCATGTGCATGGCGGCCAGCTCGCGCTGGACGCGCTGGTGCATGAGGCCGAAGCCGCCTTGAATGCCGCCAAAGAAGCGGGCCGTAACTGCGTGCGTGCCGCCCCCATTCAGCCGCGCCGCGACGAAACCCGCTCGGTCAACGCAGGCTGAACGCCGCCCGCCTCAGGGCAGGCGATAGTTGGCCGGGCCCATCAGGTCCACACCGCAGGCCAGCCCTCGCACCCAAGCGATGAACTCCTTCACGGCAGGCCCAGCCAAGGGTGGGCCATGCTGCGGCACCATCATGGCGATGGGCAGGTCCGCCACCATGTCGGCCCACAAGCGCAAGATCTTGTTGGACGCCATGTAGCGTTGGTGAAACGCGGCCATGCTGGGCATGAGCTCCGCCAGGGACTCCACTGGCGCGCGCGCCACCGCCCCCGAGACCATGGACACCCCCAGATCGCCCGAGAACAAAATCTTGCTGACCGGGTCCCAAAACTGGAAGTTGCCTTCAGCGTGCAGGAAGTGGGCGGGCAAGGCCCAGACCTCACTGCGGCCAATGCGGATGCGCATGCCTGCATCGGGGATGCCCACGATGCGGCCGGTGGTTTTGCCCGGCTTGCAGAAGTGCGGCACAAAGCGTTCCCACACCTTAGAGACATAAATGCTGGCCTGGGTGGAGGTGGTCCAGCGATCGAGCGAGGCAATGATGTCTGGGTCGGCGTGCGAGGCCAGAATGGCTGACAGCTTGTGCGGCGCGAAGTGCCGCGTCATGGTCAGGTACAGCTCGTTATAAGCGAGGTTGCAGCCCGGGTCGAGGATGGCGCCGGTGTCACCGTCGACGATCAAAAACTGGTTCGCTTGCACAGCGTCCGAGGCGCCAGTGTCGTCCACCAAGTCGGTGAACATCAGGCAGCGGTGGCTGCCGTCGTCATAGAGGGTTACAGGCATGCGGCACTGTAGGCAGTGCCCCAGGCTCAGGCCTTGAGCAAGGTCAAGTGCCGCTGCGCCAACGCGCGCATTGAGCCAAGACTTGGGCCACCAGTTGGCTGCCGGCCTCTGGGCTTTCGGCGGCCAAGGCGCTGCGCTGCATGCTGCGCAACCAAGTGAGTTGGCGTTTGCCCAATTGCCGCGTGGCGGCGCAGCCGGTTTCGATCACCTGGGCCTTCAAGGCCTCGCCGCTGAGCCCTGCGTCCAAAGCCTCCCAGGCTTGGCGATAGCCCACGCAGCGCATGGATGGCAGGTTCAAGTGCAGGTCCCCGCGGGCCCGCAGCGCTTGCACCTCGCTCAAAAAATTGGCTGCCCACATCTGCTCAAAGCGCTGATGGATGCGGCCATGCAGCCAAGCGCGCTCGGTGGGTTCCAGCGACAGCAAGAGATGCGGAGCCGTGACGGCGGGCTCGCCTTGCCCCCGTGTATGAAATGACGAGAGTGGCTGGCCGGACACCCGCCAGACCTCCAGCGCGCGCTGAATGCGTTGCGAGTCCATGGGGGCCAAGCGGGCGGCAGTCACCGGGTCGACCTGCGCCAACTGCGCGTGCATGGCGTGCCAGCCTATGCGTGCGGCTTCGGCGTCAAGCTCGGCGCGGACCGAGGCGTTGGCAGCAGGCAGCGCGTCGATGCCATCGATCAAGGCCTTGAAGTACAGCATGGTGCCACCCACCAACACCGGCCAGCGGCCCCGGGCATGAATGGCGGCGATCAGCGCTTGGGCGTCTTGCACAAAGCGGGCGGCCGAGTAGGACTCTGTCGGGTCCAAGATGTCGATCAGGTGATGAGACACCAGCGCCTGTTCGGCTGCTGTGGGCTTGGCGGTGCCGATGTCCATGCCGCGATAGACCAGGGCCGAGTCGACGCTGATGATCTCGATGGGCAGGACTTGGGCCAAGCGCAGCGCCAAGGCGGTTTTGCCGCTGGCGGTGGGCCCGGCCAAGCCGATCCAGGGCGCAAGGGTGTCACTCATGGGGCTGGAGCGCCGGGCAGTCGGCCAAAACGCTGCACCACCGTCCAGGCCGTCAGGCTGGTTAGCAGCGCAAAAAAGCACAGGCCGCTGGCCAAGACCAGCACGCTGCCGTCCATGGCTTTGCCCAGCCACAGGCCTGTCAAGAAGGCCATGGCCGCCAGCACAAAGCCCGACAGCGCCGAGGCCACACCCGCCATCTGCGGAAACGCCCCCACCGCCGCCGTTTGGCTGCAGGGCTGGTGAATGCCGTGGCCAAACAGATAGACCCAATGCGCGACTACGATAGGCAGCACCGCTTTTTGGCCACCCAAGGCTAAGGCCAACATGCCCAAGCCCCCCGCAGCAGTGGCAAAGGCACCGCGCCACACCGTGCCCAGCAGCCCGTGCCGCAGCAGCAAGCGGCGGCAGGCAAAGGTGCCTGCGATATAGCTCAGCGAGCCTGCGGCCATGACTGCGCCATAGGCCCAGGGCGCCAGCCCCAGGGTGCCGATATAGACGAAGGAGCTGCCGGCCAAGAGCACAAACAAACCACCGTAGGTAAAGCTAGACAGCGCCGTCCACGCCCGAAAGCCGGTGTGTGCGGAGACTGTGCGCATGGCCGCCAGCCAGGGCCCCAAGCGCAAGGCGTCGGGGCGCTTCACCGCCAAGGTTTCCGGCAGGCGCCACCACACCCACAAGCCGGTGGCGATGCCCGCCAGCGTCACCGCCGTCAGCGCCGCACGCCAACCTTGGCCAGCGGCCAACACACCGCCCAAGGCTGGCGATGCAAAAGCAATCAGCCCCAGCCCACTCAAGCCGCGCGACATGACTTGCGCACCCTGGTGCGGTTCATACAGGTCGCGCACCATGGCCCGCGCGCACACCACAGCGGCGGCCAAGCCCGCGCCCTGCAGCGCACGCAGGGCGATCAGGGTGGTGATGCTGGGCGCCAGCACACAGCCCAGGCTGGCCAGGCTGTAGAGGAACAAACCACCCAGCAAGACCGGCCTGCGCCCAAAGCGGTCTGAGAGCGGCCCCATGATGAGTTGGGCCATGCCAAAGCTCAACAGCAGCGCCGACATGGTGAGCTGCACCGACGCCATGGGCGCGGCCAAGTCGCGCGCCAGCAGGGGCAGGGCGGGCAGGTACAGGTCTGTCGTGATGGGCTGCAAGCCCAGCAACAAGGCCAGCGCCAGGGCCACCTGGTGAGCACCCAGGCCGCAGCTGGGTGCTGCCAGTGCTGGGTTAGAAGCGCTCATCGTCACGCAGATAGCGCCACTGGCCGGCAGGCAACTTGCCCAGCACCACACTGCCAATGCGCACGCGCTTCAGGCCCACCACCTTCAGGCCCACCAGCTCGCACATGCGGCGGATCTGGCGCTTGCGGCCTTCGCGCAGCACAAAGCGCAGTTGGTCCTCATTGGCCCAGCTCACCCGGGCGGGGCGCAGCTGCACGCCGTCCAGCTCCAAGCCGTGGTTCAGCAACGCCATGTCGGCCTCGGGGAAGGCGCCTTCGCGCTGGTACTCCACCCGCACGAGGTACTCTTTTTCGACGTTACTGTCTTCGCCAATCAGGTGCTTGGCAATGCGACCGTCTTGGGTCAGCACCAACAGGCCGGTGGAGTCAATGTCCAGCCGCCCCGCCGGGGCCAGCCCGCGCGCATGGCCGGGGTGGAAGGGCTTGCGAATGGGGTCTTCCTCCCAGCGGTTAGCAGCCGTCACCAGCACGCTGGCGGGCTCATAGCCGTCTTCAGCTTGGCCGGAGACATAACCGATGGGCTTGTTGATCAAGATCGTCACGCGCTGGGCTTGCTGCTGATGCGCGGCAGGGTCAATGTCGATGCGGGCGGTGGGCAGCACGCGCTGACCCAACTCGGCCATCACGCCGTCGACCTTGACCCACCCAGCGGCAATCCAGTCGTCGGCCTCGCGGCGCGACGACACGCCACGGTCAGCCAGCACCTTGGACAGGCGCACGCCTTCAGGGTTGGGCGCAGCTCGGCCCTGGGGGCCTTCTGTAGAGCGTGGAATGCGCACGGGCGGGCGGCTGTCATCGCGGCGGAAGGCAGCTTCGCGGTCGCCCTGGGGTGGCGCGACGCGTCGGCGGTCGTCTTGCCGGTCGTCCCGGAAGGCCGGCCCCGGGCGCTCGCTGCGCTGCGGTGGCTGCTGGCCCCAGGGCTCTTGACGGTGGTCGGGGCGCTGCTCTGGGCGGCGCTCGCCTTGATAGGGGCCGTCCGGACGCCGATCTGGCCGCGCACCGGGCGGGCCGTCAAAGCGCTGCGGGCCGCGCTGGTCATTGAAGGGGCGGCGGTCGTCGCGGCGAGGCTCATCACGGCGCGGGCCATAGCCACCTTGGGGGCGATCAAAGGAACGCTCGCGTTGCGGCGGGCGGTCGAACGAGCGTGCGCGGTCATCGGGTCGGTCGAATGAGCGCGCTCTGTCGTCTGGGCGGTCGAAGGAACGCGCCCGGTCATCTGGGCGCTGGGGTGGCCGCTCGCTCCAGGCGCGCTGAGGGGGCCGGTCGTCATAAGGGCGGCGGGCATCGCCCGGGCCACGTTGAGGTGGGCGGTCGCCATAGCCGCGTTGGGGCGGGCGATCTGCCGAGTGGCGCTGCTGAGGACGGTCGCTGCCACGAGGCGCACCGTAGGGGCCGTCCCGCTCGGGGCGACGGTCGCCGCGGTCTCCCCTGTCGCCACGGTCGTACGGGCGATCTGCGGGGCGATCATCGCGGCGGCCATAAGGCGCGCCCGTGGGTTCGCGGTGGCTGACCGGAATGTTGGCAAAAGGCGCGTCGGCGGCCTGCTCGGTCTTGGGGGCGTCGCTGTCGCCCTCTTTGCGCACCGGGCGGCGGGGGGTTCTTTGGATGTCGCGGTCAGATCGCATGGCGAACCCGTCTCTTCATGAAAAAAGGAAAAGCCCCCCGTCAAGGGGAGGCACAAGAGGCGCGTCAGCGGCCTCGCAAAAACAAGTTGTCCAGCTCTTTCATGGACAACTGGCGCCACGTGGGGCGCCCATGATTGCACTGATCGGCCCTTTCGGTGGCCTCCATCTGGCGCAACAAGGCGTTCATTTCTTCCAGCGTCAAGCGCCGGTTGGCACGCACGGCGCCATGGCAGGCCATGGTGGCGAGCATATCGTCTCGGGCGCGCGTCACCAAACGCCCGGCCTGGGCGGCGTCCACCTCGTTCATGTCATGCAGCACGGCACGCGCCAACTCCACAGGGTCGGCGTCGGGCAGGGCGGCAGGGCGGGCGCGCACTGCCAAGCTGGTGGGGCCGAGCGGCGAGATGTCCAAGCCCAGGGCGTGGAGTTCCTCATGGCGGGTCTCGACCAAGGCCACCTCGGTGGGCGTGGCGGCAAAGGTGGCGGGGATGAGCAGTGGCTGCGAGGCCAAGGCGGCGTTGTTGGCCGCCGCCTTCAGGCGCTCATAAACAATGCGCTCGTGGGCGGCGTGCATGTCCACAATCACCAGGCCCTGGGCGTTTTGCGCCAGCACATACACACCGTGGAGTTGGCCCAAAGCGCGGCCCAGCGGCCAGTCCTCGGTGGCAGCGGTATCGGCAGCCGCAGGCCAGGGCAGCGCTGCGTCCGCGCCGCTGGGGCGAGGGTCCAGCGGGTTGCCTTGCCAGCCGGGTGTGGCCTCGCGCGCCATCAAGGGGCTCGCCGGGGCAGGCGCCATCAGCGGGGCCATGTCGGCCAAGCTCAGGCGCGATTGCTGGGCGGTGAAGGGCAGGCCTTGGGGCCGCGCCCATGCGGCGCTGCTGGGCTCGGCGTTGAAGGATGAGCCGCCGCGGGCACTCGCCCCAAACTGTGAGGGCTGAGTCTCCAAAGCGGGTGCTGCGCTGGACGCTGCTGGCGCAAGCTGCGCCCCCGCCGTGGTGGACAAAGCGGCGTCCACCGCCCGGCGCACTGCCTGATAGACCTCGCCTGACTCTCTAAAGCGCACTTCGATTTTGGTGGGGTGCACGTTCACATCGACGCGGGTCGGGTCGATGTCGATGAACAGCACATACGTGGGCTGGCGCTGGCCGTGCAGCACATCTTCATAGGCGCTGCGCAGCGCGTGGGTGATGAGCTTGTCGCGCACATAGCGGCCGTTGACATAGGCGTATTGCTGGTCAGACCGGTTGCGCGCGGCTTCGGGCAGGCCGATACGGCCTTGCACGCGCATAGGGCCCACTGGCACATCGACCGCGCGGCTTTTGTCCACAAACTCTGGGCCCAGCACATCGGCCATGCGTTGTTCATGGGTGGCTTTGCGCCACTGGGCGATGAGCTTGCCGTCATGCCACAGCGCAAAGCTCACATCGGGCCGGGCCAGGGCGTGGCGCTTCAGGGCTTCGAGGGCATGGGCCAGCTCGGTGGCGTCGCTCTTCAAAAACTTGCGGCGAGCCGGTGTGCTGAAAAACAGCTCCCGCACCTCAATGCTGGTGCCCGAGGCGCGGGCGGCAGGGGCCAGCTCGCCGCTGCGGGCCTCTAGGCGCTGGGCATGCGGTGCATCGGGCGTGCGGCTGGTGATGGCCATGTCTGACACCGAGGCAATGGCGGCCAGCGCCTCGCCCCGAAAGCCCATGGTCATCACACCTTCCAGCTCCGCCAGCGAGCCGATCTTGCTGGTGGCATGGCGTTTGAGCGCCAGCGGGATCTCTTCGGCCGGAATGCCACAGCCATCGTCTTCAATCACGATGGCGCGCACGCCACCCGCGCTCAGGCGCACGGTGACTTGGCTGGCCCCGGCATCCAGTGCGTTGTCCACCAGCTCCCGCACCACCGAGGCGGGCCGCTCCACCACCTCACCCGCCGCAATTTGGCTGACCAACTCGTCAGGCAGTTCGCGGATGGGGCGGCGCTGGGCAGCGTTGGCCGGTGCAGGGGTGTCCAGAGACTCGGTGACATTCATGCCCCGATTGTAGAGAGCGGCCCTTCAGCGCCCGCTCAGAGGGGCTTGCCATAATGCCCCGCATGGACTTTCTTCCCCTTCTGATCGACTTTGTCCTGCATGTGGACAAGCATCTTGCGGCCTTTGTGGCCACCTACGGCGCATGGGTTTATGCCTTGCTGTTCTTGATCATCTTCGTCGAGACCGGCGTGGTGGTCATGCCCTTCTTGCCGGGCGACTCACTGCTCTTTGTGGTGGGCGCCATGTGCGGCACCGGCGTGATGGCGCTGGAGATTGCCATGCCGCTGCTGCTGATCGCCGCGATCGCGGGCAATCAAACCAATTACGCCATAGGCCGCTACTTTGGCCCCAAAGTGTTCCAGTGGGAGAACTCGCGCTTCTTCAACAAAAAGGCCTTTGACCAAGCCCATGCCTTTTACGAGAAGCACGGTGGTGTGACCATCGTCATCGCCCGCTTCATGCCTTTTGTGCGCACCTTCGCGCCCTTTGTGGCGGGCGTCGCCGCCATGACCCGCACCAAGTTCACCTTCTATGACGTGACCGGCGGCGCGCTGTGGGTCTGCGGCTTGACGACCGCAGGCTATCTGTTTGGCAACATCCCCTGGGTGCAGGCCAACCTGTCCAAAATCATCTGGGCGATGATCGTCATCCCAGGTCTGTTGGTGATTTTTGGCAGCTTGCGGGCCAAGATGAAGGGGCGTGAGGCGGCCTGAGAGCGCCTTGGTCGTCGTGTTTGCGTGAGATAGCATCAAGCCCATGAAAATGCGTCACTGGTTCTCAGGGGCGGCTCTACTCGGAGCGCTCGTCCTAGCCTTTTTCGGGCTTTTCGGAGGCGCGGCAGTGTTATTCGGACTGTCGTCACTCATAGAGCTCGTCGCCGCCATGGTGAACGACAAGAACACCAACGTGTAGAGCCAAGCAGAGCAGCGGTGGACGTGGCGACACTTTGAGACCCGACCGAGATGACCGTTCTCACTACTTCACGTCTTCGCCTTGAGCCATTTGCGGACCACCATCTTGAGGGCCTTCACGAGATGAATGCTCGGCCAGAGGTGATGCGCTACATCTCCGGCCAGCCAGAGACACGGGAGCAGACCCTGGCCTACATAGCGCGGGTCAAACGCTGCTGGGCCGCATGGGGAACCAGTTGGTGGGCCTTGATCCTCCTGGAGAGCGACCGCGTGGCTGGCGCAGGGTGCATTCAATACCTTCGGCGCGAGGCAGCCATTCCCGAAGACCTCAACACTTTGCGCAACAACCCCTTAGAGATCGGCTGGCGCCTGCACCCGGACTTTTGGCACCAAGGCCTGGCCAGCGAAGCGGCCACGCGCATGACGGCCTTTGCCTTCGAGAACTTGGCCGCTGCCGAGCTGTTGGCGGTGCGCCACCCAGACAACCTGCCGTCTGGCGCGGTGATGGACAAGCTGGGCATGCGCTATCGAGGCTTGGAGACCTGGTACGGCCGGGAGTTGGCGACGCATGTGCTGTCCAGAGAAGAGTGGATTCGGGCTGGGACGCTGGGGAGCCAAGCTTGAACAGTAGAGTCGTCAATGGAGTGATGGCGCTGCTCGTTATTGCAGCGGTTGGCTTTATCGCGTACCCATACTGGCGGTCTCTTTGGCTTCAAGACCGATGCCTCGACGCTGGTGGTCGTTGGCATGACGCCGTGCAGAGTTGTCAGTTGTCTGAGTGTGCAGGGAGCGGTAGTTGCAGGCCGAGCTATAACAACACAATCATTTGTGAAGCGATGCAACCAGGGATGGAGCGAACCGATCTTTTGGTTCAACTCGGGCAGCCTATTGCCGAGACCCGCCTGGAACTCTCTTTTGAGGCCAGCCCTGGTGAGAGAGGCCCCATTGTTATAAAGCTGGATGACAAGGGCCGTAGCACAGATCTGTATTGCAGAGGCAAGCGGGGGTGAGTGGCGACTAGAGCCACTCCCAAGGGATAGTCGCTGGCTAGCGCGCTCTCGCTGCTACACGTGCTTCCATTGGTGCTGCCCGGTACTCCGGCACCAGCTTGCACTCTCCTCCAAACCTTGGCTGCACAGCCTTGCAGCGCTTCAGCAGGCCCTTAGGCGTGGGCTTCTCGCCGCGGTCTATCCAGGCCAGCAAGGCGTCCATGGCGGCGGGGTATTCGGCGTCGTGCAAATAGCTGTGTTCGGCGCTGTCAGAGTAGGTTTGCACCAGCCACTGCGCATTGCCGGCTTGGCGCATGGTGTCGGCAAAGACGCTGTCCATTTCCACAAAGGCGGTGGCGTCGTGAATGCCGCGCAGGCTTAAGACGGGTTTGCTGATCTTGCCTTGGGGGTCGGTGTCGGCCGCCAAAGTGGCCACTGCCTGTGGGTCGGCGGCATAGCGGGCCGCTTTGGCGTTCAGAGCGTCTTGGCCGGTGGCCGCGGTATAGACCACGCCGATGTTGCCAAAGGGGTTCTTGCCGCCGGTGCGCTTTTGCACGATGTCCTGAAAGTGCCAGGTCGCCCAGTTCAGGTGGCCGATGAGGCTGCGCTCGGGGATGCGGGCTTGGCGGGTCAGGGTGTCCAAGGCTTGTTGCTGGGCCGGCGTGCGCTGGGCGGCTGGCAGGTTGACGCCAGTGCAGTCGTTCACGCGCTGGGCCAGGTCGGCCCGGGTGAGCTTGCTGTCGGGCGGCAAGCCCATCCAAACGGGATATGGGGCTTCATCGGGCTTGGGGTGGGTGCCGCAGACGGCTTGGTAGACCACCCGCAAGTCCAGCCGAAAGTCATAAGAGCGGGTGCCCCCAGCCAGCACGCCGCTGGTCAGCAGCACGCCGTCCATGCTGTTCGGATACATCTCTGCGCCGATGGCCGCCACGCTGGCGCCCCAGCTTTGGCCGTGCAGCACGGTGCGGCGCGGTGTGGCCACTTCTTTGTTGAACAGCAGGCGCAGGCGTTCGGTGTCTTGCGCGGCGGCGCGCACCTCCACGCCACCTTGGCGGAAGGTGGAGCCCGCCCAAGCGTGGCCCGCCTTGACCATGATGGACCAGCGCTGCAAGTCCGCGGCGCTGCGCTCGGCACGGGGCTGGCCCAGCTCTGGCCCGCCGTGGGCGTGCATCACCAGCACGCCTGTCCATTGGGCCGGCATGGCGATCCACCAGAAGGCGCCAGCCTCGTCTTTGCCGCTCAGGCATTGGGTGCCTTCGGGCAAGCCGGTGGGGCAGATGGCGCGGGCGCGGTGGGCGCTCAGGTCGGGTGTGGGGGGCGCGGCAGGTGGCGTGGTGGTGGCGCAGCCGCCCAGACCCGCTACCAGGGCGACGAGCCCCCAGCTTCTTCGATGGAATGACTGCATGTTCAACACCTTTCGCTCAACGCGTCTGTAAAAAGCCTTGCGGGATCGTAGACCCCAGGCGCTGCCCGACAATCAGCGATTGCCCTTGAGAGGGCGTCGAGGACTGAGTTTGCTTTGAACAGAGTCGATTCCGAGGTTTGGGCCTTGCTGGACGACAGTGCCGAGGGCCGCGGCCGCCTCTACACCGCGTTTGTGCGTGAGCACCGTTGCGCGCAGCCGCAAGACTTGGACGCCGTGTGGCAGCAGGTGGCGGCGGGCCAACTCGGCGGGCTTCATGCCGTGCTGCTGGCCGACTATGAGTGGGGCGTGGCCCTGCAGAGGGGCAGCCGACCAAGCCCGCTGGACGATGGGCGCGCACCTGCGCTGCGGGTGCTGATGTTTGCTGAGGCGCAAACCTTGGATGAGGCCGCCACGGCCGCTTGGCTGCAGGCCCAAGACAGCGGCCTTGCTGCACCCAGCCCCGCCGGGACCTTGGGCTTGAGCGCCCGCATGGACGAAGCAGCCTATGTGCAGGCCGTGGCTGACGTGCAGGAGGCGATTCGCCAAGGCATCAGCTACCAAGTTAACTTGACGTATCGGGTGGAGGGCGCGCTGCACGGCTCGCCCATCGCGCTTTACCGCCGCCTGCGCGCGCGCCAGCCTGTGGCCTATGGGGCGCTGATCCTGTTGCCCGAAGGCGGCGAGGTGTTGTCGCTCTCGCCCGAGCTGTTCTTGCGCCACCAGCAAGGCCTGCTGACGGCCAAGCCCATGAAGGGCACGGCCGCGCGGCATCTCGATCCCCTCGCCGATGCCAAAGCGGCAGCGGCCTTGCAGCAAGACCCCAAGAACCGGGCCGAAAACCTGATGATCGTGGACCTGCTGCGCAATGACATGGGCCGCATCGCCCAAACGGGCAGCGTGCGGGTGCCCGCGCTCTTCACCATTGAGCCCTATGCCACGGTCTATCAAATGACCTCCACGGTGCAGGCCGCGCCCAGGCCGGACGTGAACGTCCCCGACGTGTTGCGGGCAACCTTTCCGTGTGGCTCCATCACCGGTGCGCCCAAGCACCAAACCATGGCCCTGATCGAGCAATTGGAAACCACCCCACGTGGCCTTTACTGCGGTGCCATCGGCTGGGTGGCGCCGCCCTCTGCCGGGCAGGCCTTGGGCGACTTTTGCCTCTCTGTGGCCATCCGCACCCTGGAGGTCGGGCCGCTGCACGCCGCCACCGGCACGCGGCCTTTGCGCCTGGGTTTGGGGGCGGGCATTGTGCTCGACAGCGTGGGGGCCGAAGAATGGCAAGAGTGCCAACACAAGGCACGCTTTTTGACCGATGTGGACCCGGGCTTTGAGTTGTTTGAAACCCTGAGGGTAGAGGGCTTGCCGCATCAGCCCCATGCGCCGCTACGTGCAGCACATGTGGCCCGGCTGGCGCGCAGCGCGCAGGCGCTGGGCTTTGCGTGCGACGAGAGCCAGGTTACAGCGGCGCTGGACCAGGCTTTGGGTGAATTGGCGCAGCAGTCCTCCACCATCACCACCCCCGCAGCCCGCTTGCGCTTGAGCCTGAACCGGCGCGGCGCCGTCGCCATGCAGGTGGAGCCTCTGCCCGATCTGGCCGCAGGCCCCGTACTCTTGGGCCTCAGCCCCCTTTGCTTGCCCAACGCCCAGCCCTTGGCCCCCTACAAGACCACGCTGCGCCAGCACTACGACGCCGCCGTGCGCGCAGCAAGCGCCCAAGGCCAGTTTGATCAGCTCTTCGTGACAGAGGGCGGGTGGCTCACCGAAGGCGGGCGAAGCAGCGTGTTTGTCAAGCTGGCGGGCCAGTGGTGCACGCCCCTGGTCGCCGACGGCGCGCTCCCTGGCGTGGCCCGCGCCCAGGTCTTAGCGAATGGCTTAGACGGGCAGCCCGTGCTGGAGCGCCGTATTTGGGCAGGCGAGCTAGAACACGCCCAAGACTGGCGCGTGTGCAATGCGTTGCGGGGCGTGTTGCCCGCTCAGCTGGTGCGGTTGCGCGACAGCGGCGGGTTCTTGGCGAAGTAGCGCTCTAGGCCGGTGAAGATGGCCTCGACCAAGCGCTCTTGGTACTCGGGGTCGCGCAGGCGCTGCTCTTCGGTGGGGTTGGAGATAAAGGCGGTCTCTACCAAGATGGAGGGGATGTCCGGAGCCTTGAGCACGGCAAAGCCGGCTTGCTCGACATCGCGTTTGTGCAGGCGGCCGACCTTGCCAATATTGCGCAGCACTTCAGTGCCGACCTTGAGGCTGTCCTTGATCTGCGCGGCGGTGCTCATGTCCAGCAAGGCCTTGAGCACCTGCTCATCTTTGACGTTGACGTTGACGCCGCCCACCATGTCGGCGGCGTTTTCTCTCTTGGCCATCCAGCGGGCGGCGGCAGAGGACGCCCCACCTTGGCTCAGTGCAAACACGCTGGCGCCACGCGCATCAGGCGTGAAAAAGGCGTCTGCATGGATGGAGATGAAGAGGTCGGCCTGCACCCGCCGCGCTTTGCTGACGCGCTCATGGAGGGGCACGAAGAAGTCGGCGTCTCGCGTCATCACAGCACGCATACCCGGCTTCTTGTTGATACGGTCGCGCAGTTGTCGCGCGACTTGCAATACCACGTCCTTTTCCTTGAGCCCGGTGGGGCCGATGGCGCCTGGGTCTTCACCGCCGTGACCGGGGTCTAGGGCGACGATGATCAGGCGGTTGATGCGGTCTTTCAGTTCACGGGAGGGCGGCGGCGGTGGGGCCGGGGTTTGCAAGGGGGGCGAGGGTGGCGCGGCGCTGGCACCACCCGGCCCTGGGGCGGGCACTGTGGCTGTGGGCTTGGGCGGTGTCACCTGCAGCGGCTTATCCACCCGGCCAATCAGCTCACCCAAAGCGTCTTGTACCGATTGCGCAGCTTCTCGTTCAGCCTGAGCCTTCTCGGCCACCAGGGCCACCATGGGGTCGGTGGCTTGGGTGGGGTAGAGGTCAAACACCAAGCGGTGCTGATAAGCGGCGACGGGCATCAGCGTGAACTGCTCAGGCCGCACACTTTGCTTCAGGTCGAAGACCAGGCGCACCACGCGGGGTTGGTTCTGGCCCACGCGCACCCCGGCGATGAAGGGGTCGTCCGGCCGCACCTTGCCCACCAGCTCGCGCAGGGCGGGGCTGAGCTCGAGGTTCTCGATGTCGATGACCAAGCGCTCGGGGTTCTGGGCCATCAAATGCTGGGCGGCCAGCGGGCGATCGGATTCAATCGTCACCCGGGTGTAGTCGGCCGCAGGCCAGACGCGCACCGCCACGATGGATGCTCCAAAGGCCAGCTCGGCTGTGCCTAGGCTCAGCACCAAAAAAGGAACTTGCTGCAGGGCTTGGCGGCGCTTCATTGCAGCAGCTCCTGGCCACGGGGTGTCAGGGCTTGCAGCGTCACGGTGCGGCTGTCATCGGCTTCGATCTGCAAGCCGATGCGCAAATCGGGTGTCGGCAGGCGGCCGGCGACCTTCTCGGCCCACTCACAGAGCTTGAGGCCGGGGGCAGCGAAGACCTCCCGAAAGCCTGCGTCTTCCCATTCCTCAGGGCGCTCAAAGCGATAAAAGTCGAAATGAGACACCGCCAGCGGGGGCAGGCTCGGTCGCTCAACCTCGTACAGTTCCACCACGGCGTAAGTGGGGCTCTTGATGCGGCCTTGCACGCCCAGGGCGCGCAGGAGGTGGCGCACCAACGTGGTTTTGCCTGCACCCAGCGTGCCTTCTAGTTCCACCGTGGCGTCCGCCAGGGCCGCATGCCGGGCTAAAGAGGCGGCAAAAGCCTCGCAGGATGATTCATCCGGCCAGTGTTGCGTGCGGGTTTCTAGAATCGGCGTATGAGTCAAGGAAGCAGCGAAGGCAAGGTGGAACAAGCAGAGGCGCTGTTGGCATGGCTGCGTGAGAGCGCGCGCTCGCTGGGATTCTCCCAGATTGGCGTGGCCGATGTGGACTTGGGCCATGCAGAACCTGGGTTACTGGCTTGGCTGGAGGCGGGGTTTCATGGGCAGATGCACTATATGCAGGCGCATGGGCTCAAGCGCGCACGCCCGGCTGAGCTGGTGCCCGGCACGCTGCGGGTGATCACCGCGCGCATGGACTATCTGCCACGCGGCATGCCTGAAGGCTGGCAGGCGGTGGAGTGGCAGCGCTTGGCGCAACCCAAGCAAGCCGCAGTGTCCGTCTATGCCCGAGGGCGGGACTATCACAAGGTGCTGAGAGGCCGACTGCAAAAGCTGGCCGAGCAATTGGCCCAGAAGCTGGGGCCGCTGGGCCACCGCGCCTTTACAGACTCTGCCCCCGTGCTGGAGGTGGAACTGGCCCAGCGCAGCGGCTTGGGCTGGCGCGGCAAGCACACGCTCACGCTCGCGCGTGAGGCCGGCTCCATGTTCTTTCTAGGGGAGATTTTTGTGGATGTGCCGCTGCCGCTGACCGCGCCCGTCAGCGCCCATTGCGGCCAGTGTGAGGCCTGCATCAGCGCGTGCCCAACAGGCGCCATCGTGGCGCCTTATCGCCTGGATGCGCGGCGCTGTATTTCTTACCTGACGATTGAGCATGAGGGGCCGATTCCGGTGGAGATGCGGCGCTTGATGGGCAACCGCATTTACGGCTGTGACGATTGCCAGCTCATCTGCCCTTGGAACAAATATGCCCAGCGGGCCAGCTTGCCGGATTTTGATGCGCGCCCCGCGCTGCAGGCGCCGACCTTGGCGCAACTGTGGCAATGGGACGAAGCCACCTTTTTGCGCCACACCGAAGGCAGTGCCATCCGCCGCATTGGCCATGAGCGCTGGCAACGCAACCTGGCCGTGGCCATGGGCAATGCGCTGGCGCTGGCCGACGACCCGGGCTTGCGAAGCGCTCTCGCAAGGTCCTTGCCCCAGGCCAGCCCACTCCTGGACGAGCACATCACTTGGGCGCTGGCACAAACAGCGGATTAACGCAGGGCTTCAAGCGCCCAAAGCGCAGTGGGCAGGCCCACCATGGCCAGCAAGGTGGAGAGGCTGACCAGGCCCGCGACATAGCTACCTTGGCCGCCCATGCGGGTGGCCAGCACATAGGCGCTAGAGGCTGTGGGCAGGGCCGCAAAGGCCACCACCACGGTCTGTTGGCCTGGGGGCAGGTCGGCCATCTAGACCAAGGCCAGGGCCACCGCAGGCAAGATGAAATGGCGGATGCTCAGCAGGCTGGCGGCCAAGCGCGGTGCCTCACGCAGCGCCCCCATGCGCAGGCCCGCGCCCACGGCCATCAGGCCCAAAGGCAGGGCGGCCGCACCCATGCGAGATAGGGTGACCTGCATGACCTCCGGCACGGGCACGCCGCTGAGGTTGGTGACCAGACCCGCCACCGTGCCAATGATGAGCGGGTTGCGCAGCAGCTCGCGCCCCAAAGAGTGGCCGCCCTGGCGGGCCAGAGGCCAAACAGCGGCCACATTGCAGATGGGCACGCACAGCGCAATCAGCAGCGCCATCCAGGCCACAGACTGCGCACCGCCCAGGCGCTCAGCCAAGGCCAGGGCCACATAGGAATTGAAGCGAAACGCCGTTTGCGCCCCAGACGCGTGGGTGATGGCGCTGACGCCCGGCCAGTGCGCCAAGCTGTAGGCGATGGCAATGCCGCTGGCCACCACGGCCAAGCCGCAACCCGCCAGCATCAGCATGGCGCCGGGCTGAATGGGCTGGCGCACGATGGCCACAAACAGCAGGGCCGGGAACAAAAGGTAATAGACCAAGCGCTCCACGCCGTCCCACACCGGGCGATCCAAAGGGGTGTAGCGGCAGATCAAGAAGCCTGCTGCAATCAGCAAGAAATCGGGCAACAGCAGCAGGGCGTGGCTCATGTTGGCAGTGTGCCAGCCCGAGGGTGTGTGGTGGCTGTGTAGACTGCGTACACGCCATGAGTCAAAACGCCCCCTCCGCCATCGACAGCACTGCGGCTGCCCTTTCGCCTGACGGCCTGATCGACACCTTCATGGACGCCTTGTGGTTGGAGGATGGCCTCGCCGCCAACACCTTGGCCGCCTATAGGCGCGACTTGAGCTTGCTGTCGCAGTGGCTGCGGGCACAAGGGCTGGCAAAAACCTTGGCGCAAGTGTCTGAGACGGACCTGCGAGCCTATCTGCTGGCCCGCCATGCCAGCAGCAAGCCCACCACGGCCAACCGGCGCTTGGCAGTGTTCCGGCGCTTTTACCGCTGGGCCTTGAGGGAAGCGTTGGTCAGCAGCGACCCCACGCTTAAGCTCACGGGGGCGCGCCAGCCCTTGCGGATTCCGAAGACCTTGAGTGAGGCGCAGGTGGACGCCTTGATGCAGGCTCCGGACGTGACCACTCCTTTGGGTTTGCGGGACCGCACCATGCTGGAGCTGATGTACGCCAGCGGCCTGCGCGTCAGCGAGCTGGTCGGCTTGGCGACCATTCGTGTAGCCCTGGCCGAGGGCGTGGTGCATGCCCACGGCAAGGGCGCGAAAGAGAGGCTGGTGCCCTTTGGCGAGCAAGCGCGGGACTGGCTTCAGCGCTATCTCGCAGAAGCTCGCAACGAGATCCTGGGCGGGCAGCAAAGCCCCGCTTTGTTCGTGACCGCAAGGGGGGGGCCGATGACGCGGCAAATGTTCTGGACCTTGGTCAAACGCCATGCCTTGGCCGCCGGCATCACCCAGGCCTTGTCCCCGCACACCTTGCGGCATGCATTCGCCACCCATTTGCTGAACCACGGGGCAGATCTGCGCGCCGTGCAGATGCTGCTTGGGCACGCGGACATTTCGACCACCACCATCTACACCCATGTGGCGCGGGAGCGCCTCAAGACCTTGCACGCCCAGCATCACCCTCGAGGCTGAGACGGTGAGCGGGCGAAAAAAAACTGGCCCGAAGGCCAGTTTTGCGGTGTGCAAGCGGCCTAGCCGCTGCGATCAGAAGTTGTGGCGAACGCCGAAGGCCACCGAGGTGAAGTTGCCGTTAGAGTAAATGTGCAACTTGTCGTCGTCACCCACGCGGGTGTAGAACGCATAAACCTTGGTGCGCTTGCTCAGGTTTTGGTTCACGCCCAAGGTGATCTGGTGAGCGCTAGAGCTAGGCAGGCCCTTGATGTCACCAGAAGCGCCGATGTTGGCGTGCAACTCGGTGGCACCCATGGTGTACTGCGCGGCCAGGCGGTAGTTGTTGCGAGCGCCGCCCATGACGTTGTCACGCTGGTAGTAGCCACCAAACACGACGGGGCCCATTTCATACAGGGCGCGTACAGCGACTTGCTTCTCATCGCCCAGCTTGCTGAAGCCAGCCCCGAGATGCAGTTTGCCCATGTCGTAGTTTGCAGCTAGGTCAAGACCTCGGTCACCGCTGATGTTGGCTTCTTGAATCGCCACTTCACCGACGAAACCGCCCATGGTGGGGGTGCGATAGGCCACTTTGCGGGCACCGTTGAAGCCGTTGGCGTCGGTGTAAAGCGCATCGGCCGAGTTGCCAGTGTCGTGGTTATGCATGCTGACGTAGTCAGCGGTGGCGAAATAGGCTTCGCTGGTGAAGGTGCCCAAGCGGATCATGCCGAAAGAGCCGCTGAGGTTGACCTCAGCTTGGCGGCCCCAGAAGGTGCTGGAGGCAGCGCCATTGGCAGGGTTGAAACCATGCTCAAGCTGGAACCCGGCCTTGAGGCCACCGCCGAGGTCTTCCACGCCCTTGAAGCCAATGCGCGACGAGTTGTTCACCAGGTCGGAGCGGGTCGTGCCGCCGTCGTTGATGCGCTCCAGGGTCACATTGAGGCGACCGTAGATGTTGACACTGCTTTGGGCAAACGCGGGCGCAGCCATGGCAGAAGCCAGCGCCGCGAGGGTAATGAGCTTGTACATGTGATTCCTCCTGAGGATGAGATTCCGCTAGCGCAAGTCGGGACGAAAGTTCTTGTTGAGAAGCTCTCAAAAATGCAGCGCTAACAACGCAGTTTAGGTCTGGCAAGCAACAAAGTTGGCAGAAATGATATTCCTGCAGGCCTTAGTGTGTCGAGATGTTGCCATGTTGCAACGAGGAGTGCATCCCTAAGGTGGCTGACAATGCGGGGGATGGACCACACCTTTGTTTCCGCACTTGTTCTGCTGTTGTTGGTGCTCGACCCCTTTGGCAGTCTTCCCATCTTCATTGCTGTGATGCGTGGCGTCGCGCCTGAGCGACGAACGATCGTGGCGATTCGAGAGGTGAGCATTGCCTTTGGGGTGCTGCTCGCCTTCATGTTCGCCGGGCAGAGCTTTTTGAACCTGATGCACTTGTCCGAGCGATCGCTAGAGGTGGCCGGCGGGGTCATCCTGCTCATCATCGCCATCCGCATGATTTTTGCGACAGGCGGGGAGATTTATGCCAGCGACGGCGACCGCGAACCCTTAATCTTCCCGTTGGCGGTTCCCCTGCTGGCCGGGCCCTCGGCCATGGCGACGGTGCTGCTGCTGGCCTCGCGCCAACCTGAGCGCATCACGCATTGGGTGGCGGCCCTGACCTTGGCCATGGTCATCAGCGGCATTTTGTTGCTGCTGGCGGACCGCATTCGTAAGCTGCTGGGCACACCCATGGTCTCGGCCATTGAGAAGCTGATGGGGCTGGTGCTGACCGCGATTGCGGTGGAGATGATCTTGGCAGGTCTCAAGCGCTACTTCTTTGACCCGCTCTGAAGGAAACCACAGATCCCAAAGAAAAACGGCAGCCCAGGGCTGCCGTTTTGTTTGAGGAGTTAAGCGCTGAGTGAAGTCAGCGGCCCCTGAGATGGGCGGGCGCCTCCAGGCGCTGGGCCAAGGTGGAGAGCACCAAGGTCAACACCAGGTACATGGCCGAGATGGCCAAATAGGGCTCCCAATAGCGCGAATAGGCACCAGCCACGGTGCGGGCTGCCAGCGCCAACTCGGCCAAGCCTATGGCAGAGACCAAGGAGGAGTCCTTGATCAGCGTGACACCCTCATTGACCAAGGCCGGCACCATGCGGCGGAAAGCCTGCGGCATGATCACAAAACGCATGGCTTGACCGTGGGTCAGGCCCAGGCTCCATGCGGCTTGCGTTTGGCCGGTGTGAATGCTTTGAATGCCTGCCCGGAAGATCTCCGAGATATAGGCCCCAGCATTCAGCGACAGTGCCACAGCGCCAGAGAAGAAGGCCCCGTGCTCCTGACGGAACTCACGGGCCAATTCACCAGACAACAGCAGGCCATGCTCTGGATGAAGCAGTGCCGGCATGACCGCAAAGTGCACCAGCAGAATCTGAACAAACAAGGGCGTGCCACGAAAGAAGGTCACGTAGGCCGTGGTCAGGCCTCGTGCCAGCTTCAGCAGCAGGTTCAAAGGTTCAGACTTGAGCGGAGGTGCATCGCGAGAACTGCTGATCAGACCCAACACCGCGCCGAGTGCCAAGCCCACCACAATGGCCACTAAAGTGAGCTCTATCGTGGTGAGCAAGCCCTTCATGAACAAGGGCCAGTAGCCCGAAAGAATTTCCCAACGTAAGTCCATGTGAGCTCTTTCCTGGCGCGTTCAGGCGATCAGTTGGAGGCGGCGGAAGCCGGTGCGGTCGGGGCTGCGGCTGCAGCAGGTTCCGTGCCGAAGGTCTTCTTGTAGATGGCGTTATAAGTGCCATCGGCCTTCACGGCAGCCAAGCCCTTGTTGATCTGGGCCAGCAGTTCGGCATTGCCCTTCTTCACGGCGATACCGTACTGCTCAGGCGCGAAGGACTTGGTGTCCGACACGGTCTTGAACTTGGCGCCCGTGTTGTTGGCCACGTAGTGGATGACCACGCCGTTGTCTGCCACCACGGCGTCCACGCCACCGGCCTCCAGCTCTTTCAGAGCCAGCGGGGTGGATTCAAAACGCTTGATGGTGGTGGCGGTCTTGCCTTGCAGCTTGGTGACCACTTCATCGCCGGTGGTGCCGGTTTGCACGCCAACCTTCAGCTTCTTCAGGTCGTCGAACTTGGCGACCTTGGAGTTGTCCTTGACGGCGATGAGCTGGTTGGCATCAAAGTAAGCGTCAGAGAAGTCCATGGTCTGCTTGCGCTCGTCGGTGATGGTGATCGAGGAGATCAGCACATCGCGGTCGCCTTGGCCCAGGGCATTGAAAATGCCTTCCCAGGGGGTGTTGACGAACTTGACCTTGAAGCCCCCCTTCTCAGCCACCGCGTTCAGCAGGTCCACCGAGAAGCCGACGATCTCACCCTTTTCGTTTTGGAACTCGAAAGGAGCATAGGCCGCGTCGGTGCCCACGGTGTAGACCTTGGCCGGTGCGGGTTCAGCCGCAGAAGCGGGAGCCGATGCAACGGGAGCCGACGCGGCAGGCGTGGGTTCTTTCTTGCCGCATGCAGCCAGCACCAGGCCAGCGACCAACATGCTGGCAACCTTCAGGAATTGACGAGTGTCTTGACGAGCCATGAGAGTCCTTCAACAAAAATAGGAGTGACGGAAAACGTCGACCCTCCAGTGTATGCCTGTGTCCCAGGCTTTGAGCAGAGGGTAGGTTGGGGTTGTCCTGGGGTTAGGGCAACGCTGAAAGAGCCCCTCGCTCCTGCGGGGCCCTCTTCAGCCTTGCCTCAGGCTTGGTCAAGCCGAATCAGCTCTTCTTCGCTGAAACCTGCCGCGCGGCGTGCTTCTAAGTTGAAGGGCTTGCGTAAGCGCGGTGCGGCGTGTCTGTGCGCCAGGTCCGCATAGGTTTGCAGCGGGTCCAGGCTGGCTTGCTGGCACAACCAGCCGTACCAGTGGTTGCCAATGGCGACATGGCCGATTTCGTCGCGCAAGATGATGTCCAAGATGTCGGCTGCACGGTGGTCACCCATGTGTCGGAACTTGGTTTGCACTGCTGGGGTCGCGTCCAGACCCCGGGCCTCTAAGGTGCGGGGCACCAGGGCCATGCGGGCCAGCACGTCCTGGGCTGTGCGTTCGGCCATGGACCACAAACCGCCGTGGGCCTCAAAGTCGCCGTAGTCAAACCCCAGGCTTTGCAGGTGTTCTCGCAGCAGGCTGAAGTGCAAGGCCTCCTCATCAGCCACCTGCAGCCAATCCAGGTAATAGCGCTCAGGCATGTCCGCAAAGCGCCAAATGGCATCGAGCGCCAAATTGATGGCATTGAACTCGATGTGGCAGAGTGCGTGCACCATAGCAGCCCGGCCCTCAGGGGTGCGCAGCGAGCGTTTGGGCACCGCCGTGTGATCGACCCAGATGGGCTGCGCTGGCCGCCCTGGCAATGGGGCGTTGCAGTGCAGGGCGGCGGCGGTGTCCAGCGCCATAGTCGACGAGGCCTTCCGCAAGGCCTGGGTGCAAAGGACTTTTTGCGCGGGGTCGGCTTCGCACAAGGCGGCCAAAGCGCTCGTTCGGAGTTCCATCTTTAAAATTATCGATCCTCCCCCATATCACCCCCATGAGCGAACTCCATAAATTTCTCTTTGAAGGCCTGCCCGTGCGCGGCATGTTGGTGCGCCTGACTGACTCATGGCAAGAAGTGCTGCGCCGGCGTGAGGCCGCGGGCGCCTATCCCCAAGAGGTGTCTGCGCTGCTGGGCCAGATGAGCGCCGCGGCCGTGCTGATGCAGGCCAACCTGAAGTTCAACGGTGCCTTGATTTTGCAGATCCATGGCGACGGCCCCTTGAAGCTGGCCGTGGCCGAAGCCCGTAGCGACCTGGACTTTCGCGCCACCGCCAAGGTGATGGGCGAGGTGCCCACCCAGGCTGGCCTGGGTGACATGCTGAACGTCAGCGGCCAAGGCCGCTGCGCCATCACCCTGGACCCGCAAGACCGCCTGCCTGGCCAGCAGCCCTATCAGGGCGTGGTGCCGCTCAACGGCAACGACGGCCAATCCTTGGCGCAACTCTCCGAAGTGCTGGAGCAATACATGCGCCAGTCTGAGCAATTGGAAACCCGGCTGGTCTTGGCGGCCGACGGCCAGCTCGCCGCAGGCTTGCTGATCCAGCGCCTGCCGCTGGAGGGCCAAGGCAACCTCGAAGGCACGGGGGCGCTGAGCTCGCCCGAAGATGCGGCGGAGTCCTTCAACCGGATCGCCCACTTGGCCGCCACACTGAGCCAAGAAGAGCTGCTGACTTTGGATGCCGACACCGTGATGCGGCGTTTGTTTTGGGAAGAAGATGTGCGGCGCTTTGAGCCACTGAAGCCGCGATTTGCCTGCACTTGCTCGCTGGAGCGTGTGCAAAGCATGCTGCAGGGCTTGGGCCAGGAAGAGGCCCTGGGTGTGGTGCAAGAGCGCGGTGAGATCGAAGTGGGCTGCGATTTCTGCGGCCAGCACTATCACTTTGATGCGGTGGACGTGGCCGCACTTTTCACCCCAGAGGGCGAGACCTTAGCGCCCAACCGCACCTTGCACTGAAGTAGGCTGCCGAAGGGCGTGTTCGCACTCGGGGCTGTCGCAGTCGCACAGCCAGGGCCAAGCGGGCGCTTCGGCATCGCGTTGGGCCAGCCGCGTGAACAGGCCCGCTTTTCGGCCCGCCTTATTGCCGCGCAGCAGAGGGCTGATGGCATCCATCGCGGCATCCACACGCGCTGGGCCTTGGCCGCGGATGACCACGAAGTCCAGGCCGCCCTGCAGCAGCAAGTGGCGCAGCCGCGCATCAACCGGTTCGCGCACATGCGGGCCTTCGCGCTGCAGGCCGTCGGCCACCCAAGGCAAGTCCAGCCCGGTCAGCAAGGTCAGGCTGCACTGCTGGCCGTGCCAATGCAGCGCAGCGGCGTCGAGTTCGTCACTGGCAAAGACTTGCCAGTGATAGACCGCCGTCATCAGCGGTGTGGTGTCCGCGAAGACCACGTCGTGCGCCTCGCGCGCCGCTTCAATGGCCGTGCTTTGTAGCCGCACGATCTCCGCCTGCTCGTGCTGAAGCGGTGTGCGCTGGTGCTCATCGCACCAAGTGCGCAGTGCCTCGGGCACCCAGGTACACCTCAAGCCCGTGGCCTCAGCCAATTCCTCGGCCAGGCCGGCCGCCAAGGTGCTCTTACCCGTGGATTCGGCACCGACCAGGGCGATCACTTGCCCCAAGGCATCAGCCATGGCTTTGGCCTTCTAGGCGCTTCCAGGCCCGCCAGCCTTGCAGCGCCATCAGCGTGAACAGGCTGTACAAAATGACCGTCAGCCACAAGCCCTTGGTGGCAAACAGGGCTACGCTGACCACATTGACGGCGACCCAGGTGGGCCAGTTCTCGATGCGCTTTTGCGCCAGCAAGAGCTGGCCGGCCAAACTGCCGACGGTGGGCAGAGCGTCCAGCCACGCGACGTCCGAGCTTGTGTGGGTGTTCAGCAACCAGGCCAACACAGGCCAAGCGGCCAAGGTGGCGAGCAGGGCGGTGAGGCGTTGGCGGGGGCTTAAGCGCGAGACTTTCAGGGCTTTCGCATCGTCATGGCGCCCCTTGAGCCACTGATGCCAGCCCCAAAAAGCGCCGACGATGAACACCACCTGCAAGCCTGCCTCGCCAAAAAGCTTGAAGTGTGCAAACAGCAGACCGTAGAGCGCGGAGCTGATGATGGCCAGGGGCCAAGCCACGGGATGGACCCGCATATTGGCCACCACCATCAGCAAAGACAGCACAAAGGCTACCAGCTCTGCGCCCGTCACGGCACTGCCCCAGAGCGAAAACAAGGGCGTCAACAGCGGCGCTGCGGCCTGCAACAGGCTGTCCAACATGGGCTAGGCGTAGGGGAGGGTGGGTTCAGCGGCTGCCAGGGGCGACCACCACCAAGACTTCGTCAGGCTTGATCATGCCCATGTCGAGGCGGGCTCTCTCTTCCACGATCTCGACACCGTCTTTCAAGTCCGCCACTTCGGCCATCAGGCGCTCGTTGCGCGCTCGGGCTTCGTCATTGCGCGCGCGCTGCTCAGTCAACTCCGAGCGCAGCGACATCGCATGAGGCACGCCCCCTTTGCCAAGCCAAAGCTCGGCATGTACCAGCAGCAGCAAGGCGGCAAAGACGAAGGGGACGATGCGCATAGGGCCGGATTGTGCCGCAGCGCTGAAACGCTGCGGCAAACCTCATCAACGCAGGTTGTAGAACGCGTCGCGGCCGGGGTAAACGGCCACGTCGCCCAGGTCTTCTTCAATGCGCAGCAACTGGTTGTACTTGGCCATGCGGTCTGAGCGCGACAGCGAGCCCGTCTTGATCTGACCCGCGTTCAGGCCCACAGCGATGTCGGCAATGGTGGAGTCTTCGGTCTCGCCCGAGCGGTGGCTGATGACGGCGGTGTAGCCGGCGCGCTTAGCCATCTCAATCGCGGCGAAGGTCTCGGTCAGGGTGCCGATCTGGTTGATCTTGATGAGGATGGAGTTGGCAATGCCCTTCTCGATGCCTTCTTTCAGGATCTTGGTGTTGGTGACGAAGAGGTCGTCGCCCACGATCTGCACCTTCTTACCCAGGCGGTCGGTCAACACCTTCCAGCCGTCCCAGTCGCCTTCGGCCATGCCGTCTTCGATAGAGACGATGGGGTACTTGTCGCACCAAGTGGCCAGGATGTCGGTCCACTCGGTGGCGGTCAGGGTCAGGCCTTCGCCTTCCAGGTGGTACTTGCCGTCTTTGTAGAACTCGCTGGCGGCGCAGTCCAGGCCAATGGCGATTTGGCTGCCTGCAGTGAAGCCTGCCTTATCGATGGCTTCCAGGATCAGCTGGATGGCTGCTTCATGGCTGGGCAGGTTGGGGGCAAAGCCGCCTTCGTCGCCCACGGTGGTGCTCATGCCCTTGGCGTCCACCAGCTTCTTCAAAGCGTGGAAGACTTCAGCGCCGTAACGCAGGGCTTCGCGGAAGGTTGGAGCGCCCACGGGGATGATCATGAACTCTTGCAAGTCCAGGCTGTTGTTGGCGTGCGCACCGCCGTTGATGACGTTCATCATCGGCACGGGCAATTGCACGCCGCCCATGCCACCGAAGTAGCGGTACAGCGGCAGGCCCGCTTCTTCAGCCGCAGCTCGGGCCACGGCCATCGAGACGGCCAGCATGGCGTTAGCGCCCAAGCGGCTCTTGTTCTCGGTGCCGTCCAAGTCGATCAGGGTCTTGTCCAGAAAGGCTTGCTCGCTGGCGTCCAGGCCCAACACGGCCTCGCTGATCTCGGTGTTGATGTTCTGCACGGCCTTGAGCACGCCCTTGCCGAGGTAGCGGCTCTTGTCGCCGTCGCGCAGCTCGATCGCTTCACGCGAGCCGGTGGAGGCGCCCGACGGCACAGCAGCGCGGCCCAGGGTTCCGCTTTCCAGCAGCACGTCGCATTCAACGGTGGGGTTGCCGCGGCTGTCCAAGACTTCGCGGCCGACGATATCAACAATGGCGCTCATGACTTACTCACTCCGTGATTGAAAAAACATTCGGCGCGCAGGATGCCGTCATCTGGTTACCTGCGTGCATCAATTTCAGGTCTTCAAGTTTCAGGCGGGGCTCAGGCCACACCATCCACCACCACCATGCGCATCACCCCCGCGCCTTCGCGCAGGGTACGGGCATGGCTATAGGTTTGGCTGTTGTAAAAGGCCTTGGCGGCGTCTCGGCTGGGGAACTTCAGCAGCACCAGGCGCGAGGGCGTCCAAGGGCCTTCCAGCACTTCAAATTCGCCGCCCCGCACCAGCACCTCAGCGCCATGCTCTTGCATGGCTTTGGTGCTCCATTCGCGGTACTGGGCCATCTTCTCGGCGTCGGTCACCGTCACATCAGCAATGACATAGGCACTCATTGGAAATCGTCCTCCAGCAAGGCTTGGCTCTTCACGACTTTGTCGAGTTGCACCAAGGTTTCCAGTAAGGCCTTCATCTTGCCCAGCGGCACGGCATTCGGGCCGTCTGACCACGCTTCAGCAGGCTTGGGGTGGGTCTCCATGAAGAGGCCGGCCACACCGGCAGCCACACCGGCGCGCGCCAAGACGGGCACCATCTCACGTGCCCCGCCACTGCTGGTGCCTTGCCCACCGGGCTTTTGCACCGAATGGGTCACGTCAAACACCACCGGGGCGCCTGACTTGCGCATTTCAGCCAGGCTGCTCATGTCAGCCACCAGGTTGTTGTAGCCAAAGCTCACGCCGCGCTCGCAGGCCAAAAAGCGGTCTTCAGAAAGACCTGCTTCACGGGCCGCAGCCCGGGCTTTGTCGACCACGTTCTTCATGTCCCAAGGGGCCAGGAATTGGCCCTTCTTGATGTTCACCGGCCTGCCAGACTTGGCCACAGCGCGGATGAAATCGGTCTGGCGGCACAAGAAGGCGGGCGTCTGCAGCACATCGACCACGCTTGCCACCGGCTCGACTTGGGCTTCGTCGTGCACGTCGGTCAGGATGGGGAGTTGCAGTTGCCGGCGAATTTCGTCCAGCACCTTCAAGCCCTTGTCCATGCCCAAGCCACGCGGCGTGTTGCCCGAAGAGCGGTTGGCTTTGTCGAAAGAGCCCTTGTAGATCAGCGGGATGCCCAGCGGTGCACAGATTTCTTTCAGGCGTCCGGCAACCTCCAGGGACATCTCCAAGCCCTCGATCGAGCAGGTGCCCGCGATCAAGAAAAAGGGCTTGTCGAGTCCGACGTCAAATCCACAGAGCTTCATGCTTAAGCCTTTGCTTGTGCCTGGTGGGCCAGGGCTGCTTTGATGTAGCTGATGAACAGCGGGTGGCCGTCCCAGGGGGTGGACTTGAATTCCGGGTGGAATTGCACGCCCACATACCAAGGGTGAACGTCGCGCGGCAGCTCCACCATTTCGGTGAGCTTTTCGCGCTGCGTGATCGCGGAGATCACCAGCCCCGCCTCTTGCAGGCGGTCGAGGTAATGCTCGTTGGCCTCATAGCGGTGGCGGTGGCGTTCTGTGACGACCGGGCCATAGATGTCATGGGCCAGGGTGCCAGCCTTGACGTCAGAGCTTTGCGCGCCCAGGCGCATGGTGCCGCCCAAGTCGGAATTGGCGTCGCGCTTCTGGATGGAGCCGTCGGCGTCTTGCCACTCATCAATCAGCGCAATCACCTTGTGAGGTGCGTCGGGTTCGAACTCGGTGGAATTGGCGCCTTCCAGACCGGCCATGTGGCGCGCATATTCGATGGTGGCCACTTGCATGCCGAGGCAAATGCCCAGGTAGGGCAGCTTGTGCTCACGGGCAAAGCGCGCGGCGCTGATCTTGCCTTCGACACCGCGCTTGCCAAAGCCGCCAGGCACCAGCACCGCATCAAACTGGGCCAATTGCTCGGCGGCGTTCGCGTCGGTCAGGGTCTCAGAATCCACATAGTTGATCTTGACGCGCACATGGTTGTGCAGGCCCGCATGGCGCAGCGCCTCGTTGAGCGACTTGTAGCTGTCCGACAGGTCGGTGTACTTGCCGCACATGGCGATGTTGACTTCGCCCTTGGGGTGCTCGACTTCATGGACAAGGTTGTCCCAGGTCTTGAGGTCGGCCGCCTTGGTGTGCAGGGCCAGCTTGCGGCAGATCAGGTCGTCCAAACCTTGCTCATGCAGCACACGCGGCACTTTGTAGATGGTGTCCACGTCCCACATGGAGATCACGCCGTGCAGGGCCACGTTGGTGAACAGCGAAATCTTTTCGCGCTCTTCCACCGGCACTTCAAAGTCGGCGCGGCACAGCAGCGCATCGGGCTGGATACCGATTTCGCGCAGCTTTTGCACGGTGTGCTGGGTGGGCTTGGTCTTCAGCTCACCGGCGGCCTTGATGTAGGGCACATAGGTGAGGTGAACAAACGCGCAATTGCCCGGCTGCTTCAGGCTGAGCTGACGCACGGCTTCCAAGAAGGGCAGGGACTCAATGTCGCCCACCGTGCCGCCAATCTCCACGATGGCCACGTCCACGGCATCGGGCGTGTCGGCGCCAGCGCCGCGCTTGACGTACTCTTGGATTTCGTTGGTGACGTGGGGGATGACCTGCACGGTCTTGCCCAGGTAGTCGCCGCGGCGTTCTTTCTCCAGCACCGACTTGTAGATCAAGCCGCTGGTGAAGTTGTTGCTGCGCTTCATCCGGGTGGTGATGAAACGCTCGTAGTGGCCGAGGTCGAGGTCGGTCTCCGCGCCGTCGTCGGTGACGAAGACTTCGCCGTGTTGGAACGGCGACATCGTGCCCGGGTCCACGTTCAAATACGGGTCGAGCTTGATGAGGGTGACTTTAAGACCGCGCGATTCCAAAATCGCAGCCAACGAGGCCGACGCGATGCCCTTGCCGAGCGAGGACACCACACCGCCGGTGACGAAGACGTACTTGGTCATGGGATGAGGCCACTGGCGGCTCTCAAAAACGGAGCGGCGCAGGAATGCCGTGGTGGTAAAGCGCGATTATAGGCAAGGTGGGCGGGGACGGCCTGCCGGGTGTCTTAATTGAAGCGCGTACGTGGCGGGGGCTGTTTGTGGAGCGGCACGCTCGCCACGAGGCCTGCGGCGACTGCCGCCGCTCATGTCCTCCGCCGTCGGCTGCGCCGCCGTCTCCCCCTTAACTTCGCTTTGGCAGTCGCCGCAGGCCTCATGGCTGGGGTGGGCGCTTAGTCCGGTCGCTAGCCGTCGCTTTGGCTTGGCGTCGGCAGACCGAAGCGCAGGGCCTCGGCAAGTGTTTTGGTCACAAACTCAGATTTCGCCAAGGAATATCTCTCCTGATCGTCAAGCGTCTCGCCGTCGTGTGCGGCGGCAAGTGCAGACTTCAGTTGCGCGTAGTCTGCGGCCACATCTGGATGGAGACGTAGATAGTCCCGAAAGGCAAGGTGGTTGCGTTCCACCAGGGAGCCTGCCACACACAAATGAACATGATGAGTGCTGGGCCAGATGGCGGGCCTCGTGAAGTAGGGGTACACCATGTCGAATGCCCCAAGGTTCACATGCAGATAGCCAAGGGCAGCCATTTCTGCCAGAAGCGCTGCTCGAGGCTCCAGCGATGCGAACGACACCTGAACGTCGATCACGGGCTTTGCGGCCAAACCTGGGACGGAAGTGGAGCCCACATGGTCGATACGGAGGGCGCGATTTCCGAATTGGCCGCGAAGACGCTTCGCCTCCTCGACGAAGGCGTCGCGCCATGCTGGCTGGTAAGGGACGATATCGATCATGGATTCAGCGCACTGCTGAAGGCCATCGGTAGGCCAGCACTGTCGACAGCGGATAGGCATGCAGCCTGACCTCACCGAGTTGATTGCCCCCGAGCAAGACGATGGTGTCACCCTCTAGGCGCTGGAAAAAGCCAACGTGGCCCTTCCAACTGGCCGGGTCTTCGCGCCAAAGCACTGTGATGCAGCCTTCAAGGGGGTGGGCCAGAGGTTCGCCCCAGGTGAGCCATGAGCGGGCCAGCGCTGAAGCGGTTCCGGCGATGCCGGCTTGCGCTAGAGACCAGTGGACAAACGACGAACACCAGGAAACTTTGTCGTCGTAGCCTGCGATGTTGGTGCCCGCGTGATACTGAGTGATGCGGGGATTGCATTCACCAGGGCCGCATGCACGGACTCCGCATTCAGCCCTTGCCAATGCAAGCCAAGGTGCGTTCGTCAAGGTGCGCTCCACGATGCGATCGAATCAGTCCGACCACCGCTCTTGCTTGATGATCTGTTCATTGACCTCAAGTCTCTACAGGCCTCTGCCTTTGCCCGAGAAGGACAGGCCCCCGCTCTTGCTAGACCAAGTGAACATGAAGGTACACAGTGCAGTCTTGGTTGAACGATGTATCCAGCGGATGTCATTCATCTGGAAGATGTCTTCTTCAATGGTGGCGAAAGTGCGCTGCATCGCCCCCTTGATGGCTTCTCGGTCGAAACAAGTCCCCTCTGAAAACACAAAGCATGCGTCTGCATCGATCAAGGGTTCTATGATTTCCAAGTCCTTGGAAGGCAGCGCCGCTTCGTATCGTGCAAGGGCTTGCTCGGGATCAGGTGCGGGCAATGAAGTCATGGTTCTTGAGTGTCAGGACGGTCTCACAGGGGCCGACTCATGTACTGAACCCAGCCAATGCGCCCCTGCTGGCGCGGTCCGAGGTCGAGGAAGCCGGCCGCTCTGTAGGCCTTGATACCAGCCACGTTTTCTTCATCAACGGCCAAACTGAGGCTTGAGCAATCTGGCCAATGCTGGGCTACCCATTCAGGCAAACTGAGGAGGGCGACGCGCCCGAAGCCGCGTCCTTGGTGTCGGATGTCTAGGCGCAGTCCGCTGATCACGGCCGATCGAGATGATGCCCAGCTCGGCGCTTTGCTTAAGCGTTTGAGAGACAAAAGTCCAATGAGATCACTCTGCCAGACGATGCCAAGTCCCACTTGATCGTCGCTAGATCGATCTTCGATGGATTTCATCTGCGCTTCAACCGAGCCTGCGTACTCGACCTGCTCAGGCGTAATCTCTATGGCCCTCGCCTGGCTTCGTTGCCGCTCGGTGAGCTTGGCCCAAACGAGGAGTTCGACCTGCGATTGATCCACGCGAGATTTCCCTTGGTGCAAAGTTAATCACCTGAGTCATAGGGTTCTAACTGTCAAGCCCCGGGAGATCATTCACACGTTTTGTGAAGAGCTTGGGGTGTGAGGCGTGCCATTTTTTCAGGGCCTCGATGGGGGTCTGGTGGTT
>NZ_JBIKNQ010000062.1:0-32136 GCF_044358605.1 Ideonella sp.
TGGCTCATGCGATCTGGCTATGATGAACTCTCTGGGATCGAAGCCAGCAACTCGCTCAGGACAGCTCTGGCCTGAAGTAGCGGCCAGCTTCGAATCGGCCAATGATCACATGAGACGTGACACCTAGGAGTTCATGCCATGAGGAAGAACAATTCATCGACGAACAGATGGCCTTCGTGCTCAAGCAGGCCGAGCTGGGCATCAGTGTTGAAAAGGTCTGTCGCACGATGGGCATCAGTAGCGGTACGTTCTATAAGTCGCGCCTGAATTATGGAGGTGCTGTCCCTCTGAGCTACGGCGGATGCGACCACTCGAGGGAGAGAATCGCAAGCTTCAGTAGATCTTTGCCGACCTGAGCCTGGACAAGGCGATGCTGCAGCACTTCGTCGCAAAATGTCTAGGGCCTTCGCAGCGCAGGGCGTTCGTGCCCGATTTGGTGCCGCACTTTCGATGCCGCCAACGCAAGACAATGCATGTGGTGAACGTCTCCCAAGGGACTTGTTTCTATAAGCCAATCACGAAGGAAGTGGCAGCACTGAAGATGCGCATCAAGGAAATCACCGAAGTCCACGTGCACTACGGAGTCGGGGACAGGGTAAGTCACATACGAGGTATGCGTCCTACCCGAACGAACAAAGGATCAGGCTTTCAAATCACCAACGGATCCACATCGATTGCCCAGCGTGCCAGCCCTTTGTGTTGGCTTCGCAATGCTGGCAGTTGCGGCATCCACTCGGAGAGCAATCGCTGGAGACCCGGCCGGGTCGACGCTTCGATCAGCATTTGACGCCGCTCCAGCCCCGCCACTTTGGCCACATGCGGCGGCACCGGGGCATAGAAGGTGACCGCGTGCTGTGCCGACTCCTGGGTTAGCATGGCCTGTGCCATGTGTCGGGCTTGGCGCAAAAAGGCCTCTGCGACTTCTGCCTCTCGGGCCTCGCAGCGCAATAGCGCCAAGTGCGAGAACGGCGGCAGTGTAGCCATTTCACGCTCTTGAAGCTGGCTGGCCGCAAAGCGCGCGAAGTCATGCTGGCGCAGCGCTGCAAACAGGGGGTGCGTGGGGCTCCAGGTCTGAATCCACATCTCGCTGCCCGCGGCAGCGGCGGCGTCGCGGCCCGCGCGGCCAGCAGCCTGCATCAGCGTGGCGAACAGTCGCTCTGGCGCCCGAAAGTCAGCCGTGAACAGGGCGCTGTCGGGGTTGACTGCTGCCACCAAGGTCACGCGGCGGAAGTCATGCCCCTTGGTCACCATTTGGGTGCCGATCAAGACATCGACGCTGCCGTCATGCACCGCCGCCAATTGCTGTTCCAGCGCGCCCTTCAGGCGCGTGGTGTCAGCGTCAATGCGAGCCACTCGCACCGGGCCACCACCGGGGCGCTCTAGGCCTTGAAGGAGCTCGGCGACTTGCTCTTCCAGTCGCTCGGTGCCACGACCCACCGGCTGAATATCGAGGTTACCGCAGTCCGGGCAGGCCTTGGGCACGCGCTCGGTGAAGCTGCAGTGGTGGCAGCGCAAGGTACGGTCCAGCTTGTGGAAGACGCGCCATGCGCTGCAATGCGGGCAGCCACTCTTCCAGCCGCAAGCGGTGCAACTCAGCACCGGCGCAAAGCCGCGCCGGTTGAGAAACAGCAGGCTTTGCTCGCCGCGCTCAAGCCGCGCCCTCACAGCAGCCAGCAGCGGCTCGCTCAAGGGGGCGGCAGGCTGACCAGGTGCCGGCTGGGGCTGCAGGTTCATGTCCACGATGCGGACTTTGGGTAACTCGCCCTGCCCCACACGCTGAGCCATGGTCAGCAGCTTGTAGCGGCCGGTCTGCGCATGCTGCCAACTCTCCAAAGAGGGGGTGGCGGAACCCAAGACCACCGGCACCTTTTCGAGCCAGCCACGGTAGACCGCCAAGTCGCGTGCCGAGTAGCGCGCGCCATCTTGCTGTTTGTAGCTGGGGTCGTGCTCTTCATCGACCACAATCAAACCCAAACGAGGCATAGGGCAAAACACGGCCAGGCGCGTGCCAAGCACCAAGTCGGCATGGCCGAGATGCGCCGTCAGCCAATTCGCCAAGCGCTGGGCCGGCGTTAGCCCGCTGTGCAGCGACACCAAGCGGCGCCCCGGAAAACGCTCGGCAAAGCGCGCCTCTAACTGTGGCGTTAAGTTGATCTCGGGCACCAACACCAGGGCTTGTCGGCCAAGGTCCAAGGCCTGCTGGGCCGCCCGTAAGTAGACCTCGGTTTTGCCACTGCCCGTCACACCGTGCAGCAGGTGGCATGGGGGCTGGGTTTGCGCAAAGGCTTCGGTCAGGACGGCCAAGACTTGCTGCTGCTCAGCCTGCAAAGTGGGCAGCGTGGGGGCAGTGGGCGATGACGCCACAGGCTCAGCCTCAGGGGCCTTGGGCTTACGTGGAGGTTTGGGGAGGGCTGCTTCTGAGGCCGCCTCGGGCCAGCCTGAGCGCTTGGCCAACAGACGCATGCGTTTGGCTAGACCCGCGTTGTCCAGCTTGCGAAGTTCTGGGGGCAGCACCGAGAGCGCCACTTCACCCACAGCCCGCTGGTAGTAGCGGGCTGTGAAGTCCACCAGGTCGCACCACAGCCTTGGCAGTGGCGGCAGGGCCTGCAGAACTTCTGCAATTGGCTTGAGGCCCGCCAAGGGGCGAGCCTCGGTCTCGGTCTCGTCTTGCGGCGAGCCCGGCCACACCAAGCCGGGAACCTCTCGACGCCCCAAAGGCACTCGAACAAGGGTGCCGGGCGGCAAGCTCTGGCCGCAGGCGTAGTCCAGCGCGCTGGCCAAACCCGCGTGTTGCGGGGTGTCCACGGCGACCTGATGGCGGCGTATCAATTCGGTGCTCAAAACCGCCCGCCTTGGCCGGGAATTGATGATTTCACCTGAGGGTTGTGAGCTAAGTTCATGATTGTGAAGCTCTTTCTCAGTTACCCACGATTTCTGTGGATAACTTTGTGGGAAACCGCTCTTGACCTGCGCTAAATCATTGATCCACGGGCCTTCAGCTTAGGTTGCTCGGTTTTGGGGCACGCCGCAAATTCTGTTTAAAATCAATGACTTAGTACGTTAGCATTGGATTTCCATGGGTCCACCCCAGCCCCTTGACAAGACAAGCGCTTCGCTGCAGGAATTGTGGGGATAAGTCAAGCCCTGAGCACTCACTCACCGCCCAGCTCCTGCGTTAGCAAGATGACGCTTCGCGGGCCGAGCAAGACCCGCAGTGTGATCTCAGGCTCTGAGGCGGCGTGAATGGCTGTAGACAGCCTCAACCAAGGCGGACACATGCTCGGGCGGGGTGAACTGGCTGATGCCATGTCCAAGATTGAAGATGTGGCCATCCCAGCTGCCATCCGCCTTCTGTGGGCGGCCAAAGCTGTCCAGAACCTTGATGGCTTCCCGTTGAATAGCTTCGGGCGGGGCGAACAGCACATTGGGGTCTAAGTTGCCTTGGAAGGCCACTTGGTGGCCCACTGCCGCGCGCGCCTGAGCTAGGTTGACGGTCCAATCCAGACCCACCACATCAGCCCCGATGTCCGCGATTTGCTGCAACCAAGGTCCGCCGCCTTTGGTGAAGACGATCACGGGGATGCGCTGGCCGTCTTTTTCGCGCTGCAATCCCGCCACCACTTGTTGGGTGTAGGCCAGCGAGAACTCTTGGAAGGCCCCATCTGCCAGCACGCCACCCCAACTGTCAAAGACCATCACCGCTTGAGCGCCGGCGTCGATTTGGGCATTCAGATAGGCCGCCACCGACTGGGCATTGATGGCCAGCATCTTGTGCATCAAATCAGGCCGGCTATAGAGCATGGACTTGACCAAGCGGTAGTCGTCCGAACCACCGCCTTCGACCATGTAGCAGGCCAGCGTCCAAGGGCTACCTGAGAAACCAATCAAGGGCACGCGGCCATTGAGCGCCTTGCGGATAGACGTGACCGCGTCAAAGACATAGCGCAGTTTGTCCATGTCGGGCACGCGCAGAGCTGCCACGGCCGCCTCATCGCGCACCACATGCGCAAACTTTGGTCCCTCACCGATCTGAAAGCTCAAGCCCAGGCCCATGGCGTCCGGCACGGTCAAGATGTCGGAAAACAAAATGGCGGCATCCAGCGGGTAGCGCTCCAGCGGCTGCAAGGTCACTTCGGTGGCGTAATCCACATTGGTGGCCAGGCCCATAAAGCTGCCAGCCTTGGCCCGCGTGGCCCGATACTCGGGCAGATAGCGCCCGGCTTGGCGCATCAGCCACAAGGGCGTATGGTCGGTGGGCTGGCGCAGGCAAGCGCGCAGGAAGGTGTCGTTGGTGAGCGGTGCAAACATCCCGCGATTATCTCCGCATGCTCAGCGTCGCGGGCTTGATGGCGGACAAGGCGCAAGGGTGCGCACCAAGTCCCAGCGGAGCCTCTTGATTTCTGACTCAACGGCCTCATTTACGGTGCGTCTTATCAATCGCTCAAACAAGGAGCCCCACATGACACTGTCCTCTCTCAAGCGTAGCGCCTTGGCCCTGACCGTGGCCGCCAGCGCTTTGAGCCTCAGCGGCTGTGGTTACAACGATTTCCAGCGACTGGACGAACAGGTGAAGAGCCAATGGTCCGAAGTCTTGAATCAGTACCAGCGCCGCGCGGACCTGATTCCCAACATCGTGGCCACCGTGAAGGGTGAGGCCAACTTTGAACAAGAGACGCTGACCAAGGTCATCGAGGCGCGCTCCAAGGCCACGTCGATTCAGGCGACACCTGAGTTGGTGAACAACCCCGAAGCGTTTCAGAAGTTCCAAGCGGCCCAAGGTGAGCTGACCGGCGCACTGAGCCGCCTGATGGCGGTGTCAGAGAACTACCCCAACCTCAAGGCGAATCAGGGCTTTCAAGACCTGCGTGTGCAGTTGGAAGGGTCAGAGAACCGCATCACCGTGGCCCGTGGCAAGTACATCAAGTCCGTTCAGGACTACAACGTGCTGGCCCGTAGTTTCCCGAGCAATTTGACAGCCATGGTGTTCAGCTATGAGGTCAAACCCAACTTCACGGTGGAAAACGAGAAGGCCATCTCAGCGCCGCCGGCGGTGAGCTTCGACAAACCTGCCAAGTAAGCAGCTTATGCCCAGCTTGGCGATGCTGAGTGCGTGGAGAGTGGGACGGCTTTGGTCCTTGCTGGCGCTCGCTCTGGTGCTCTTTGCCTTGTTGCAGGGCCGCGCGTGGGCGCAAGACCTGCAGCCCATTCCGGCCCTGACGGCGCGGGTCATGGACAGCACGGGCACCTTGAGCGATGCGCAACGTCAAGCCTTAGAGGCCAAACTGGCGCGCTTTGAGGCGGAGTCCGGGCCTCAGATGGTGGTGCTGATGGTTGCGACCAGCCAGCCGGAAGACCTGGCTTCGTTTGCTTACCGGGTGGCCGATCAATGGAAGATCGGCCGCAAAGGTGTGGGCGACGGCGTGTTGATCGTGGTGGCCAAAGACGATAGGCGCATGCGCATTGAGGTAGCGAAGCATCTCGAAGGCGCGGTGCCCGACCTGGCTGCGCGACAAGTCATTGACCAGGCCCTGAGGCCCGCGTTCAAAGTGGGCGATTACGCGGGCGGCTTGAATCAAGGGGTCGACCAGTTGATGGCCCGCATTCGCGGCGAGCACCTGCCCGCTCCCACTGCGCGTGGCGGCAAGGCCAAGCAGAGCCAATGGGGCTGGCAAGAAGTGGCCATGCTGCTGTTCATCGGCGTACCGGTGGCAGGCAGTGTGCTGAGCAGTGTCTTGGGGCGCAAGCTGGGCGTTGTGGCAACGGGCTTAGGCACCGGGGTGTTGGCCGGCGTCATCACCACCAGCCTTTTGTTGGGTGTTGCTGCAGGCGTCTTGGCTCTCATTTTCGTAGGGGTGCTCGGCGTGGGCGGCGGGCGGCGAGGCGGCGGTCCGGTCATCTGGGGCGGCGGCGGGCATTGGGGCGGCGGCGGTGGCGGAGGCGGAGGCGGCTTTTCCTCCGGCGGTGGTGGTGACTTTGGAGGCGGTGGCGCCTCGGGGGATTGGTGACATGGCCCAAACTGCATTGCGCCGCTGGTGGGAACACTTCAAGCTCGACACCGAGGATGTGCCTAAGCTGCTGGGTGCGCACACACTGGCCCGAGTGGAGGCCCAGGTGGCCGCCAGCGAGAAGCTCCACAGCGGCGAGATTCGAGTGTGCGTGGAGGCCAGCCTACCTGGGGAGTTGCTGCGGCGCGGTGTGCGCTCGCGCGAACGCGCCATCGAGCTCTTCAGCAGCCTGCGCGTCTGGGACACCGAGGTCAACAACGGTGTGCTGATCTACGTGCTCTTGGCCGACCATGCGATCGAAGTGCTGGCGGATCGGGGGCTCAGCGCCCGCGTGCCAGCAGCTCAGTGGGCGGCTTTAGTGGCAACGATGCGCGATGAGTTTCGCAAAGGGGCCTTTGAAGCCGGCCTCACGCAAGCGGTGGCCACGGTCGGCCATTTGCTGCACGAGCACTTTCCCGTGGCTGATGAAGCCACCGCCAATCCCAACGAGTTGCCCAACGCTCCGTGGGTGCTCTAGAAAACGAAAACCCGCAGGCCTTGCGGCATGCGGGTTGTGGGGCACCTTGAGCGTGCCGGGCGCCCAGTATCTGGGCTGGCCCTGATCAGCGTTGCTTGCGCAACTTCTGGATAGCAGCCAGTTGAGCGGCCATCGCAGCGAACTCGCCTTGCGCAGCGGCTAGGTCGATATCGCTCTTGGCGTTCTTCATGGCCTCTTCGGCCAACTTCTTGGCGTCGTTGGCCTTGGCTTCGTCCAGGTCCTTGCCACGAATGGCGGTGTCGGCCAAGACGGTCACGCTGTTGGGTTGCACTTCAAGAATGCCGCCCGCGACGAACACAAACTCTTCTTCGCCAGTGTCAGCACGCTGAATGCGCACGGCGCCCGCCTTGATGCGGGTGATCAGCGGTGTGTGCTTGGGCAGAATGCCCAACTCACCGTTCTCACCCGGCAGCGCGACGAATTTGGCCTCACCGCTGAAGATGTTCTCTTCTGCGCTGACCACGTCGACGTGAATGGTTGCCATGTTGATTTTCCTTGTTCGCGGACCAAGAGGTTCAAGAAGCAAGCAGTCGGGTTGAGGGCTAGGCGCGCCCCGCAGCCGTACTGACGTACGGCGAGGAGCGCAACGACGCCCTCAGCCCGAATGCGCCGCTTATTGCATCTTCTTGGCTTTTTCGAAGGCTTCGTCGATGGTGCCGACCATGTAGAAGGCCTGCTCAGGCAGGTGATCGCACTCGCCAGCCACAATCATCTTGAAGCCGCGGATGGTTTCCTTCAGGGGCACGTACTTACCAGGCGAGCCGGTGAACACTTCAGCCACGTGGAAAGGCTGCGACAGGAAACGCTGAATCTTACGAGCGCGGGACACGGCCAGCTTGTCTTCAGGAGACAGCTCGTCCATACCCAGAATCGCGATGATGTCGCGCAGTTCTTTGTAGCGCTGCAGCGTGGACTGCACGGCACGGGTGGTTTCGTAGTGCTCGGCACCCACCACGTTCGGGTCCACTTGACGCGAGGTCGAGTCCAGCGGGTCCACAGCGGGGTAGATACCCAGCGCAGCGATGTCACGCGACAACACGACGGTGGCGTCCAAGTGAGCGAAGGTCGTTGCAGGCGACGGGTCGGTCAAGTCATCCGCAGGGACGTAAACGGCCTGGATGGAGGTGATCGAGCCAACCTTGGTCGAGGTGATCCGCTCTTGCAGACGGCCCATTTCTTCCGCCAGCGTCGGCTGATAGCCCACAGCAGAAGGCATACGGCCCAGCAGCGCGGACACTTCGGTACCGGCCAGGGTGTAGCGGTAGATGTTGTCCACGAAGAACAGCACGTCACGGCCTTCGTCACGGAAGGACTCAGCGATGGTCAGACCGGTCAGGGCCACGCGCAGACGGTTGCCTGGGGGCTCATTCATCTGACCGTAAACCATGGCCACCTTGGACTCGCCCAGGTTCTCCAGGTTCACCACGCCAGAGTCGGCCATCTCATGATAGAAGTCGTTACCCTCACGAGTACGCTCGCCCACACCTGCAAACACCGACAGACCCGAGTGAGCCTTGGCGATGTTGTTGATGAGCTCCATCATGTTCACGGTCTTGCCCACACCGGCACCACCGAACAGACCGACCTTACCGCCCTTGGCGAACGGGCAGATCAAGTCAATCACCTTGATGCCGGTTTCGAGCAACTCTTGCGAGGGGCTCAACTCGTCATACGACGGGGCCTTACGGTGGATGGAGGCGGTCAGGTCTTGCGACACGGGGCCACGTTCGTCGATGGGCGAACCCAGCACGTCCATGATGCGGCCCAGCGTGGCCTTGCCCACAGGAACCATGATGGGATTGCCGGTGTTGGTCACCACCAAGCCGCGACGCAGGCCGTCCGAAGAGCCCAGCGCAATGGTACGGACAATGCCGTCACCCAACTGCTGCTGCACTTCGAGGGTCAGCGCGGAGCCGTCCATCTTCAAAGCGTCATAGACGCGGGGCATCTGGTCGCGCGGGAATTCCACGTCCACGACGGCGCCGATGCACTGAACGATCTTGCCTTGGGCTTGAGTCATTTTCAGGTCCTTCAATCTAAATTCGATGTCTGTAGCGGGTTGCAGGCTTGATCGCCCTGATCAACCACTGATCGCGGCGGCGCCGCTGACGATCTCGGAGAGTTCCTTCGTGATCGCTGCCTGGCGGGTCTTGTTGTAGATGAGCTTGAGCTCACCAATCAGCGTGCCGGCGTTGTCGGTTGCTGCCTTCATGGCCACCATCCGAGCAGATTGCTCAGAGGCCATGTTCTCAGCCACCGACTGGTAGATCAGCGCCTCGACATAACGAGTCAACAACTCGTCAATGACCGTGGCCGCATCCGGCTCGTAGATGTAATCCCAACCGTAGGCCGACTTCTCAGCCTCGGACTGCTTCAGCGCGTCTGCTGTCAGGGGCAACAACTGCTCCACCACGGGCTCTTGCTTCATGGTGTTGATGAACTTGGTGTAGCACAGGTACACCGCATCCACCTTGCCCGCCACAAAGGCGTCGAGCATGACCTTGAGGGGCCCGATCAGCGTTTCGAGCTGTGGCGCATCGCCCAAGCCTGTCGCGTGGGAGATGACCTTGGCACCAATGCGATTCAAGAAGCCGTAGCCCTTGGCCCCAATGGCCACGGCTTCGACCTTGCCACCAGCTGTTTGAACATCCTTCATCTTGTTCGTGACAGCACGCAAGATGTTGGTGTTCAAACCACCGCACAAGCCCTTGTCCGTGGAGACCACCACAAAGCCCGTCACGCCCGACTTGCCGTCAGTGCGCATATAGGCGCTTTGGTACTCCGGATTGGCTTGCGACAGATTGGCCGTGATGTTGCGGATCTTGTCGCTGTAGGGGCGGGCGTTGCGCATGCGCTCTTGCGCCTTACGCATCTTGGACGCGGCCACCATTTCCATGGCTTTAGTGATCTTCTTGGTGTTCTCCACCGATTTGATCTTGCCGCGGATTTCCTTTCCGACTGCCATTTGACTGTTCTCCTGTTGGGGGTGGGGCGATGTGGGTGCTTAAGAGAAAGCGTTCAGCGTCGTCCCACCGGTCAATGGCATTAGGCGAAAGATTTCTTGAAAGCGGCGATGGCGCCGTTCAGTTCTTCTTCGGCAACTTTGTCCATGGCCTTGTCGGCTTCCAGCTTGGCCAGCAGTGCAGCGTGGCTGGACTTCAGGAACTGGTGCAGGCCAGATTCGAACGCCAAGACCTTCTTGGTGTCGATGCTGTCCATATAGCCCTTGTTCACGGCATACAGCGTTGCGGCCATCAGGCTGATGGACAGCGGCGAGTACTGAGCTTGCTTGAGCAACTCGGTCACGCGGGCACCACGATCCAACTGCTTGCGGGTGGCTTCGTCCAGGTCCGAGGCGAACTGCGCGAACGCAGCCAATTCACGGTACTGGGCCAAGTCGGTACGGATACCGCCGGACAGCGACTTGATCAGCTTGGTCTGTGCAGCACCACCGACGCGGGACACCGAGATACCGGCGTTGATCGCAGGGCGGATACCGGCGTTGAACAGGCTGGTTTCCAAGAAGATCTGACCGTCGGTGATCGAGATCACGTTGGTCGGCACGAAGGCGGACACGTCGCCCGCTTGCGTCTCAATGACGGGCAGTGCGGTCAGCGAGCCTGTCTTGCCCTTGACTTCACCCTTGGTGAAGGCTTCGACGTAGTCGGCGTTGACGCGAGCGGCACGCTCCAGCAGACGGCTGTGGAGATAGAACACGTCGCCAGGGAAGGCTTCACGGCCCGGAGGACGGCGCAGCAGCAGCGAGACTTGACGGTAAGCCACAGCTTGCTTGGACAGATCGTCATAAACGATCAGGGCGTCTTGGCCGCGGTCGCGGAAGTATTCGCCCATGGTGCAGCCCGAGTAGGCCGACACGTACTGCATGGCAGCAGATTCAGAGGCGGAAGCAGCCACAACGATGGTGTAGTCCATCGCGCCAGCTTGTTCCAGAGCGCGCACCACGTTCTTGATCGAAGAGGCCTTTTGGCCAATCGCGACGTAAACGCAGGTCATGTTCTGACCCTTCTGGTTGATGATGGCGTCAATCGCGACAGCCGTCTTACCCGTTTGGCGGTCACCAATGATCAGCTCACGCTGGCCACGGCCGACGGGCACCATGGAGTCAATCGACTTCAGGCCGGTTTGCACAGGCTGGTCCACCGACTTACGGGCGATCACGCCAGGGGCGACCTTTTCGATCACGTCCGTCATCTTGGCGTTGATGGGGCCTTTGCCGTCGATAGGCTGACCCAGGGCGTTGACCACGCGGCCAATCAGTTCGGGGCCCACCGGCACTTCCAAAATGCGGCCCGTGCACTTCACGGTGTCGCCTTCAGAGATGTGCTCGTATTCACCCAAAATCACGGCGCCGACAGAGTCGCGCTCGAGGTTCAGGGCCAAGCCGAAGGAAGGTTGACCATCCTTACCGGCTGGGAATTCCAGCATTTCGCCCTGCATCGCGTCGGACAGGCCGTGCACGCGGACGATGCCGTCGGTCACCGAAACAACGGTGCCTTGGTTGCGGATGTCCGTCGAGGCGCCGAGGCCTTCAATACGGCTCTTGATGAGTTCCGAAATTTCTGCAGGATTGAGTTGCATTGCTTTCTCCGAAAGCGTGACGACCTTTTCAGACAGTCGTCGAATGAATGTGCCGCGTGGGGTGGATGAACGTCAGATCGCTCGAACTCACCACTCAGGTGGTGAGGGCTACTTTCATTTGCTCCAGGCGGGCCTTGATCGAGGTGTCCAGCACTTCGTCACCCACCACCACACGAATGCCGCCGATGAGGGACTCATCAATGACAACCGTGGCATTGAGCTTGCGACCGAAGCGCTTCTCCAACGTTGCAACCGTCTCGGCCAGCGCGCTGGCGTCCAGCGCAAACGCGCTGAAGATGGTGGCGTCGGAGACTCCGGTGCTGGTGTTCACCAACGCGCGGAATTGGGCAGCGATTTCAGGCAGCGCGACCAGACGACCGTTTTCAATGACTGCCGACAAGAGGTTGGCGATCTTGGGCGACAACGTGGTTTTAACCACGCTGGTCACCAGATCGAACACTTGCTGGGCAGACACCTTGGGGCTGTCGGCGAACTGACGCAGTTGCGGGTTGCCCGCTACCTGACCCACAGCTTCAAGCTGCGAGGCAAGCGCCTGGGCATTGTCGCCACCGACGGCCCGAAACAGGGCCTCGGCATAAGGGCGGGCGATGGTTGCAAGCTCAGCCATGATCAGAGTTCCGTCTTCAGACGGTTCAACAAATCAGCGTGAACGCCAGCGTTGACTTCGCGCTTCAAGATCTGCTCTGCGCCCTTGACGGCCAGCACAGCAACTTGTTCACGCAGGGTCTCGCGGACCTTGACGGCTTCTTGCTCGGCTTCTGCCTTGGCAGCAGCCACAATCTTTGCGCCTTCTTCAGATGCGCGGGCTTTCGCCTCTTCCACCAGGCTTTGGGCCAGACGCTCTGCGTCAGCCAAACGCTTGGCGGCATCATCCTTGGCAGATGACAACGCAGCGACGACCTTCTTATCAGCCTCAACCAACGCAGCCTTGGCTTTGTCAGCAGCCGAAAGGCCTTCGGCGATCTTTTTCGCACGCTCATCGAGTGCGGTGGCGATCGGCGGCCACACATAGGTCATCGTGAACCAGACGAGGATCGCAAAGACGATCATCTGGACGATGAGGGTTGCGGTGATGCTCACTTGATGGCCTCAAACGGTGAGGGAATCTGCAGCTAAGTGTGCGCCGCTAAGCGCACACTAGCCTCTCTCGACAATGTCGAATTACTTCGCGCCTGCGGCGATGGCTTGGGCGATCTGGCCCAAGAACGGGTTAGCCGTAGCGAACCACAGAGCGATACCGGTACCGATAATGAAGGCGGCGTCGATCAGACCAGCCAACAGGAACATCTTGGTTTGCAATTCGCCCATCAGTTCAGGCTGGCGAGCTGCCGATTCCAAGTACTTGCTGCCCATGATGCCGATACCGATACAAGCGCCCACAGCGCCCAGACCAATGATCAGGCCAGCGGCCAGAGCAACAAAGCTGATAACTTCCATTTTTGACTCCTAGTCGAGAGGTTGGTGAAGAAAAAAGAAAACGAACTACTGAGATCGGTGCGATGCGCCGTCAGTGAGCATCATGGGCTTGGCCGATGTACACCAGCGTCAGCATCATGAACACAAAGGCCTGCAGCGTGATGATGATCAAGTGAAAGATCGCCCACACTGAGCCTGCAATGATGTGCCCGATGGCCAAGCCGATGCCTGTGCCCACGCCCACCGAGGCCCAGGCACCACCCATCAGAGCGATCAGCAAGAAAATCAATTCGCCAGCGTACATATTGCCGAACAGTCGCATACCGTGAGAGACGGTCTTGGCGACGAACTCAATCATCTGCATCAAGAAATTCGGAATCCACAGCGCAGGATGGGCGCCAAAAGGTGCAGAGAAGAGCTCATGCACCCAACCGCCCAGACCCTTAATCTTGACGTTGTAGACCAAGCAAACCAGCAAGACCCCCGCAGACAAGCCCATGGTGATAGACAAGTCAGCAGTCGGCACCACACGTTGATAGTGGACACCCATCAGCTCGCCCACGACGGGCAGGAAATCGACCGGCAGCAAGTCCATGGCGTTCATCAGGAAAATCCAGACAAACACCACCAGGGCCAGCGGAGCCACCAGCTTGCGGCTCTGGGCGTTATGAACAATACCCTTGGCTTGGCTATCCACCATTTCTACCAAGATCTCCACGGCCGCCTGGAAGCGACCAGGAACGCCGGACGTGGCCTTGCGAGCAGCCTTCCACAACAGGAAGCAGCCCAACACACCCAACAAGATGGAGTAGAACAGGGAGTCGTAGTTCAGCACCGTCATGTCAAACGGGCCGGACGGCTTGTGATTCTGTAAATGCGTCAGGTGGTGGACGATGTACTCGCCCGCGGTCGGTGCTCGGCCTTCAGCTGCCATGATGTTTTCGCCTCGTCCAGTCTCTAAATCTTCGCTCGGCCACGCCACAACAGCGCGACCCAATAAACCTTGATGCACACGACCAGAGCGACCAGCAGCGCTGGCCAGCTCAAACCGGGTACAAGCTTCGGAGCCAGCGCAAGCATGGCCACCGAAACGCCGATTTTCGCAAACTCCCACAACATGAAGCTGACGGCGGATACGCCGGGCGCCAGGCTGCTGAGCCGACTGGTCATGCCGCGCGCCATCAAGGCACCCGGCACCACCACAGTGGCAGCGCCATACAGCACCGACCACACAAACCCCTGTTCACGAGTGATGAGCGCCACCAGAGCAGCCATCACCCCACCCACCACAGCTTGCGCTGCGATGACCCGCCATGGTGAGACCGACGGGTTCTTCGCCGACAAAGCCTGAGCCTCTTGTCGGGTCAGGGTCTTGATCGGCGCCTTCGCGCCCTCATCTTCAAGATCTTGCCAAGGGTCCGGGCGCGGTCCAGATGATTCATCACGCCGCTGAGACATTGGGCAAATCCTTGGGCTAAGAGCAGCAAAGCCTCGGGATTATAGGGGCAAACCCCGCGATGGCACCCTGGCTTGATCCCGGACAGCCTGGGGATACTGTTGACAGACCGCTTGTGTCGTGGGTGGAGTGCCGCTGAATCCACGACTGGCGACAAGGCTTCTTGACGCCGCCCTCGGGGGCGCCGCCCTGTCCGCGCGTGCCAGCGCCCTAACGCGCAAAGTTGACAGGCAAGCCCGGCACGTCAACACGCAATTGCAACACCCGGCCCGCCCACGGCTGCTGCGCCAGTTCATGCTCGGGGCGACCCTCTTTGGCCGTCGTCACGTAGAGCGTGCGCAGGTCATGCCCGCCAAAAGCAGGCATGGTGGCGCAGCGCACCGGCAGACGAACTTCGCGCAGCACCTCACCGGCGGGAGATAGGCGCAGCAACCGTTGTCCTTCAAACATGGCCGTCCAGTAGCAGCCCTCGGCATCCACCGCCGCGCCATCGGGCCGCCCACCATAGGTGCTCAAGTCCTGCCCAGGCTGCTTGACGGGGAATGCTGCGAACTCACGCTCTTGGCTCAGTTGCCCATTGCGCACGTCCATCGCAAAACTGCGCACGCGATGGGTCTTGGTGTCACTCCAGTACAAGGTCCCGCCATCGGGGCTCCAGGCCAATCCGTTGCTCACCGTCACCCCGCCGGCCACCCGCGTCAAATGGCCCTCATCCCAGCAGTAGAGATGCGCCAATGCCGGGTCACGAGGCTCGTAAATCGTCCCCACCCAAAACCGCCCTTGCGGGTCGGCCTTGCCATCATTGAACCGCTCGAATGCGGTGTCATAAGGTGCTGCCGCCAGCAAAGTGCGTTGCGCTGCCTCGGGGCTGAAACGCCACAAACCGTCGCGCATCCCGAGGATCAAATCCCCCCCCAGGAGCGGTGCGCAACAGGCGGGCTCGCAGTCAAACACCCAGAACGCGTGCAGGCCGGAATCCGGGTGAAAACGATTCAGGCGCTTGCCCGGAATGTCGCACCAATACAACGCCGCCTCATCGGGGTGCCAAAAGGGAGACTCCCCCAACAGGGAGGCAGGGGCGTCAATCGGTGAGGCTTCAAACAGAACCGCAGACATCAGGCGCGCCCTCTTTAGATTGGGTGTGACGGGCGATCATTGTGTCGCCTCCCCGCCAGAGACGGGTTTCTAACAAGGTACAAGCCCAGAACCCGCCCGTACACAAGCCTCGGGCACGGCTGCAGGTGCGAATTCTTTGGCGGATTTTGTGAGCTCATGCGCTTAAGCCGACACGTCAACGGGCGATAGATGGGCCGAAACCTCTACCGGCGCAAGACCACCATGCAGTACCTCCCTCAAACACTTCTCTCCCATCTCCGCCGCGCGGGCCTCTTGAGCGTGTTGTCGCTGGGCAGCCTTGCTGCAATGGCCGCGCCGGCGAGTGGCATCCGCTTCCAAGTGGCCGAACCTGTAGAGCTTGAGCTTCGCTCCACAACGCGCCTGTTGGCGCCGTCCCCCAGCGCCAGCACAGATCGCCTGGTGATCCGCTACCGCAATGCGAATACGCGTGCCCAAGCGTACTCAGCGGCCCAAGTCAGCAGCGCCAGCCATGCCAGCCTGTTCCGCGCTGGGCTGCAAGCCGTGGCTGTGCATCACAACGCCAGTGGGGCCCAAGTGCTGAAGCTTGACCGCAAGCGTTCGGTGGCCTCCCTGCAGGCGACAGCCGCACAACTGATGGCGGACGATCCCAACATCCTGTACGCGGAGCCGGACTATATGGTGCAGCCTCAGGCCACGCCCAGTGACCCCCACTTCAATCTGCAATGGCATTACTACGAAGTCTCTGGTGGTCTGCGCTTGCCTGCTGCCTGGGATCTTTCCGTGGGCACGGGCATCAATGTGGCGGTGATCGATACCGGCGTTCGCCCGCATGCGGACTTGGCTGCCAATCTGCTGCCCGGTGCGGACATGATCTCGGCCAACGCGGTCTCTCTGGACGGCGATGGCCGTGACATGGACGCCAGCGACGTGGGTGACGGGTGCAATGGCCGCAACAGCAGTTGGCACGGCACCCATGTGGCCGGCACCATCGCGGCGGTAGCCAACAACGGCATCGGCGGTGTGGGCGTGGCCCCAGGCGCCAAGATCGTGCCCATCCGCGCCCTAGGCTGTGGTGGCGGCTACAACTCTGACATTGCCGACGGCATCGCCTGGGCTGCTGGTGCCTCAGTGCCCGGGGTCAGCACGAATCAAAACCCTGCTCAGGTCATCAACTTGTCACTGGGCGGCATGAGCCCCTGCTCAAGCACCTTGCAAACGGCCATCGACACTGCTCGCAGTCGGGGCGCGGTGGTGATCGTTGCCGCTGGCAACTCAAACGCGTCGGCCAATAACTTCTCGCCCGCCAACTGCCGAGGCGTCATCACGGTGGCCGCTACCACCCGCGCAGGCGGCAAGGCCCCCTACTCCAACACCGGCACCGTGGTCGATGTGGCGGCACCCGGCGGCAGCATGAGCACCCGCAGCGCCGACGGGGTGCTCTCCACCCTGAACACCGGAACGACGACCCCCGGCAGCGACTCCTATCAGTACTACCAGGGCACCTCCATGGCCACGCCCCATGTGGCCGGTGCGGCAGCCCTGCTCTTGGCGCGCCGCCCCACACTTTTGCCGTACGAAACGGAGACGCTGCTGCGCAGCATGGTGCGCGCCTTCCCGGCCGCCTGCGCCTCGTGCGGCACCGGCATCGTGGACGCCGCCGCGCTGACCCAAAGGGCTTTTTTGAGCGCCAATACCAGCGTGACCAATGTGACGGAAGTCGAACCCAACAACACGCAAGCTGGCGCACAAGCCATCACCGCCACTGCTGCACGCGTTTTGGGCAATGTGGGCCCACTGTAGGACTTGGATATCTATAAGGTCACACTGCCCGTCGGCGCCACTTTGGTGGCCCGCCTGATCCCGCAACAAGACGCCAACATCGACCTGGAAGCCCGAACCCTGGCTGGTGTGATGCTGGTGAGCGGTGGCAACCTTGGCGCCGGGCGTGTGGACAGCTTGAGCTATACCAACAAGGGCAAGGCCGCTCTGGATGTCTATGTGCGCGCCACCTGGAAGTCAGGCGGCACAGGCAGCGTCAACGGTGCCTATACCCTGGAGTTGGCACGCTAAGCCGCCCCCCTCAACAGACCTTCGCTCACAACGGCGCCTTCGGGCGCCGTTGTCACGTCACATGCCCTTGAAGAGATGGGCGTAGCTGCGGCTGACTTCCAGCTTTTCTGCATGGCCCTTGACGGCCACGATCTGGCGCCCGCGATAGTCCCGTGTCACACCAGCAATGGCTGGCACCGCCACCAGGGTAGAGCGATGAATCTGCCAAAAGCGCTCAGGGTCGACCTCGTCCACTAATTCCTTGATGGGCTTGCGGATCAAGGCCTCGACGGTCGCTGTCTGTACCCGGGTGTACTTTTCATCGCTGATGAAAAACAGCACCTCTTCAATGGGGATCATCTGAATGGCCGCGCCCACGTTAGCCTGAATCCACTTGAGATAAGTGCGCGGCTGGCCGCCAGAGCTGGCCGCCAAGCGGTGCAGAAGTTGCTGCAAAGGGGCAGGCGCCGCATCGCTGGATGACTCTGGATGGGCACGGCTTTGCAGCCGGGCCTGCAGTCTCTCGACCATGCGCTTGAGCCTGTCCACCTCAGCGGGCTTCAGAATGTAGTCCGTCGCCCCTTGCTCGAAAGCCTCGACGGCGTATTGGTCGTAGGCCGTGATGAACACGATCTCGGGCAAGACTTCGTCGTCGGCCGTTTCCATTTGTGCGATCTCGCGCGCTGCTTGCACGCCCGTCATGCCAGGCATGCGAATGTCGAGAAACACCACATCGGGACGATGCTCTTGGACCAGCTCCACCGCCTCCAGGCCGTTTTTGGCCTCGGCCACGATGGTCAGATCGGGCCAGACCTCGGCCAGCCGGGCACGGAGTTGGTCACGCATCAAGCGTTCGTCGTCAGCCAATACCGCACGGGCGGACGACACGTTGGGAGCAGTAGATGTCATGGTCGTCATGATAGATCGGCCTGTGTTGCTGCCAGGGCCTCAGGCCCGTGGCGCCAAAACCTGGGGTGCCGCAGGGCGGAGTGCGCGCCATAGCCCCCACAAGAGGAGCCACAGTGGCGACAAAACCAGTGCCACGGCCAATGCCACAGACGCCAAACCCAAGCCCAGCATCAGCACGACCAAGAACAATGGCAAGGCCAGCCCCAGCATCAGGATCAAAGGCACCATCACCACCAGGCCGGCTAGCACCAAGATGAGCCCGACCACCCAGGCACCGAGGCCATCGGCATCGGACAGCGTCCACTGAAACACCTCGCCATCCAGGTTCACTGAGACATCGGGCCACACGGAGCCCAGGATCTCCACCGCCACCCACCCAAAGGCCAGCGCCACGAGGACACTGAACAAAGCCAACAGCATCACGGCACGAACAATGAACTTCATCGTCTTCTCCTGTCAGTGAGCAGCGCGCTCAAGCCTCTGCGGCCAGCGTCTTGTAGGGCACGGTGATGGTGACCTTGGTGCCGCAAGGCTGGTTGGCCAGCACGGTCACGCTGGCTTGCGTGCCATAGAGCAGTTGCAGGCGCTCTCGGATGTTGGCCAAGCCCACGCCCGTGCCTGCGGTGGCGGCATTGCCAAAACCCACGCCGGTGTCGGCCACCGTCACGCAGAGCTTGCCGTGCACGATCTCGGCACGGACCCGCAATGCACCGCCCTCTGCCTTGGGCTCCAGGCCATGGCGGATCGCGTTCTCGACCAAGGTCTGGATCATCATGGCGGGGAACTCGGCCGACAGCAATCCGTCGGGCACCTCAATGCTCGCATCCAGCCGCTCTTCCATGCGGACCTTCAAGATCTCCACATAGGGCCGCACCACCGCCAACTCACGGCCCAGATCTCGCGCCCCGCCTTCGTTGGCATCACGCATGGTCGGCATGCTGGCACGTAGCAGGGCAATCAGGTTTTTCTGCATCTGACTGGCCCGGGGCGGGTCTGTCTCAATGAGAAAGTCAATCGACGCCAAGGTATTGAATAAGAAGTGCGGCTCGACCTGCGCTTGCATGGCCGCCACACGGGCCTCCAACACTTGGCGGCGCAGCGACTCGGCCTCAGCGGTTTCAGTGGCCTGGGCTGCCTTCACCTCAGCCTGAATGCGACCCTTGTAGGTGATCTTGAGAATGATCGACGCCACGATCCACAAAAATGCGAGCTGTGGCAGCGCGTCACCCAAACGCACCTCGTGGGTAGAGACCTGGGTGCCTTGCTGCACAGCACGGGCCAAATCCTCCTCCATCTCGCACTCAGCCTCCAGCGCATCCACCACTTCTTGGCGAGCTTGCTCAAGCGCCTCTTTCAAGGCTTCCGCATCAGCCCCCGGTGGCACGGAGATCTTGACGCCTTTGTCCCCTGCCGTAATTTCGACCACGGACTCATCGTTGACGACCACGCCAAACTTGGCCTCAGAGGCCTTGGTGTCAGGGGCCGAGACGGCCGCAGAAGGCACGCTGGGGGTGGTCTCCGTCTTGTCTCTGGACTTGATGCGAACGCCGCGCTCATCGATGGTGATGTCCACGCCCTCGCCACCGATTTTGATGCCCGGACCCTTGGTGGCGGGTGCCGGCGGGACCTCGGGTGAAGCAGCAGATGCGGCAGCCGAAACGCCCGGCTCCGGGGCTTTGGGGGCCTCTGGTGCCTTGGGAGCTTCACGGGGTTTGCTGGGAAGATGGACCACCGTGGGGTGCTCAATCTTTTGGGTGAAGCGCCAGCTGAAAGGCGGCACCTCTTGAAGGATCGCCGCCAAGAGCAACAGCAGCACCGACAACACCGCAAACCGCCGCCAGGTGATGCCCACCAGCCAGTTGGCATAGGTGTGAAAGCCTTGCACCGTGGCGCGGGCAAAGCGCTGCCAGCGGCTGCTGCTGTCCAGAGAGTTTTGCGGATTCGTGTTCATGGGCGGTCACCAGGCTACAGGTTCAGGGTCACTCGTCGCAGAGTGACCATGGAGCCACTGTACGAGCCCAGCACGCCCGCGTCAGCCCGCAGGCGACGCGCTGCACAGAACAGCGGACAGGCTGCACCTGCGGCAGACAAGGCGAGCCTAGGCACGCCAACAGGCCGCGCGCCTCAGCGCCGCTCGACCACCAAGGGCACCAGTTGCAAGGCGGCGCGCACTTGGGCCGCAGCCTCTTGCGCCGCCTCTCGGCTGGGGTAGGGCCCCGCCTGCAAGCGGTGCAAGCGACCATCGGCAAAGACGGTCAGCAAAGGCGCCAGCCAATCCAGCCCGGCAGAGACTTTTTGCTGGAAGCTGTAGGCGCCATCGGCACGGCCAAAGGCGCCCAACTGCAACCAAAAGCCCACCGCCGCCGTGGTGTAGGCACGGTCGATGGTGGGGGACTTGCCGGGCAAGTCCGTCGCCTGCGGCACCAGCACTGGCGCCACGGGTGCGGCCACCGCTTTGGCCACCACCGCAGGGGCCGCCACCGGCGCAGGCAAGGTGGGCGCGGAGGCCAGCACAGGCTGCCCGCCGTCCGCCATGGCGCGAATGTCGTCATGCGTCAGGCGCCGTACCTCCACAGGCGACACACCGCCCAGCACCCCCAGCTTGCCCGCTGCGGCATAGGACAGGTCGATGATTCGCCCCGCCACAAAAGGCCCGCGGTCGTTGATGCGCACCACCACTTCGCGGCCACTGGCCACATGCCGCACCAAGGCGTAGCTGGGGATGGGCATGGTTTTGTGGGCCGCCGTCATGGCATGCATGTTGTAAACCTCGCCACTGGCCGTGCGGCGGCCATGGAACTTGCGGCCATACCAAGAGGCCAAGCCACGCTCTGCCAAGGGTTCGTCCTTGGTCAGCGGCACATAGGCCTCGCCCAGCACTTCATAAGGCTTATTGGGGCCCCCTTGACGAATGGGTTCCACCTTGGGTTCGGCATCGGGAATGCGGGCGGGGTCCGGGCCGGGCAATTCAGGCGGGCCATCAGCCCCAGGCTGAGGCGCCACGCGAACAGGTTTGCTCACCATCGAGGGCTTGTCGACCTTGGCAGGCGTGGTGGGCGTGGAGCTGCACCCCACCAGCGCCAGCAGGCAGACGGCCGACAGCCAAGCCCCGAACCCAGGGCGTGCCTCACGCTTTAAAGAAGATTCGCCAACAACCATGATGAGTAAGCCCATGCAGGCCAAAAACCAAACAATCGTCGCACCTTAGCCGCACAAACCGATGGTGACCAGTCCGCAAGCCACAAGCACCTGCTCGTGCGTGGGTGATGCGGCAAAACACCGCAAGGCTGTGGGGATACGTCCGCAAAAAAACCATCCCGGTACGAGCGGGGCCTCGGAGCAAGGCTCGACGAGGAAGGTGTGGCGCGCCCGGCTGGGATCGAACCAGCGGCCCCTGGCTTCGGAGGCCAGTACTCTATCCACTGAGCTACGGGCGCCTGTCATGGGAGTCGAAGCGAGCATTCTAGCAGCGCCAATGCGACGCATGCAGATGCCCCCAAAGGACAGGCTCAGCACCGCTATAATCGTGCGGCTTTCTTGACGCGCCCCTGTGCGGCATGAAGCCCCTGAGTTGTGCTCAGGCCTCTTACTCAGCGCCGCATGCGCTGAATCTCTTACAGCCAGCGACCGAGGATTCCATGAGCGACGCTCACGACAACGCCCAGCACGACCTGCCGCACGAAGGGCCCATCAAGACCCCCAAGCAACTGGTGTGGTCTGTCGTGGCCTCCTTTGTGGTGCCCATCATCGGCATCATCTTGCTGGTGAACTTTGTTGCCAGCGGCAACAAGAGTGCCCCGGGTACCAATGCCCTGAGCGAAGAAGCTGTTGCTCAGCGTATCCAGCCTATCGGTGCCGTCACCCTCAAGCTCGGCGGCGACAACGCCGTGCTCAAGACCGGCGAGCAAGTCTTCCAAGCCCAATGCGCGGCTTGCCACACCAGTGGCGCTGCAGGCGCACCCAAGCTGGGCGATGCTGCCGCATGGACCGCCCGCATCAAGACCGGCTATGACGCCATGTTGACTTCCGCCCTCAAGGGCAAAGGCGCCATGGGCGCACAAGGCGGCGGCGATTTCTCGGACGTCGAAATTGGCCGCGCTGTGGTCTATATGGCCAACCAATCCGGTGGCAAGCTCGACGAGCCCAAGGCTCCGGCAGCCGCCTCTGCGGCCAGCGCTGCACAGTAAGCAGCCCTGAAGCGGCCGGGCAACGGCCCCCCACAAGAAACCACCTGCGGGTGGTTTTTTTGTGTCTCAGCGGCGGGCTGTTTGCGGGCTCAGGTTAAAGCCAAAGTGCTGGGGCATTTGGCCAAAGGGCATGTCGTGCAGCATCCAGCGGCCCGCCTCAATTTCCTCGGCTGCGAGGCCGGTGTCTTGGCTGTGCACCAAGCCAAAGCCAAGCGATGTCAGCGCAAACAGCCGCCCCAACTCATCCAGCCACACCTGCTGCACCTGTGTGGCATGCCCGGTGTGGCTCTCGCAAGTCAGGCGGCCATCGTCGCGGCGATGCAGGCGCCAGACCCAAGGCGCCACCTCCAACTCCACATACACACGCTGCGGGCCGTTCTGAAAGAACCAGCAGCCTGAAGCGTCCGCCTCATAGTTGCGGCCAATGAACTCGCGCAGCTTGTCGTGCACGATCTTGCTGCCTTTGACAGCCGGAAAGGCCCCCGCCGCCTGGGTACGGTCGTCCCGCATATACCAATCGCCGCGCGCATCCAGCGCCAGCCAGCCCACACAGTCGGGCACATGGGGCCATTTGGCCAAGGCGGCTTTGACAATGTCGTCCATCTGCTCAGCTTACTGGGGATGAGCCAGCCAGTCCAACACGGCGGCGGGCATGCTCACGACCTGGCTGGGCCAGCGCCCTGCCGGAAAGCCCACATGGCCACCGGCCTCGGGCTGCCACAAGCGCACGTATTCACCCACCTCGCCCACACTGGGCAGGCACTCGGCGGGTACGAAAGGGTCGTTGCGCGCATTCAACACCAGGGCCGGGATTCTGAGCCGCGCCAAATGCGGCTTGGCTGAGGCCCGAGCCCAATAGTCCTCGGTGTCCTTGAAGCCATGCAGGGGCGCGGTGAATAGGTTGTCAAACTCGTACAAGTCACGCGCCGCGAGCAAGCGGTCGCGGTCAAACAAGCCGGGGTGCTGCTGCAACTTGGCCAGGGCCTTGGGCTTCATGGAGCGCAGGAACATGCGCGTGTAAACCTGCCTGCTAAAGCCCCGCGAGATGGCATGCCCGCACGCGGCCAAGTCGATGGGCGAGCAAATGGCAGCCACCGCGCTGGCGGTCTGCCCAGCCGCCTCACCGGCCTCTTGGGCCCAGCGCAACAGGGCATTGCCACCCAGGGACACGCCGGCCACCTGCAAAGCATGCGCCGAGCGCGCCCGCAGGCGGGCCAAGATCCAGCCGATCTCTTCGAAGTCCCCCGAGTGATAAGCCCGAGGGGCGAGGTTCAACTCGCCCGAACAGCCTCTGAAATGAGGGACTGCAAAGTTCCAACCGCGCTGTTGGGCGCAGACCGCAAAGGCCTGCGCATAGGCGCTCTGCGAGGAGCCTTCCAAGCCATGGAACAAGACCACCCACGGGGCGGCCCGCTCACCAAAGCGAAAGTCCACATCAATGAAGTCGCCATCGGGCGTGGCCCAGCGCTCACGCTGAAACGCCAGCGGCGCATCCACCCCCCGCTGCGCCCACAGCGCGGCCCAAATGGTTTGCGCATGCCCCCCCGGCAGCCACCAGGGGGCTTGAAAGTGCTGCAAGGGCACGTCAGTGCAGCACCGAAGGCGCTTCAATCACCTCGGGCGGGGCATGCGGCGTGCCGGGGCTGGCGTGGTGCACGGCCAAGCGCCAACCTTGGGTGGTCTTGAAGTAGACATTGGTCGCCATCACCCAGCCCACCTTGGGGCCTTCGGCCGTCAACAAGTCGACCCGCTCCATCACGCTGTGCACGGAGCTACTCAGTGACTGCACGTGGCGCACATTCTCTGCGTGCACTTGAATCGGCCCGTTGGCAAACACGGCTTCAAAAGCGGCGCGGATGGCCGCATGGCCCACCATGCGCGGCCCACCCGGGTGGATGCAGACGATGTCGTCCTCTTCTGTCCACAGGGCCATCAGCTTGTCGATGTCGGCCTCGCGCAGCGCTTCATAGAACTGCGCCTCGACATCATCGGGCGAGGCCATCAGGGCAGCGGTCTGGGCTTTGTGGCGTGGCATGGTGGTGGTGGAGTGAGGTCAGCGGAAGACCACGGTGCGATGGCCGTTGAGCAAGACGCGGCGCTCCACATGCCAACGCACGGCACGGGCCAACACCACGCATTCCACGTCGCGCCCCACGGCCGTCAGGTCGTCCGCAGAGAGCGAATGCTCCACCCGCGCCACGTCCTGCTCGATGATGGGGCCTTCGTCCAAGTCCGGCGTCACATAGTGGGCGGTGGCGCCAATCAGCTTCACCCCGCGCGCATGCGCTTGGTAGTAAGGCTTGGCGCCCTTGAAGCTGGGCAAGAAGCTGTGGTGGATGTTGATGGCCCGCCCGGCCAAGTGCTGGCAGAACTCGGGCGAGAGGATTTGCATATAGCGCGCCAGCACCACCAAGTCCACGTTGTGCTCGTCAATCAGTCGCTCAACCTGCTGCTCTTGCGCACGCTTGGTGGCGGCGTCTGACCCGGTGGGCAGGGGCAGATGGTGGAAAGCGATGCCGTAGCTGGCCGCCAAGTCGGCAAAGGTGGTGTGGTTGGAGACGATGGCCGGAATGTCCACCGGCAACTGGCCGCTCTTCCAGCGGAACAGCAAGTCATTGAGGCAATGACCGTGCTGACTGACCATCAACAAGACCTTGGGCCTGTCGCTCACCGCATGGAACTTCACATCCATGCTGAACTGCGTGCGTACATGGCCAAACAACTGCGCCAAGGTGCGGGCATCGGCCAAGTGGGCCGGCGCCTCAAAGTGCACGCGCATGAAGAACAAGCCCGTTGAGCCCTCGCCCTGCACATCGCCAAACTGCTGCGAGTCGATGATGTTGCAACCCGCTTGATAGAGCAGGCCAGAGACGCTGTGAACAATGCCCTTGGTGTCAGGGCAGGACAGGGTGAGGATGAATTCGAGCGCGCGCGCAGGGGATTGAGGCATGGTGCGCCCATTGTACGAAGGCCGCCTTGCGTGACCATTGCGCGACAAGGCCCAGCCTCGGTGCACTGCCGCATGACACAGTCCGGCAACCCGGCGCTCAAGCAGCGGCACAATCGCGCCATGTCTCTACACAGCGCCCCTCTTTTCAGCCGCGATGCCCTGGCCGCCATCGACATGGGTTCCAACAGCTTTCGGCTGGAGATCGGCACCGTGCGCGATGGCCGCTACAAGCGCCTGCAGTACATCAAGGAAACCGTGCGCCTGGGTGCAGGCCTGGACGCCCAAGGCCACCTGACCGAAGCCGCCATGCAGCGCGGCTTGGCCTGCTTGCAGCAGTTTGCCCAAGCCCTGCAAGGCATACCAGCGGCGCGCGTGCGCGCAGTGGCCACTCAAACCCTGCGCGAGGCCCGCAACCGCAATGCCTTCTTAGCCCGCGCCCAAGAGGTGCTGGGCTATCCCATTGAAGTAATTTCTGGGCGCGAAGAGGCCCGGCTCATCTATGCGGGCGTGGCCTTTTTGCAGCCCTCCAACCGCCGCCGCTTGGTGGTGGACATTGGCGGCCGGTCCACCGAAATGATCCTCGGCGCCGGGCGCACGCCCAGCACCGCTGAGTCTTTTGGCATTGGCAGCGTCAGCCTGTCCATGCGCTATTTTGCGGACGGCCGCTTCACCCCTGAAGCCTTTCGCACCGCCCAGATTGCGGCGGGCGCGGAGCTGGAAGAGGCCCTCGCCCCCTTCAACCCGCGCCGCTGGGACGAGGCCCTGGGCTCGTCGGGCACGGCAGGTGCGGTCTCTGAAGTGCTGGAAGCCTGCGGCGTGACCGACGGCTGCATCACGCCGGAGAGCCTGCGCTGGCTGATCGAGCGCTGCCTGGAGGCCGGCCATGTGGATGCGCTGGACTTGCCGGGCCTCAAGCCAGACCGCCGCGCGGTGATCGGCGGCGGCTTGTGCATCCTCTATACCTTGGCCACCCACTTCGGCATCACCGCCATGCACCCCGCCAAGGGTGCACTGCGGCAGGGCGTGATCATCGACCTGCATGAGCGCCTGCGCGCCCTGCGCCAGCCCGAGGCCGAAGACCTGCGCGACCATGCCGTGAGCGCCCTGCTGCAACGCTTTGGCGCCGATGCGGCCCAGGCCCAGCGTGTGCGTGGCGTGGCCCTGACCCTGTTTGACCAAGCTTGCCCCAAGGCCGACGCCGAGCGGCGGCACGAGCTGCGCTGGGCGGCGGACCTGCACGAGATCGGCATGACCGTCTCGCACCATGACCACCACCGTCACAGCGCCTACATCGTGGCCCATGCCGATGTGGCCGGCTTCTCGCAAAGCCAGCAGTTGCAACTCAGCCACCTCATCCTGGGCCAACGCGGCGGCTTGCGCAAACTCGGCACCTTGATGGAAGACCCCTTGAGGGCCGTGCAGGTGCTGTGCCTGCGTCTGGCCGTCATCAAATGCCATGCGCGCGGCGAGGTGACCGAGAAGGCGCTGCGCTTGCGTTTGCGCGGCCCCATTGCTGAACTGAACTACAGCACAGCATGGGCCGACAGCCGACCGCGCACCGTCCACCTGTTGCACGAGGAAGCCACCGCGTGGGCCCGCGAGCGGGTGTTGCAACTGGCCCTGCCCTGAGGCGGCCTCAAGGCAAGGTCAACGGCCCGACCTGGTCCATCCACAGCGGGCCTTGAGCGTCCCCACCGCCATCGCCAAAGCTATGGCTGCGGGGGGCGCTGAACAGGGCGCGATAGCCGCCATCCCAATCCCAGGTGTTGATCCACACGCGCGCACCTTTGAGCGTGCTGCGCCGCCCCAGCGCCGAGGCCGGCAAGGTCAGTTGAATGGTGTGCGTGGTGGCATCCACCTGCAGCGCGGCAGCCGGCGTGATGGCCCGCCCTTCAGAGGTGGCGCTCGCACCCTCGTCGGCAAACAAGGCGTTGGACCAACCGCCCACCCGCAAACGCCGGTGCCAGCGCATGCCCTCAGGCAGCGTGCCGCGCTGCAGCGGCATGACGGTGGCACCACCGGGCTCACCGGGCAACTCAATAAAGGCGGTCAGCATCACATGGTCAAAACCCAATGCAGGGCTCCATGATCGCGTGATCTCATTCATCTGGATGCTCAAGCGCAAAGCCCCGCCTGCCACCTCGGCGCGCACCTGCCGGATGTCGGCCTGCGCATGCGGCCCCCAACTGGTGTCGGTGGGGTAGACATAGCGCCCGGTGGGGCCACGGTCGTCGCCCTTCGGGTCGTCCACCCGCAAAGCCGCCTGCCATGGCAGAGTGACCTTGAACCTCAGCGCGTCCGACACCTGCTGCCGCCCCGGGTGCCACAGCACCGCCCGGTGCTCCAGCGCGGGGTCGATCATGGCGGCGGTGTCCACCCGCGCTTGCCAGCGGCCATCGGCCTGCGGGCTCACGGCCTGCGCCTGAGACAGATCGCCATCCACCACCCACAACCAGCCCGGCTCGGGTGTGGCGCCCTGGCCTTGCACATCGAATGGCCCACTGACGGTGCGCACAGTGTCTTGCCCCGCAATCTGCGGCACCGCGCTGGGCGCGCCGGCCTGTGCGGCGGCCTGCTCGGCGGAGGACGCCACCGGCACCACGCGCCACACCAGGCCACTGTGCGGCGGCAAGCTGAGGTGAGCCTCGCCCTGCGCATTGACCGTGAAGGGGGCGGGCGGGCCGTCTAAGCCATACAGCGCTTCAAGCCGCTGCCCAGCGGGCAAGCCCAGGGCCAAACGATCCACCAAGACCGGATGCGGCGCGGTGTTGAAGGCCACCAGCGCCATGTCAGTTCCGTTTACCATCTTGTAAACCAAGGCCCCCGGCCCTTGTGCGTGCTGCGCCAGCACCGTGGGCACACCGCGCCGCAGCACGCTGTGGGCCTTGCGCAAAGCGGTGAGGCCTGCGATGCGCTGATAGAGCGGGTGCGCGGTGTTGAACTGGTCTTGGCCATCCGGCCTGGCCGCCGCAAACATGGGCGCGCGCGGCTGGGTGAAGCCCTGCTCGGTGCCGTAATACAGCACCGGGATGCCCGGCAAGCTCATCAGCGCCAGCAGGTGCTGCTCCAGCCCGCGCACCGACGAGCCGGCCAAGGCGCGGTCCACATCGTGGTTGTCCACAAAGCTCGGCATCCAGTGCAAGCGCGGATGCACCTTGACCATGCGGGTGATGCGGTCGCCCAGCACCGCCGTGGGCGCACCGCGCCCAAAGACCTCAGAGCCGCTGCCGTATAACGGAAAGTTGAGCATGCCCGGCAACAGCGCCTCGCCCTTGGGGCCAGTCATGTAGCGCTCAATGCGCTTCGCCTCGCTGTCTTGGTAGGGCTTGTCGATGGCAAAGCCTTCGCCAAACAAAAAGAAATCGCGCCGGCCCGTTTGGCGCGCCACCTGCATCAGGCCCGGCGCTTTCGGGTCTTTGGCATGCAGCAAGTCCGCAAAGTAATCGGGCGGCACATAGAACGCGGTGTCTACCCGATACGCGTCAACCCCCACTTCCTTGATCCAGTGCGCATAGCTTTGGCGCAGCGCGCGGCGCACCACCGGGTTCGCGGTGTTCAAGTCGTCCAAGCCGCCCATCTGAAAGTTCAACAACTGATGGGGGTCTTGGTAGTTGGTGATGTCCGTCGTCCAGTGATAAATGCCGGCCGCGCGATGCGCGGGCTGGCGCACGTCATTCATGTCAAAGGGCTTTTGCGTCGGGGCCGAGGTGGGCCGCGAGCCTGGATGCGGCACCCAACTCTGCGCCTCTTGCCCCGCCTGAGCCCCCGGCTTGATGTAGAAGTAATTGCCGGTGTGGTTGACCACGATGTCTTGCACCAAGTACATGCCGCGCCGGTGCAGCGCATCACTCAGCAAGCGATAGTCCTGCAAGCTGCCCAGGTGCGGATCAACCTTGGTGAAGTCCTGCGTCCAATAGCCGTGGTAGCCGCCGTAGTTGCCGTCCCACCATTGGTTCAACACCGGCGGCGTGATCCACAGTGCAGTGGCGCCCAAGCCCTGCACATAGCCCAGGCGCTGGCGCAGGCCCATGAGGTCGCCCCCTTGAAAGTAGGCCGAACTGCCAGGCCTGTATTCCCCAGCACCTTGGTCGTTGTTGCTGGGGTCACCGTCGGCAAAGCGGTCAGTCATTGCAAAGTAAATGATCTGATCGCGCCAATCGGGCGAAGGCACATGCAGACGCAAACCCCGAGCGGCATCGGCAGCCAGCGCCCAGGGCGCCACCAGCAAAGCCACCAGCCAAAGCCCACACAGCCAGGCCAAGCGCTGCGGCGCGCCCGGCTGCCACCGCCCACGCCGTGCTTCGTCCTGCGCGTCTCCGCCCAACCGCTCTTCGCAAGCCATGCCGTCTCCCATTGATCAAGGCAGCCATCTTAGTGAACTGGCGCTCATCGCCGTAGGCCAACCCCACAGCAGGGATGTACTTTGACTACATTTCAGATTGCCTCCAACCCTCAAACTGCTGCATCGACGCCACATCATCACTGGTGTTTTCACTAGTTAACGGGGCGAAAATTCGTGTAACCCCTAGGAAACCGACGCCGAGATGCGGTGAATTAGGGTTTGCGTCCGCTTCATGCAAATCTAGTTTTGGTACACACTGGTTGCCGATCCCAGGTCCGCGTGCCGGCTCATGGCCTTTGGCCGCCACGCTTCATCTCGTTGTTTTCCGCCCCAGGAGGTTTGAATGACCCGCTCACGCCAAACGCGCAGCCCGCTAGATGCCGGCCGCCGCTCACCGGCCCTGACCCCCATCGCCGCCGCTTGCTCTGTGCTGATCCTGATCAGCAGCCAAGCCTATGCCCAAACCGCTGCGACCACTGAAACCCAGACCGTGACGGTCAAGGGCATTCGCAAGGGCATTGAAGACGCGATCAACGTCAAGAAGAATTCTGACCAGATCGTCGAAGCCATTTCGGCGGAAGACATCGGCAAACTGCCGGACTCCTCCATCGCTGAGTCCATCGCCCGCCTGCCCGGCTTGGCTGCGCAACGCGTCGGCGGCCGCGCCACAGAAATCAACATTCGCGGCCTGTCTGGCGATTTCGCCAACACCACGCTGAATGGCCGCGAGCAAGTGTCCACCGGCAATAACCGCAGCGTTGAATTCGATCAGTACCCCTCCGAATTGCTGTCGTCGGTGCTGGTTTACAAGACCCCTGATGCGTCCCTGATCGGGCAAGGCCTGTCCGGCACCATCGATCTGCAAACCGTGCGTCCGCTGAATTTCGGTGAGCGCGTGCTATCGGTCAATGTGCGTGGCGAAAAGAACGGCCAAGGCACGCCCTTCACCGGCTCGGGCAACCGCTTCAACATCTCCTACATTGACCAGTTTGCCAACCGCACCGTTGGCTTGGCCCTGGGTTATTCGCGCCTGTCGCAGGACGTGCGCAAGTCCCGCAGTGAAACCTATGGCACCTCGGACAAAGTAACCTTGCCAGGCGTGAATGGCGGCAAGGAATTCACATTTAATCAAGGCTTCAAGTACTTTGTTGACGACACCAAAGAGACCCGCGATGGTGCGATGGCCGTGTTGGAGTTCCGCCCCAACAAGGAACTGTCCAGCACTGTCGACGTCTTCTACTCGAAGTTCGACAAAGAGGTCACCAAGCGCGGCCTGGAGATTCAGGTCAACGACAGCTGGAAGGGCTCTGGCAGCCCCTACTACCCCACCCTCACCGATGCCACATTCAGCGGCGACCGCCTGATCAGCGGCAAATGGGGCAATGTGAACCCTCTGTCTCGTACCATTTGGGAGCCCCGCAAGGACGAACTGCAGTCGCTGGGTTGGAACACCAAGTGGAAGTTTGCGGACAAGTGGCAAGCCACTGCTGACTTGAGCTATTCATCCGCCAAGAGCACCGAACGCATCACCGAGATGGAAGCCGGTCAATACGACACGGCGAACAACCGTCCGCTGGGCGAGACCGTGACCGTAGCCAACTACAACCAGATCACTGGCTTGCAGTACGACCGCAGCAACTTGGGCACGATGCGTCTGACCGACCCGGAGTCCTGGGGCCAGAACGGCTACGACAAGACCATCACCACCGACGACAAGATCCAGGCCGTTCGCCTCTCGGCACAGCGTGATCTGGAGGGCTTCTTCTCGCGTGTCAACTTTGGTGCCAACTTCTCTGAGCGTGAGAAGACCAAAGGCGCATCTGAAAGCAAGCTGCAACTCATCGGCAAGACGGGTGGTCAGTTTGGGGCAGCCCTGCCTGCCGGTAGCAGCGCTTTGGCTCTGCCCGGCACCGGCCTGACCACGATCAGCTTCGACCCTAGCATTGCGAACTCCGCCTACAAGTACGAGCCCAATGTCAATGGCGACATTCTGCGCAAGGGCTGGACGGTGAATGAAAAGGTCAACACCTTGTTCGTCAAGGGTGACGTGGATCACACGATCGCTGGCATTCCGGTGCGCGGCAACATGGGCGTGCAGGTCATCTCGACGGACCAGACTTCGACCGGTGCGCAAGTGGGCACCACCAACGGCGGTCAAGGTTTGTCGGCAGGTCAGTATGAGTTCAAGACCATCAACAAGACCTACACCGATGTACTGCCGTCGATGAACCTGATCTTTGATGTTGCCAAGGATCAAGTGGTTCGATTCGGCTTGGGCAAGCAAATGGCTCGTGCCCGCATGGATCAACTTAACGCCTTTGTTCGCGCTGAAGTTAAGCAAGGTAAGTGGGAAGGCAATGGCGGCAATCCGAATCTCGATCCGTTCCGCGCGACAGCCGTCGATTTGTCTTGGGAAAAATACTTCGGCACCAAGGGCTATGTGTCAGCCGCAGCCTTCCACAAGAAGCTAGATGTCAAGCCCCGGGAGATCATTCACACGTTTTGTGAAGAGCTTGGGGTGTGAGGCGTGCCATTTTTTCAGGGCCTCGATGGGGGTCTGGTGGTT
>NZ_JBIKNQ010000093.1:0-10822 GCF_044358605.1 Ideonella sp.
CAACGTGCGGGCGACGGCTACCAAGCCATGCGCTGGGAAGACAGCAACAACGACCACATGCTCAGCAATGCGGACGCCAACTGGAACCAACTGCAAGTTTGGGTGGACGGCAACAGCAACGGCGTGACGGACGCTGGTGAGTTGAAGTCTCTGGCCGACCTGGGCATCACCAGCCTGAACCTGCAAGCCGCCACCGGCACCGAAGTGGACAACGGCAACTTGCTGGGCCTGGTGTCTGACTACACCACCGCTGATGGCGCCACCCACGCCATGGCCGACGTGTGGTTTGCCAAGGGTGAAGCCCCAGCGCCTGCCTTGGGCGAGTTGCTGGCCGCCCCGGCGGAAGGCCTGCTGCAAGAGACGTCCCAAGCCGCCACAGTGGCCCAGGCCGCCCCGGCTGCGGTGATGGCGCCCAACCTGGCCAGCCTGCTGGACGACGAAGCGCTGCGCCGCCAAGTGTTGATCTAGGGCCACAGCTCGCGCCACTGTGCGCGAGTGCCCCAGAAACGAAAGGCCGCAGGCACCACGCTGCGGCCTTTCTGCTTGGAGGCCCCATAAACTCGGCGGTACCCAAGGCCCCAAACCATCGCGATGCCCACGCGCCCGCTCCCCACCTCCGACAGAAAAGCTTGGATAGACATCGCCAAAGCCTTGGGCATTTGGCTGGTGGTGTGGGCGCACCTACCCCAAGGCAATTTGGCTGTGAAGGCGTTTTTCTACACCTTTCACATGCCGCTGTTCTTCTTTCTGTCGGGCTACTTGCTCAAGCCCCAGAGCCTGTGGCTGACCCTGCAGCTAGGCGTGCGGCGCCTGCTGCTGCCTTATCTTTTGTACGCCCTGCTGGCTTGGGCGTGTTGGCTGGCCTTGGCCGTATGGAAGCAGCCGGCCTTGTTGCAGAGTGACAGCTTGGTGCCCGGCTATGTGCTCAAGCCCTTGTTGGGCGTAGTCTATGCCGTGGGCGACTACACCGACAGCTCTTTGATGATCAACATGCCGGTCTGGTTCTTGGTGGGCCTCTACGTGATGGCCGCGATATTTGCGTTACTGCTCAGCACCCTCAGCCCGCTCAGGGCCTTGCTGGCCTGCCTGTGCTTGGCCACGCTGCCCTATGCACTGGCGCAGCAGGGTACGGACCTGCTGTGGTCCATTGACAGCGCTTTGATGGCGCTGCCCTTTTATGCCCTGGGGCACTACCTGGCCGGGGTATCCAAAAGCCCTCAAGCCCGGGCGCTGGCAGGGCGGATAGGGCAGGGGCCTGGGCGCGCTGTGTGGCTGTGCGGGGCACTGCTGGCTGGCGCGGTGACGGCTGCCATTGCCGCCCACAACGGACGGGTGGACATCAACCTGCTGCAATACGGCGCCAGCCCCTTTTGGTTCTATGCCGGGGGTGTCTCGGGCATTGCCATGGTGCTGCTGCTGGCCGTGGGCCTCTCGGCCTTGCTGCGGGGCGACTGGTTGTTGACCCTGTCGCGCGGCACCATCGTCATCTTGGGGTTGCACAGCATCGTGCTGGGCGGGCTCTTGTCGGCCATGCGCCTGCTGGGGCTGGAGCGCGGCACGCTGCAAGACGGCGCCGCTGCGCTGCTGCTGGTGCTGGCCTTTGTGCCCGTCATCCACTGGGTGGAGCGGCGGGCTCCGGTGCTGATGGGGCGTTGAAGGCTGGCTTCTGGCTCATACCTGGTTGGACAAGACTAAGCCTTGCTCCTTTGCGGCGCCTTGGCTACCATACACACATTGCGTACACACATGGAGGTTCGCGTGTCCATCAAGCCCTCTACCAACCCGCCCAAGGCGGCACAGACGCGCGTTTTCATGAATGGCAACAGCCAGGCCGTGCGCATCCCGCAGGAGTTTCGGCTGGATTGCCAGCAAGTGCAGATCAGCCGCAACGCCGACGGCGACATCGTCTTGCGGCCCGTGCCGCCCGTGCCCCAGCGCCGGGGCGACGCTTTGCTTCAAGTCTTGCAAAGCTTTGACCCCAGCTTTGTGCAAGCCCTCGAAGAAGAGCGCGCACAAGGCACGGCCTGGCAAGAGCGAGAGCCGCTGTGAACTACATGCTCGACACCAACATCTTGATCTACCTGATCAAGAAGCGCCCGGTGTCGGTGGCAGCGCGCATGAACAGCCTGGCCCCTTCTGACGGCCTGTGCATGTCCTTTGTCACCTATGCAGAGTTGCTGAAAGGCGCAGAGCGCAGCCAGCGCAAACCCGAGGTTTTGCAGCAATTGGCGGCGCTGCGGCGCCAGATCCCTGTTCAGTTCGACGCTGACGACGCCCTGTGCGCGCACCACGCGCAACAGTCTGCACGCCTGCAGGCGGCAGGCACACCCATCGGCGCGAACGACCTTTGGATCGCCTGCCACGCGCTGGCCCAAAGCTGTGTCTTGGTCACCAACAATGTGAGGGAGTTTGAGCGAGTGGTGGGCCTCACGGTGGAAAACTGGGTTGAGGAATGAAGGCTCTTGCGACCATCCACTACGCCCCCGCGCCGCCAGAGCGCGCGCAAAGCTACATCCTGCTGCGCGGCCAAACCCGCGAAAACGCCATCAGCCCGGCCCGCCTAGCGGCCTTGGGCATCACCGCCGAAAGCTGGGCTGCGGACATCCGCACCAATGTGCTGCAAGGCGTGCGGGCCGAGCATGAAGGCCAGATGGTGGGCTACTGCTTTGGTGACCTGCACACCGGCGAAGTGGTGGTGCTGGCCCTGCTGCCCGCCTTTGAAGGGCAGGGCATTGGCCAAGAGCTGCTGCGCCGCGTGATGGCCCTGCTGCACGAGCGCGGGCACCAGCGCCTGTTCCTAGGCTGCTCTACTGACCCGCAAGTGCGCTCTTACGGTTTTTACCGGCACCTGGGTTGGCGCAGCACGGGGCAGGTGGACGGGCACGGGGATGAGGTGCTGGAGTGGCGGGCAGGGGGCTGAAAGGTCTTACCCGCATCCGCCTCAAAAGCGGCGCTGCGCCAAGAGAAACGGCCTGTCCACCTCTTGCGCCAGCAGCCTGCAGTCGTGTGGGCTCACGCCACAGCGTTCGAAATGCGCCTGCCATCCGTCCACCACGCCAGCCACTTCGGCCGCAATGGCCGTGGCTTGTTGCAGCGTCAGCGCGAAAGACCGGTGCTCCGACAGCGCATTGCTCAAGGTGGACTCCGCACCCGCGCGGCCCACGCGCATCTGTTGATAGCCCAGCGCCTGCCCGGCGGGCAGCACGTCGAAGGCGGGGGCCAGCCGGAAGTACTGTTGCGCATCCACCAGCAGGGCATGGTTCTTCTCGTGGTCGTCCGTGTTGTCCATCAAGATGTTGAACACCATGCGGCGGAACAGCTCCGCACCTTCAGCCTCGAAGCGATCTGCCAGGGCCTTGCGCCTCAGCAGCAGCGCAAGCTCTGGGTAGCCCATGGGCTGACCGGCCGCCCGTAGGGCCACATGCGCAGACACAGCGTGCAGGCGGCACCCGGCTTGCCTATCAAACCGGCGCACCGCCACCGCGTGCCCGCGGGCCAGCGCAATGAGCCGTGTCTCGCACACTTCGATGCCCGCCTGCCGGGCCAAGGTCATGGTGGCGTGTTCTACCGCCGGGCTGTCTAGAGTGTCACCTTGCTCGGAGAACTTCACAACCCAGCACTCGCCGTCAATCTGCGCCAGGGCCTTGGGCCGGGCACCGCCCAGCGTGGCCCCGGGGGTGATCAGCCGCCGCAGCCGCTCTTCCACGGGCTCACCCGCTTCGACCTGACGCACCAAGGCTTCAATCAGGCCAATCTCATCCAGGCTGGCCATGGGGCCATGCCGTCTCGGCTCATAGGTGGCAGCCGAGGTCGACACCCCCAAGGCACCAAAGCGGTCATCACCCGCGAAATACAGAAACTCCAAGGTGGACAAGCGAGCAGGGTGGTCCAACAGGCGGATCACACGCTCGCCCCAGCGGTCGGGGCGGGCGTCGTCTACCGCGCCCACTGCAGAGCCTGCCTCGGTGGGCAGATAGGCCCCCGCCTTCAGCGGCAGGTCTTCACTCAGGGCCAGCCCGTTCGCGATCCAGCCGGGGTCGTACTCCAGCGAGACACCACCGGCTTGGCGTGCATGGCGGGTCACATGGCGCAGCGTGCCGACAAGCACGGGGCGCTCGGGCTGCGCCAGCCACCAGAGGTAAAGCTCATCGCGGACTTGATAGCTGCTCATGCCGCACCCTTGGCGCGGCGGGCTTGCCGCTCGCGCGCCGCGCGCAGGTCAAGCTCCAGGGCTCCCATGTCCAAGGCCGGGTCGGCCAACTCAGCCATCGCATCTGCGCGGCCCATCAGCCACAGCGCAGCGGCCCAGACCCCCATGCCAACGCCCGGGTCACCCGCCTCCATGCGCTGCAGCGTGCTGACCGAGACACCCAAACGCTTGGCCCAGCGCCGCAGAGATTCCTTGCGGCGCATGCGGGCCAGCGCCAGGTTAGCGCCCAAGGCCTTCAGCGCTTCAAGCACCTGTGGCGGCAGCCATTCATTGTGGGCAGAAGACTTTGGCATGTCATTAAACAGTACATTTTTGACGAAATGTACTCTCTAATGCTGCCTTTTGCCAGCCGTAGCCCAGGAGCGCAAGCCAGCCTGTTTCGGCGAGGGCTTGCTGCGGCATCAAGCCGCGCATAAAATGTGTACACAGTGATTCACAAAAGGCCGGTGGTGATATGGAAACCCCAAGAGTTGGCATTCGCGAGTTTCGAGCTGACATGGCGGAGTACATCGCCTCCAACGTCCCTGTGGCGGTGACACGGCACGGCCAGACGGTGGGGTACTTCATTCCCACGCAGGGGCAGGCGGAGTCAGACAGGGTGGCGCTCAAAAAAGCCAGCCAAGCGCTGGGTAAGCTTTTGGAGGCGCAGGCTGTGGATGTGGACACGGTGGTAGCCGACTTCAAGCTAGCCCGCAAAAGTAAGGCAGGCAAGCCGAGCAAAGCGCCCCGCACCAAGGCGGCATGAACACCAAAGCCATCGTCCTCGAAGGACCTGCCCGCATTGCTCGCCAAGCGGGGGGTTGATCCCGATCTGGCAATGCAGGTCTTGGACCAACTCCAGGCTGTTGTTCAGGCCTTGGACGCGGAGATTTATGCGGCCATGCGACAGCCCGCGTTAAAGCGAATTTCAGCGCGTGACGCCGAAGACTGGCCGGTGTTGGCCAGCACCACAAAGTAGAAGCCCACCAAAACGACCACGAATAGAGCCGGTCGTTCTAGCCACTGAGCATGCGTATTCATGCCCCGAGTATTCCTCAAGCCTGCGTCAGCACCTCAAACCGATCTTCCGTCAGCATCCAGCGGCCGTTGATCTCTTCCCAGCGCTCAACGCTGATGACGCCACCGCCAATGTTCATGGTCCAACGGGCTGACAAGATCATGGTGCGTGCGTCCAACTGGTCCAGCTTAATGTGCTCGTAATTCAGTTGCCGGGCGCCCTTGCTCAGCAGGTCGGCCCAGAAGGCGCGGATGGCCTCACGCCCGTTGAAGGTGCCAAAGGGCTTGGCCTCTAGCAGGGCTGTCTCGGTATAGGTGTCGGCGCAATGGGCAAGGTCACCGCGGTTGAAGGCATCCACCCAGATTTGGCTGCTGGTCAGGGCGCTCAGCAAAGCGCGAGAGTGGGTGGTGGCGGGCATGGTGGGGGTTGCGAGAGCAGTGGTCACGGTGGACTCCAGTGGTGAGGGGAAAGCATGGGCTGAAGTCTAGGTTTGGTGATATGGTTTGATAAATACGAACCATATTCACTAACTGTTCATGGATGTTGAACAAAAGAAGTCGCTGACCCAGCGCATGTTGGTGTTCCGCGAGGTGGTGCGCCACGGCAGCTTTACCGCCGCCGCAGAGGCCTTGGGCATCACCAAGTCGGGCGCCAGCCAGCATGTCTCGCAACTCGAAAAGTCCTTGGGCTTTCAGCTTTTGGTGCGCACCACCCGCTCTTTGGGGCTGACGGCCGCAGGCCACGCCTTGCTGGCCCGCGCCCATGAGCTGAGCAACCTGCTGGAGCTGGCCGGTGAAGAAGCCCAAGCCCTGAGCCAGCGGCCCCGTGGCCCGCTTCGCGTGGCCTGCCCTGAAGCCTTGGCCTCCAGTGTGCTGCTGCCCGCCCTGCGCGAGCTGGTGACCCGCTTTCCGGAGATAGAGCCCGACATCCTCATTGACGACGCCGTGGTGGACCTGGTGCGTGGCGGCATTGACCTGGCCGTGCGCGTGGGTGAGCAGGCCGACAGCAGCCTGCGGGCCCGCCAAGTTGGCCAGCTTCAGGGTGTGCCGGTGGCATCCCCGCGCTATCTGGCGGCTGCACCGCCCATCACCAGCGTGGCCGACCTGGCCGCCCACCCCTTTGTGGCCGCCCGTTGGCAGCAACAACAGCAAACCGAGCTGTGCCTCTATGACGCCCAGGGCCAAGCCCACACCGTGAACTGCCCCAAGCGCTACAAAATCGACAGCGCCACCATGCTGTGCGAATGGGTCATCCAAGGCAACGGCTTTGCCGTGCTGCCCGACCTGTTGGTGGCAGACGCCTTGGCCAGCGGCAGCCTGGTGCACCTGCTGGGCCTGCACGAGCGTGCCCACCCCGTCTACACCTTGCACCTCTACCAGGGCGAGCCGCCCATGGTGGTGCGCTTTCTACAAACCCTGGTGCAACAGCGCTTGGCCTTGTCGGGTGGGGTGCTGGGTAAGCGGGCGACTCAGGCTTTGGCCAAAGGGTAGGGCAGTGACGCAACTCAAGCCAACTTGGCAACCATCAGGTGATAGCTGCCTCGCAGCGCCACAAACTCAAACCCACACTGTTGGTACATAAAGCGCGCCCCATTCTCTGGGTGCACCGTCAACGCCACCTGCTGGTAGCCGGCCGCCGCCGCAGCGCCAAGCGCACGCAGCATCAAGGGCTTGCCGTAACCCTGGCGTTGAAACTGCGGCTCCAGGGCGATGCCCAATTGCGGCGTGGCCTCATCCACATAGGCCAGGCCCACCTGGAGTGGCAAGAGGCGCATCCAACACGCGCCAGCGTCTTCACCCGCTACCACGGCCACTACCCCCACATCCGAGGTGCGGCCCCATCCCTCGGCATAGATGCTGACGCCGGGGTGTTGCAAGACCTCCAGCGGGCGCACAGGGGCAGGGGGTGGGTCCCACAGGGCGATGTGGAGCCAGTGCCAGAGGGCGGGCTGGTCGGCGCGTGTTAACGCGCGGAATCTGATTGAGCCATCAGGCTGTATGGCCAAGCAGGGGTCTCCAAACTCGTTGTCAAAAAAAGCACTCTGCAGTTGTTGGTTGCTCAGGCCCTCATTCACTCATACTCAATGGCGTCAGTTGGGTCATTTGTCCTGAGAAGCTACATCTAGCCTGGGTTTCTTGGCACTCCCAGCGGAAAGTCTTTGCTCATTTAGTTGCTCACGAAGTGCCTTTAGCTCCTCAAGCTGGAGTCGCTGCTGATCAAGTGTCTGCTTTTGAAGTCCTTGCTGCTCCTCCATGAACAATTTCTGGTCATTCAGCGTCTTCTGCAAGCCCTTTATTTGCTCGGTATTACCAACGTCAATGTCCTTGGCGACGTAGACTTGCCAAATCGTCGCTGCCACAGTCACAACGATAGAGGCGGCTATCCCGAATACAGTCCACCCCAAATTGGTCGCGGCTCGTGCTGACTCCACCAAAGCAGCATCGCTGCTTGCCTTGGCTTCTTCTTGACGGCGTCGCACATCGGCGAACCATTCCGGCAATACTCGCGCAACCATGGTTTCCTGAAGTGCGCCGATGCGCTGAGTCATCTCTGTCATTAGCTTGACGGCCAACTCCGAGTTTTCGGCATTCTTCAATGAAGCGCGGCCAAGGGCCGAATCCTCCGGCCTAATGATCGTCAGCTCTGGAGGTCGGATTCGAGCGCCCAGGTTGCTTGCACTGCTAGATGACTTATGGAGCTCGTCAGTGAAGGCCTGCGCCTTATTGACGTGATCTAGGATGGACCCCAGAGGCTCAAGAGTCGCCTGCTGCTTCCGCAACTCTTCCATGAAACGCCCCACGCCCGAAGATGGCAACAGGTCACTGAAATTGACCATCTGTGCGACTGCTCCCAAATCGCCTTGAAGCTTGCTCAGTGTTGATTCAGTTAGGAAGGAGAAGTTCGACTGCATCGATTCGTACAACTTCTTCATCTGATGCTGCGCTTGCTCGCTGGAATGCTCGAATGCACGCCTAGCAGCTTGGCCGAGCGAAAGAAGGTCAGTCGGCGGGTTCTCTTCGTGCCATCGCTGCAGTTTGGCGATGACCGGGCCGAGTTTGGCTATGTCTGCGGCGACAAGGGCGGCGGCGTCTTCCGGACTGAGTGGCGACCGCTCGCTCTTGTCAGCAAAGCGGTTGCACAAGTGCCGCAGCACCTCCTGTCCTACCGTTTCGTCTGCTTCCGCCCTATAGGCCTCTGCTGAATAGCCTTGGCCGCCTACGTACAAGATGCCAATAGATGTATCTACTGCTTCCTTGGGTGGAAGGAGATTGCCGAGGTCCAATCCCTTGGGCTTTTTGTTGTCCTCGGGTTGAGGCACAGCTTCGTCGGTTGAATTAGTCATGGCAATATGTTGCCACGCCCTCAGGTCTCGCCTCGTCCCCTGACTCCTCGCTCTTTTGACAAACACTTTTGCCAAACCAAAGCCTCAACGGGGAGTACTTACGCAGCCCATCGGCCTCATCACTGCGTTGGCTGTGGTCGCCACCGTCGATGACTTCACCCAGTTCAAGTCGGCCAAGCAGTTTGGTGGCTGGACGGGGCTGGCTCCCAGTCAAAACTCTTCCGACTTTAAGGCCAAGGTGGGCGGCATCTCCAAGCGTGGCGATGTTTACCTGCGAACCATGTTGATCCAGGGTGCCAAGTCGGCGGTGATGACCGCCCACAAGCGCAATGACCTGATCAGTCTGTCGTTGGTCCAACTCAACGAACGGGTCGGTTGGCAGAAGGTCATCCTGGCTCTGGCTAACAAGAACGCCCGCATCTTGTGGTGCGTCTTGCCGCGCGGGGATCGGTTTGACCCGAACCTTGTCCTCAAGCGATCCGTGGCTGATCAAGAGGTCGCCGCAGCGTGAAACACAACCACAGTTATTGGCGGGCGTGCGCGCAAGGAGGTACTGAAAGGTCAGACAGGCGGCAGGTGAACTCGATAACCCTTTTGTGCTGGCATTGCGTCAAGTACACGACGACAGAATAGAGCACTACCGAGCGGTTCATATCATGGGCCGAGGAAAAACCTGAACAACCCCGATGTCATAAATGGATTCTGTCTCTCTCAGCTACACCACAGTGCACAGCCACTACCCCAGTGCAGAGCCGATGCTCGGTCAACTCGATAACCCTTCTTCGACAGCAATGTCACGCTGAGTGAGTGGAGTCTGTGTGTCGGCTCATCTTGAATCTTTCAAACGCAGCTACTTAGAAGAAGACCAGCGCTTGACCGGTGCGGAAGTCCTGTCAGAGCGGTTAGTCGTCCGTCATTCGGCTCCATACCAACGGTCAATGTCGTCTGAGCTGTCAGTTGGTGAGTATGGTCGCTTCAGCCGTACCACTTCCCATTTGGTGCTGGGCTTCAGAACGACGCTTGCTGGGATTCGTCCAGACACTTCGCGGATTACAAGAAGAAGGCCGGTCCCATTCTCCCTGAGCATCCACTTCTCTAAATACTTGAACGCTTCGAACTCTCCATCAAGTAATCGATAGACCGCATCAAGGACGTCTTGCACGGATGTTTCCTGGCCGACCTCAATGTATTGTTGTCGCTGATTCTTCGCCCCTTTGCCCAGATCCAGCGAGACTGTGTAGTAGTCGTGCTTTTCACGTGGCGTTGCCTCATTGAGTATTGCCGATGACAAGAAGCCAACCAAGCGTCTATCGAGGTGCTCCTTGATTTCAGAGACAGCATCGTCGATCGACAGTTGCGGGGCCATGTCCCGCTCCCTGCTCGGCACTCGGAGAACCTCGAGCAGTTTCGCCACGGCTTCGTCGAGTACGGGTTTTGCCATTTCTTCGTCGAAGTGGATCCCGTACTTGTTCAAGAGCTTCTCAGCAAATCGCCGCAATGAGTTGTAGTCCGACAGAAGATAACTTTGATACATCGCAAGCGGGTATGGCACGTCGCTAAGGGAGTCGATTCCTACACATACCGGGATCACGTCGCAATCAGGGTTAGCGGCCCCATAGCCGCTTTCGAACAAGAGCCACGGCCGGGCTATGCTCGTCGGTGTGAGCAACGCGATAACCGCCTTGCTTGAAGCTAGTCGCTGTCGGATTTCGTCAAGCCAAACATGTCCTGGCTTGAGGCCGCCTGTACCTGTCGGATCCGAAGAGTGCCAGACCGAAACTTGATTCAGTGACATTCGAGTAATGGCTCGTCCGATGACATCCGCTAGTGCATGATCGCGGGAATCGTGGCTCAGAAAGACGTGATGTGGCATAGCGAACTCTCAAGGAGCGAAGTACTGGAGAACGACACCTAGACAAGATGGCTTAGTAAAAACCGGCGGCCCATCTCCAGCGCAAACGTAGGTTGCAGCCAGGGGCCTGCAGTGCTACACCAATGCACCTAGCAGGTGGTCTGCTTGGGCGTTGCCGATATGCACAGGAGTGGGCCGTGAGTGAATCTAGCACGCTGTTTGTCGGGTTGGGCGCTCAAAAGGAGACCATTTATGTCGCACTCGCCTTCCCGTGTCGGGAGGGCGAACTGCGGCGCTTAGCAGGCTGCTGAAATACCGACCGGTTGTGATGGTCGAGCGAGGCGCAGCGAGGACAATGTGAGCATCTCGATCTGAGAGAGACCTATGCGCGGCGCCGACACCTTCACCGAGAGCCTGTTC
>NZ_JBIKNQ010000063.1:0-31870 GCF_044358605.1 Ideonella sp.
ACGTCGACACCTACAACCATCGAATTCCTCAACGCGCCCTCAACCACCAGACCCCCATCGAGGCCCTGAAAAAATGGCACGCCTCACACCCCAAGCTCTTCACAAAACGTGTGAATGATCTCCCGGTGCTTGACAAGTATGGTCGCTGCCCGCATGGCACTTTGCTGCGTGGTTTGATGAGCCAAACCTATCGCCGCCAACAACAGCGCATACCCCGGCAGCGAATGCAGCGCGCTGTCATGCGCGATGTGCACCTCGCGCGCTAGTAGCGTGGTGGCCAGGTCGCGGGCCATGTCGGCGGCCAGGCCTTCTTGGCTGGCGACCCAGGCGTGCGGTGGCGCAATCACGTCTTGCTGCCACACGGCTTGCTGGCGGCGCACGTCGGTGCAGCGCAGGCTGATCACGGGGGTGCTGTCGCTGTGGCCCCAGCCCACTTGCACCACATAGTCGGCCACGCGCTGTTCGCTCTGGGCGTCGAGCTGCTGCAGGCCTTGGGCCGTCAAGCGCCGGGTGCTGAGCGCCGAGATCACGCGCCAAGAGGTGACGCGGCTGGCGGCCGCCGTCAGCTCCGTCACCACCAGTTGGCAGACGGTGTTCCAGTCGGGGTTGGTGTAGCGCTGCGCCGCCACAAACGCAATCCGCGGCAGCAAAGACTCTGGCGCCCAGCGCAGCAAGTTGCGCGGCGCGTCGCCCACCGGCTGCAGTTGATACACCCGCACCGGGTCTTCTTGACCGGGCAGCAGGCGCTCGCCTTTGTCGCAGACGCTGGCATGCAGCCCATCCGTCAGTTCGTCCCTCACCTCGGCTGTACACAGCGTCTCACCAGGTTGAGCCAGCGCGGCCAAACGGTGGGTAAGCTGCACCCCCGCCCCATAGAGGTCAATGCCATCGGCCAGCACCTCGGCTTGGTGCAAGCCCATGCGCAGCACGATGTGCTGGTCCCCCGGCTGGCCCGCGTTGGCGGCGTCGGCACGGCGGTGGCATTCAAAGGCAGCAGCGGCAGCGCCCGTCACGGATTCAAACTCCAACATCAGGCCGTCACCACGGCGTTGCACCAGCGTGCCTTGGTGGGCGGGCAGTACGTCTTGCACCAAGGTTTGCACCAAGCTGCGCCAGCGCTGTGTGGTCTCCCACTCGTGGCGCTGCATCAGCCGCACCGACTCCACCATGTCCGCCACCAGCAGCACTCGGCGGTCAGCGTTCAAGCCAAAGCCAAGGTCTGAGAAGGCCGGGTCCGTGGAGGAGTCGGGCGCAGTCATGGTGCAGGTCTCAGGCGGTGTCTGTCATCCCCAAAGGGATGGACGCGGGCAACTTGAAGAGCTGCTGTGGCTCATCAAAATGTTTAAGGTAGTACGGCCCCAGGTCTTCCATCTGCTCGCGCCACGGCGGGCTGGCTTGGGCCTGGGCAGAGGCCGACAGCAGGGTTTCGCCCGGCCCGGCCACCGCCGCAATGCGGGCGGCCAAGTTGACGCTGTGGCCAAACAAGGCGTCTCCGTCACTCAACATCTGGCCATGGTGCGCGCCCACCCGCAGGGCTAGCGTGCCGGGGGCATGTTGGCCCACTACCGGGCAAAGTGCTTGGCTGGCCTGGGCCCACGCCACGGCTGCATCGGTGTGGGTGAACAGCAGCAAGAGCCCATCGCCTTGGCGCTCGACCACGCGCCCTTGCGGCGCTTGCACCAAGGCGGCTGCGCGGCTCAACAGTTGCCGCTGTGCGGCAATGCCTGCTGCTGCCAAAGACAAGGCTTGGCCCGCTGGCGCACTCGCCGCCACCAGCGCAAACACCACGGTGCCCGTCACGGGCACCAAGGCTGCATCGTCATCCAAGCCGTCCACAGCCAGCTCCTCTGTCTTGTTGTCTGTTTGACCACAGGATAGAGAAACTTCGTGACAAGTTCTAGTCTTTTGACGGGGGTTAAGGGGGTGGGGAAACCCGCGAGGGCTGCAGAGCTGGCACCGAGTTTGTGCCTGATAGGTCTACAGGCAGAATCAGCGCATCAACAAAACAAAGCCATTGCCGCCAACATACATCGAATGCGGCGGCGACGAGGAGCCCCCATGTCAAAAACGCCGATTGCTGCGCCTGTGAGTTCAGAGTCACCCGTGTCGCCCGAAGGGCCTGAGGACTGGCTGGGCTATGGCCTTTATGCGGACAGCCTATGGGCCCGCGTGCGCTTGGCTTTGAGCACAGCAAAGGTTCAGTCTGCTCACGCGCTCCCCACGGCTGACCCACTGGTGGTGGGGGTCTATGGCGAGTGGGGGGCGGGCAAGAGCCGCTTATTGGAGTTGGTGTACGACCGAGCCCGTCGCCAAAACGGCAAAGATGTGGCCCAGCGTCTGCAAGACCCCAGCGCATATGCAGGCAGCCCCTTGCTGAATGTGACGGTGCCGGTGTGGTTTCACCCCTGGCGCTATGAGCATGAGCCGCATTTGGCGGTGCCGCTGCTGATGCATGTCAGCGAGGCGCTGCAGACCACGCTGAAAGACATGGGCACCTGGCGCGAATCGGCGCAGCGAGCCTTGGCGACCCTCACGCCTGAAGTAAAAGCTGAGTTTGAGAAGAAGTGGGGACTAGTGGAATCAACCGCCAAGGTGACGGCCAAGGTGGCAGGCCATGGCATCACCAAGGCTGTCGTGGGTGTGGCAGCAGGCTTTTTTGGTGCGGGTGAACTGGCAAAGGGTGCCTTAGAGCACGTTGAAGGCACCGCCAAGCTTCTGGCAGGGGAGGACACTGGTGACACCAAGGCCAAAGACGAGCCGAAAAACCAGCAGGACAAGTCACCTGCCTACACCGCCGATGGCCGCCACTACTACCAAGTTCAAAAGTTCCTGCGCGACCTGAGCCGCATCACACCCGAAGAAGCCAAAGCCCAGGGTGTGGAGTTGACCCAAGCCGTCGAGCTGCGCTTTGTGGTCTTCATCGACGACTTAGACCGCTGCCTGCCCGAAAAGGCCGTGGCCATGCTGGAGGTCATCAAGACGGTGTTCAATGTCGAGAGCTTTGCCTTTGTGGTGGCGCTGGACGACGAGGTGATCGAGCGTGGCATCTCCCACCGCTACCGCGACTACCGCTTCAAAGGTGCCAAGCCCGAGATGCCCATCACCGGCTTTGAGTACCTGGAGAAGATCGTTCACCTGCCCTTCCGCCTGCCCGCACTCACCCGCGAGCAAGCCGAAACCTTTGTGCGCCAGCATGAAGACCGCCTGATGGCCGACCCGGCCCTGCCACCCGGCTGCCAGCGCCTGTGGTTTACCCAAACGATGGAGCGCGGCTTGGGCGACGAGGGCGCACCGGGCAAGCAGGCAAGCGCTGCGGCCACGGCTACAGCGCGCCCCACGCCGCTGACCCAAATGCTGCTAGACAGCTTTGAAGCCTATGTGCCCCGCAAGCTGCTGCGCGCCCAAGAGCTGATGCACCAGTGGCAGTGCGTGCTGGCGGCGCGGGGCAAAGCCATGCAAGGCGCACCCGACCAAGCCATGCTCTTGGCCCTGGCCTTGCTGCAACTCTTTGCGCCGGACCTCTACCGCTTGGTGCGCCGCCGACCGGGACTGTGGAAAGAGTGGATGAATGCTTACCAACCCATGCTAGAAGGCTTTGAGCCCGTTCTGTCGCGCCAAAGGCGCGAGACACCGCCGCATTTTGAGCTGAATGCCTCCGATGCCACCCTCTATCGTTGGGCGGCCATGGGGCCACGCGCGGGGTGGGCCAGGAAGGACGACGAGGACAAGGGCTTTGTCTTGGAGCGCACCGCCCTGGGCGGCGACATCACCGTGTGGCGCGCCGCTGTGGCCCATGGACTAGCCAAAGAGCCCGGCACCCTGCACAGCGCCGAGCAGGTGCGGCTACCCTTTGTGCTGACCCTGTGCGAATACCGCAATGCCCACCGGCACGCCTACAGCCCTTTGTTGATGGGCGCGGCCTTGGCCCACACCTTGAACTGGGAGTCGGCCGCCGATATTGGAGAGCCCTCGCGCTACTGGAGCTTACTGCCCGGCGATGCGCTCAGAGCGTCTCTAGAGCCGCCTCGCGCGGGGGGTGTCGAGATCAGCTATCGTCAGCGAATCGACATTTCCCTCCTTAGCCTCAAAGAAATTCTCAGTAGCAGCGACGCCAGCACCCGCAGCACCCTGGTCGAGCGCCTGGGTTTGGTCTCGGGACACGTATTGCCACCCACTCTGCTGGAAGAGGTAAGGCGGATCATCACCCCGTTGTCAACCACCCAGCAACTCGCAGTCTGGGCGCAACTCGCCCCGTTCATGGAAGCTGCACTGTTGCCTGAGAAATTGAACAATGAATACAGCGACAAAGTCCTTGACGACACAGAGCTGCCCCTGCTCGCCCCGCACCTGAGAGTATTGGGTGAACACGGTTTGTTGGAGCCCTTGGGCCTGACACGCCAAGTCGATACAGTCCGCCAACAACTGGGCCAACGCCGAGACGATCTCGAGCGGCCCGTGAAGGAGCGCGAACAAGCCGCCAATACCGTGGCCGCGCTAGGCGATGATCGCTTTGCGTTTGACCCTCGGCGTTGGCAACTACCCTCTAAGCGCGCTCGAATTTGGGATGGCGAAGCTTGGCGCGAAGCCACACCAAGTGAAGAACCCATCCTTGGCTTTGTGAGGGTAGAAAAGGCACCATTTGTCCGCGGCGAAAGAGGAGAAGAAGACAATCCACCCTGTCCTATTGAATTGCCCACCTTCTACATGGCTCGGACCTTGACTACGGTTGCGCAATGGCAGTGCTTCATTGATGCTGATGGCTATGAGAACCCGGAGTGGTGGGATGCGCCCCAAGCTTGGGCTTGGCGGCTGGGTGAGTTTGACAGCCAGGTAGAAGATCTTGGCTACCAAGATTGGCTGGCGCAACGTTCAAAGGACCAACGCCATCAACCACAGCGCTGGGCCGAGCAAATGGCGCATCCGCAGCGTCCAGTTTGGGGTGTATCTTGGTTTGAGGCGCGTGCATATGCGCGTTGGTTGACAACGCAGATCCAGGTCGAGATAGGCGCTGCGGGATTGGCAGGCTGGCAGGCGCGCCTGCCCACCGAAGACCAAACAGAGCGTGCAATGCGGTCGATTAGCCTGACCCAAGCTGACCGACGAAGATATGTCTGGGGCGAAAACGAGAGCCATGCTGCTCAGTTCGCCAATTGCGGGGCCACCGGGCTAGGCCACCTGACTCAGGTGGGCCTGTTTGCGTCGAACCCTCTCGGTCTATTTGACCTTGCGGGCAACCTTTGGACATGGCAGGACAATCTGTACCAGCCAAAAGCGATACAAGGGCTTTGGCCTCGAGTCAGCCATGGACAGCCGATCAAGACCGACAGAGACTTAGAAAAATGTGACCGGATGGCTCTGCGGGGAGGCTCATGGTTTGAGAAGCCACATTTCTTGAGGTGTGCATATCGGATCAGGCGCATCCCCGACTTCAGTGATGTCAATGTCGGAGTGCGTGTGACGCTATCCCAGGTCACCTGAGTATTCCGGGTTTCAGTGCTCTGCGCGGCGGGGCCGTTCTCTCCCCCACTCACCCCTCCATCCGCTGCTGAAACACCAGCCCTGCGTGCTCGCGCAGCGCGTGGAACTTGATCTTGGGCCAGTTGGCTTCAATCGCGCGCAGCTCGCCCGCGTATTCCAGCAGCAGGGTGGGGGCGTCGACGGCGTCCAGGGCCATGCGGTGGCTGTTGGCGTCGATGAAGCGCTTCAGCTCTTTGTCGCCGCCGTCGGCTTCGTCGCAGGTGACCCAGCGGGCCACGTTGATGCGGGCGCTGGTGATGCGGGCCTTGACGCCGTACTCATGCTCCAGGCGGTGGGCCACCACTTCAAACTGCAACTGGCCCACGGCGCCCAGCAGCAGCATGCTGGCGGCCATGGGGCGGAAGACCTGGATCGCGCCCTCTTCACCCAGTTGGGTCAGGCCGGCGCGCAACTGCTTTGTTTTGAGCGGGTCGGCCACTTCCACGCTGCGAAAGAGTTCCGGCGCGAAGAAGGGTAGGCCGGTGAACTGCAGGCTCTCGCCTTCGGTCAGGGTGTCGCCCAGTTGCAGCACGCCGTGGTTGGGGATGCCGATGATGTCGCCCGCAAAAGCCTCTTCCAGCAGCTCGCGCTTCTGGCTCATGAAGGTGACCACGGTGTTGGGCCGCAGGCTCTTGCCCGAGCGCACCACTTTGAGCGTCATGCCGCGCTCAAACTTGCCCGAGGCCACGCGCAAGAAGGCAATGCGGTCGCGGTGGGCGGGGTCCATATTGGCCTGGATCTTGAAGACCACGCCGGTGAACTTGGGCTCTTCAGGGTGGACGATGCGCTGGATGGCCGGCCGGGGGCCGGGCGCCGGGGCCAGGCCCACCAGCGCGTCCAGCACCTCTTGCACGCCAAAGTTGTTGACGGCCGAGCCAAAGAACATGGGTGTTTGCTTACCCGCCAAAAAGTCGTCCAGGTTGAACTCGGGCGCGGCCTCGCGCACCAGTTCGATCTCGCCTTGGGCTTGCTCAAACTGCATGCCAAAGCGCTGGGCGTATTCGGGGTGGTCCAGGCCGTCCAGCACTTCTTCGTCACCGGCCACGCGGTCCTCGCCGGGGCTGAAGACGCGCATTTGCTGCTTGCGCAGGTCCATCACGCCATGAAAGTGCTTGCCCATGCCCACGGGCCAGGTGAAGGGCACGACCGTCATGCCCAGCTCGCGCTCGATCTCGTCCATCAGGGCCAGCGGGTCTTGCACCTCGCGGTCCATCTTGTTCACAAAGGTCAGGATGGGCGTGTTGCGGGCTCGGCAGACCTGCAGCAGACGGCGGGTTTGCGGCTCCACGCCATTGGCCGCATCGATCACCATCAGCGCGGCGTCCACGGCGGTCAGCACGCGGTAGGTGTCTTCCGAGAAGTCTTGGTGGCCCGGGGTGTCCAGCAGGTTGATGGTGCAGTCGCGGTACTCCATCTGCATCACCGAGGAGGCCACCGAGATGCCCCGCTGCTTTTCAATCTCCATCCAGTCAGACGTGGCATGGCGGCTGGCCTTGCGTGCCTTGACGGACCCGGCGATTTGAATGGCGCCCGAGAACAGCAGCAGCTTTTCCGTCAGCGTGGTTTTACCGGCGTCAGGGTGAGAAATGATGGCAAAGGTGCGGCGGCGGCGCACCTGATCGGCGAGTTCGGCGGACATGGGCAAGAAGCGGCCCGGGCGGGCGGCTTGGGCAAAAGTAGCGCACCTAGCCGCAAGCCCTAAGGCCGCTGGCGCGGGTGCTGGAAGCCGCCATTATCGGTGCCCCGGCCTGGCGCAGCCACACAGCCTGCGCCAAGGGCAGATTACTGCGCTTTCTGGCGCTTGAAGACCGAGTGATAGGTGAAGATGGGGCACTGGTCGTCAGAGTTGCACACCTGCTTGAAGCTGTAGCGATAGCCCTGGCGTGCGGCCACCACCACGCGAGTGAAGGGGTCCGCTTGCTGAATGACGGAGCCGGGGTAGAGGGCCTGCACTTGCTCTGGCGTCATGCCATCGACCACACCGGCCGTGGTGGGCCAAGAGATCGCTCCGCCCTGGATGAAGTTGATGTCGGTGACCTTGTTCTTCTCATTGAAGAAGAGGGTGATCACTGGCGCATCCGGGTTGTCTTGCCCGCGGAAGCTGCATTGGGTGACTTTGCCTCTGCAGTTGCCGTTGGTGGTGCGGGTGTTGGCCTCTTTGCGGCTCATGCCCAGGTAGACGTAGTCGTCGGTCAGGCCCCGGCCTTCAACGATCTTCCATTGCTCAATGGGGGTGGACTGGGCTTGGGCCAGGCTGCTGATCGACAGCAATGCCATACCAATCAGGGAAAGGGCTTTCATAGTGTCCTCGCTCGGTGTGTCGTTGATGAAGGGCCCAACATAGTTGTTGGGGTGTACCGAGACTAGCGGAGGCAAAGTCCAGAGAATTCACATTTTTATAACGTCTAAAACAAGTGAAACCTAAGTGCCAGTGGTTGAGATATAGATGCCCGCTAGAGAGAATCATCCTGCATCAGCGCTCAAGCATGTACGCTGATGCAGGGAGTTAGCGTCAGCGCTTTGGTGCCTGAATGACGTGCGTCGAGAAGTACACCGGCGTTGGCCAAACCTGTACCGTGATCTGATAGGTGTAGCCGCCATTCGCATTGGTCACCCAGCCCGACCCGCCGGTGCCCCAAGAGGTATGGCCAGGGTAGAGGGCTTGCACTTCTTCGACCGTCATGCCGTCGGCTGCGCCCGCCGTGGTACGCCACTGGATGGGTGATCCGGTTTGGCGGATCTCAATGCGCTTCACCTTCTTCTTGGGTCCGCACGCATAGGGCGATGGGTAGTCGCAAAACACCAGGGTGATCCAGCCGGCGTCTTCTCTGGGCCTGAAGATGCAGCCATGTGCACCGTTAGCGCAGAGGCCGCCAGACACCTCCATGGCCTTCTGTCGGCTCATGCCCAGGTAGACAAAGTCATCGCCCAGGCCGCGGCCTTCAACGATTAGCCAGTTCTCGATCGGGGTGGCGGCCTGGGTGGTGCCGCTGGCGGCCAGCAGCGCCGAGCACAGCGATAGGCTGATGAGTGTGCGGTTCATGACTTCTCCTCAAGATTGAGTTAATAAGAAGTCTCGAAACTAAGGCCGCACACCCGACCCGGTCAATGTGGCTCCGTCTATGGTGGTGAGAGCCACCACACTGAAGCGCCAAGCAATGCACGCTGGGCGAGAAATGAACCTCGCCGATAGCCCTCAGTCCTGCGTTTGCTTGACCCCGGCTTGCCAAAGGGCTGAGTCGAGCAAGGAGCCAGGACCCGGTGCCCGGCGCGGGTTGAGGGCTTTTGGCAGCCTTAGCGCCGGGGCTTGGTCAGGACATGGGTGACGAGGCGGCGCTCAAAGCCGTCCGAGCCCTCGTTGTATTCGTTGAAGGTGTAGCCCTGCTTGGAAGCTGTGAGCGCATAGTCAAACGGGCCAAGCGGGGCAATCGACGAGCCGGGGTAGAGCGCCTGCACTTGGGTGATCGACATGGCGTCGGTGGCCCCGGCAGTGGTGGGCCACTGGATGTCGCGGAAGTTCTGGTTGATGACTATCCGCGACACCTTGTTCTTGGCGTCGAAGGTCAGCGTGACCACCGGCGTGTCGATGGGGGTTGGTGAGCCCGCTTGCGGCTGAAAAGAGCAGGTGCTCACTTTCCCTTTGCATTCGCGACTGACAGCCACCGCTGCCTTGCGGGTCATGCCCAGGTACACCACGTCATCGGTCAGGCCGCGGCCTTCAATGATCTGCCACTGGTTGATGGGGGTGGACTGGGCTTGGGCGGTGCCTGCGGCCATCAGGGCGGCCAAGGCCAAGAGGGACAAAACTTTCATGGGACGTCTCCGGTGTCTACTGGGTTGGGACGCATGGCGCACCGGCCAGACTGCCGGAAGCCACGGACACGCCGTTGCGTGTCCAGCGTGAGTACCGGCCGCGGATTAAAAAGTTTCTGCTCATGAGATGTAAATCTCACTCAATCACCATGCCTATGGCCAGCACGCCTTGGCAAGCGAGCTGGCGGAGCCCGTCGGCGCATCGCACTGGGCATTCAACTTGCCAATCATTGCAATAGCTAACAACAAATAGACCTGATTCCGCGATTGGCTAACACTAAGGCCACTCGTTCCCATTCAACCCAGGAGATGACGATGAGCCAAGCCAGCCAATGCCCTTTTCACACCAGCGGTGCGCGCAGCACCCATGCCACGCCGTCCAATGCCGACTGGTGGCCCGAACAACTCAATCTGAGCATCCTGCACCAGCACCCTGCAGCCTCCAACCCGCTGGGGGCAGACTTTGACTATGCCGAGGCCTTCAAGGGTCTGGACTATGCGGCGCTGAAGCAAGACCTGGCCGCGCTGATGACCACCTCGCAAGACTGGTGGCCCGCCGACTGGGGCCACTACGGCGGCCTGTTCATCCGCATGGCTTGGCACTCGGCAGGCACCTACCGCACGGCTGACGGCCGGGGCGGCGCAGGCACCGGCAACCAGCGGTTCGCGCCGCTCAACAGCTGGCCCGACAACGGCAACCTCGACAAAGCCCGGCGCCTGCTGTGGCCCATCAAGCAAAAGTACGGCAATGCCCTCTCTTGGGCCGACCTGATGATCCTGGCCGGCAATGTGGCCATGGAAACCATGGGCTTCAAGACCTTTGGCTTTGGCGGCGGCCGCGCCGACATCTGGGCGCCCGAAGAAGACATCTACTGGGGGGGAGAGCGGCAATGGCTGGCCACCAGCGACAAGCCCAACAGCCGCTACCGTGGCGAGCGCGAGCTGGAGAACCCGCTGGCCGCCGTGCAAATGGGCCTGATCTACGTGAACCCGGAAGGCCCAGACGGCAAGCCCGACCCCGTGGCCTCGGGCCGCGACGTGCGCGAGACCTTTGCCCGCATGGCCATGGACGACGCCGAGACCGTGGCGCTGGTGGCAGGTGGCCATACCTTTGGCAAGGCCCACGGCGCCGGTGACCCCAAACTCGTGGGCCCCGAGCCCGAAGCCGCGCCCATGGAAGCCCAGGGCTTCGGCTGGATCAACGCCCTGGGCAAGGGCCACAGCGAGCACACCACCACCAGCGGCATTGAAGGCGCTTGGAAGCCCAACCCCACCACCTGGGACATGGGCTACCTGACGGTGCTGTTCAAGTACGAGTGGGAGCTGGTCAAGAGCCCCTCAGGCGCCCACCAGTGGCTGGCCAAAGACGTGGCTGAGCAAGACCTGATCCCCGACGCCCATGTGCCCGGTGTCAAGCACCGCCCCATGATGACGACGGCCGACTTATCCCTGCGTTACGACCCGGCCTACGAGAAGATCGCCCGCCATTTCTTGGCCCACCCCGACGAGTTTGCCGACGCCTATGCCCGCGCCTGGTTCAAGCTGACCCACCGCGACATGGGCCCCAAGGCGCTGTACCTGGGCCCTGAGGTGCCGGCCGAAGACCTGATCTGGCAAGACCCGCTGCCGAGCGTGGACCATGCGCTGATCGACAGTCATGACGCCACCCTGCTCAAGACCCGCGTCCTGGCCAGCGGCCTGAGCATCAGCGAGCTGGTGGGCACGGCCTGGGCCTCGGCCTCGACCTTCCGCGGCAGCGACAAGCGCGGCGGCGCCAATGGTGCGCGCATCCGCTTGGCCCCGCAAAAGGATTGGGCCGTGAACCAGCCCGAGCAACTGGCCAAGGTCTTGCAGCGTTTGGAGGCGATTCGCAGCGACTTCAATGCCACGAGCGCCGGGGGCAAGAAGGTCTCGCTGGCCGACTTGATCGTGCTGGCGGGCAACGCCGCCGTGGAAGCCGCCGCCGCCGCCGCAGGCCAGCCCGTGCAAGTGCCGTTCACCCCGGGCCGCACCGATGCGACGCCCGAGCAAACCGACGCTGAATCCTTTGCGGTGCTGGAGCCGCAGGCCGATGGCTTCCGCAACTATGTCAAAGCCAGCTACCGCGTCTCGCCCGAGGCCATGCTGGTGGACAAGGCGCAGTTGCTGACACTCAGCGCGCCCGAGATGACGGTGCTCATCGGCGGCCTGCGGGTGCTGGGAGCCAATGTGGGTGGCGCGCAAGAGGGCGTCTTCACCCAGCGGCCGGGCCAGCTCACGCAAGACTTCTTTGTGAACCTGCTGGACATGGGCACGGTGTGGAAGCCCAGCACCGAAGGGCACTTTGAAGGCCGCGACCGCAAGACAGGTTCCCTGAAGTGGACCGCCACCCGAGTGGACTTGGCCTTTGGCTCCAACTCGCAACTGCGGGCGCTGGCCGAGGTCTACGCGCAGCACGACAACAAGGCCAAGCTGGTGAATGACTTTGTGGCCGCCTGGACCAAGGTGATGAACTTGGATCGGTTTGATCTGCGCTGAGCAACAGGCCTGAGTCAGGCTCAGGCCGAACGGCAATAAGGCAACGAAGCCTCAAGGGCCGGACACATCGTCCGGCCCTTGTCACATCAGGGCGTGCCTTTTAGCAAGTGGTCCCCAAACTGCTCCCGCAGCTTGATCTTCTGCATTTTGCCCGTCGCACCCAGCGGGATGGCGTCCACAAACACCACGTCGTCGGGCGTCCACCACTTGGCGATCTTGCCCTCGTAAAAGGCCAGCAGTTCTTCGCGGCTCAGCTCTTGCCCCGGCTTCTTCACCACCACCAGCAGTGGGCGCTCGTCCCACTTGGCATGCCGGGCCGCAATGCAGGCGGCCATGGCCACGGCGGGGTGGGCCATGGCGATGTTTTCCAGGTCGATGGAGCCGATCCACTCGCCGCCGGACTTGATCACGTCCTTGCTGCGGTCGGTGATCTGCATAAAGCCTTCGGCGTCGATGGTGGCCACATCCCCCGTGGGGAACCAACCGTCGCGTAGCGGGTTGCCGCCCTCGCCCTTGAAGTACTGGCTGATGATCCACGGCCCGCGCACCAGCAACTCGCCGCTGGCCTTGCCGTCGTGCGGCAGCTCTTGCCCGTCTTCACCCACCACCTTCATGTCCACACCATACACCGCGCGGCCTTGCTTGGCCTGCACGGCCAGCTTGCCCTCGAACGGCAGGGCGTCGTGCACCGGCTTGAGCGCGCAGACGGTGCCCAGCGGGCTCATCTCCGTCATGCCCCAGGCGTGCAGCACATGCACCTGGTACTTCTCTTCAAAGGTCTTCATCATGGCCGGTGGGCAGGCCGAGCCGCCAATGACAGTGCGGCTCATGCTGGAGAAGCGTAGGCCTTGCGCCTCCATAAAGCCCAGCAGGCCTTGCCACACCGTGGGCACGCCGGCAGACATGCTGACCTTCTCGCTCTCCATCAGCCCGTGCAGCGAGGCGCCGTCCAGGTGCGGCCCTGGGAACACCAGCTTGGCGCCCACCATGCAGGCGATGTACGGAATGCCCCAAGCGTTGACGTGGAACATGGGCACCACGGGCAAGATGACATCGCGCGCGCCGCAGTTCAGTGCGTCGGGCGCGGCACCGGCCAGGGTGTGCAGCAGGGTGGAGCGGTGGCTGTAGAGCGCACCTTTGGGGTTGCCGGTGGTGCCCGAGGTGTAGCACAGCGTGGCGGCGGTGTTCTCGTCAAAGTTAGGCCAAGCATAGTCGGGCGAGGCCTGGGCCAGCAGGTCTTCATAGCAGAGCAGGCCCGGGATCTTGCTGTTGGCGGGGAAGTGCTCGCGCCCACACAGCACCACAAAGTGTTTGATGGTCTTGACGCGCCCGGCCACCGCCTCGACCAAGGGCAGGAAGGTCAGGTCAAAGCACAGCACCTGGTCTTCGGCATGGTCGGCAATCCACACCACTTGGTCGGGGTGCAGGCGGGGGTTGAGCGTGTGCAGCACCGCGCCCGAGCCCGAGACGCCGTAATACAGCTCCATGTGGCGGTAGCCATTCCAGGCCAGCGTGGCCACCCGCTCGCCGGGCTGCACGCCCAAGCTGCCCAAGGCACTGGCCACCCGGCGTGAGCGCTCGGCCATGTCCTTGAAGTGGTAGCGGTGGAGGTCGCCCTCAACGCGGCGGGAGACGATCTCCTGCTCGCTGTGGTGGCGCTCGGCATGGGTCAACAAACTGGAGATCAGCAATTGCTGCTGCATCATCAAGCCATTCATCAGGGCTCCTTGGGGATTTCGGGTTGAAACGGACAGGGCGGTGCTGCCACATGGCAGTGATGTCTCAGGTTGCCATATCTGCGGCGGATGACACCTAGCAAAAACCAGTGGCGGCGCGGTCCGGGCTCAGCGGGCGTCGGCCAAGATCATGTCGGCCGCCTTCTCGGCAATCATGATGGTGGGCGCATTGGTGTTGCCGCCAACAAGGGTCGGCATGATGGACGCATCGACCACGCGCAGGCCGCTCAGGCCATGCACCCTCAAGCGTTCATCGACCACGGCCAGGGGGTCGCGGCCCATTTTGCACGTGCCCACGGGGTGGTATTGGGTGTCGGCGCGTTGGCGGATGTCGTGCTCCACGGCGGCTGTCTGGGTTTGGTCCAGAGGGTACAAAGGCGCTTCCCGCACGTCGTCGAACGCCGGGTCGTCCAGCAGCGCGCGTTGCTGATGGGCGCCGTTCATCAGCAGCGCCATGTCGCGCGGGTCTTCCAGAAAGTGCGGGTCGATCAGGGGCGGCTGCTCTGGCCGGGGGCTGGCCAGTCGCACCTCGCCGCGGCTCCAGGGCCGCAGCACCGTGACATGGCAGCTGAAGCCATGCCCCAAGTGCGCTTTGCGGGCATGGTCGTCTACCAAGGCCTGCACAAACACCAGTTGCAGGTCGGGAATGGGCTCGTCGGGCCCGCTGTAGAAGAAGGCCCCGGCCTCGGCGAAGGGCGTGGTCAGCAGGCCCCGCCGCTCCCGTCGCCAGTCGCCAATGCCCTTGATCACGCGGCTGATGCCGGGCCAAGACAAGCCCATGGTCTGGGTGTCGCTGCGGGTGCGGTAGCTGTAGACATAGTCGATGTGGTCCTGCAGGTTTTGGCCCACGCCCGGCAGGTCAGCCTGCACCGCAATGCCCAGTGCTTGCAGATGGGCGCCGGGCCCAATGCCCGACAGCATCAGCAGTTGTGGCGAGCCAAAAGCGCCTGCGCTCAGCACCACCTCGCGGCGGGCCACAAAGGTTCGGCTGTGCCCAGCCACGCGGGCTTTGACACCCACCGCGCGGCCCGCCTCCAACAGCACTTGCTCGGTGGTCACGCCGGTCATCACCACCAAGTTCGGCCGCTCCAGATGCGGCGTGAGATAGGCCTTGGCGGCGCTACAGCGCTCACCGTTTTTCTGCGTGACCTGATAGAGGAAGGCGCCGTCTTGGTGAGCACCGTTGTAGTCCTTGTTCAGTGGCCAGCCCCGGCGCTGAGCAGCGGCCAAGAAGCGCTGGTTGAAGTCGCTGGGTTGCTGGATCTCGGCCACGTTGAGCGGGCCACCCTGGCCGTGAAACTCATCGCGATGGGTCTCGTTATGCTCGGCGCGTTTGAAGTAGGGCAAGACCTCGTGATAGGCCCAGCCCGCGTTGCCCAGTGCTGCCCAGTGGTCATAGTCCCAGTGGTGGCCCCGCACATACAGCATGGCATTGATGGAGCTGGAGCCGCCCAAGGTCTTGCCCCGAGGTTGGTAGCCGCGCCGACCGTTCAAGCCCGCTTGAGGCACCGTCTGATAAGCCCAGTTGTTGAGCTTGGTCGGCACCATGGCCACCACCCCAGCGGGCGCATGGATCAAGGCGCTGCGGTCAGGCCCGCCCGCTTCCAGCAGCAAGACCCGCGTCCAGGGGTTGGCGCTGAGGCGATGCGCCAGCGCGCAGCCCGCCGACCCCGCCCCGACGATGATGTAGTCGTAGATCTCACTCATGGCGCATCAAGGCGTCTGGCTCGGGCGGGGCTCCACCAAGGGGAACATGCGCGGGAAGGTGTCCAGCAACTGCAGCAGCTCCATCAGCTTGGCCCCATTGCCCTGGATCTGGATGGCACCGCTTTGCACCGCCTGCGGAAAGGTCATCTGTTGCAGCGAAATCGCGTCCAGCGTGGCGCGGGTCAGCGTCAGCGTGGCATCGGGTTGCTCGGCTTGCGTGTCCATGCTGGTGCTCAGCGCGCTGTTCTGCAAGCGCAGCACCAAGTTCTGCTTCACATCGGTGAAGCGCCAATTCATCACCACCGACTTGCCCGCGGCTTTAGGGCCATTGAGCCGCACGCCCAGATAGTCGAAGTACATCTCCAAGGGCATGGCGCGGATCACATCGGGGCTGGCCGTGGTGGCGCCCGGCAGCTTGGGCACACCGTGGCGCAGCTCCAGCGCGCCCATCAGATAGGCGTTGCGTGCGGTGGCCGATTCGCTTTGATAGCCCAACTGTTCCATGGCGTCGGCCGTGAGTTGGCGGGCCGCCTGGTTGCTGGGGTCCGCAAACACCAGTTGTGAGCCGACTTGCGCCACCCAGCGGAAGTCGCCCTTGGCATAGTCCTCGCGGGCGCGCTGCAGCACGGCGTCTGCGCCGCCCATGTAGCGGATGCTGCGCTGGGCCGTCTCCACCGGCGGCAGGCTTTCTAGATTGGCGGGGTTGCCGTCGTAATAACCCAGATAGCGCTGGTAGATGGCCTTGAGGTTGTGCTTCAAGCTGCCATAGAAGGAATGCACCGACCACTCTTGGTTCAGGCTGTCGGGCATCTGGATGCGCTCGGCCAGTTCAGGGCCGGTGTAGCCGTGGTTGAGCAGGCGCACAGCTTGGTCATGCACATACTTGTAGGCATCGCGCTGCTTGCCTAAAAAGTCTTGCACCCGGCCCTGGCCCCAGACCGGCCAGTTGTGTTGGGCAATCAGGATCTCGCTGCGGCTGCCATAGCGCTGCAGTGCGCCATCCAGATACTTAGACCAGATCAGCGGGTCGCGCACCAAGGCCCCGCGCACGGGCAGCAGGTTATGGAAGTTCTGGGTCGCAATCTCGGCCATGTTCAGCACCTTGAACTGCGGGTAGTGCATGATGAACTCGGCCGGTGCTTCTGCCCCGGGCGTCATCTCGAAGACGATCTCCACGCCGTCGATGCGGTGGGTCTCCACGGGCTTCTCGATCAGGCGGGTCGGTGCGATCAGGGTGATGCTGCCCAGCGAGATGGTTTTGCCCAAGCCCGCATCCACCTGGCCTTTGGCGCTGCGTGGCAGCAGCGGGCCAAATTGGTAGAGCGCGCGACGCGACATGGCATTGCCGGCCAGCACGTTCTCGCCCACCGCCTCATGCACAAAGCCTGCAGGCGCCCAGATGCTGACGCGCCCCGCGTCCACATCCTCTTGCTGCACCACGCCGCGCACGCCGCCAAAGTGGTCGGCATGGCTGTGCGAGTAGATCACCGCCTTCACCGGCCGCTGTGGCCGGTGTTTGAAGTAGAGCTTCATCGCTGCGGCGGCCACTTCGGTGGAGATCAGCGGGTCGATGACGATCAGGCCACTGTCGCCCTCGATGATGGTCATGTTCGAGAGGTCAAAGCCGCGCAGTTGCCACACCCGGTCGGTTACATTGAACAAGCCGTTCGTCATGTTCAGTTGCGCATGGCGCCACAGACCAGGGTGGACGGTGTCCGGCGCAGCCTCGGGCTTCAGAAACTCATAGCCCTTGAGCGACCACACCGGTCGGCCGTTCGCACCCATGATCACCTCATCGCCCAAGGCCTCGACCAAGCCACGCTGGGCATCGGCAAAGGCCTGCTTGTCCAGCAAGGGCAGGCTGCTGCGCAGCGCCTGTTGGGCGGCTTGGGTGTGGGGCGTGGCCCCATGCGGGCCGTGCTGGTGCTGATGCTGGTGCTGCTGCGCCGTGGCGCACAGCGACAGGGTCAACAAGCCCAGGCTGGCCAGCTTGGCCGCTGAAAAGGTGTGGGTCGTCATGGCGCTCAGAGGGTGTTCTATCGGGTCGGGCAGTGTGGAGGCGGCAGGCGGCTGGCCGCTATCCACTTTTCGTTAACTTGCACCCAGCCTCGGGTTAGCCCTGTGCCCCCGCAGTGGCCCGTGGGCCGGACAATCGGCTCCTCTCCTCTCGCTGAGGCCGCCATGGGTGCCACACCCGCTTTGCTGAGCAAGCCCTCTCAACTGCATCTGGTTCACTTTGATCCGCACGGGATGAGTGGCACCTTGCAAGGCAGCCAGTTGGAGCATGTGCAAATGGAGCCGGGCCAATTCCACGGGGTGGTGGCTCAGATGGCCCTGGACACCTTGGGTGCGGACTGGGGCGCTTACTCGCTGTCGGTGCTGGCGCAAGGGCTGTTGAGCCCGGATCGGGTGTCTTTGGGCATGGTGATCCGTGGTGAGGGCGAGTGGCGCGTGCGCGGCCAGCCCGCCTGCAACGGCGACTTGGTCATGTTGCCCGAGGGTGGCGAGCTCACCGTCAGCCTGCCGTCTGAGTCGCAGTGGGTCGCGTTGCAGATTCCTCGCCAGCGGCTGGAGGCGCTGGGCCTGCCTTTGGAGGGGCTGAAGTCGCAGGGCGGCTGGCACCGCGGCAGCACATCCGCAGGCCTTCAACAGGCCGTCTCAGAACTGGCGAGCTTGGTCATGGGCCAAGCGGCGCCCCAGCCTTCAGGCGTGCCCTATGAGCAATGGCATGAACATTTGTTGGGCGCACTCACCGCCGCCTGGATGGCCGGGGTTGAACGCGAACAGCACGGCGAGACCCTGAGCAGCCGTGAGCGCTGGCGGGTGGTGCAGCGCGCCGAAAGCTATATCACCGCCTGCTCAGACCCTACCGTGCGCTTGGATGAAGTGTGCCTGGCCGCCGGCACCAGCCTGTCGCGTCTAGAGCGCGCGTTTCGCGAGGCCTACGGCCATGGGCCGCGCCGCACTTTGACCCTGCGCCGCATGGCAGCAGTGCGCCGCGAGCTGATGCAAGCGCTGCCCGGTACCTCAGTGACCGAGGTGGCCACACGTTGGGGCTTTTCACACCTGGGCCGGTTCGCGCAGGACTATGCCTCGATGTACCAAGAGCGCCCCTCCGCCACCTTGCAGCGCAGCCGCTTGCGTCACTAGGCTGCCTTAACGCAGCGGCAGCAGCTTGGGCGCGGTGCCCGCAAACCACGCCCCGCTCTCGGTGCGCTCATACACCCCGCGCGCTTGCAGGTGCGGGTGCTGGGCGGCCTCGTCCAAGCTCAAGACCGGCGCGGCACAGGCGTCCGTCCCGGCCAGCAGCTGCTCCCAGTGTGCGCGCGGCTGGCTGGCAAACAAGGCTTGCAGGCGGGCCTTCAGCGCAGGCCATTGGGCGGTGTCGTACTGGGCCTTGGGGGGCACGTCATCAAGCCCCAGGCGGCTCAGCAGCTCGGCATAGAACTGCGGCTCCAGCGCCCCCACGGTGAAGAAGCCGCCATCCGCGCAGGCATAGGTGTCGTAGAAAGGCGAGTCGTGAAAGGGGCTGGGTTTGGGGCCGCCCAGCTGGCCGCTGGCCGCAATCCACTGGCCGATATTGCCCAGCATGGCCACGATGTCCACGATGGCGGCATCGACCACCCGGCCTTTGCCACTGCGCTGGGCGTCCAGCAGCGCGCAGACTATGCCAAAGGCCAGGCCCAGCGCGCCCGTGGCGTCGCCCACCACCGTGGGCGGCACTTGCGGTGTCTGCCCGGCGGGCAGGCCCAGGGCCATCATGCCGCTCAGGGCCATATAGTTGATGTCGTGCCCGGCGGTGTGGGCCAGCGGGCCGCTCTGGCCCCAGCCCGTCATGCGGCCATAAACCAGCTTGGGGTTCACCGCCGCACAGTCGGCGGGGCCTAGGCCTAGGCGCTCCATCACACCGGGCCGCAGGCCCTCAATCAGGCCATCGGCCTGGGCCACCAGGGCCAGGGCTTGAGCGCGGTGTTCTGGGTTCTTCAGGTCCAGCCGCACGGTGGTTTTGCCCGTATCCAGCAGGTCGTTGCCCATGCCCAATTGCGCGGCCACCGCACCCGTGCTGGGCCGCGCAATGCGGGTGATGCGGGCGCCCATGCCCTGCAGCATGCGGGCGGCCAGGGGGCCGGGGCCGAGGCCTTCGAACTCAATGAGGTGGAGGTGCTGGAGCGGCAGTGGCAGGGACATGGGCAGGGTCCGTCGAGGGTGGGTGTGGCCCAGTGCGGCCAGGGCTCATTCTGCCGCCACTACACTGGACCCAATGAAGTCGTCTGTCTGTCGCCTTGGGCTCAGTGCGATGGCGGTGCTGGCGCTGGCCGCTTGCACCACGCCGTCGCCCCTGCCTGCGCCGTCTCCACCGCCCCGGCCCGCTGCCGATGGGCCAGCGCCTTCCCCGGCGCCCAGGCCTACTCCTGCACCTGCGCCTAGCCCTCCTTCGGTCCCCCCGGCGCCACCGGTCAAGCCGCCAGAGCCCCCGGCGCGCCCACCCGCCCCGGCCGTCACAGCGGCCGAGGTGCGGGCAGTGGCGCTGCGCGTTTTGCCGCCGCAGATTGCAGACCGCAAGGGCTGGGCCGAGGACATTGCTGTCAGCTTTGCGGCGCTGGGCATTCCCGCGCAGGCGCACAAGGTGTGCGCCTTGGCGGCGGTGATCGAGCAGGAGTCCACCTGGCAGGCCGACCCGCCGGTGCCCAATCTGGGCCGGCTGGCACAGCAGGAGCTGGAGAAAAAGCGCGAACGCCTGGGCATCCCCAAGCTGGTGTTTGACCTGGCCTTGGACAAGCAATCTCGCACCGGCCAAACCTATCGCCAGCGCTTGCAGCGGCTGAGGACGGAGCAGGAGTTGTCGCGATTGTTTGAGGACATGAGCGACGAGATTCCCTTTGCCGGGCGGCTGCTGGAAGGGCGCAACCCGGTGCGCACCGGTGGCTCCACCCAAGTCAGCATCAGCTTTGCGGCCGAGCAGATGCGTCAGCGTGCCTACCCTTGGCAGCCCGCAGGCTCAGCCCGCGAAGAGGTGTTCAAGCGGCGCGGTGGCGTCTACTTTGGCGCGGCCATGTTGCTGGACTATCCGGTGTCTTACAACCGCATGCTCTATCGCTTTGCGGATTACAACGCCGGCCGCTACAGCAGCCGCAATGCTGCGGTGCAAACCTTGCTGAGCCAATTGACGGGCCAAAGCTTGGTGCCTGATGGCGACCTACTGCGCTACAACCGCGAGCTGGCCCAGCCGCCCGCCAGCCACCCCAGCGAGGCTTGGCGGGCCTTGGAAGCCTTGCAGTTTTTGGGCTTGGGCAGCAAACAGGTGGCGCAAGACCTGATGCTGGAAAAACAGCATGAGTTTGAGCAGACGGCGACTTATCTCAAGCTGTACGAGCTGGCCCAGCGCAAGGGCCTGTCGCCCGAGCGCGAGCGCCTGCCCGACATCCAGCTCAACAGCCCCAAGATCACCCGCAAGCTGACCACGGCCTGGTTTGCTGAGCGCTGCGAGGCGCGTTACCGCGCCTGCTTGGCGCGGGAGTCGGGCCGGGCGCCCTGAGCGGCTCACGCCGCCCATTCGTACAGCCTCACCACGCAGGCGCCAGCCGACGCATGGCCTTTGGGGGGCAGACGCCCCACTACTTGATCGCGAATCGCACGGTGGCGGGTTTGCCCGCCCCAGTCACGACGGCGACGGCCTTGGTGCCGGGGCCTACCTTGAAGCTGCCCGTGGCTTCCAGCTTCGCCCCGGCAGGTTTGAGCTGAATCTCTTGGGCTTCGGTGCCGGTCAACAGTGTGATCTTCGCGTTGGCCTTGGACACATCCACTGCTTTGCCATGGTCGCGCAGATAAAGCTGGATCAGGCTGGACTTGGCGACTAGTTCGTAGTCGATGTCCTTGATGTCGACCACCACGCCGCCGTGCATCGGCTTGTGTTCGTGCGCGTGATCGTGCTGGCCTGCGGCAAAAGCAGAGCCGACCAGTGCGAGGGCGAGGGCGGGGAGAAGGGCTTGGGGTTTCATCGTGAACCTTTCGGGTGGGAGGGAGGGAGGGAACAGGGAGAGGCGCTCAAAGCGCTTCGGCGTCCCGGTCGTTCATCAGCGCTTGGGCCGGCTTGCGCCCGAAGAGCCAAAACATCGCGGGCGTCAGGAAGGTGTCGAGCAGGGTGGAGCTGATGAGCCCAGAGAAGATCACCACGGCCACCGGGTGCAGAACCTCGGTGCCGGGCTGTTCGGCTTCGAACAGCAGCGGCGCCAATGCGAAAGCAGTCACCAGCGCCGTCATCAGCACCGGGCTCAGCCGCTCCAGCGAGCCGCGCAGAATCATCTGCTGGTCGAAGGACTCGCCCTCGAAGCGCATCAGGTTCACGTAGTGGCTGACCTTCAAAATGCCGTTTCGCACCGAGATGCCGGCCAGCGTGATGAAACCCACCAGCGCTGCCACGCTCAGTGGTTGACCCGACAGCCACAGGCCGATCACGGCGCCGACCAAGGCCAGCGGGATGTTCACCATGATCAGCGCCGACAGCACTGCCGACTTGTAGCGGCTGTACAGCACCACAAACATCAGCGTGAGCGACACGATGGACAGCAGGCCAACCAGCCGAGAGGCTTCTTCCTGCGCCTGGAATTGCCCTCCCAGTGTGATGAAGTAACCCTCGGGCAGTTGGGTCTCGGACACCACCTTGCGAATGTCGGCCACGACCTCCGACAGCGCCCGTCCGGACGCATTGGCCGACAGCACGATGCGGCGCTTGCCGTCGTCGCGGTTGATCTGGTTGGGGCCGTCGCCGTCCTCGATCGTGGCGATCTTCGACAGCGGGATGCGACCGTTTGGCGTCTCGATCAGGACTTGGCCCAGACCTTCGACCGAGCGTGCTGACTCCGGCAGTTTGACCACCAGCGCGAAGCGTCGGCTGCCCTCGACGATCTGGGTGATCTTCTCGCCTTCGACCAAGGCCTGCAGCGTGTTCAACACCTGGGGTGCTGGCACGCCGTACTGGGCCGCCGCCGCATAGTCGACGCGCACCTTGATCTGCGGCGCCAGCACCTGCTTTTCAATCTGCAGGTCGGCAAGGCCCGGAATCGAGGCCAGCTTGTTCCGCAAGGCATCTGCCTGCCCGCGTAGGGCGTCAAGATCTTCCCCGAAGATTTTGATCGCGATTTGCGAGCGTACGCCGGAGAGCATGTGGTCGATTCGGTGCGAGATGGGCTGGCCAATCTCAAGTGCTGCAGGCAGGTTCACCAAGCGTGCGCGGATGTCGGCCTTGATCTCGTCCATGCTGCGGGTCAGCTCGGCAGCGGGCTTCAGGCCTACGTCCAGTTCGCTGACATGGACACCTTCGGCATGCTCGTCCAACTCAGCCCGTCCACTGCGCCGGCCGACGTGGGTCACTTCCGGCACCTGCTTGATCTGCACTTCAGCCTGGCGCGCCAGCGCCGAGGTTTCGCTGAGCGTCACACCGGGGTTCAGGCGCAGCCCAATCAGCAGCGTGCCCTCGTTGAAGGGGGGCAGAAAGGTCGTGGGGAAGAAGGGCACGGCAGCCGCAGCCAACAGCACGGCCGCACCCGCCGCCGAGAGGGCGGCCTTGGGTCGATCCAGAATGCTCTGCAGGCTGTGGCGGTAGCGCGCCTTCAACCATGCCAGGACTTTGGTGTCGCCATGGTCCAAGTTCTTCATGCGCGGCAGCAGATAAAGGCTCAGCACCGGCGTCACCGTCACCGACACGATCAATGAAGCCAGCGTAGACACAATGAAGGCGATGCCCAGCGGCACGAACAGCTTGCCTTCTAAGCCCGGCAGCGCGAACAGCGGGATGAAGACCAGCACGATGATGACCGTGGCATAGAGAATGCCAGAGCGCACCTCCATGGACGCTTTGGCCACCAGCTCGATCGGATGCAAGCGACTCAAGGCGCCGTTCGCCCGGTCGGCCTTGAGTCGGCGGATGATGTTCTCCACATCGACCACGGCGTCATCCACCAGGCCGCCAATGGCAATCGCTAGCCCCCCAAGCGTCATGGTGTTGATCGACAGTCCGAAGTAGCGGAACACCAGCGCTGTCACGCAGATGGACACGGGAATGGCCGTCAGCGCGATGACGGTCGGTCGCACGCTGCCGAGGAAGAAAAACAGGATCAAGGCCACAAAGATCGACGCAGCCATCAGCTTGCCCTGCAGCGTGGTGATCGAGGCTTCGATGAAGCTGGCCTGGCGGAAGGTCACGCGCGGTGCCTCCATGCCAGCGGGCCAGGAGGCTTTCAGTCCCATCAGCGCGTCCTCTATAGACTTGGTGAGCGCGATGGTGTCGGCGGTCGGCTGTTTCTGGATCCCGAGGATGACGGCGGGCTTGCCCTCGAACCCCGCATCACCGCGTTTGGGCGCAGCGGCAAACGTGACGTCGGCGATTTGCCGCAGCAAGATGGGCTGGCCGTTCTTCGCGGAGAGCGCGAGGTTCTTCAGGTCATCAAGCCGGGAGGTGCGTCCGAGGTGACGGATCAGGTACTCGCGACCGTTGAGCTCTAGGAACCCGCCGGAGGTGTTGCTGGAGAAGCCCTTCAACGCGCCTTCGAGCTGCTCGTGCGTGATGCCCAGTTCCGCCATGCGTGCCGTGTTGGGCTGCACCTGGAACTGCCGCACCTCGCCGCCGATCGGGATGACCTGTGCCACGCCCGGCACCGACAGCAAGCGCGGGCGCAGCACCCAGTCAGCGTACTCGCGCACGACCATCGGGCTGACTTTGCTCGGGTCGACAGGGATCGCGATTTGCATGATCTCGCCCATGATCGAGCTGATCGGACCCATGCGCGGCACGACGCCTTCCGCGAGGCCTTCCTCCATCGAGGACAGCCGCTCCGACACCAGTTGCCGGGCGCGGAAGATGTCGGTGCTCCAGTCAAAGGTGACGTAGAGGAAGGACAGACCGGCCGACGAGGTCGAGCGGACCGACTCCACGCCGGGCAGCCCGTTCATCGTCGTCTCGAGTGGGAAGGTGATGAGCTGCTCCACCTCCTCGGCGGCCATGCCGCCGGCCTCGGTCATGATGGTGACCGTGGGTTTGTTGAGATCGGGGAACACGTCCACTGGGGTGGTCGTGAGCGTGAATGCGCCATAGGCCATCAGCACCACGCTGGCGATGATCACCAGCAGCCGGTTCTTCAGGCTGCTTTCGAGAAGCCACTTGAACATGTCAGCGCACCTGGTTGATGAGGGTCGCGCCTTGCGTCACGACCCGGTCGCCCGATTCCAGCCCCGAGGTGACTGCGGCATGGATGCCATCCAGCGGCTCGGTCGTCACGGTTCGGGGTTCGAAGCGCTCCGGCGCGACCTTGACCCAAACGACGGTCTGGTTGGCCGGGCTTTTCATCAGCGAGGCCATCGGCACCGAGATGCCTTTGAGCTTGTCCTTGGTTTGCACGAACACGCGCACCGGCTGGCCGACGGCCAGCAGATGGAGCGCAGCACCTTGGGCGCGGAAGGTCAGCGGCAGCGCCTGTTCGCGCAGACTGCGCGAGGCACCGATGAAGGTCAGCGGAACGCGCTGGCTGCCCACGGCCATGGTCGCGGCCCCGATGTTGGCAGCCATGGCAGCGTCAAAGGTGAGTGCCTCGATGTGCAGGCGCGAAGGGTCCACGATCTCGAAGACCAGTTCACGGGCGTCGACCACCTGGCCGGCCACCGCATTGGCGGAAGCGATCACCCCGGACACCGGCGCGACCAGCGCCTCGCGCGCGGACAGGCCTGCTCCGATGGCGGCGATGCGCGCCGTCAGGCTGGCAGCCTCACTCTCGGCAGCCTCGATCTCCTTGCGCGGCACGGTGTCGGCCAGCTCCTGCAACCGCGCGATGCGCTTGTCGGCCAGGCTCTTGGCGGCACGCAGCTCGGCGATCTGCGCGGCCTGATTAGAGCGTTCGATGGGTGCTGCCGATGGCACGACAAAGGCCAGCACTTCACCCTTGCGCACCACTTGCCCGGGGCTGGGCAGGCCACGCGCCCCAGGCTCGATGCGGCCACCGTTCAGCGGCTGCACCTTGCCCCCAGCGTTCGGGTCCATCAGCACCTTGGCGCTGAGTTCCACGGTCCGAGGCAGCTCGGCGGCTTCGGTGGCGAGGGTGCGCACGCCCCACTGGCGCTGTGCCGGTTTGGGCAGCAAGACACTGCCGTCGGGCAGGCGCTGTGGCCCATTGGCGTTGGGCGCGGCGGGAGCGTCACCGTGGTCATGGCCTGCGCCCGCATGGGCGGGGGCCATCCCGGCCGAGGCCATGAGCAGCAGGAGGCTGGAGGTGATCAGGGCGCGCTTCATGCTGCACTCGCTGCGCGAAGGCTGCGCCGGCGCATCACTCGACCGCCGCTCCAGGCGAGCAAGGCCAGCGCAGCCAAGCCGCCGGTGCCCCAAGCTGCGTATGCTGACCACGCGGGTGTGTGAACGGCATCGTCGCCATGACTCGCAGGGTGAATGTCGAGTTCACCCGCCAGCAGATCAAGCTCCACGCCTGCGGTCACCTTCGCCGTGACGGGCAGCACACCTTCCACGGGGGCTTCGTGCAGCATGACCGCGTACTCGTCTGCGCCGCGCTTCTCAGCCTTGTACTTGGTGCCGTCGATGTCGAGCTCGATCTGCGCCTCGCGCACCGGGCTGTTGTCGCCAAAGCGATCGAGGTAGAGCGTGATCTGCTGGCCGCTGAGCACCCCGACGAGTTCAAAGGTCTCGGAGACCGCCGCGAAGCGCGGCAGCGCCTGCTCGACTGCGGGGCTGCTCGCCTCGCTGTGGTCATGGCCTTCGCCCGCCCATGCGGAGGGGCCAAAGAGGGTGGCCGTCACAAGCAGTGCGGCCAGGGGGTGTGTGAGGTTCATGGTCGGATTCCTGAAGGGTTCTATGTGGGGCGCTGCAGCGAAGAGCGTCAGGGAGGCAGCAGGCCCAGGGCCTGACGCCACGCGGAGATCGCTGCCGCGAGTTCGATGCGGGTGTGTGCAGCCTGGCGGTCGGCCTCGGCGGATTCACCCTCGATACGCAGACGGGTTGGAAGATCGGTTTCGCCGAGCCGGAAGGACTTCTCGAAGAAGCTGCGCGATTCGCGGGCGAGCTGTGCGCGGCGCTCTGCCGCCGCGAGCTGACGGCGAGAGCTGTCCACCCGGACCATCGCGGCCTCGCGCTCCGCGATCAAGCGCTCGCGCTCTAACGCCAGTTGCGCCTGGACTTCGCTTGCTTCGGCCCGCGCGCTGGCGATCCTGGCTTCAAAGCGCGGGCCGCCGCCGAAGGGGATGCGAAGGCCTAGCGTGAGGGTCTGCTGCGCCGCCTCGCCCCAGGCGCTGCGGTCGCGCGTGGTGGCCAGCATCAGCTCGGGATTCGCGCGCGACTGTGTCGAGGCCAGCATGGCGGCTCGCTCGACGACGGCCGCACGATCCTTCAAAGCCTGCAGAGCCGCGTGCGCTTCCAGGCTCGCTGCAGCGACGCCTGGTTCAGGCTCCGCCAAGGCCGCTGCGGCCTTGCTCGGTGCGACGACCGTGCCAGCCAGCGCACGCAATGATTGCCGAGCTGCGGCAAGACCGGCCTCCGCCTGGGCCATGCCGGCTTCGGCACTTGCGACGGCACCGTCGGCCTGGTGTTGGTCGGCGCGGGCCAGGTCGCCGGCCCGGGCGCGCCGGGCTACGTCAGCGGCAATGCGGCGGGTGTTGTCGAGGTGCTCGCTGGCGCTGTCAACGTCGATGCGGGCACGCTGCCATTGCCACCACGCTTCGCGCACGATGGCGGCGGTGCGCAGCTGCGCAGCGGTGGCGTGGCTCTCCACGGCCGCGCCAATGGACTCGGCAAGTGCCGCGCTTCTGTCTCGCTCGCCGGGCAGCCAAAGCGGCACGGTGACACCGACCTCCTGTTCGCGCGCCCCCTGGCGGCGGTTCAGGCGGTCGGTCTTGTGGGAGAGTTCCAGGGCCGCCGGCTCCGGCGTCCAGGCTTTCGCGGCGGCTTGCTCGGAGCGAGCCGCATCGCGCCGCGCCTGCAGGGCCATGGCTTCGGGCTGGCGAGCCCAGGCGGCGTCGAAGACTTGCCGCAGGCTCACCAAATTTGCTGCACTCGGGGGCGCTGCCGACGCAGCCGGCACAGAAACGGTCTGCGCCTTCACAAAGAGGCTGCAAGCAGCCAGGGTGGCTGCCGCACCCGCGTGCCGCAGCCAGGTCATCAACAGAGTTCTTGATGTCATCCGATGCTCCAGGGTTGAAAACAACTCACGGGAGATCGGCAAGCGGCGACCAGGAGGTCGCGTCGTGCCCAAAGGCGCCGCAGCTTGCGGCGCCGCCTCAGGCGCGAACGGGCTTTAGAGAAGGAAGAGACCCGCCTCGCCGATCAGGCGAGGGGCAGCCACTGAGGGCGTTCGGGCCGGGTCGGTGCGTGCGCACCACCAGCTTCGTCAAGAGAGGCATTGGGGTGCGCTGTCAAGGTGGTGCCGGGCAGGCCCGGCGGCACCATGAGCATCACGCCGCAGTAGCCGTGACAGTGACCACAATCCGGGTCAGTGGCACCGAGTGGCTGGTCACCGGGGGCATCTTCGGGCGCATCTGGTACCGCAAAAGGCTCGGCGTTGCTGCTGGACCCGGCGGGATGCTGGTGCTCGTGATGACCGAAGTGTGTTGCGCCAACTTGCTCTTCGTGCCCGCAATACGAGGCCACGGCCGCCCAGCTGAACTGGAGCGGCAGAAGGGCCAGCAGGAGAATGGCGAGGACTCGGCGCATGGGGCGGGAGTCTAGCTGAAGCCTGGGTGGCCCCATCGCTATCAAGGCGACAAGCGTGTGGGGTTTCACCGCCGCTAGGCGCGGATGTACGAGCCGTTGTGGCTCACACCCGCTCGTACAGCGTGACCACGCAAGCACCACCCAGCCCTAAGTTGTGCTGTAGCGCCAAGCGCGCACCGTCGACCTGACGCGCACCGGCTTGGCCGCGCAATTGCTGAACCAGCTCGGTGCATTGCGCCAAGCCCGTGGCGCCCAGCGGGTGGCCTTTGGAGAGCAGGCCGCCCGAAGGGTTGGTGACGTAACGGCCGCCATAGGTGTTGTCGCCGTCGTCCACAAACTTCTCGGCGCCGCCCACCGGGCACAGGCCCAGAGCTTCGTAGGTCAGCAATTCGTTTTGCGCAAAGCAGTCGTGCAGCTCCACCACCTGCACGTCTTCAGGCCCCACGCCTGCCGCTTCATACACCTGCTGCGCCGCGCTGCGGGCCATGCTGAAGCCCACCACCTCGCGCATGTCGCGGCTCTCAAACGTGGCCGGGGTGTCGGTGGTCATGGCTTGGGCGCGGATGCGCACGTCGCGGCGCAGGCCGTGCTTCTGGGCAAAGGCCTCGGAGCAGACCAAGGCCGCTGCCGCACCGCAGGTAGGCGGGCAGGCCATCAGGCGCGTCATCACACCGGGCCAGAGCATGGGCGCGGCCATCACCTCTTCGGTGGTCACCACTTTCTGGAACAAGGCCAGCGGGTTGTTGGCGGCGTGGCGGCTGGCCTTGGCGCGGATCTTGGCAAAGGTGGTGAGCGGCGTGCCCCACTGCTGCATATGGGCCAGGCCTGCGCCACCAAAGTAGCGCAGGGCCAGCGGGATCTCGCCATGGCCCACCAGGGCATCGGTCTCGCGGTCAAACCACTCAAAGGGGCTGGGCCGGTCGGTGAACTGGGCGCCTAAAGCGCCGGGGGTCATGTGCTCAAAGCCTAGCGCCAGGGCACAGTCGACCGCGCCGCTCTGCACCGCCTGGCGGGCCAGGTACAAGGCGGTGGAGCCCGTGGAGCAGTTGTTGTTGACGTTGATGATGGGCAGGCCCGTCAGGCCCACCTCATAGAGCGCGCGCTGCCCGGCGGTGGAGTCGCCATAGACATAGCCCACATAGGCCTGCTGGATCAGTTCATAGCCCAAGCCCGCGTCCACCAGGCAGGCTTGCACGGCCGCAGCGGCCATCTCGGGGTAGGGCTTGTGGGCGCCGGGCTTGGCAAAGGGGATCATGCCCACCCCGGCGACCAGCACCGGGCGCGCTGCCGCAGCAGCCATAGATGAAGCAATCGTCATGGTGTGTCTCCTGTGCCGCCAGCCTACCACCCCGCCGGGGCAGGGGGCTGTCGTTCAGGAAACGGCGGGCCGATCAGGGCTGCTTGGGCGTGATCTCAAAGGTGCCGTTGTAGTCGTCAAAGCAATCTTCGGCGCGATGGCGGTCTTCAAAGCGCAGGCCGTCTTTTGAGGCGTCTACCAGGCACAAGCCATTGCCGCATTGCACGGTGCTGCCGGGATAGGCGGCCTGCACGGTGAAAAAGCGCTCATAGAAATGCACGCCCCGTGAGGTCGGCCAAGTGAAACCGATGGGGTTGCCGGAGCAATTGAAGTTGGTGTGCTGGGCGGCAAATCGGATGCGCTCGACCTTGTTCTTGGCGTTGAAAAACACCGTGATGTCCTGAATGCTCGGCGCGATCCGGAAGGTGCACTCAGTGGCTGGCTTCTTGCAGGTCTTGGAACGCTGCAGCAACTGCTTGCGCGGCTGGCCCAGGTAGACCGCATCGTCCGTCAGACCACGGCCTTCGATGATTTGCCATTGCTCCACCGGGGTGGCTTGAGCGGCCAAGCTCCCCATAGCGAGAGCTAAGAAGCCAAGGGCGTGAAAAATCTTACTCATGTCTGCTCCAATGAAATGTGAGTTTCTGTCCAGAAATGGCTGCATCAAACATGAGGCAACCTATAGGGTGAGTACCCGTGGGGGGATGTGCGGTTGCAGGCGCCTTCGGCACACAAGTGCAAGGACCCGATCAGCCTGTGGCTGGTGTGGCGCAAGAGCGTGTCGGCTGGCAAAAGGCCATCGGGGCCTTGGTCAACAAGAACGCTCGCATCGTGTGGTGTGTGATGACACGAGGGGATAGGTTTGATCCCAACCATTTGCCCAAGCGGTCCGTGGCTTGCCAAGAGGCTGCCGCAGCATGAAACACATCAACAGCTTTTGACAAACAGGCGTGCGCGCAAGGATGTGCTGACAGGTCAGACCGGCGGCAGGTGAACTCGATAACCCTTTTGTGCTGGCATCGCGCCAATTGCACGAGCAGCGAATAGAGCCCCGCCGAGCGCGCTGGGCACAGTGGCCCAACGCCTCGCCAGGCACAAACCGTCCTCAGAACGCTTTGTGTCCGGGCTGGGCATCCTGGGCCGAGGCCAAGCCTCAGCAAGCCCGACACTACAAATGCAGTCTGTCTCTCTCCGCTACAAGCTAGCGCACAAGCCGAACTTCAGTTCAGAGCCAATGCTCGGCCAACTCGATAACCCTTCTGCGACAGCACTGTCACGCCGAGCCAATGGAGCCCGGGCATCGGCTCACCCTCAAGGTTGCAGGTACCGCTCTAGAAGGAAAACCATTACGGCTGCTACTTGACTCACCGGGAAGTCCCACTAGAAGGGTTAGCAATCAAGGCACCACAAAGTGCTGAAGCTTGTCTTTGGAACCGGCGTATAGGTCTAGCTTGCCTAGCGTGAGCTTTGTGTATGCGCCCGACGTGATTTGATCGACAAGATACTTCTCATGTGTGGCGAAGTAGCCGTGGAAGCGGCGCATCTCTTTGCCGAGGATTTTTGCGAGAGGTACCTCTTCTCCGGCGGTGAAGGTGGGCAGCTTTTTCTCCAGGAGAGACAAGAACTGTGTCGACGTTTTTATGATGGTTTCCAGCTTCCCGTCAGCTTCTCCGTCCAAGATGTAGATGTTGACGAGCAGATGCTCAATGATGCGCAGCGCGATAAGCAAATTCTTTGAATCTGCGTTCTTGATCTCGTGCGCTGCATCATTCCCCAGAAACCGGATGGCATGCAATCGCTCAGCATCCGTTTGCGAGATTAACCCCGCCTTTGCAAGCCCATCTATCCGTTTGTCGAGTGTCTTTCCACTGATGCTGCGGTCATTGCAGATTGCCTCGATGGTGGCGCGCAGGCCAATGCCTGCGAGGATATTTGAGCCGTCCTTTGTCGCTTGTACGGACTGGGTGTAGATCTCTCGAACTGTCTCGGGTAGATCCCATACGTCATCCAGTTCCTTGTGTCCTTTTAGCACGCTCGGAAAATGGTAGACGTCTTCGGGAACATGCCATTCATCGTCGTCCACTGGATACGCGGCTTCAATATCTCGAACGACCTTGCGAAAGCTAGTCGTACGACAGCCTCGACACTTGACTATCTGGTGATAAGTGTCGATTCGATACTCTTCGCCACTGGAATCCATGTGGGAACAAAGAATGTCGTGCCAAGTGTCCCTGTCGCACGAGGCGCAGGTGCTGTACACCTTCTTTTGAGACTCTCCCTCGGAATTCATACTCCTCCTTGATTGGTAACGTAGAGCTAACCGGCGCTGCGTGGCTTTATCGCGCAGCGTCTAGCGACTGAAAGGAGCGAGGTTGAGCGCCGGGTTAGCCGTCACCGCCAACCTCCCACAAAAAAATGTCGAATACACGCTCCTTGAACCATGACTGCTTGGCTAGCTGTCAAGCCCCGGGAGATCATTCACACGTTTTGTGAAGAGCTTGGGGTGTGAGGCGTGCCATTTTTTCAGGGCCTCGATGGGGGTCTGGTGGTTGAGGGCGCGTTGAGGAATTCGATGGTTGT
>NZ_JBIKNQ010000064.1:0-31659 GCF_044358605.1 Ideonella sp.
CGGGTTGAACATCAGGCCTTTGAAGCGGGACCAAAAGGTGTCAGCGCACTTAATCTGGAGGGCCATGTGGTGCTCAACCGCCTGCCGCCAAGAGTCGCGAGACGATAGGGAATAACAGGACAATGAAGGTGCAGGGGAAGATACAGGCAATCAGAGGGAAGAGCATCTTCACCGGAGCTTCCAATGCCAACTTCTCCGCACGCATGAAGCGCTCGTTGAGTCGCTGCTCACCCTGAGTGCGCAACATAGGCCCCAAGCTCATGCCCATGCGCTCTGCTTGAATGACACACGAGGTGAAGTGCGACAGCGATTGATCCTTGACGCGGTCACTCATGTCGCGCAGGGCCTCAGCACGCGACTTGCCGGCGCGAATATCTCGCAAAACACGTTGAAACTCGTCGCGCAAGTAGCCGCGTGGGCCTTTGGCCACCGCCTGTGTGATCGCTCCTTGCAGGTTCAAACCGGCTTCAACGCAAAGGGTGATCACGTCAAGAAAGAAGGGCAGGGCACGCACGAACTCGCGCTGTCGGGCCTTGATCCTGTCCCGCAACCAAACGAGCGGCAAAAACCAGCCCAGCGCAGCAACCATGACGATCAGCAGCAAAGAGTTGCCATAGCCCACTTCGAATTCGCCCTTGGTGGCGTCGGCGGTCCCTAAACCCGTCAAGACCGCCAGCAGCAGAGCCATGAGTACCACGCTGGTGATCATGAAGGCCAATTGCCCGGCATAGAACTGCCCTGGAGAGAGCGAAAACTCCAAACCGGCCTGACGCAGCTTCAACACAAAGGCCAAACGGGTTTGGCGTGAGAGCAGGCGGTCGAAGCGAGGCTCCATCCACTGGACTGGCCACCACAACATGCGGAAACCAAGCGGTGGAGGGTCTCGGAACTCTCGATCTTCTTCGGGAGGGTCAGGCAGAAGCCCCAAAGCAAACCAAATCGCGACACCGACCACGGCCCCCATGAGCAAGGCGGCCAGCGGCAATATCCAAGAAGCGTTGATCAGGCTGTCCACGGCGATTTACACATCAATGGTGGTGATGCGGCGAATCAGCAGCACACCAATGATTTCAAGCACAGCAATTACACCCAAGGCGATCCAGCCCGGGGTGGTGTGCCACAAACCGTGCATGCCCACGGGCTCAATGTGGTTGAGCACCAGCATCAAGGCGATGGGCATGGAGCCTACGACCCAGGCTTGCAACTTGCCTTGGGAGGTCAGCGCGTCGATCTTGTCTTCCATCTGCAATTTGCGGCGGACGGTGTTGGAGGTGCGTTCCAGTGTTTCGGCCAAGCCACCGCCCGTTTCATTGGCCACGCGCATGGCCGACACCACCAAGATCGTCGTTGTGGTCGGGACACGCCGTGCCAGATTGGTCAAGGCGCTGTCCAGTGGCATACCGAGGCGGTTTTCACGCAGAACCAAGCCCATCTCCTGCCGCAGGGGGGCCGGAGCTTCTTCCACCAAATGATGAAGTGCGCCAGAGAGGCTCAGACCCGCGCGCAGGCCGCCGGCGATCATCATCAAGGAGTCGGGCAGTTGTTGGTCAAATTTCTTCAGACGTGCTGCACGCATGCGTGCATAAATGATGCGAGGCATGGACGCCAGAGCCACCAAACCCAACATGGCCAGCAGCACGCTGTCAGTGATCAGCCAAATCACCAAGGTACCGGCGATCATGGCGAATAAGTTGATGCCAAAGGCAGCCTTGGGGTCCAAGGATAGAAATAGATCCCGCGTATGTGACTGCGTCAGCCGAGTGAAGCGGCCCTCATAGGCATCAATCGCTTTCGGCGCAAATTGAATCACCAGCCAAGCAGCCGCTGCCACTGCCAGGGCGGCGGTCAGCGCGACCAAGACGGGGATCAACCAGTCGGCATTCATGAGCCCACTCCAGTTGTTTGGCTCTCATAAGTTGGCCCCGCGTTCTGGGACAGGGCCAACTCTTCTGAGACCGGCGCAAACAAGCGCAAATCCAAGGCACCGCCGCGCGCGTTCAGGTCTTCATAGAAGGTCGGGATCACATCGCAGCCGGTGTAGTAGCCGCGCACTTTGCCCGCCTTGGGGTGGCCTTCTGGATAGTAGCCGCGCTGCATGAACAAGAACAAGTCTTGCATCTGGAAGCGGCCACTTTCCATGCCGCTGATCTCGGTGATGTGGGTGATGGCCCGTGTGCCGCAGGCAAAGCGCGTTTGCTGGACGATGATGTCCACCGCGCTGGCTATCTGCTCGCGGATGGCGGGCAGGGGCAGGTCCGCCCCAGCCATCAAGATCATGGTCTCCAAGCGGGCCAGACCGTCGCGGGGCGTGTTGGCATGCAAGGTGGTCAGTGAGCCTTCATGGCCGGTGTTCATGGCCTGCAGCATGTCCAGCGCTTCGGCGCCCCGGCACTCGCCAATCACCACCCGGTCGGGCCGCATGCGCAGCACATTCTTGACTAAGTCGCGGATCGCCACGGCACCCTTGCCTTCAGCATTGGGCGGCCGGGCTTCCAGGCTGATCAGGTGATGGTGGTGCAGTTTCAACTCCGCAGCATCTTCGACCGTGATCACCCGTTCGCTGTCGGGGATGAAGTTGGACAAGATGTTCAGCAAGCTGGTCTTGCCCGAGCCCGTGCCCCCGGAGATGATGATGTTCTTGCGAGCCTCGACGCAGACCTTCAAGAAGCGCAGCATCTCAGGGCTGACGGAACCCAGATTGACCAAGTCATCGCCGGTCAGCTTGCGCTTGGGGAACTTACGAATCGTGATGGCCGAGCCGTGAATGGCCAGCGGCGGAATGATGGCATTGACGCGCGAGCCATCCTTCAGGCGGGCATCCACCATGGGGCTGGATTCGTCAATGTGGCGCCCCAGCGGTGCCACGATGCGCTCGATGACGCTGATCACGGCCTTGTCGCTGGTGAAGCTCAAGGGATAAGGGTGGAGTTGGCCGCGTCGCTCGACGTAAATGCTGTCGAAGCGGTTGACCATGATTTCGCTGATGGAGTCATCCAACAGCAGTTCCTCCAGCGGCCCTAAGCCCACGGCTTCGTCAATCACCTGCTTGCGCAGCAGGGCCGGGTTGAGCTGTGGCGGAATCTCATCGGCCACACTTTCCATCACTCCGTCCATCAGGCTGGAGGCTTCGCTGCGCAGGCGCTCGTCCGTCATCGACGACACATCGCGGCGCCGCAGGTCCATGCTTTCAATCAGCAGGCCATGCAGGCGGCGTCGCCATTCAAACTCCAGCAGCTTCAGTGGGTTGTTGGCGGGCTCCACGCGTGCCAAGGGCACCGCCGCTGCATACGCGGGCGCGCCGACGGCAACGCCGCTCGACGGCACGGGGTTGGGCATGCGCTCAAAGCCTGGCGCTGCGCTGGCCGCTGGGGCCACTCGCAAGCTTTGGTCTTGTGCTCGGCGGCCAAACTCCGAAGCGCCGCGCAGGTCCTCGGCGGTGAGCTGATTGCCGTGCAGATGGTCGCTGGCTCTTCGGGTTAAGCGGCGGGTGGATGCAAGCGAGTCTGTCGGCGCTTGCCAGGGCATGGCTTCTTGCGCACTGGCCAGCAACTTCAGGCGAAAGGGTCCAATGACAATGCGGTCGGTGATGCTCAGCGGACCGTACTGCAGGTCAATACGCTGGTCGTTGACCTGGACACCCCCAAAAGCCCCGAGGTCTTCAATGAACACGCCAGAAGGTGTGTTGAAGAGCCGCGCATGTTCGCGGCCGATGCGCCAGTTGTTCAGGCGCAGGTCGCACTCATTGCTCTTGCCGATGATGCAGTCATCGGCCACCGCAACAGCACTGGCTTGCCCGTCGGGCCGGGTCAGTTCAATGTTCATCATGGCCGTGCACCTACCTTACTGCGCACGCAACCACTGTGCCCCGACCCAGCCGGTTTGCTCGCCCACCTTGACCGCCACAAAGTAACCTTTGCGGCCAGACGGCAAGACTTCAACCACCGCGTTCAAGGGCAAATAGCGCAAGACGCGGCCATCGAACTCGGCACTGGACCTCAGGGGCAGGTCGTACTGATTGACGCGGTACATGCCTGCGGCCAGCGAGCCATCGCCGGAGACGGGCATGCCGGTCAATGGCGTGGTTTCGTTACGGGGTGCACGCCGGGCTGCCTCGGCGGCGATGTCGGCGGCGGTCGGCTTGGCGGCGGCCGCACGCTGGGCGGCCAAAGCCTCGGCCGCTTGTGCGACGGCCCTTTCATTGGCGGTGGCCTGCATGGCGGCCGTGGCTGCAGTAGCGGTTGAGGGGGCTGCCGCCGGAGTGGGGGCCGTCACACGCGCCGGCATTGCCGCAGGAGGATTGGCTAATGCAGGCGCTGGATTGGGGGCCGCAACAGCCGCCGGACTGGCCGGCGAGCTGGCCACGACAGGGGTGGGGGCCACCAAGGCGGGTTGAGGCAGGCTGACAGGTTTGGCCTGCACCGCATTGGCCGGAGGCAGGGTCTCAATGGCGGGCAGGTAGGGGGATTTGCCCGCATCACGCTCCAGCCGCTGGGTGGCATCGTCCACTCTGGCGGTCAAGGAGGAGGTGTGTGCGTCCACGATGGTGGGCGTTACAAACACCACCAACTCGGTTTCGTCGTTCTGGAAGCGCTTGGATCGGAACAAGGCGCCCAGAACTGGGATATCGCCCAGGAAGGGAACCTTGTCGATGGTGCTGGTGGTCTTGCGAGACAGCAGGCCGGCCAAAACCATCGTTTCACCTGCCTTGACGTTGAATTCGGTGCTGGTGCGGCGCGTGGACAAGGCCGGGCCAGCGTTCGTGGACAAAGAGGTGTCCAGCGAGCTGACCTCACTGTCGATCACGGCCCGCACCATATTGTTCTTATCCACCTGCGGCACGATGTCGAGCTTGATGCCAAAGGGCTTGAAGAAAACGGTCTGGCCGTTGATGGAAGAGACGGTGTAGGGGTACTCGCCGCCAGCCAAGAATGTGGCTTTGGAGCCGTTTCGGGCGGAAAGCTGCGGCTCGGCCAAGATGCTGCCTTGGCCATCGCGCACCAACAGATTGAGCGTACCTGCCAGCCCCAAATTCATTGCAGAAAGGATATTCAGCTTGTCTGTGAACGATACGTTTGAACCACCCAAACCTTGGAGGGAAGGAGAGCCTGGGATGGTGATGTCAAGGTCTCTGCGGCCACCAAAGGTGGCGGGTGACCAAATACCACCAATGGCAGCGCCTCCCGTGGCATTCCACTTCAGGCCAATATCACGCAACAGGTTGGTAGGGAACTCCACCACCTTCACGTCCATCATGATCATCTTTTCCCAGCCCAGCTTGCTGGTGAAATTTACGACCTGCGGATAGCGCTTGCTCAGCTCATCGATCTTGGCCAAATCTCGGTCGGCGAGGTTGTCACCCTCGACGATGACCTTGTCACCAATCAGCGAGGTGCGGGCATTCGGAATGGTGGATAGAAAACTGGCAATCTCTTTGGCCGAACCTCGTGCATCGTTGGCGGTCACAGTGACCTTCATGCCCGTCATGCGGCCAGCCGCATCCCAGAACATCATATTGGTCACGCCCGGTGCATTGGCAAACACCAGCACATCCCGCCCATCCAGCACATTGGCGGTGATCAATTGGCCGTTGCCTACGGCAATGCGCTTCACGCCAGGGGCAGGGAACAAGCGCGTCTCGCCCACGTACAACTGCACCTCTGCATCGGCCACGGGGGCAGTAGTTGCGGGGGTGGCGCGTGCAGACGAGGTGGCTGGCGTCTGGGCTTGGCCAGCCAGGGGCACGCACAAAGCGGCCAGTGCACAAAGAGCGAGGGGGCGGGCCTGAGGGCGGAGGATGGAAGAAAACAGCATGAGGGTTCCGGTGCGCGGGGTTGCCAACAGGGTCTGGGCCATCACCGGCCGGGCGTGATGCTGGGCGTGGCCGCAGCAGCGGGAGGCGGTGCTTCAGCGGGCGCGCCTGAAAGATTGGTCATGACCTTGCCTTGAGAGCTGGACTTGCCTGCGCCACCGTAGAGCACCTGCACCTCGGGGGCGGGGGGGGGCGCGGGGCGGCCTCGGGGTGCCGCCATTGGCGAAGCCGGTCCATCCTCCAACATGCTCACATCCACCTCTTCAACCGCTCCGGCGGGCTTGTCTTTGGGGTTGCGCAGCAATGCGGTGATCTTGCCCATTTCACGAGCAGTGATCACATTGCGGGCTTGCTCGGGCGTGGTGTTGAGCGTGACCGTGGAGTAGCGGCGAGATTCGCCCGTGCGCGGGTCGTTGGCCACGCGCTGGCCCGTGGCCATTACTTCGACGCCCAGCAAAACGGGCATGGGGGCAGAGCGGCGGGCGCCTTGATTGGTGGTGAGCAGCAAGTCAATCAAGTCCCCGGGTTCGACCAAACCGGAGATGGAACTGATCTCATCGACTTGCATCGTCACGGCGCGCCGACCGGGCTCCACCCGCGCCGAGAAGGTGGCGGCTCCACCTTGAATCAGGCTTGGCAGGATCATCTCGCCTGCTTTGACGGGATAGGCCATCAGTTTGCCTTCCACGCGATCAAAGTCATCGGCCTTCAGGGCCAGCGAATGAGCGTATTCCACAGGGATCTCGCGCGCCGCAACGGTGTCGCCGGTGATGGCATCACCGCGGCCCAGGGGCCGCTTGGCCACCATCATCGCGACCTTAACGCCACTGGCCACGTTGGCCTGAGCTGCGATGGCGGCCTTTTGACGGTTCAGATAACTCAGGCTGAGCATCGCAGAGGCGCCCCCCAGAACCAGGGCCACCACCAAAATGATCCAAGTGCGCCTCGTGGCGCCCCGGGTGGACTTGAGGGAGGGGGAGGCGGAGGGTGCGTTCACAACAAAAGCTCAGCAAAAAGAGGGCGGGGCAGACGCGGCGGCGTCTCAGGTGGGCAATGACAAGGCATAACTGAAGCGCTTGTAGGCCTCCAGCAGCGCCGACAGCATTTGGTCCATCACTGAGGCCTTGCCGTCATAAGGAATCAGCAAAACGATGGCAAAGGCGACCAGAATAACCACGTATTCGACCATGGTCTGACCTTGCGCGGAACGACGTGAGCGGATATTCATACCTCGGATCATCTGGGTTAGCCTCCCGCAACAGTGACCAAAAATACAGCAGTTTGACCCTGTGGTTCTAGCGAAATGGTGGCGGTGGCTTCTTTGCCTTCCCCCCGAAAAAACAGCAACTCGCCGGGCTTGCCCGGGCTTTGCGGGCCGGAGCCCGCTTGTCGCTCAAGCGCATAGCCTTCGCCCTTGAGCATACCCACTAAATGGCTGGAATTGATGGCCATAGAACTGGTATTCGTGAAGAGTAGCTGCATACTTTTGCGCGCACCATCCACACTCGTGCTGTGGCTCTTGATCACCGAGCCAACCGGCAGTCGGTCTTGCAGTTTGCTCAAGCGCGCACGGTAATCTTCGCGCATCTCGGCGGCCGAGCGCATATCGGTGATGCCGATCAAGCCCTGGGAGCCCGGAAACGTGGCCTCAATTTGCACCGTGACATAAAAACCGTCGATGTACTTGGCCAACACCATGGCCTTTCCCTGGGCGCTCCTTGCCACAGGCTGGCCCAAGCTTCTTTCAAACCAAGCCGTGACGGCGCCGGGCTTATCGGGGCTGACAAAACCCTGCATTCGCATGGGCGTGCCGTTGTGGATCATGGGGCCGCCCATGTCTTGAGCCGCTGCGCGGGGGGGCAAGGCAATCGTGGGCCAAGCCCAAGTCGGGCTGGAACAAAGCGCAAGCAAGCAGGCCAATCCTGTGCCAGCCAGCTTCACCAGTCTTCGCGCCTTACTCCAAAACACGAAAGACAAGCTGGCCGATACATCGGAAGCAGCAGGGCACATCACAGGCGATAGCCGCATCCAGCGGGCGGCTTAATTGGGCTTGAGCCGATCAGGAGCCGGCATGTCCTGCCAAAACTCCAGCCGGCCAATCTCAGGGCCTTTGATCTTGCCGGTGGCTTCGACATCCGACACGATCTTCACGATGCGGTCGGTGGTGTACTGGGGGTAGTCATTGGTCAGGGTCAGGCCCTGCGACGGAAACACCCAGGCAAACACATCACCCTCGCGGGTGCCCATCTGGCGCAAAACTTGTGCGGGGTCTTTAGCGGTCCAAGGCGAGGTCAGGGTGGTCGTTCGAGCCGAGAGCCGCATGTTCATCGCATCGAAAGGCGCAAAGCTGGAGCCCATAAAGCCCGGCCCTACCGTGGGCAGGCGGTTAAGGTTGACCTCGACGGTGGCGGTGAATAAGCCCCGGCCCTTCAAGCCCAAGTAACGCGGCTCCATCCCGCCTTGAAAGGCCGCACTGGCAAACGCATCGGTGCTGGGGTCGAAGCCGTTGGTCGTGCCGCTGCCCTGGCCATTGGGGCCTGTGCGAATGGCCACTGCTGCGCTGGGGTTGGGCAGCAGCGCCCGGTGCGTGGGGTCGGTCCAGTTCCAGGGGCCGGTGGCTGGGCTGCTGGGGTTGGAGGTGATACGACTGCCGTGCTCGCCAAAAAACCGGTTCTGTACTTCGCGGGCCAACACATCGTCGGGGCGCCAGTTGTTGGCATCATCAGACTGCGTGCGCGCCTCGAAAGCCACATAGCGGCTGGCCATCTGGGTCTGGTGCTGGGCATCTTGATACTTGGCGATCATCGGCATCAAGAGCAAGAAGGGCACGATCACCCCAGCCAGCAAAATGATGAACTCGGTCATCGCCTGACCGTGGGAGCTTCGGGTGCGCAGTGTCATCAAATGCCCCCAGCGCCTTGCAAACTGCGGGCAGCATTGACTTCGCCCTTGGCATCGGCCAAACGGGTATGCCAAAACGGATTGAACAGATTCGGCCGCTCCTCGGTACCCGTCTGCAGATTGAGCCGCGCTGCGCCGTCGCGTCTGAAGAAGGTTTCGGTCTTGGCGACGGCCACCAACTCACGTGCCGCGCCCGCCGGCTGGGCTTTGTAGGCATTGAGTTTATCGGTGGGTTTGACCACCGAGCGACCTTCCGAGGTGGCGGTGTCGGCCACCTTGCGCATCACGCGGATGCCGTAGACCATGCGCATTCTGGCGTCTTGTTCATCGGGCGTGAGATTGGGGTCCGGTGCTTCCAAGTCAAAGTAATCTGGAATCCCCGAATAACCTCTGCCCCCAGCAGCACCGCTGCCAAAGGAGTTGCGGCCAAACAAGATGCGTTTGCGCTGTTCGGTGCTGCAGTCTTCAGCACTGTAAAAGACTTCCACCAGCTCGTCTTCAGAGGTCCAGCGTGCAAAGCCTGGCTTGCCGGGGTTGTCCAGGTTGCCTGCATCGCCGTCTTCAGTAATCCAGGTTTTGCCACGGCGAAGTAGCCTGTCGTTTTGACCCGCGCAAAACGTGCTGGGCACCGACATCTCCCAATTGCGCTCCATGGGGGTGGGGTCGGCCGTGCCGGGCTCGCCAATGAAGGGGTCTTGTCTTTGGGCGGCTAGAACGGTGGCCAGCATACGGCCTCGGTTCTGCCCGCCCATGATGCGGACAAAGCCGCCACCGCCATTGCGCCACTCTTCTTCGGTGTCGGCGGCGCCCAAACTGTTGGCCAGTGGCATAGGGTCAGCTTGCGGAATGGCGCCGTCATTGGCGTAGGTGGTGGCCAAGACATCATCCACGGCATCCGCGCGCGCTTTTCTCAGCATTTGGAAGGCCAAGAACTGAGAACCCGCAATGGTGTAGAGGCTGCGTTGGTCTGATAAGCCCGTCAGTGCGCCCAGCACACCGCTGTCCACCAGCTCGCCTTGCATGAGCGGCGCGTGCTGCTGAGCGGCAGCCACCGGACCAGCCATCTCGGGGTACTTGCCCGAGAGCAGCACAATCGCGTCATCGCCCGCCGTGTTGAGCATGGTCAACCACGATTGCAGGCTGTTCATCTGGGCAATGGCGATGGTGTTGGCCACGATCACCCGGTTGCCGTAGGCGGTGTAATTCAGGGTTCTGGCGTCCAGCAAACCAGCGGCATAAACCGCCGCGTCGGTGGTGTTGACCAGCTTGGTCTTCTCACGGATCAACTGACCGGAATTGAAGACAAAGAAAAGCATTGCGGCGGCCACGGCCGCCACAAAAATTCCGAAGACCAGCACCTGGCCGCGCTGGGCGCGGCGCAGGTGGGGTCTAAGGTGAGGGTTTACATACTGCATGGGCGAATACTAAAGATTTGTTTGGAACAAATACAGCATCACCGTTATGACTGCCTGTAAACGCCACGCCAGAAATTACTGAGGACGACCTTCGGACGTGAAGGTGCTCAGGGTGCGCTTGTTGGCGGCATCGGTCGTGGCGGCCTTACCTTCTGCCTCGGCCTTGTTGTTGGCCGTGTTGGCAGCAGCTTGGTCGCCGCCGATTTCCGACGCAATGGCAGAGGTCTGGTTACGCACAGCGCTACCGAAGAACTGATAAGTGATGATCGCGGCGACGGCGATCAGGGCGACGATGATGATGTACTCGGTCATGCCCTGGCCGCGTTGGGTGGCACGAGCTTGCTTGGCGACTTGCTTGAACATGGTTGAACCTTTCAGGTAAACACTGGAAACATAAAGATGACTCGGAGCTTCAGCGAGATATTGAAACAGCCTGTTTCGCCTATCTCCGAGCCCAGAACGTTGGTGCGGAATGAATTCTATGGGGGGCTTTGCGCTAGCGATACCTTCTTTGCACGGTGAGCCGTGCGGTGCGTCACGAACTCATACAAATCATGGCCTCAACAGGCCCGGCCAGGTGGCCGATAGGCGCCGACGCTAGTGTGTCAGCCCCTGCAAACGTGACGAATTCCCGCCAGCAGCGTGAGCGCCGAGGCATCCCAACTGAAACGCGCGGCCTGCCGCAAGCCGGCTTGCACCATGGAGTGAGCCTGACGCCCGTTAGTGAGCACTTCACGCAAGGCCGCGCTCAAGCCTGGCACATCACTGGGGTGGACCTGCAGCGCAGCGTCTCCTGCCACTTCGGGCAGTGCCGTGGTGTTGGCGGTGATCACCGGCACGCCGCTGGCCATGGCCTCTAACACGGGCATGCCAAAGCCTTCTGCAAAAGTGGGGTAGGCAAAGACTTGCGCATGGCGCAGCACGGCCGGCAATTGAGCATCGCTGACCTTCTCCAGCACCTTGACGCGGTCTTTAAGGCCCAGGGCAGCGATGGTCTCGAACACGGCGTCGTGCTGAAAATCTCGCTGACCTACGATCACCAAGGGCGGTGAGTCGGGGCCTAAGGCCGCATAGGCCTTGAGCAAGGTGACATGGTTTTTGCGTGGCTCCAGTCGACCTACCGTCAAGATGTAGCGGCCAGGCTCAAGCCCCAAGCCGCGCACAAGGTCTTCACCCGCATCGCCTGGGTAGAAGCGGGTGCTGTCCACTGCATTGGCGGTGACTTGAACCGCCTCGGGTGCCAAGCCGTATTGCCGCACCATCTCCTGGCGGGAGTAGTCGCTGACGGTCAGCAGCAGGGCTGCCTGACGCGCAGAGCGGGTACAAAAGTAGTGCATCTGCCGCGCAAAGGCCGGCTCAAAGTACTGCGGATGGGTTTCGAACAGGACGTCGTGAATGGTGCAGGCACAGCGCCCCAAGCGCACAAGCGGCAGCTTGTACTGCATGTGCAGCAGGTCTATCTTGTGCCGCCACTGCAGCCAAGGCAGTTGCAGACCCAGGCGCAGCACACCAGAGCGTTTGGGCATATGCACCAGGGTCACGTTCGGGGCTGAGAACTCCGCGTGGGCTTGCCTCAGGCTGTCGGTGCCGTCCAAGAAGAAGACGAAGTCGATGTCGGGCGCCAAGCGGATGGCCGCGCGGTAGAGGCCCAGGAGGTGGCTGCGTGAGCCTTGAAACAGCTCGTCCCAGACGTGGAAGTCCACTCCCAGGCGAATGCGTTGGGAGCGGGCGGTAGCAGGGGGGTGAAGGGCAGTCATGGGGCGTTAGCGAGGCGCGCTCATCGGGCCGCTGGTGGGGGCCAAGCGGCGCAAGCAGTGCAGGCGGAGGATGCTAGCAGCGGCCATACCGTGGCTTTGTGCCAAGCCCGCCCACAATTTGGCGTTTCACGCCGGCGCGCAGGCTTGGCTTGGGCGGGGTGTGCGGCGGGTTTTGGAGCCCAGCAGCACGATCAAGGCACCGGCGCCACCCTCGGGGCCGCTGGCCTGGGTGAAGGCGATCACCTCTTGGCGCTGCGCCAGCCAGCGTTGAACCTTGGTCTTCAAGATGGGTTGGCGCCCCGGCGAGCCGTGGCCTTTGCCATGCACCACGCGCAGGCAGCGCCGGCCTTGTTGGTGGGCCTTCAAGATGAAGCTGGCCACGGCCTCGCGGGCTTGGTCGCGCCGCAGGCCGTGTAGGTCGATCTCGCCCTGGATGGACCACTGGCCTCTTCGCAGGCGCGACAGCACATCCTCAGACACCTCGGGGCGGCGGTAGCTCAGGCCGTCGTCGGTGAGCAGCAGAGACTCCACATCCACTTCGTCCGACAAGGCCTCGCGCAGAGCGGCGGCTTCATCAGCCAGGGTCTGGCGGGGCTCGGGGGTGGGCACGCTGCGCTGCAACTCAGCCCTGCCGCTGTCTTTGAGCGGTGCGACAGGCCCTACGCTTAGCGAAAATAATTGCCGCTCGCGGGCCAGCCGAGCCGCTTCGGCCGCCTCTTGGGCGCGCCGCGCCTCTTCTTGCAGCCGGGCTTGGCGCAAGGCCTCACGCACGGCCCCCAGCTCTTTCCAGTCTTTCACCGTCACCATCCGGCAATGATGCCCGTTTTACAGGGCGGCGTGCTCTGGCGGGCTACATCAGCCCTCGTTCGGCCAGGCTGACCACCTCGCCTTGGCCCACGACCATGTGGTCGAGCACCCGCACGTCCACCAAGGCCAGCGCGGATTGGATGGATTTGGTCAGAAACTCATCCGCCCTAGAGGGTTCAGCGACGCCCGAGGGGTGGTTGTGCGCCAGGATGACGGCGGCGGCATTCATCTCCATGGCCCGCCGCACCAGTTCGCGCGGGTAAACGCTGGTTTGGCTCAGCGTGCCCTGAAACAGCTCTTGCCAGGCGATCAGCCGGTGTTGGGCGTCCAGAAACATCACTGCAAACACCTCGCGGCTTAGGCCGCCGAGCTGCAGCGCAGCGTAGTCTTTGACCCGTTGCACCGTGTCAAAGGCCGGGCGTGCGCTGAGTTGCTGGGCCAGGGCGCGGCGTGAGATCTCCAGCACGGCGCTCACTTCCGCCCGCTTGGCGGGGCCTAAGCCCTTGATGCCCTTGATGTCTTCGGCGCTGCAGTGCAGCAAGCCGCCAAAACCATTGAATCGAGTCAGTAGCGCATCGGCCATGTCCAGCACCCCCATGCCGCGGGTGCCGGTGCGCAGCAGCAGGGCTAAGAGTTCAGCGTCGGCCAAAGCCGTCGGGCCGTGAGCCAGCAGCTTTTCACGGGGGCGTAGGGCCTTGGGCAAGTCCTTGATGGTCATGTTTCCTCCCTGTTTTGGGGCCAGGTCACGGTTTGTGCCAGAGGCCTGCGTGGGCCACCCCTAAAATCGCCCCCAGCGTATCAGTTTGAGGTCGTGCTTGTGAATACCATTCAGCCAGGGTCTTTCCTGACCCTGCATTACCGGCTTGCCGGCCCAGACGGGGCCGATGTGGTCACGACCTTTCAGGACAAACCGGCGACCTTGTCGCTCGGCGCGGGCCAGTTGGCGCCCGCCATTGAAGCCAAATTGCTCGGCTTGGCCGAGGGCGTGCGCACGACCTTTACGCTGGCACCCGGCGAAGCCTTTGGCGAGCGCAACCCAGACATGGTGCAACGCATGAAGCGCAGCGCCCTAGACGGCATGGCCGATCCCGATGCTGAATACAGCGTGGGCGATGTGGTGGAGTTTCCGACACCCGATGGCCGTGGCCGTTTTGCCGGCGTGCTGCAAGCCCTGGGTGAAGGCTGGCTGGAATTTGACTTTAACCACCCCTTGGCCGGCAAAGCCGTGACCTTTGAGGTCCAAATCATTGGAGTGATGTGATGAGCCTGCCTGCCATGAATGACGCGGAAGTGCTGCTGGCAGAGCCGCGCGGCTTTTGCGCCGGTGTCGATCGCGCCATCGAGATCGTCGAACGCGCCCTGGTGCGCTTTGGGCGGCCCATTTATGTGCGCCACGAGATCGTTCACAACACCTATGTGGTGAACGACCTCAAAGCCAAGGGCGCCATCTTCATTGAAGACCTGGCTGATGTGCCGCCGGGCGCCACCTTGGTGTTTTCGGCCCACGGCGTCTCTCAGGCGGTGCGCCAAGAGGCGGCGCAGCGCGGCTTTCAGGTCTTTGATGCCACCTGCCCCTTGGTGACCAAGGTGCACGTGGAAGTCGCCAAGCTGTCCAAAGAGGGTTATGAGTTCATCATGATTGGCCACAAGGGCCACCCCGAGGTGGAAGGCACCATGGGCCAGTTGCATGAGGGCATTTACCTGGTGGAAGACGTAGCCGATGTGGCGACGGTGGCTGTGACCCGCCCTGACAGGCTGGCGGTGGTGACGCAGACCACCCTGAGCGTGGACGATGCGGCCGAGATCTTGAATGCCGTCAAAGCCCGCTTCCCGCTGGTGCGCGAACCCAAGAAGCAAGACATCTGCTATGCCACGCAAAACCGCCAAGATGCGGTCAAGCTGCTGGCCCCCCAGGTGGATGTGGTGGTGGTGGTGGGCAGCCCCACCAGCTCCAACTCCAACCGCTTGCGCGAATTGGCTGAGCGCTTGGGCACGCCCGCCTATATGGTCGATGGTGCAGACGACTTGCAGGCCGAGTGGTTTGAAGGTCGGCAGCGTGTGGGCCTGACGGCAGGGGCTTCTGCACCCGATGTATTGGTGCAGCAGGTGATTGCCCGTTTGCGCGAGCTGGGTGCACTGGCCGTTCGCCGCCTGCCAGGGGTGGAGGAGACCATCGAGTTCCCTCTGCCCAAAGGCTTGGGCGACAAGTCCATGGCCGAGTTTGCGGCGTCGCGATCCTGAGCCCTGGACCCCTTGCTTTTCGAATGCTGAGTGGGCGCTGGCCAGGCCCTGTGCGGTCTGCTTCGTGCGCCACTCATCACCGCTGAATCATTTTTGAGGATTGTCATGCTCGACATCACCCAATTGCGCCGCGACCTGGACGGTGTGGTCGCCAAATTGAATGCACGTAAATCGCCCCAAGCCTTCTTGGATGTGGCGCGCTTCACCGAACTGGAGGCCGAGCGCAAGGCGCTGCAGGTCAAGACCGAGGAGCTGCAGTCGCGCCGTAACGCGCTGTCTAAGCAAATCGGCATGAAGAAGGGCAAAGGCGAAGACGCCTCGGCCGAGATGGCCGAAGTGGGCGGCATTGGCGACGCCCAAAAGGCCGGCGCTGAGCGGCTGGAGGCCATCCAGGCCGAGCTGAACCACATGCTGATGAGCATCCCCAACCTGCCGCATGACAGCGTGCCGGTGGGTGCCGACGAAGCCGGCAATGTGGAAGTGCGCCGCTGGGGCACGCCTCGCGCCTTTGACTTTGCCATCAAAGACCACGTGGACCTGGGCGCGCCCTTGGGGCTGGACTTTGACACCGGCGCCAAGCTTTCGGGCTCGCGCTTCTCCTTCCTGAAGGGGCCAGCCGCCCGCCTGCACCGCGCCCTGGCGCAGTTCATGCTGGACATGCAAACTCAGCAGCACGGCTACACCGAGTGCTACACGCCCTACATCGTCAACCGAGAAGTGCTGGAAGGCACGGGGCAGTTGCCCAAGTTCAAGGAAGACATGTTCTGGGTCAGCCGCGGCGGCGATGAAGCCCAGGCCGAGCAGTACCTGATCAGCACCTCGGAGATTTCGCTGACCAACAGCGTGCGCGAACAGGTGCTGAAGGCCGATGAATTGCCCATCAAGCTGACCGCCCACAGCCCTTGCTTCCGCTCGGAGGCCGGCTCTGCCGGGCGCGACACGCGCGGCATGATCCGCCAGCACCAGTTTGACAAGGTGGAGATGGTGCAGATCACTCACCCGGACCACAGCTATGCCGCACTCGATGAGATGGTGGGCCACGCCGAGGCGGTGCTGCAAGCCCTGGGCCTGCCGTATCGGGTCTTGGCTCTGTGCACCGGTGATATGGGCTTCACGGCCGCCAAGACCTTCGACCTCGAAGTGTGGGTGCCGGCGCAACACGCCTACCGTGAGATCAGCTCCTGCTCGAACTGCGAGGCCTTTCAATCGCGCCGCATGCAGACGCGGTTCAAGAATGCCCAGGGCAAGAATGAGCTGGTACACACCTTGAACGGCTCTGGCCTGGCGGTGGGCCGCACCTTGGTGGCCGTGTTGGAAAACTACCAGCAAGCCGATGGCTCGATTGAAGTGCCCGAGGCGCTGCGCCCTTATTTGGGCGGCACCGCTGTGCTCAAGGCCTGAAGACGGTCACGCCAGGTTGAGGGTCGCCAGCCCGTAGCTGGCGGGCCCCATCTGCCACTGCACGGTGCCTCGCTTGGCGTCAACCTGTACCTCGGCCTTCACCAAAGTCGAGGCCTCGGGCAGCCCGGGGCTGTCGAACAAGGCTTTGGCCTGGACTTGCTCGACCTGGGCGCTTTGCACCTGAACGCCCGGCAGGCTCAGCTTGATGGCGCCTGAGCGTGCTGGGTCTTTGTTGATCACCACCACCTGCACGGTTTTGCCTTGGCGTGCAGCCACGGCACTGGCCAGCGGCATGTTCGGCCACGGTGCTGAAAAGCTGATGCCGGTGGCCTTGGTCGTAGCTTCCACCTTGACCTGGCTGGCCACAATGTGCCCGCCCGCCAGCAAGCGGCGGAACATCTTCAAGGCATGAAAGGCCGGCCGCACGGGCGGTGGGTTGGCCTGGGTCAGCACGTCAAAAGCGCCGAAGATCCAATTGCCGTTGAGCGACCAGTGCGCGCCCAACTCCATCTGCGGCTCATGGGCCATCATGCGCAAGAGATCCGCCACAAACAGCGCACCCCCTTGCGTCATCACATAGCCGTTTTGGCGAATCTCTTTGTCTTTGATGCGGGTGGAGGTGAAGTAGCTGTTGTACTCCGTCACGCCAATGCGCGGCAGCGGCAGCTTGGCGGTCTTGGGGTGCTGGCGCCATAGGTCGTTGATCAAGCCGGGCACGCGGCGCAGGGTTTCGCTGCCGGCGGCAGCGCCCCAGTAAAGCTGCTCATCGCTGCCCAGCGCCACAGGGTAGCCCTCGGCATTGGTGGGGCCGGTGATCAGCGGCATGTACCAGTGCACCGCCAAAAAGCTGAGGTCTTGGGGGCGCTCGATGCCGTCAAACATCTTCTTGGCCCAGCCCAGGTGCTCGCCCACCACGGTGGCCATTTCGCTGTTGGGCCGCCACGGCCTGCCAGAGTAGGTGTCTAGCGCAAACGGCAGGCCCACCTTGATGCTGGGGTCGACGGCCTTGATGGCGGCCAGCACGGCGTTGACGCGCCGGGCAAAGTGCTCGGTCTTCAGGTAAAGCGGGTGGTTGCGCTCCATCACATAGGGCTCATTGCCCAGCTCCCAGTAGATGGCTTTGGGCAGCGGCTTGCCAGTCAGGCGCGAGATATGGGTTTGTTTGTTGATGAAGCGCACCCATTCGGCCGCCTGCTGCGCCAGTTCAGCATCATTGCCTTGGTGCATGTTCAGCTCGATCAAGGGCTGCGCGCCGACATGTTCGCAGGCTTCCAAGAATTCGATCGTGCCGTAGAAGATCTTTTGCAAGGGCTGGCCAGGGTAGGCGAACACTGGTTTGCGTTGGACGGCTGGGCCAAGGCCTTGCTTCCAGTGGTAGGTGTCAGGCACGCCGGGGTAGCGCAGCACGGTGGGCGCCAGCTCTTTGGCGCAGTTGGCCGGGCCATCACGCCATTGGCCGTCGTGGTCCATCAGACCTTCACTGCCGTAAACCCAAGGCGTGTTGCTGCCCACGAGCAAAGGGTTGGCCGCGTGCAGCAGCTCTTGCACTTTGACCTCCACCTCGATCGCATGCTGACCTGAGCTTTGAGCCAGGCTTGGCAGGCTGGCCCCGGCAGCGACCGATGTGGCCAACACCTGGCGGCGGTTGAGCGTATGGTGATGAGGGCGGGGGCTGTGGCGCATGGGGCGTGAGGCAAGCAGCAGCGAAGCCTTGATTGTGAGATCAAGCAAGAATCGTGTGCCGCACAGTGGGCACAAGCCCTTCAGAAATCGGCTAGAATGCGCAGCTTCACCAAAATCGACCGGTGAACACCGAATCAGGAGAGGTGGCAGAGTGGTCGAATGTACCTGACTCGAAATCAGGCGTACGGTATCCCCGTACCGAGGGTTCGAATCCCTCCCTCTCCGCCAAATCAAGGCCCAAGTCGTTGATCTGCTCGGCCCACGCGCTGAGTCTTGGCAGCCTTGGCCCAGGATTCACGCTCAACCTCATCAAGGGCTTGGGGCGGTCAATCAGGCCTTTTGAGCGCTCGGCCGATCGCTGAACTTCCCTACTGCACCTGCTTATGTCCCAGGAAGCCGCCATTGCAAGAATCGTCGCCGGGTTTCTGACCCAAAGACATACCGCGTTGGGCCGCTCTGGTACTCCAAGTCTCCAGGACGCTGTGTTCGAGAGCAATTTGATTGACAGTCTGGCGCTGATTGACCTGGTGGCTTTGATCGAAGGTGAACTCGGCTGCGAAGTGGATATGTTGGTGTTTGATCCTTCTGAAGTCGTGACCGCCGATGACCTCAGCCGTGCTCTGGCACGAGCGACCGTTTGACCTCACGGTTTTGCAAGTTGCCTTAAGTCTGGGTGTCGAAGTCGGTGACGCCAAACCAGTCGTCGCCATCGACGTTCGTTATGGGCCATGATTGGGGATTGATCAGATCGGCCGGCAGGGCTTTCGCACTCACGCGCACCCAGTGGCTGCCGGTGTGCAGCGGGGCTTGATGAGCGTTGGCTCCACGGAGTTGTTCGAACGCTAGGCCGGAAAAGCGGGCGGCCTCAATGAGAGGCAACTGGCGCACTTCGGCCCAAGCCAACACAGCCTGCAGCAGCGCGTCTCTGGCGGCCTCAGGTGCGCTTTCGCTCATCACCCAATCCAATATCTGCAACCTTGGAATTCTGTGCGGTCGATTCGTCACCGCCAGCACTTGCGACACGCCGAGCACCTCGCCATCGGTGCCGATCAGGGCGAGCAAAGCGGATCGACCGCGCAGGTCCGGGTCGGCCAGTCGCCAGGCCAACATACTCGGAGAGCGGTCGAGTTGCAGCCCCTCTCTCTGCAGCAAATCCTGCCAGAAGCGCTCAAATCGAGCGTCAAGCTGCTCAGTGTTGTCGGCCATGATTTCCACCGGCTGGCCTGCGAAACCGGTTGCCTTTGGCACGGTGGCCAAGCCAGTCAGCCGGCGTAGGGGCTTCAAGACCGAAGCCAGTGTGGCGCCTGTCCGTGCCAGCAGACGGTTGGGAGAAAGGCGTCCAAGGGTATGCGCCAGGAAGGCCTTGTCGGAGGCGATCCATAACAGGCGCTTGTCTGTGCCCAGTGGCGTCCAAGGCTTGGCCTTAAAGAGCTTGTAGAGCTGAGCACTCTGTTCCGTGGCGGTTGTTGTGAAAACACACTGAACGTGAGGCTGGACAAAGAAGGCCCGAAGCAGACCGACGCTGCATGCCCGCCAATCGGGGCGCACCAGGTAGGAGGTACAGGTCGCTGCCATGAACCGCTGCCCTTGCCACCAATAGGTCTGCGGCAAATTGCCGAGAAAGCCGCCAATGTCGTCCCCTTTGGTCAACATCCAGCCAAGAGGCGCCTCTATGGCTTGGCGCGAGGGGTTATGTGCGAAGGCCCAATCCCAACCCTCCCGGCTGCGCAGTGGCCATGCGTTTTCTCGGAACAGTGCTTGGATGGCTGCGTGATCGTCTGGCGTGACCTCCCGAAGCCGAATGGTGGAGGCTTCTTCATTCATGACCGCAACAAGGCTGCCAGTGCTGAACGATCGACTTTGCGATTGGCGTTAAGGGGAAAGTCTTCCAGGATCCGTATCTCATCGGGCAGCATGGCCTTCGGCAGCAGCGTGATCATGCGGTCCCGCAACGCTGCACCCGTGTACTGACAAGGGGCGCTCACAAAACCCACCAAGCCTTGCGCCATGCCGTCTAGCGCGGGCAAGGGGATCACCGCTACCAAGTCCACCCCGGAGGCTTCTCTGAGGCCGTGTTCAACCTCGCCCAGCTCGATGCGGTTGCCCCTGATCTTGACCATGAAATCGACGCGGCTGATGAAGTGGTACACCCCCATGGCATCGCGCTCCACGCGGTCGCCAGTCTTGTACCAAACGCCAGGTCGTCCTTCAAGCGCGACAAAGGTCTCGGCTGTGCGCTGGGCATCGCCCAGGTAACCCGGCCCCACCTGTGGCCCGCAGAGATACAACTCACCCTCGCCATTACCGATAACTTCTTGGCCAAACTCATCCAGCAAGAGGTGCTGGTGGTCGGCAAAGGGGATGCCAATAGGCACCACGCCGCGGAGGCAGGCCTCTTCGGAGACGCCGGTTTGCCAGCGATAAAAGGACAACTCCATGGTGGTCTCGGTGGGGCCATACACGTTGTACAGAACACTTGCTGGGGCGGCTTCAGACCAGGCCATGGCTGTGGCCTTGGGCAAGGCTTCACCGCACAGCAAGCTGACCCGCAAACGACTGAAAATGCCGGCCCTCAACAAGCCCTGCTTTTGCAGGATCAGGGCGAAAGATGCCACCGAGAACCAATAGGTGATCTGCTTGTCGAGAATGAACCGAGCCGGTGCCAGCATGGCGCGCTCGGGCATCACAACCAGCGTTGCACCACTCCACCATGCATTGAGCAGGTCATGGAGCGCGACATCAAAAGTCAACTCGTAAGTCGTTGCGACCCTGTCTGCCGCCAGCGGTGGTGCCAATTGGCGAAAGTTCCGCATATAGACCGCCAGGTTGCGCTGGGTGATGACCACGCCTTTGGGCTCACCCGTGCTTCCGCTGGTGAACACAATGTAGGCGGCAGCGTCATCCGCAGGCTCAGGCAGCGAGGCAGGGCGACGGGCCTTGGCGAAGTGCCGTTCGTCATAGACGCGCTGAATACCTAGTGCTTGAGGCTCAAAGCACGACAGGGGTGCCAGCACTGTGACGGGAGTGCCCAGCAGCGCAGCCAGCGGTTCGACAAGGGCTAGGCCTTCAGGCCCAACCAGAATTGTGGAAATGCCTGCGCGCCTCAGGATCGCAGCATTGCGCTCAGGGGGGTAGGCCGGGTTCAGGGCCACGTGGGTCGCGCCCAGCGCTAACACGGCCAAGCTGCCCGCATACGCTGTGAGCGAGCGCGAGGCCAGCACGGCCACCTTCTGGGGCCTGTCCTTGTCTTGAAGCACGTCGAGTAATGCGCCCATCAGGCGACCACACCAGACGTCGATGTCCTTGTAAGTCCACTGCTGGTCAGCGATCTCCAGGGCTGTGGCGTCAGGGTTGGCCTGACAAGCGGCTTGAAATCCAGCCCAGGGCGACATCATTGCGCTGTTGTTCATCATCGTTTTGGTCACGGCAAGAAGTCGGGAATGACGGCACCGCGCCCGGCTGCTCTGCAGGTACGGGCCACAAACTCTGCGAAAGCGAGGTCTAGCGCGGCCAAGCCAAAGGGATTGAACATCACCGGCCGGCCGCCCGCCCGGGCTGGGGTCATCCCTTCAATGACTTGGGCCAGCGTCCCGCGGAGAAAGTCGCTGTGCCCCAATAGTTGCTGGGTTCGATGCAGCGAGGTGTTCGCTTGCAGCACATGCTCGACATCATCAGCAATGTTGTCCGCTTCCAAGATCGCCTCCGGCGTAAAGTCACGCAAGGAGACATGCAGGATCGTGCTGTTCGGAGGGCACATGGACAAAGTGCTCACGCTTGGTACGACGGCCGAGGTGGCAAAGCTGACCAGTTCGCAGTCGGCGAGAAGATCATCGGCCGAGCCGAACTGCTCGATCGACTTGGTAAATCCGGCTTCACGGGCTTCCTGTGCAAAGGCCTCGGCGCGTGCTGAGTCGAGATCGAACAGGCCCAGTCCATCAATGGGCCGTCGGTCAGCCAACACAAAGCGAAGCACCTCCCGATTGATGGGGCCGCAACCGACCAGTCCGAATCGTTTGACTCTGTCGCCCTGATGCAGCAGGCGGGCTGCCAAAGCGGCGGAGGCTGCGGTGCGCTGACCACTGATGAGCGAGCCTTCCATGACGGTGGTCGGTCGGCCATCCTGCACGCTATTGAGAATGATGAGCGCAGAGGCTCGTGGCATGCCTCGGCCCACGTTGTCTGGGAATGAAGAGATCCACTTAATGCCGGCAGCCGGGTGAGCACCCCCCAGGTAGCCCGCCTTGGGAATGATGCGCTCGCGCTCTAAGTTGGGGAAGCGAAGATACTCAGACTGCGGCAGGCGAGAGTCACCTCGGCTGTGGGTGACATAAGCCTGAGCGGCCAAGTCGATCAGGGCCAGCTCTTGGCCCTGCAGTTGAGCGGCCACGTCATTGAGCCCCAGCAGCGTGAGCTCGCGGGAGTAGGGGGTTGAGGTTTGCATCAGGAGTTTTGTTCAGTCGGTTCAAACAGTGGCGGCACACCACCGAAGTGACGCATGCACCAAGCATCATCGAAAACGGTGTCCAGATATCGTTCGCCGCGATCGGGAAAGATGGCGGCCACCCGGGTGCCGGGTGCCCAGCGATGACGCAGGCGAGCCATGGCCGCGACGATACCGCCACTCGACGCACCGGCCAAAATGGCTTCGCGCCGAACCAATGCTCGGCAACCGGCCACGCAGTCTGCATCAGTCACCAAGACACCTTCGTCGGCCAGGTCGTCGCTCATGTGCTCGGGCATGATGCCAGCGCCATGGCCGGCAAGTAGGCGTGGTCCGCGTTGACCGAAGATGACAGAGCCAGCCGCGTCCACCGCCAGTAACTGCGGCGATAAGCTGCGCTCGCGCAAGGCCTGCCTAACTCCTTTGAGACTGCCGCAGGTGCTGACCGACACCAACAGGACATCCACACTGTTCTCCAGGGCATCCAGGATCTCACTGGCCGTGCCGATGCGATGAGCGGCAGGGTTGTCGGGGTTGGCATACTGATTCAGGTTGATGGCCCCCGGTATGCTGGCCAGCAAGTGGCTCACACGCTTTCGACGCGCTGACAGGTATTCCCCGGTCTCTGGATCTGGCGTATTGACGGTATCAATCTGCACGCCATAGGCTCTCAAGATCTTCAGATTGGCTTGGGTGATCTTCGGGTCAACCACCACGATCAAACGCAGCCCCAGAGCACAAGCGACTTGCGCTAGTCCGATCGCCAAATTGCCGGAGCTGGACTCCACAATGACCGAATCAGGCTCCAAAGTGCCCGCAGCCAAGGCCTCCTGGACCATGCGGAGGGCGGGTCGGTCTTTCATCGAGCCGCCCGGGTTAAAGGCCTCCAGCTTTGCAAAGACTTCAAGCCCGCTGCCCGCAAACAAGTTATCTAGCCGAATCAAGGGCGTCCTGCCGATGGTGGACAGCACCCCTGGCTTCACCAAAGTGCTTGTAGTGGTCTTCATGGCTTCGTTACTCATCGAACACGTAGGACAGCTGATGTGAGCGCATAAGGAAAGATCCTGAATCTCGGTGCAAGGTGTTCGGCGTGAAGGCCGCACTTGAAGACAGGCAGAAGTGCCACACCGAGTGCGCCGGACTTTAATGCGCGCGCATCGAGTACGGCCCTTGCAACTTCGAACTTGCTGAGTACTTTGAAACGAACTCCCCATTTGAATAGATTCCCGATCTTCACTGGATTTCCAAGCCAGCGTTTCGAGGAGCAAGATACTCGCTCGGTAACATTCATTTCACTCGGGTTTGCGGTTTTCTCTCGTTAGAGGCGGGCTTGTTTCTGATTTGGTCAGAGTGGCTGCACAGAAACCCTATTTTTTATAAGGCTTAGTGTGATTCGATCACGTGCCAAGCGGCCATGCGGTCGCTGACCTCTTGGTCATCAGCAACATCGCCATTGCGATCATCCACAGCCTCACTTTGGGCCTGAGGCGGCGTGCTGGCTGTTTTTTTGATCGCCAGCCCAGTGTCAAAGGCTGATCAAGGCTGATCAATTCACCCATCTTTACAAGCAGGTGACTGAGGGCTCACATGGCTCGTGCAGAGTACACAGCAGTCCCGCTTTGGGGGCTGTCAACTTTGCTTTTGAGCACTACCATGCACCCTTCCATGACCACGGTCCGCAGCAACCCGTTTGCCTTTGGCGGCCGAGATTCTTCGCTGGACACCATGACGGCCAAGCTGTTGTTGATTGATGATGATGCGCGCCTGACCAGCATGGTGGGCGACTACCTGCGCGGCCACGGCTATGAGGTGGACGCTGCCGGCAGCCTGGCCCAAGGCCGTGAGCGCCTGCGCCAAACCAACTACGACGCCTTGGTGCTGGACCTGATGCTGCCGGACGGCGATGGTCTGGACCTGACCCGAGAGCTGCGCGCAGACGCCCGCACGCGGCGCCTGCCCTTGCTGATGTTGACGGCGCGCGGCGAGCCCACTGACCGCATCATTGGCCTGGAGATTGGCGCCGACGACTATCTGCCCAAGCCCTTTGAGCCCCGCGAGTTACTGGCCCGCGTCAAAGCCCTGTTGCGCCGCGCCACGCCCGAGGCCGCCGATGACGACGTGCTGCGCTTTGGCCACCTGGAGATTGACCTGGGCGCGCGCGAAGCCCGCTTGCAAGGCCAGCGCTGCGACCTGACCGGTCATCAGTTCGACTTGCTGGTGGTACTGGCGCAAAGCCCCGGTCGGGTGCTGACCCGCGACCAGATCATGGATGCGCTCAAGGGCCATCCGCTGGAGGCCTTTGATCGCTCCATCGATGTGCACATCTCGCGGATTCGCGCCGTCATTGAAGAAGACCCCAAGACGCCCAAGCGGGTGCTGACCGTGCGCGGCTCGGGCTATGTCTTTGCCCGCAAGCAGGACGGCGATTGAAATCTCTTTACCTGCGGATTTGGCTCACGGTGGTGGCGGCGCTGGCGCTGTTTGCGCTGGCGTCGGGCTGGTTGGTTCAGCGGCATTTGGATCAGGAGCGTGTGCGCTCCGATGCGCAAGTGGCCGAGCGCATGGCTGCCTGGGGCGAGTTGCTGCAGGGCTCTCTGCCTGAGGCCTGGGAGACGCCGCAATCGCAGGCCGATGCCCTCAAAGAATGGTCCCGTCGTCTGCGCTTGCCCTTGGCGCTGGATGCACCGGGTGGCGCGCGCATCGGCGCATCAGACTCCTTCATGCGACGGGAGGTAGAGCCCGGTGGATTGAGTCGCGTCGTCGCTATTCGGCTGGACGATGGCCGCACGCTTTGGCTGGTTCGACCTGGTGGGCGTAAAGCCAGAGATTTGGACGCCCCGGAAGCGGGTCAGGCTGGGCTTGGGGCAGAAGGGGCTAATCGGGCGGCTGCAAGCCCGGATCGCCCCACCTTTTTGGGCTTACCTGTGGCGGTGCCCCCGGATTGGCCTGCCAGCTTGAGTTTGCTGCTGCTGCTGGGCCTGCTGTTCTTGGGCGTGGCCGCAGGGGCTTGGCCGATTGTGCGCAGCCTGACGCGCCGGTTGGAGTTGCTGCAGCAGGGCGTGGAGGCCTTCGGCGCCGGAGCCTTGCACCACCGCATTCAGGCCGAAGGCAGCGATGAAGTGGCCGCCGTGGCCCATAGCTTTAACCGCGCAGCAGAGCGCATAGAGACCCTGGTGCAAACCCATCAACGCCTGCTCGCGAATGCCAGCCATGAACTGCGTTCGCCCCTGGCGCGCTTGCGCATGGCGGTGGAGATGTTTGAGTCGGCTGGGCCTGCGCAGAGGGCGTCTTTGAAGACAGAGATCGACACCAATGTGTCGGAGTTGGATGCGCTGGTCGAAGAGGTGCTGCTTTCCAGCCGCCTGGACGCCGGTGCGGCGGTGGATGTGCGCGACCGCATCGACCTGATGGCTTTGCTGGCCGAAGAAGGCGCTCGGCTGGATGTGCCGCTGCAAGGGGACAACGACCCGATATGGGGCAACGAGCGTTTGCTGCGCCGCGCAGTGCGCAACCTCCTAGAGAACGCGCGGCGCTATGCTGGTGATGAAGTGTTGCTGCAGGTGCAGCCATCTCCAAAGCCCGGTTTTGTGGACATTCGGGTGTGTGACCGCGGCCCGGGTGTGCCCGAAGATCAGCGCGAGAAAATCTTCGAGCCCTTCTATCGCATGCCGGGCCATGCCGAGCGCGAAGGTGGCGTGGGCTTGGGGCTCTCGCTGGTCAAGCAGATCGCCCAGCGCCACCAAGGCAGCGTGTTTTGCGAGCCCAATTCGGGCGGCGGCAGCTGCTTTGTGATCAGGCTGCCACAGGCTTGAGGTTCTGGCCTTTGGACCGCAAGGTCCAGGCCATCAGGCTGACCATCGCCACCGCCGCAATCATCAGCCCCAGTGTGCTGCTGATCCAAAAGCCCTGGGCGCCTTGCCAAGATGCCGGGACATTGCCCGGCACATTGAAGGCCAGCACATAGCCGCCCCCCAAGCCCACGCCACTGAGGGCGGCCACATAGATCAGCATGGGCACGGTGGCCACACGCCAGGCGCGCAGCACAAAGGCGGCAACGGTTTGGGTGGCATCGGCCACATGGAACAAGGCCACCCAGGTCAGCAAGGGCAGGGCGGCTGCCGCAATGGCGGCGTCAGGCGTGTAGAGCGCCACAATCTGCCGCTGGCTCAAATGCACCATCAGGCCCACGGCGGTGGCAATGCCCGCGCCCAGCAGCAAGCCGTGCCAGCCCAAGCGCCGAGCATCCGCCACATCGGCTGCGCCTACACGCTGGGCCACTAAGGTGCTGGTGGCATTGGCAACGGCCATGGGCATCATGAACATCAGCGTCACGACATTGATGGCCACTTGATGTCCGGCCACCGCCAAAGCGCCGGTGCGGGCGATGAACAAAGCCATGAAGCTGAAGCCCGTGACCTCCACCAAGATGCTCATGCCCATGGGAACTCCCAGACGCAGCAGTGCCTTGAGGGAGGCCGCATGCGGCGCGTGCAGGCCACGCGCCCACAGCTCAAAGGGCTGGTAGTGGCTGTCGCGGCGCATCCACCACCAGGCCAGGGCCAACTGGCTCCACATGGCCACGGCAGTGGCCCAGCCGCAGCCCTGCACGCCCAATGCCGGGAGCCCCCAGGCGGGCAAGCCCAAGACCGCCACGGTGGACAGCGGGATCTTCACCAACAAGCCCAATAGTTGCAGCACCATCACGGCCTTGGGCCGAGAAATGGCGGTGTTGAAACCGCGATAGACGGTGAAAAGCAGGGCCGCAGGCAAAGACACTGCCAGGGCCGACAGATAGGCCTGGACTTTGGCGCGGACTTCTGCCGTAGGCTGGGCCAGGGCCAAGAGCGGCTCTGGGAACAAGAGCAAGCTGCTGCCCTGCAGCGAAAGCCCCAAGGCGACCCACACCGCTTGATGCACCTGCTCTCCGGCTGCGCGGAGTTTCCGGGCACCATAAAGTTGACCGACCGTGGGTGAGATGGCCAGCACCACCCCCATGAAGCCGATGAAGATGGTGATGTAGACCGACATGCCGATGGCCAGGGCGGCCAAGTCTTCCGGTGAAACCCGGGCGACAAGCAAGGTGTCCACCGTGCCATAGGCCAGCACGGCAATCGAGCCCACAAACACCGGCCAAGCCTGCTTCAAGATGCGGCCGAGGTTGTCACCAAAGCGGCTGGGCGTGTGGGCCACTGCGGTCTCAGGCATGCGGGGCTGGGGCTGAGTCAGACGCTGGCGCGCCAGAGCCTGCTTGAGCTGCCAAGGCACCCTCCCGAGCCCGTTCGGCATAGCGGTTGAAGCGCCAGGCCTTGGCTTCCAGGGTGATGCGGCGCCACACTTGCCGCTTCTCTCCGGGGCTCATCACCGGCCAATGCTGCACTTCGTCTTCAGTGCGGCCGCAGCCCTTGCACAAAGGGTCACCTTGGGCCGTGGAGCAGATGGCGATGCACGGGGCATCGGGCGTGTGCTGATACCAAGCCAGCCAGGCCTCTCGGGCTCGGGGGGGCATGGTGTCTTCATCCGCCTCGGGCTCGCGGTAGTACACCATCAAGGCATAGATTTCCGCCAAGGCGCGAACCTCTGCACAGGCCACGATGCCGTCGTCTGAGGGAGACCTGTTGCGCCACCAATTGATGGCGGACTCAATGTCAGTGATATGAATGCCGGCCATGCAGTGCCCAGAAAAAACAACCGCCCGTGAACGGGCGGCTGCAGAGGAGGGGCAGGGTTTCAGTCGACCAAGCGAATCTCAACGCGGCGAGCATGCTCGGGGCGTCCATCGCCAGTGGTGCTTTCAGGCTTGCGCAATTGAATGCGTGCACCGTCAACCCCGGCAGCCTTGAGTGCCTCGCGCACGGCAATGGCGCGCTTCTTGGCCAATTCGGCATTCATGGCCGGATCGCCGGTGGTGTCATGAAAGCCCGACAGCACCAGCTTGCGGGTGGGTGCGGCCTCCACTGCCGCCTTGACACTGGCCAACTCGGCTTGTGCCTCCGCAGGCAGGTCAGCGCCACCAGAGGCGAAATACAGCGTGCCAGTCAGCTCGCCCGTCAGCGGGCCTTCCAGCAGCACCTCAGCAGGTGCCGTGACCACGGCCGGTGCCGGGGCTTTGCTGCCTTTGAGGTGTCGCACAACGACACCGCCCACCAGCGCTACCACCACCAAAGTGACCAAACCCAGTGTGACCCACAGGCCGACGCGCGTGTCATCATCCCGACCGTCTAGCATTGCTTTCTCCAGCTCAAAAAATGTGCAATGCCGCATTCTAGGTGCTGGCGGCGGCTCCCAGCCGCCTTGGCGTTAACCGCCCGCAATCAGGTTACCGCGCTTGAGCAACTCTTCAATCAACTGCGCATCGGTGGCCTGCGCCGTCAGATCCAATGCACTTCGCAGATCTACGCCGTTGAGGCTAATGGTCAGGTCTTCAGCGGCGGCGCTGTAGGCACCGTTGGTGAACTGGCCCTTGCTAGAGACGTGAATCAGCGTAGTCCCTGGGTTGCTGCTGGTGTCGAACTCCAAGTAGTTGGCCAAATTGCCCACCGTACCGTTCGGGCCAAAAGCCTCGCCCACCAGAAGATCACGCAAGTCCAGGACATCCCCGCCTTCGGCGAAATTCAACGAAGAAAAGTCTAGGATCTGATCGCGCTCAGGTGCACCGGTGTTGCCTTTGTCGGAGCCGCGCCAGTAGAAGGTATCACTGCCGTCGTCGCCGCGCAGCACGTCGTTGCCGGCGCCGCCGACCAAGGTGTCGTCGCCATTGCCACCCCGCAGGCCATCAATGCCAGCGCCGCCGTCGATGTAGTCGTTGTCGAAGCTGCCGTACACCAGGTCAACACCGGCACCGCCCTTCACCACATCTTGACCCCAGCCGCCGTTGGCGACGTTGGCCCAGCCGTTGATGGACTTGGCGTCGCTTGCGCTGTTGGCGGTGATGCCGGTCGCAAAGTTACCGAAGGAGTCGACCATCTTCCAGTCTTCTTCAGACATCAGCACGGTTTGCGCCACGTTGGCTGTGGTGACGGCTTGGCCCGTTCCCGAGTGCACCGAGTTGCCGGAGGCCCCCAGATCGACCCAGTCTCCGCCGTCTCCGGCTTGGACCAAATCGTTGCCACCCAGTGCAATGAAGGCCTGATCGAAGGTCGGTGTTTGGACCGTATCAATGGTGACGCCACCACCCAAGTTTCGGTTGACGATCGTTTCATCGCTGTCGACCGCGGCGACCAAGGCATCATTGCCTTCGCTGCCGGCCACAACGGGGCTGAATGCAATGCGCATGGGCAGCGGAGGCGAGAGTTGCGACTCGGCACCCGTGGCGCTGTCCACCCAAGCATAGGTAATCAGGTGATTACCTTCGCTCAGTACGCCGACGGGCTTGAGTGTCAAGGCCTGGGCGTTATAAGTTGCGTTGATCTTGATCCCGTCTACATACAGGACGGCTGTGCAATTGGCCGGTGCTGCGGGCACTTTGAAGACCGGCTGGTTGACACTGGTGAGGTCGTCGGAATCGTTGCCAGCCGTGTCAGAGGAAGCCAGCAAGTCAGGGGCCGTCAAGGGCAGAGGCGCTTGTGTACGGATGTCCACCTTCAAGCTGACAGAGGCCAACGACACATTGCCCGCAGCGTCGGTTACCTTGATGCTGACTTGATGCACGCCGTCGGACAAGGCCTGTGTCGCGGTGATGGTGCGGCTGGCAAAGTCAAAGGTCGAAGGTACCTGCGCGCCATCGACCCATAGGCTCACACTGTCGGTGGCTGCGACGGTGCCCACCGTGAAGCTGGGTAGGTTGTTGGCCGTGATGTTGTCGGTGTTGCTGGCGCCCGTGTCACTGGCGGCTTGCAGATCCAAAGCCACCGGCGTGGTGGGTGCTGTGGTGTCGATGGTGATGCTCAAGCCGGCAGAGCGCGCTGACTCCACCCCGGCGGCGTTCGTGACCGACCAGGTGATGGTGTGTGTCGCAGCGGTCAAGGCGCTGTTCGGCGTCAGCGTGCCACTCAGGGCGTCGTAAGTGGCGGCGACCTTGACGCCATTCACATAGAGATTAGCGACATCACCAGCCTTGGGGAGGTTGCCCACCACGAAGCCTGGGCGCGTCAAGTTGGTAATGTTGTCGGTCGTGCTGCTCCCGGAGTCGCTGGCGTCCGCCAGGTCTGGGGCTGTTGCAGGCGTTTCCTTCACCGCGTCGATATCAATCGTCAACGCCGCCGAGGCTGCAGACTGTGCGCCTGCGGCACTCACGTTGACGATGGCAATGGTGTGCGCGCCTTCGCTCAAAGCGACGTTAGGCGTTAGCGTCTTGGTGCTGGCGGTGTAGGTGGCAGCCACCACCACGCCGTCGACCAGCAAGTCGATGCGCCCGCCGGGCAGCGGGTCGCCCACCACAAAGCCAGGGCGCGTGTTGCTGGTGATGTTGTCGCTGTTGCTGCTGCCGCTGTCGGCGGTGGCCAGCATGTCGGGCGTCAGCGTGGGGGCCACCGGCGTGCTGGTGTCCACGGTGATGCGGTAGCTCTGGGTGCTGACCGTGGTCTCGTTGCCAGCCGAGTCGGTGCGGGTGAAGCTCAGCGTGTGCGCACCATCGGGCAGCGCGTTGACGGGGGTGAGGGTGCCCGCGACCTTGTCCCACACCGAGGCCACCTTGACGCCATTGACAAACAAGTCCGCCGTGCCCACGGCACCGGCTTCACCAAACTGGGCGGTGGTCAGCGCCTGGTTGGAGAGGCTGGGCTTGTTGTTGGAGGTGATGCCGTCGCTGTTGCTCAGGCCCAGGTCAGTGGCTGTGGTCAACCGAGAGGCAAAGCTGTTGAGATTGGTCGTGGGCGTCGTGGTGTCGATGACCAGGCTCAGTGCAGGCGAGCGGGCCGACTCCACCCCGGCGGCATTGGTGAGCGAGTAGGTGATGCTGTGTGTGGCCGCAGCCAGGGCTGTGACAGGGGTCAGCGAGCCTGTGGCAGCGTCATACGTCGCGGCGACCTTGCTGCCGTTGACATAGAGGTTGAACACATCACCGGCCTTGGGCAGCGGGCCAACGCTGAAGACAGGCCTGGTGACGTTGGTGATGTTGTCGGTGTTGCTGCCACCACTGTCGCTGGTCGCAGCCAGGTCGATCAGGGCAGGCGTTTCCTTCACCGCGTCGATATCAATCGTCAACGCCGCCGAGGCTGCAGACTGTGCGCCTGCGGCACTCACGTTGACGATGGCAATGGTGTGCGC
>NZ_JBIKNQ010000094.1:0-10458 GCF_044358605.1 Ideonella sp.
TACAGGTTCAACCGCCGCCTCGATCTCCGCGCTTTGGTCATCCAACTGATTGCCGATGTGGTGCGAGCAACCCCATTGCCTCAGCGTGCTATCCGGGGCTTGGCTGAGCTTCATGCCTAATCAGGTGTATCTAAGAACTGTGGAACCGTAGCTTGTGCCGAATAAATTTTATTATGTGGGGACAGACGCCTGTCGCCCGAAAGCTCCAGCCCGCCGCAACGGGCTTGGAAGATGGCCTTCTAAGCGCTTGTCAGACAGGATGATTTCCATGTTCAGCGGCCATGGGAAACGGCATTATCAGATTGGCAATTTGGCGCAAGGCTGCCGGGCACTATAGCGCTCTGACCGCGTCCCTTAGTGCCTGTTTGCGGGAGCATCCGATCCGTGCTTTCCCCACGCTCTGTGCATTGCGCCACCCGGCTCGCCCCACAGGCCATCCACAACAGAACTGCGCGGCCGCAGGCCGTGGCCTGGGGCGATTTCTGAGGCGCCGAGGCGCGCAGGGAAAGGGCGTGGCGCGCGTACCCGCGCGCTTCAAGAACATGCTCGCCGTCATTGTTTGACCACAGCGACCGGGCAACGCCCGGGAGCGGAGGGAGTTTGACGGCGCACGCCTTTGACCGAGCACCGAGGGCAGTTGGCTTTAGCCAACCGCCGATGCATGAGCCCCGGGCCACGGCCTGCGGCCAAGCATGCGCCGCGCCGTAGCAGGCATATTCAAACAGGGCCACTGCAAAAGGGGCGGACGGCTTCGACAAGTTCAGTACGAACGGAGGGGGATCGCTCGACAAGCAAGCCCCGCCCGAACGTCGTGCTGCGCTGAATGTTGCGCTCAGTCCCCCAAGCCCAAGAACACCGTCATGCGTTGCAGCTCGTCCTCCAGCGCCACCTTGAAGGCTTTGTCTTTAGGCGCAGCCGCCACAAAGCCCACATGGGGCTGCAACTCGCCGCCCTTGGCACTGACGTTGGCCCAGCCGATGACCTGATCGCGCCACAGCAAGGGCAGCGCGTAATGGCCGCGCACGCGCTTGGCCGCGGGCGTGTAGGCCTCAAAACGGTAGGCCCAGCCCCACAACAGCTCAAAGCGGCGGCGGTCCCAGACCACGGGGTCAAAAGGGGCCAGCAAGCGGACTTGCTCATCGGCGCTGTATTTTTTGGCGGCGGGGCTTTCGCCTTCGGGCCAGAACCAGGTGATGCCGTCGACCACGCTGCTGGGCAGGCGCGCGCGGGCGCGCTGCAGCGCGGCTTTGCGGTGGTCACGCCATTGCGGCACGCCGCCAGAGAGGTGGCTGACCAACTGGCCCAGGCTGGCGGCGGGCAGCGGGGAGTATTTGGCAACGATGACATCCACCAGCTCGTCCATGATGGCGTCGCAACTCAAGTCACTGGGCTGATGCTCGCGCGCGGCATAGAGGCGCTGGCCACCTTCGCGCCGGGCCACGCGCAGCAGGCCGCGGTAGTGCATGCCTTCCAATAATTGAGTGCTGGCCTTGCTGTTGCCGCCAAACCAGTTGGTGACGCTGCCGTGGTCAAAGTGCGCGTCTACCTCGGCGGGCCGCACAATGCCGCGCTCGCGCACAAAGGCCAGCACCTCTTGGGCCTGCTTTAGGCGCGCGGCGGGCCAAACGGTGCGCGGCGTGCGCGGGTGCATCAGGTGGTGCAGCTCACGCGAGACAAAGCCGTAGTTGACGAAGAAGTCTTCTTCAATGGCCAGCTTGGGGTAGCGCGCTTCTAGGTCACCGGCCCGGTAATCGGCCACGCGGTGGCGCAGGGTCAGGTCTTGGGCGCGGGCCGGGGCGCGCAGCGGGTCGGCCTGCACAAAGCCCAAGCGGCTCAGGGCCTTGGGCAAGGTGGTGGGGGCAAATAGGCTGCGGGCCACGGCGTAGCGCCGCAGGGTGTCCAGGGTCAAAACGGGTGAGGCCATGGCCGGATGATGCCGCAAGCTCAGGCGACAATCACGCTCTGTCCAGCACTCTGCCCAAGCTCATCATGCAAGTCACAAAAACCGCCATTGCCGATGTCCTGATTTTTGAGCCCAAGCTGTTTGGCGATGCGCGGGGCTTTTTCATGGAGAGCTTCAACCAGAAGATCTTTGACGACGCTGTGGGCGGCCACACGGCCTTTGTGCAGGACAACCACTCGCGCTCGGCCAAGGGCGTGCTGCGGGGCCTGCACTTTCAGCGCGCACCGCATGCCCAGGGCAAGCTGGTGCGCTGCGCGGCGGGTGCGGTGTTTGATGTGGCGGTCGATATTCGCCGCGACAGCCCCACCTTTGGCCAGTGGGTGGGCGTGGAGTTGAATGCCGAGAACCAGCGCCAGCTGTGGATCCCCCCAGGCTTGGCGCATGGCTTTTTGGTGTTGAGCGAGTCGGCGGACTTTCTCTACAAGACCACCGATTACTACGCCCCGCAGGCCGAAGGCGCGGTGCGCTGGGACGACCCTGATTTGGCCATCGCCTGGCCCGATGTGGGCATGGCGCCGCTGCTCTCAGGCAAGGATGCGGCAGCCCCCCTGCTGCGCGACGCGACCCTGTAAGCGCGCTTATACAAAGCCCAATTGGCGGCTGCTTGCTGACCAGTTGTTGAGCCCCGGCAAGATGGTGGACAGCTCGGCGTCGCCCACGCCAAACCAGCGGCCCAGCGTGGCGGCGTATTGGTCCACACTGGTGCTGGGCAAGAGCACGCCGGAGGCCAAGAGGTCTGGGCTGTCGTAGCCGCCCTTGCCATCCGCCGCGCCCAGCGTGGGCATGCGGCCATAGAGCGCTCCGCCGCGCACGGCACCACCCATCACCAAGTGGTGAGCCCCCCAGCCGTGATCGGTGCCGTCGCCATTGCTGGTGAAGGTGCGGCCAAAATCACTGGCGGTGAAGGTGGTGACGGATTGGTCCACTCCCATGGTGGCCAGCGTGCGGTCAAAGTAGGCCAGCGCATGCGCCAACCTGGCCATGTTGCGCGCGTGCATGATGGGCTGGTTGTCGTGCGAGTCAAAACCACCCATGCTGACGAAGAAGACCTGTCGGCCCATGCCCAGGGTGTCCCGCGCGGCGATGGTGCGTGCCACGGCTTGCAACTGATGGGCCAAGGGGTTGAGCACTGATTTGCCGGTGTCAGGTTCGATGTATTGCAACAGCGGGTCGGTGGTGGCCGTTTGGCCCGCAGTCGCCCAAGGGCCATTGACGGGCAGGCCACTGGCCAGCACGGCTTCAGCGTCTTGCCCACGCGCCATCACGGCGGCATGTTCGCGCTCGATCAACTGGGGGTTGGGCGCTGTGCGTGTAATGGCTTGGAGCTTTTGCTGCACCAGCGCTGAGCCGAACAACTTGCCCGTGCTGCTGCCCAGTCGCACTGGGCCAGCCGGGCCCATTTGATAGCCCCGCACCGTCGTGCCATTGAGCCACACGGCATTGCCCGCCACCGACACCCCGCTGAACATGGCCCGCTGATTGCCCGCCATCAGCAGGTCCACAAACCGCCCACCCCAGCCGCGCGTGCTGCCTTCCACCTCAAAGGACTGCCACATGGACTGTTGGTCATTGTGGGAGAACAGCTTGGCCGGCCGCGCCCCGGCCCCGCTGAGATAGCTGGCCTTGCTGAGCGGCCCAACCAATGGGCCGACGTTGGCCATCACCGCCAAACGCTTTGTATTGAAGAGGTCCCGCACGCCTCCCATCACCGGGTGGAAGGCCAGGCCTTCACCAGCAGCGGCGGTCACACCCAAGGCACCGCCCAAGCGCTCATGCAGCACCGTACTGCCAGCCTTGACGGGCGTGCCCGGCGCGGCCAGCGCGATCTCGGCCACGCCACCGCGCACGCTGTCGTAGCGCTGCCAGGTGCTGGCGTCGGAGCCCAGCACCATGTTCATGGCGTCGTTGCCGCCGGCCATGAAGACACACACCAGCGCTTTGTAGCCCGTGGCATTGGCGGCCGCCGCATTGCCCATGGCCGCCAAACCCAGGCCTAAGCCGGTCGCAGCAGGGGCCACCAAGCCCAATGCAGAGGCCCGGCGCAGCACCTCGCGGCGCGAAAGAAGATCAGTGCGTTGCGTCATGATGGGGCTCACTTCTGGACAATGAATTCAGGGCTGACGAGCGTCAGGGTCAGGGCAGTCAGCACACGATGGCGCTTGGCGCTTTCAATGGCGCTGGCGTTATTGCCTTTGGGCACGGGAATCGTCACCGAGTTGATGGCAGCCAAGGATTCGCTGCTCAGAGCGGCGGATGACGTCCCCGGCAACAGGCGCGCATGAACATGGGCCAGCAAGGTCTCGGGCTTGTCCGCCATGGTGACTTCATTGGCCAAGTTGACTTGCAAGTCCGGCCGTGCGGCCTTGCCGTCCGCTCCTTTGAGGCCAACCCCACGGTCTACAGCGGCCACAATGAAGTTCACATAGCCAGCGGTGCTGCCTTCATTGGTGATCTGCATCTCGGGCAGGGTCAAGCCCAGCGCCGCCGCCTCGCCACCCGGCGGCACATAGCCAGGGCGATAGAAGTTGAAGACGCTGGGCGAGCGCCAAGGGGTTTGCGACAACTGGGAGGTGGCATCGTCGGTATTGCCCATGTAGACGACGCCGCTGTCCGACTTGGCGCCAAAGGCGCGCAGGTAGGCCGTGAGGCGCAAGACGGGCTCACGCACCTTGCCATAACGTTCTTGTTGGGCCAGCGTGGTGCTGCGAGCTTCTTCGTCCAGCAGCACAGCCCTGAAGACCGCCTTCATGTCGCCACGCACGCCCAGGCCGTTGTTGTTGAACACGGCCGCGACGCGGCTCACATAGGCCGGGCTGGGATGGCTGGTGACCAAGCGCTGGATCAACTGACGGCCGATGAAAGGCCCCACATTCGGGTGGTTGAACAAGGTGTCCATGGCCACCTTGAGGCTGGCCGCTGGATCGGCCACACCCTGCGCCGCCACGCCTGTGCCCAAGAAGGCCTTGGCGCCTTGCTCATGGAAGCGCGGGTAGCCTTGCATCGGCAGGACGAATCGATTGGCATCCAGGTGGCTTGGCGCATTCCAGAAGCGCTGGTTGAGCTGATCTGGCCCTCCCCAGCTGAAGCCCGTGAAGACCTGCGACAAACCCACAATGTCATCCGCGCTGTAGCTTTCCACGGGCTTGCCCGTACCGTCCAACACCACACTGCCATCCGGGCGCAGCTGGTAGAGGCCGATGGAGAAGAGCTGCATGACCTCGCGGGCAAAGTTCTGGTCGGGCTGCCGACCTGTCAGCGGGTCGCCCTTGCGGTTCTTGATGTGCGAGAGGTACAGCCCCATGGCGGGGTGCGTAGACACCTCTTGCAGCAAGGTCCGGAAGTTGCCAAAAGCATTGCGGGTCAGCATGTCTTGGTAGTCGGCCAAGGCTTCGGCCCGCTCGTCGGCCAGGTCGGTCAGCGACACCACAAAAATCTGCGAGAGCGCAAAGGCCGCTCGTTGGCGCAGTTGGTCATCGGCATTGAGCGCCCGCTCATAGAACGAAGAAATCAGCTCATTGGGCGAGGCCACGGCCGCTGGGTCAGCCGACTTCGCCTTGACCGTCGCAGCCCGCCAGCGGGGTAGATGGGTGACGGTGGCGGGTATGGCCAGTTGCGCATCGACCCAGGCGGGCGCACCGACGGTTTGGATCTGCGTGAGCAGCGGCTCGGTCGGCCCAAAGCTGGCCTGCGTCGCAAGCCGAAAGGCTTCAGCGCGCGTGGGCAGCGCTGAAGCGGGGGCCTGTGCCCCCGGGGAAGGCGCAGGCGCAGGCGCAGGGGCCGGGCTGGTGGGCGCGGGCGGCGCAACGGGCTTGCTGCCCTGCGCCGTCTCTGTCGACGCGGCACTGGGCTCTGCCCCTCCGCCTCCGCCGCACGCCGCCAGTGACAGCAGCAGGGCTGTGCCGAAGGCCTGCGCCAGTTGGCGCGGAATGACGGAGCGCGTCGAGAGCGCTGCGGACGAATTGCCCATGATGACCACCTTGTTCCGAAGACACCGTCCACACGGCATCGATCAGTCAGCGGTATCGGCCCGGCGCGCAGGCCCATCAAGCAACCCGTAACGCTTGCTTACTTGAAGGGGAAGAACACGGGAATGGCCACCAGGGCAATGCTTTGGAAAACCAACGCCACAGGCAGACCCGCCCTGGCATAGTCCGCAAGCCGGTAGCGGCCAGGGGCCATGATCATCAAATTGGTCTGATAGCCATACGGTGTGACAAAGCTGCACGAAGCGCCGTAGAGCACCGCCATCACAAATGGCATGGGAGACAAGCCTAGCTGCTCAGCCAAACCTAAGGCCACCGGAAATGCCAATGCGGCAGCTGCGTTATTGGTCATCAGCTCGGTCAGCAACCAAGTGCCTAGTAACAGCATCGCCAACGCGCCGTAAGGCCCGAAGTGGACGCTGCCCAACTGCAGCCCGGCAGCCAAGTGTTTGGCGGTACCGGTGTTGATCATCACCTCGGAGATCACCAGCGATGACGCGATGATCATGATCAACTCCCACGGCACATTGCGCCGCAGGTCAGCCACTTTGGCCAAGCCCGTCGCCAAGAACAAGGCCAGCAGCAGCAGCATGCCCTTAAGGAAGTCCAGCACCCCAAAAGCCGACAAAGCGATCACCGCCATAAAGCCGAGCATCGACAGCCAACTCTTGCGTGGGTCGACAAACTTCTGTACCTCGCGCTTGGAGACGATCACAAAGTTACGCGAGACGTTGTTGCGCTTTTCAAAGTCTTGGCCGACCACCAGCACAAGCGAGTCACCGACCTCCAGGCGAGTGTTACCCATAGAGCCGCTCAACCGCTGATCACCACGACGTACCGCAATCACGGCGGCGTCAAAGTTTGAGCGGAAGTCCACTTCACGGATCGTTCGGCGCGCCAGCATGGAGTTGGCGGCCACCACCACCTCCACCAAGTTATCCAGTCCCAAGTCGGGGTGCGAATGAATGCGCAGACCGACAAAGCGGGCCAGCAAGTCAACGCGGGTCACATCGCCCGTGAAGACCAGGATATCGCCGGCGTTCACAAAACGATCGGGCTCGACCGGTGCAATGACGTAGTCACCCCGAACGATCTCGGCGAGAAACAGATGGCCCAGATTGCGCAGCCCCGCTTCTTCAATGGTCTTACCAATCAGCGGGCAATCCGGAAGAACTTCAGCCTCCAAGAAATAGTCGCTGGCAGACTCCTCTACCGGAGGTTGCGCCTTGAGCAAACGCGGGTAGAGCAGCAGCATCGTCACGCCGCAACCCACCACAATCAGCAGCCCTACAGGCAGCAGATCAAACATGTGAAGCTGGGGCATGTCGCGCCCAGTCATCAAGCTGGCGACCAGCAAGTTGGTACTGGTGCCCACCAGCGTCAAGATGCCACCCAGAGTGGCCGCAAAGCACATGGGCATGAGCAGACGCGCGGCACTGTGCTGGCGGTTGCCCTTGAGGGGGCCAATCAGCGAAGCCACCACCGCTGTATTGTTCAAGAACGCGGAGTACAGCGCCGTTGTGCCATAGAGCTTGAACAACGCCCATCGGTAGGGCCCACGCACCAACTTCCCGGCCATCTGCTCCAGCAGGCGAGACTTATCGAGCACGATGGTCAACAGTAGGAGCACCACCACGGTAATCAGGCCCGTATTGGTGAACTGCTGCAGTGCACTCTTAATACTGATGTAGTCCAACATCAGGTAGACGAATGCAGTGGTGACAAACAGCAAGCCCGGCGAGCGTTGGTTGCGAACCAACTCGAATACCAAGGCGGCCAACGTCAGCACCACCACCCATTGAGGGAGCGTCATGCGCGAATCCTTTCAGCGTGCACAGCTCAGCACCCCAACCACAAGAGACGGGGCGCTGGCTTGCAGAACTCAGGACTGAGCCGTGAACTCAGCCCCGGTGAGGGCTTCAGTCAATCAAGCCCAATTCCTTCAAGCGAAGGATGACTTGATCGGCAGCCTGATCGGGGGACTGCACCGTGGTGTTGACTCGCAGCTCCGGGCTCTCTGGCGCCTCGTAAGGGCTGGAGATGCCGGTGAAGTTGGCGATTTCGCCGCGCCGTGCCTTCTTGTAGAGGCCCTTGACGTCGCGCTCTTCAGCCACCGCCAGCGGGGTGTCCACATGCACCTCGATGAACTCACCGTCGCCCATCAGGCCGCGCGCCATCGCCCGCTCAGAGCGGAAGGGCGAGATGAAGGCCGTCAGCACGATCAGGCCGGAGTCCACCATCAGGCGGGCCACTTCGGAGATGCGGCGAATGTTCTCCACGCGGTCCGCTTCGGTGAAGCCCAGGTCCTTGTTCAGGCCGTGGCGGATGTTGTCGCCGTCCAGCAGATAGGTGTGACGGCCCATGGCATGCAGCTTCTTTTCCACCAAGTTGGCAATGGTGGACTTGCCCGAGCCCGACAGGCCGGTGAACCACAACACGCCGGGGCGCTGGCCCTTGGCCTTGGCACGTGCGGCCTTGTCCACGTCCACATGCTGCATGTGAATGTTGTGCGAACGGCGCAGCGCAAAGTGCATCATGCCGGCACCGACCGTGTTGTTGGTCAGGCGGTTGATGAGGATGAAACCACCGGTGTCGCGGTTGGCGGTGTAGGGGTCGAAGGCGATGGGCTTGTCCAGCGCCAGATTGACCACGCCAATTTCATTGATCTCCAACTGCTTGGCCGCCAAGTGCTCCATGGTGTTGACGTTGACCTTGTACTTGGGCTCGGTCACCGTGGCCGGCACGGTTTGGGTGCCGATCTTCAGCAAGTAGGGGCGGCCGGGCAACATGGGCTCGTCGTGCATCCACACCAAGGTGGCTTCGAACTGGTCGGCCACTTCGGCGGGGGCGTCGGCCGAGGAGATCACGTCGCCGCGCGAGATGTCGATTTCATCGGCCAGCGTGAGGGTCACGCTTTGGCCGGCCACCGCCAAGGGCAGGTCGCCATTGAGGGTGACGATGCGCGACACCGTGCTCTCGCGGCCCGAAGGTTGGGCGCGAATGCGATCGCCCGGTTTGATCTGGCCAGCAGTGATCACGCCGCAGAAGCCACGGAAGTCCAGGTTGGGGCGGTTGACCCACTGCACCGGCAGGCGGAAGGCCTCCTTTTGCAGACGGGTTTCGTCGATCTCGCAGGTCTCCAAGAAGCCCATCAGGGTGGGGCCGTGGTACCAGGGCGTCTTCTCGCTGGGCGAGGTCATGTTGTCACCCTTCAAGCCCGAGAGCGGGATGGAGGTGATGTCGCCCAAGCCGATCTGCTTGGCAAATTCGCGGTACTCGTCGTTGATCTGGTTGAAGATCTTTTCCGAGTAGTCGACCAGGTCCATCTTGTTAATGGCCAGCACCACTTTGCGGATACCGATCAGGCTGACCAGGTAGCTGTGGCGACGCGTTTGCGTCAGCACGCCCTTGCGCGCATCGATCAGGATCACGGCCACATCAGCAGTGGACGCACCGGTGATCATGTTGCGGGTGTACTGCTCGTGGCCCGGGGTGTCGGCGACGATGAACTTGCGGCGGTCAGTGCTGAAGAAGCGGTAGGCCACGTCGATGGTGATGCCCTGCTCGCGCTCAGCGGCCAAGCCGTCGACCAACAACGCAAAGTCGATGTCGCCGCCTTGCGTGCCCCATTTTTTGGAGTCGTTCTCAATCGCCGCCAGCTGATCTTCGAAGAGCATCTTCGACTCATACAGCAGACGCCCAATGACGGTGGACTTGCCGTCGTCCACCGACCCGCAAGTGATGAAGCGCAGCAAGCTCTTACGCTCATGCTGCTTGAGGTATTGCTCAATGTCGGTGGAGATCAGGTCCGAAATGTGGGCCATGGTGATTCCTTAAACCTAAAAATTCTGACGACGCCCTGGCCACATCAACCGCAAGCCAGCAACGCAACGAAAGGTGTTATCCCAGCCTCGGGAAGCGAGGGTTTCCCGAGCCAAACCGAGCGCCCCCTCGGGGGGGCAGCGACCGGCAGGGAGCGTGGGGGCATTAAAAATACCCCTCCTGCTTCTTCTTCTCCATCGAGGCCGCCGCATCGTGGTCGATCATGCGGCCCTGACGTTCGGAAGACTTGGTCAGCAACATCTCTTGGATGATGGCAGGCAGGGTGTCAGCATCTGACTCCACCGCGCCCGACAAGGGGTAGCAGCCCAAGGTGCGGAAGCGCACGCTCTTCATCATCGGGACTTCGCCTTCGCGCAGCGGGAAGCGCTCGTCGTCCACCATGATCAAGGTGCCATCGCGTTCCACCACCGGGCGCTTGGCGGCGTAGTACAAAGGCACGATGGGAATGTTCTCAAGATAGATGTACTGCCAGATGTCCAACTCGGTCCAGTTAGAGATCGGGAAGACGCGGATCGACTCGCCCTTTTGCTTGCGGCCGTTGTAGAGACGCCAGAGTTCAGGGCGCTGGTTCTTCGGGTCCCAACGGTGCTGGGCCGAGCGGAAGGAGAAGATGCGCTCTTTGGCGCGGCTCTTTTCTTCGTCGCGGCGAGCACCGCCAAAAGCGGCGTC
>NZ_JBIKNQ010000005.1:0-111798 GCF_044358605.1 Ideonella sp.
GGCCTGTAGGACTCACCCGTAGGGCAGGGCGTCCAAGGGCGCTGGCGGGTGTTGCTCTCCTTGCCCGGGCACCAGCCCGGGCTGCGGATTGCGCCTACTCCAGCGCCCTTGGACACTCCTGCGCGGGAAGGATTTGTATGTCAACAGACCCTAGCAGCGGCTCATTGACTGACGGCGTGGCAGCAGCAGTAGTCGGCCTGGGCCACGTCAGAGCTCTGCCAAGTGTTGGCGCGCGAGCCGACCGCCCCCACGCTCTGGCCACCCAGATAGAAGTCTTGGTCGTTCATCACCAAAGCACCCAGGTCACCCAAGCCACTGGGGATGAGCACCGAGCCGTCCCCCACTTTTTGTCGCAGTGACTTGCCCACCATGTTCCAGGCCTTGCCAAACTGGCTGCAGGCCCTGGCGCAGGTCTGGCTTGTACCTTCGTCTTGCTGGTCCGTGCTGCGGTCGAACACAAAGTTGCGGCGCACGGCACCCACCACGCCGGGCGAGGCCACCAGCTCATAGCCGTCCTTGGTGTAGAGCCCGGCGCGCTGCGAGTCGAGGATCTGGTAGGGGTGCTTGGCCATGCAATAGGCCGCTGCAGTCGCCCCTGTCACTGCGGGCTCAAAGGTAAAGCTCTGCGCCGGTGGGTCTGCCGCCCAAACAGCCGAAGCCAACCATGGCGCCACCAAGACACCGATCAATGTGTGCACAAGACTTTTCATGTGGATCTCCCTGAAGTGCCGCGCGCTGCGTTGACCCGATGTCAAAGCATGCGGCGCGTGGCGGCACTATCGAAGAGATCCGTGCGCGGTGGAGCCCCTGAGGCGGGGGAGACGCCCCCTTCAAGCAAGGGGCCTAGGGTCTGTTGAGCCTAGACCAATCCCAGCAGCCGCAGCGCCAAGTGATGCAGGCGTGAAGCCGGGTCGGCCAGGCCGTTGACGATGTTGAGATGGTGGCAATACGGCAGCGTCTCGCAGATAGGCACGGCGCTCGGCCCCCATTGGTGGCGGATCAGCAGGTTTTGGCGCAGGAACTCTTCGCTTTCTTCCACCCCCACCACTGCCATCAAGGGCCGCTTGGGGCGCGGAAAGAAGGCCGGGCTCAAGCGTTTGACGCTGGCCGGGGTCAAGCGCAGATCGTCTTTCAAGAAGGGCGTGTGACGCAGCGGCTCCAGGTCAAACAAACCCGAGATGGACAAGCCGCCATGCACCAACTGGGGCGGCAGGTCAGTGCCAAGGTCGCGCCAGCGGCAGCACAGCAGCATCGCCGCCAAATGCCCGCCCGCCGAATGGCCGGCCACCACGATGCGCTTGGGGTCGCCGCCCCAATCGCTGGCATGGCGGTAAACCCAGGCCAGCGCCTGCGCCATCTGCAGGGCAATCTGTTCGATGCTCACCGCCGGGCATAAGCTGTACTCGGGCAAGACCACCGTGGCCCCGGCCTGCACCAAGGCGGGGGCGACGAAAGAGTGGTCATCTTTGCTGAGTGAGCGCCAATAGCCCCCGTGGATGAAGACCAAGATGGGCGCACCCGGCTGAGACGAGGGGAAGACATCCAAACGCTCGTCGGGGTGCTCACCATAGGCCTGGTTCAGCAAGGCCCCTGGGCTGCCTTGGCGTGCCAGACCAGAGGCTTCGCGCCAGCGCTCAAACAGCGCCGCATGGTCGGGGATGCGCGCGCGGTTGTTGTACTGCACATCGAGCCACTGGGTATCCATTGCACTCATGCAAGCCTCCTGGGTTGACGGGGAGGCCTCAAGGATAAACGCAAGTTCAGTCCGTGGGCGTCTGCAGGCCCAGCGTGTAGACATGGACGATGCCGTGGCCCGCCGCCGCGTCGTCAAACCGATAGCGTTCGGCATCCAGGCGCAGCGTCAAGGTGCGGTTGAGCGCGTACTGCACCCCGAGCCCCAGTTTGACGCTGCCCGTCGAGCGGCTGATGCTGTCATGCCGCGGCACCAGGCCGCCCTCGCCCTGGTAGTTCACCACCGTGCGCGCATACACGCCACCCACTCGCGCACTGAGCGCCCAGTCGGCGCCCAGCGGCATCAAGCCCACCACATCAAGATGCATACCTTGGAGCTTGACGCGACCCGACAAGCCCCCGGTGGGCAGCGCAAGGGCCCGCACGCCCAGGTCACCCAGATGAAAGTACCCCCCTTCCAAGGCCCAGAAGCTGTTGAAGCGGTAGCCTCCAAAGAGCTTCAAGGCGGGGCTGCTGCGGTCGTGGCTGACGGCCCCCAAGCTACTGCCCAGGGGCAGTGGGTGTTGCAGCAGCGTCTGCGCATCAAACTCGCCGTGGGCTTGGCCTGCGGCGAGGCCCATATAGGCATGGCTGTCTTGTGCACTTGCAGTGGCGCAAGTGCACAGCAGACCGAGCCCACAGGCCCAGCCCCGCAAACGAAAGACTTTGTTCATGGCGATCCTCTTGGTGATGATGCGGAAATGGCGAACCGGTTAACGGGGGCGGTGCGGCCCGACGCCGTCAGACAACACAATTTCCACGCGGCGGTTCAGGGCCCGCCCCTCCGCGCTTTGATTGCTGGCCACAGGGCTGCTCTCACCCACGCCACGCATGGACATGCGGTCAGCCGAAATGCCCGCTTCGCGCAGCACCGTGCCCACCATGTCGGCCCGCTGGCTGGACAGCGCCAAGTTGTGGGCCTCGGTGCCGGTGCTGTCGGTGAAGCCTTCAATCGTCAAGGTGCGGTGCGGATGCTCCTTGAGCACCACGGTCAACTGATCCACCAAGCGCAGGCCGGCAGGCTTGAGCTGGGCTTGGTCGGAGTTGAACAGCACATCGTCCAGCGTCAGTACCATGCCACGCGGGCCGGGCCGGGCCTTGAGCTCGCGCAGGCGCTCTTGCAAGGCGCGATTCTCGGCGCGCACCAAGTCGGTCTGCATCTGCGAGCGTTGCATCTGCTGCTGCGCCACCCGGGCCTCTTCGGTGCGGGCATTCAGGCGAATGGCATCACGCGCGGCGCCCGCATTGCCAGATGACTCCTCGGCAGCGCGCTGGTCCATGGCCTCACGGGCGATGGCCACGCGCTGCCGAGCCAGATAGGCCAGGTGGCTCACCTCTTCCGCCGGGTCTTGGCGCTGCCAAGAGGCTTGCGCGGTTGTGAGCGCACCTTGGGCCTGGCGCATCTCCGTGCTGGCATAGCGGTTGGCCCGGGGGTCCATCTCGGCGCTGCGGTAGTCCGCGCTGGCTTGGGTCAACTGGGCATTGGTGTCGGGCGTGGCGCTGCAAGCCGCCATTAGCGCCGCACTCAGCAAAGCCAGAGTGAAGGGAAACTTTGAAGTCATGATGAATCCTTGAGAAGTCGTGGATAAGGCCGGTAGGTTTAAGGGGTCACACGCCGAAGCTCTTCGCGCAGCACGCGGTTGCCTTCACCCAGGGCCGCAGCGGCCTTTTGGGCTTTGGCACTGCGCGCTTTGGCTTCGGCCAGGTTGGCGTCGGCCTGGGCCTCCATCGCCAAGCGCTGAGCCGCCTTGGGCTTGTCATCGGCCAAGGCCACCTGCGCCTGCGCCAGCTTGTCGCGAGCGCTGCGCAGCTCAGTGGGGGCCGTCTCGGCCGCGCCCGCACTGGCCGCACTGGTGACGGCTGCCTGTGCGCTCAGCATGGGTTGGGTGGGCGGTGGCGTAAGGCTGGCGCAGGCTCCCAGCAGCAAGGCCGCGCTGCTGAGCCCAGCGAGCGCCGCCGTGGAGCGTCTCGACCAAAGTGTGAGAAGAGTCGACCGTGTGTGCATGGGGTCTCCTGGTGAGCATTGAGGGCCAGCAATGCCTCAGAAGGCACGGCTTGGGTTGGCCCTCAGTCTGCTAACTAACGCAAGCGTTGTCGGTACGACGGCGTACAGACTTCATCACGGGGTCTCCCTACAGTGCATTCAGGGCCAAGCCAGGGTTGCACCGACTCCAGCAATGGCGTGCTGCGCTCTAGGCCCTTCATCGACCTCCACACCTTCAACCCAGGACCCCCATGACAACCCCCCAAACCGATTCCCTGCGCTCTAGCGCCCATGCCACCGCCGCACAACTCGGTGATGCACTGAACTCTGCCGAAGGCATGGCCAAGCACGCCACCCACTCGGCCGCAGATCAGGTCAACCAAAGCCTTCATGCGCTGGTGCAAGAAGTCAGCCCCAAACTCACCAGCATGGCGGAGCGTGTGGCCCAGATGTCGCGCCAAGGCATGGCGGCCATGCAGAATGGCCAGCACCAAGTCAGCGACTCTCTGCACGATGCCAAGGACAGCACAGTCAGCTACATCCGCCATGAGCCTGTCAAGTCGGTGCTGATCGCTGCGGCCTTGGGGGCTACTTTGGTCACCGTGTTCACGATGCTGACCCGCAGCAAGCACTGAGCGCACCGGTCATGGCTCACTCATTCCTCAGACTGGTGGCTGCGCAGCCCGAGCTGCTGGCCGAGCATGCCCTGGGCTATATGCAACTGGCGGCCGAAGAAATGAGTTGCTTCTTGGCGCACTGCCGCCTTCGACTGTGGTTGACGGTGGGCGCGGTGTGCGGCGCCACGGCGGCCGTGGTCTTGGCCGGTGTGGCGCTGCTGCTGTGGGCCATGCTGCCGATCACCCCGGACAGCGCAGCTTGGCTGCTCTGGGCGGTACCCACCGCACCCGCCTTGCTGGCCGTGGCTTGTGCCCTGCGCTTACGAGCGATGATGCAGCGGCGCCCCTGGCGCGCCTTGCAAGTGCAATGGGCACTCGACGAGGCCGCATGGCGGGCGTGAGCCTCAGCGCAGTGGAGCGCTTGGCCGCTTCGCGCTTGCGCTGGGCGCAAGCGCGACACGCTCCAGCGCCTGCGCCCCTGTCGAGCCAGATCCAAGCACTGCTTGCGCCGACCATTCAGCGTCACCCTTGGCGCTGGATGGTGGGGGCACTCGCGTCGGGCGGTGTCTTGGCCGCCACATGGAAGCACCTGCCCCGTGCCAGTCGAGAAGCGCTACTGAATGCCGCCCAAGCGCTGGGGCAAGAGGCTTTGCTGCAAGCTTGGATACAGGCGATGTGCGTTGGCACCGTGCCTGATGCGGCCAGCGCCGACGCACCAGCGCCGCCTTGAGAGCGACGCTGGCGGCGTGTGCTCAAAGACTGCCAGTGAGCAGCAGAACGATCACCACCAGCAACAGCAGGCCCAAGGCCCCTGAGGGCGCATAGCCCCACCCTCGGCTGTGTGGCCAGGTGGGGATCACCCCCACCACCATCAGAATCAAGACGATCAAGATCACGGTACCTAAGCTCATGGGGTGTCCTTGCAAATGGGGAAAAAAGTCACCCCCAGCATGAGCGCCTGCCAAGCGTTCGACTGTTCGCCGCCGCACGGTGGTGCAGCGCAGCGCAGCCTAGAGTCGCCGCATGCCACACCCGCTGTTAGCGCGCCCCCTTCTCCTCCTCTTCTGCACCCTGGGGGGCCTGCTGAACAGTGCCTGTACCGCCTTGTTGCCCAGCACGCGCCAAGAGGTGTCGGCGCCCTGGGCCAGCTATGAAGAGGCTGTGCAATCGCTCAGCGCCTTGAAGCCCTATCAGACTCCTCGGTCCGCCGTGCATGCGCAAGGGCTGGATCCACAGCATGCGCCAATGGTCAAGCGCTTGCACTTTGCGGATGTGCTGCAACGCCTCTCACCCGCCATGCTGCTGCACCCCAGCGAGACGGACCGTGGCATTCGAGACTGCTGGCAGGCCGGCCAGCGCTGCATGGGATACGCCGTCGCTGTGCGCAAGGTGACGCGCCTGAGGGTCGGCAACTTTTGGTTGGACTCCCTGAACTTCAAGCGCATCACCGTCACCTCTGGTTGGAGTGTGGAGGCTCTGTTGGTGTTTGTTGACGATGAGCTGGTCTATGCCTTGGTGGGCGGGCATCCCACCATCCTGGCCCATGAAGAAACACGCAACCCCCTAGGCCCGCTACAGAGCTGGGGCAATCACCTGATGGACTGAGTGCAAGCCTCGGCTCGTGTTCGTCAACGCACCGACAGCCAACGCGCTGCTCAGCAATGCTCGGTACTCCCTCACTTCTCAAGGAAGCCACCATGTCCTCACATTCGACGTCATCTTCAACCCACGCAGACTCTGCGGCATCAACGCATCGAGACACCCGAGCTGCCAGCACGGTGGCGGCGGATCTCTTTCATGACTCCACCATCACGGCGCGTATCAAAGGACAGTTCCTCTCCAAAGACCGATTTGATGGCACCGACATCAGTGTCTCCACCCAGCTAGGCCGTGTGACCCTAGATGGGCAAGTCAAGACCCAAGCGCAGCGCGAATGGGCCGAGAACGCCTGCATGGCGGTGGACGGTGTGCTGAGCGTACGCAACGCGCTGAACGTGGTCCCTGAGCCGCATGAAAACCACGGCGACCACGCCTCAGCCAAACACCAAAGCAAGACCGAGCGCTTGGCCTCGGACACCTGGTTGACCACCAAGGTCAAGGCCGAACTGCTGGCCGACAGCGTGACCAAGTCCTTCCAGATCCATGTGAAGACCTTTCATGGCGTGGTCAGCTTGCATGGTGAAGTCGCAAGCCACAAGGCCATCACCCATGTCACCGCACTGGTGGCCGCGATGGACGATGTCAAGCATGTCGATCCGTCCGGCCTAAAGGTCAAGCATCCACCGCTTTGAGTAGGTGCCTCAAGCGCGGCGCTTCTCAGCGCCGCAGCTTGAACACCTTGCGGGCTTGAAGATCCTCACCGTAGCACGCGCACGACGCTGTACACAAGGCCGCATGATCCAGCACGGTGAACTCGCCACGGTGGTAGTCAATCAAGCCTCGGAGCTGGAGCGCCCTGGCCGCCAGCGTCACACTCACCCGCCGCACCCCCAGCATCAGGGCCAAGACCTCATGGGTCACATGAAATTGGTGCGCAATCGAGCGGTCATCGCACATCAGAAGCCACCGCGCCAAGCGCTGCGCGATGTTGTGAAAGCACAAGCACGCCACGGCCCGCGCCAGTTGATCCGTCTGGCACGCAAGGTATTGCAGAAGCTTGCTGCGCAGCACGCCGCTATCATTCAAGGCCTGGCCGAAGTCTTGCCGAGAAACACGCCAGGCTTCACCCGCATACAGAACACGCGCGGCCATCGGCGCCTGGGGTATACCCAGCACCAAATGGGCGCCGATCACGCCCTCGTGCCCCACCAAGCTCACCGCGAGCGCGGCGTGGCCGTGCGCCTGGCCCAACAAGGCCACCGCCCCCGAGCCCGGGAAGAGCAAGAACTTAGCAGCATCTCGGTGCCCACTCAGCGTGAGCGCCGCCGCCAAGCTCATGGGCTCGCAAATGGCCAGCAAGTGGCGCCGGTCGGCAGCAGGCAGGGCGGCAATGAGGTCGTTCGTCATCATGCAGTGCGGGCTATGGCGAAGGGTTTATTCAGCCACCACATGGGGCAACAGGCGGCCATACTCGCGGCGCACCACTTCATAGCACTCACAGGTACGGGCCTCCAGGCCGGGCCGGTCGAGCACCGAGATATGGCCTCGAGCGTACTTGATGAGGCCAGCGCGTTGCAGCTTCAGCGCCGCCTCGGTGACGCCCTCTCGGCGCACACCCAGCATGTTGGCGATCAGCTCCTGGGTCATCCAGAGGTCGGGGCCGGGCAACCTATCGAGGCTCAACAAGAGCCAGCGGCAGAGTTGTTGGTCCAGCGAGTGATGCCGATTGCACACCGCCGTTTGAGCCATCTGGGTGATCAGCGCTTGGGTGTAGCGCAGCAGCAAGTGCATCACCGGGCCAGAGTCATTGAACTCTTGCTTCAAGAAGCGGGCGCTCAGCCGATAGCCCTGGCCGGCGCTTTGCACCACGGCGCGGCTGGGCGTGGATTCACCGCCCATGAAGAGCGCAATGCCCACCAAGCCTTCAAAGCCCACCACCGCAATCTCGGCCGACCCACCGTCTTCCAAGACATAGAGCAAGGACACGATGGCCGTGGTGGGGAAGTAGACATGACCGATGGTGGCACCCGACTCATAAATCACCTGCCCCAACGGCAGGTCGACGGGCTCCAGTAGCGGCTCCCAGCGCTCCCAGATGGAGCCCGGTAGTGCCGCCAAAAGGTGGTTCGTTCGGGCCTTGCTGTCCAAAATCATGTGTAGATCCTCACTCAATTTTGTTAGACGAACTCGCTGATGACAGCAGCACGCGAGGACGATGGCTGACTGTAAACCTACGCTGCGGTTCCCACCGTTCGATAGCGCACAGACCCCTATCGGCCAGCCTTGCATGCTGCGTGCTTTGCAAGGAACACCATGTCTCAGCCTCCTGCCCATGACCTGTCTTGGTGTACGGCCTGCAGTGCCGCCCCGCCCGACTTGAATGCTGCGGAGGTGAGCCACTTGCAGGCGCATCTCGTGCTGTGTAAGCGTCAGCGCAGGTGGGGCGAGCGCTGGCAATGTGTGGCGCAAGACCTGCTGGTGCTGGCCACGGCGCGCCTGCTCACCACAGCCCTGTTGATCGCGGCGGCGGTTCTGTTGCTTCAAGCCCTATAGGGCGGCGGACGTGTTGTCCGCACGACCCCGCGACTCGGTAGATGTGGCCGCGCTGCCGCCGCTGCTGAGTGCCTTGCGCCACCCGCTGCAAGCCCCGCTGCGGGCCGAACTGTTTGGCCCGCAGCGCTTTGGCCAGCATGGGCGCAGCTTGGCCATGAGCCATGCTGTTGCGCCCCAGCCTTGGCGCAGAGCGAGCTTTGCACCAGCGCTGCGCAGCAATGTCGCTGCGCTGCGTGAGGCTCACAACGCCATGGCCGAGCAGGCGCGCCTAGGGCACGACCTATCCCCCGCCACCGAGTGGCTGCTGGACAACTTCCACCTCATCGAAGCCCAGGTGCAAGCCGTTCATGAGGGCCTGCCCCACCGCTACTTCCGCGCCCTGCCCAAGCTCAGCACGGCCCCATTGAGTGGCCTGCCACGCATCTACGGTGTGGCCTGGGCCTTTGTGGCGCACACCGACAGCGCGTTTGATCTTCAGCTGCTGGAAACCTTCTTGTTAGGCTATATCAGCCAAGGCACGCTGACCTTGGCTGAGTTGTGGGCCCTGCCGACGACCCTGCGAGTGGTGCTGATCGAGAACCTGCGCCGCTTGGCCGAGCGTGTCGCCACGCAGCAGGCCGCCGTCGACTTGGCCAACCTCTGGGCGGACCGCGCCGAGCCTCCACCCTTGAGTGTGTTGATGCAGCAGAAGGAGGCGTTGGAGCGGCGCGGCGTGGCCACCGTCTTCTTGAATCAGTTGGCACAGCGCTTCAGCGCTGAAGAGCCCAGCGCACTGTGGGCCAGCGCTACCCTGCAATCCTGGTTGCTCCAAGCCCTGCCCCGGCCCGCCGCCAGCGCCGCTCAACAGGCGGCTGAGCAAGCCGCCGACAACCTCAGTGTGAGCAACGCCGTGCAGTCGCTGCGCGCCATCGACGATGCGGACTGGCCGGGTGTGGTGGCGCGGGTCAGCCCGCTGATGCACCGCATGCTCGGCCACGCCTTGTTTGCGGCGGAAAGCACGCCCACCCAAGACGACAGCCTGCATGCCCTGGAGCGGCTGGCGCGCCGCAGCGGGCGCGGAGAGTTAGAGGTCGCCGATGCCTTGCTGCAACGTTTGCAAGCAGCCGCGCCAGATCAGCCTTGGCAGGCCACGGCCCAGCATTGGCTGCACGGAGAGGGGTTCAACGCTCTGGCGGCTGACTTGGGCCTGCCCCGCAGGGGCCAGTGGCTGCAGCGTGCCCGCAAGCTGGGCAGCAGCGCCTACATCGCTTGTGTGCTGGGAGCCAGTGCAGCGGCAGTGATGTGGGCTTGGCCCCAGGCGCCACTCCCGCTGAGCCTGATGATCTTGTTGGCCGCGCTGATGGGCATCACGCTGTCAGAGGCGGTTCAGGCCGTGCTGAACCGGCTGATCAGTGAGTCGGTGCGGCCCAAGCGCCTGGCGCGCCTGGCCTGGCCCGAGGGCGTGCCGGCTGCTCACCGTGTGCTGGTGGTCATACCCGCCTTGCTGAGCGACGCCCCGACGCTGCGAGCGCTCTTGCTGAGGCTGCAGTTACACCAGTTGGCCAACCCCGAGCCGCAAGCCCAGTTTGCGCTGCTGACCGATTGGCCCGACGCACCGCAAGAGCACCTGCCCTCCGATGCAGGCCTGTGGGCCGAGCTGCAAGCGCAGCTGCAGGCGCTTAACAAGGGCGTTCAGCCTTTGCCCTGCTTGCCAGGCGACGCGCTGCCGCCCCCGCGCTTTGTGGCTCTGCACAGGCCGCGCGTCTTCAGCCCCGGCGAGCAGTGCTGGATGGGCTGGGAGCGCAAGCGCGGCAAGCTGGAGCAACTGCTGCGCCAGTTGGCCACCGGCTCGGGCGGAGATTTTTCAGTGCCCGGCCCCAGCGGCGCCTTGGCCAGCGGCATCACCCATGTGCTGACGCTGGACAGCGACACCGAGCTGCCGCCGGGCCGCTTGCGCGAGCTGCTGAGTGTGGCGGCCCACCCCTACAACGCACCGTCGCTCAGTGCAGAGGGGCGGCACCTGCGGCATGGCTGGAGCATCTTCCAGCCGCGCCTGGCGAGCCCGTTGGCACAGGGCGCCCAGGACACCCGCTACCACCGCCTGATGTCAGACGGCGGGGGCCTAGACCCTTACAGCGCTGCCAGCTCGGACGTCTACCAAGACTTGTTTGGGGAAGGCAGCTTCAACGGCAAAGGCCTGCTGCAGGTGCAGGCTGTGCAGGCCTTGCTGGGCGGGCGCCTGCCCAGCAATCAGGTCTTGAGCCATGACCTCCTGGAAGGGGCCATCGCGCGCTGTGCCGTGGTCAGCGACCTCAGCGTGGTGGAGGCCAGTCCCTGCCACAGCGATGTGGCGGCCGAGCGGCTCTCGCGCTGGACACGCGGCGACTGGCAACTGCTGCCCTTTGTGCTGCAAGCCGGCCGCTATGGCCTGAGTGGCTTGCAAGTCTGGAAGATGGTGGACAACCTGCGCCGCTCGCTGCTGCCGCCAGCCGTGCTGCTGTGGTGGGGCCTGAGTCTGGCCGGATTTGGCCCCGGGCCGCTGCAGGTGTTGGCAGCAGCGGCCGCGGCCTTTGGCGCGGGGCCTGTGATGGGGGCGCTGGCCGGCTTAGTCACCCGCCGCAGTGATGTCGCACGCAGGCACTTTTGGCATCGCGGCCTGATGGAGGTGCTGCGCGCCTTGGGTGTGACGCTCTGGAGCCTGGTCACCCTGCCCTTGGCAGCTTGGCGTGCGCTCAATGCGGTGGGCTTGGCGCTGTATCGCCAATGCATCAGCCGCCGTCACCTGCTGCAATGGACCACCTCGGCCAGCGTGGCAGCGCGCCAAGACCACAGCCTGACGGGGGCCTGGCGGCGGCATGGCTTGTTGAGCGCGGCCGCCCTGCTGGCAGGGGGCGCGGCCGTGGTGGCGGGCACGCCCTGGCCGCTGTGGGCAGCGGGCAGCGGCCTGCTGTGGGGTTTGGCGCCGTTGATGTTGTGGTGGATCAACCAGCCGGCTCAAAACCCCCAGGCCGAGGCGGCCCTGCAGCCCGACGAGGCGGAGGCCCTGGCCCAGATTGCCCGCGAAACCTGGCGCTACTTCGAGCGCGTGGTCGGGCCTGAAGATCGGCACTTGCCGCCCGACAACCTGCAAACCAGCCCGCATGAGATGCTGGCCCACCGCACGTCACCCACCAATATCGGCCTGTATCTGCTGAGTGCGGCCTGCGCCCGGCAATGGGGCTGGCTGGGCACTGAAGACTTGCTGGACCGCCTAGAGGCCACGCTGGCCACTGTGCAAAGCCTGCCGCACTATCGGGGCCACTTGATGAACTGGACGGCCACCCGCAGCCCCCAGCCTCTGCTGCCGCTGTATGTCTCCACCGTGGACAGTGGCAATCTGGCCGCCCATTTGCTGACCGTGGCCCAGGCCTGCCTGGCCTTGGCCGCCGAACCCTATGCCGCAGCGCCTAGGCTGCTGGCCCAGCAGCGGGCCGAGCGCGAGGTTCGGCGCTGCTGGCCGCTGCGCCACCACAACGGCGCGGCGCGCGTGCAGCTTTGCGATGCACTGCTCGATGCACGCCGCAGCCGCCAGTCGGCCCAGCGCGACGAACACGCCGCCGCCCAAGGCCTGGCGCCGCAGGCCGCACGCCGCCTGCACGCTGTGGCGGCGCAAGCCCAAGCACAGGCCGAGGCCATGGACTTTGGCATGCTTTATCACCCGCAGCGGCGCCTGTTTCACATTGGCCTGCGGGTGGCCGAACAGGCCTTGGACCCCGGTTTTTTTGACCTGCTGGCCTCGGAGGCCAACCTCACCAGCCTGCTGGCGGTGGCCCAAGGGCAGGTGCCGGTGCAGCACTGGAAGGCCTTGGGGCGGCCCTTTTTTGCCGTGGGCGTCAGGGCCGGCTTGCGCTCTTGGTCGGGCTCGATGTTTGAGTACTTGATGCCGCGCCTGGTTTTGGCCGCACCGCCCGGCAGCGTGCTGCACGACGCTGCGCTGACGGCTTTGGACGAACAGCGTGCCTTTGCGAGCCACCACCGGGTACCCTGGGGCTTGTCTGAATCGGCCTATGCCGGGCGCGACCACACCTTGGCCTATCAATATGCGCCCCAGGGCGTGCCACGCTTGGCGCTGCGGCGCACACCGCCAGACGACTTGGTGATTGCGCCCTACGCCACCGCTTTGGCGGCCATGCTGGCGCCGCGCCTGGCCTGGCGCAACTTCGTCGCCCTGCAGCGCTGGGGTGCGCGAGGGCGCTACGGCTTCATCGAGGCACTGGACTTCAGCCTCAGCCAGCGCCACGGCGGCCAGGCTTGCAGCCTGGTGCAGACCTATATGGCGCACCACCAAGGCATGACCATCGTGGCGCTCAGCAATGTGTTGTTGGGCGAGGTGGTGCAAGGCTGGGGTGCGGCGCACCGGCCGTGGCAGGCGGTGGCGTCGCTGTTGCACGAGCGCTCGCCTCGGGCCGTCTCGCGCCTGGGGCCTTGTGCAGCGGTGCCGCCGCATCGGGCCGCCTCGGCACACGCCACCGGGGGCTTGCGCGAGGTGCCCCCCGGCGCCACAGCCCTGGCGCCGACGCATCTGTTGTCCAACGGCCGCTACCGCGTCAGCCTCAGGCCCAACGGTGCCGGCTGGAGCCGCTGGGGCAGCACGGGCCTGAGCCGCTGGCGCGACGATGCGCTGCGCGACGCCTATGGGCACTTTCTGTACCTTCAGCGGCCGCATCATCCGACACCGCATTCCCTGACCCTGCACCCAGCGCCAGACCCCGGCGCCATCTATCGCTGCCACTTTCATGCCGACCGGGTGAGCTTTGAGGCCGAGTGGCCGGACCTGCTGGTGCGCACCACCGTGTGGGTGAGCCCCGAAGATGACATTGAATTCCGCCAGGTGGAGTTCAAGCACCTGGGTGATGCCCCGCTGACCCTGACACTGATGTCCGCCTTTGAGCCCACCCTGAGCGACGACCGCGCAGATGAGGACCATCCCGCCTTCAGCAATCTCTTTGTGCAGGCCCACTGGCAGGCGCAGGCCCAGAGCCTGTTGTTCAGCCGCAAGCCCAGGCTCACCGAGGACCCGGCCACGCATCTGGTCCACTTTCTGGCGGACCGCGACCCGGCAGTCACAGGGCTGCACTACCAGACCCGCCGCCTCGACTGGCGCGGGCGCCAGCGCGATGTGAGCCAGCCCTTGGCCCTGTTGCAGCCCGTGCCGCTGAAAGACACCGAACTGAACACGGGCCTGGACCCGGTCTGCGTGCTGGCCGCGACCCTGACTCTAGCGGCCGGAAGCACCGCCCGCCTCACCTGGGCCACCGCCGCCAGCACCGATGTGGGGGTGCTCTGGGCCGTGGTGGACAAGTACAGCCAAGGGCTGCAGGTGCAGCGGGCCTCGTTGATGTCCAGCACCCTGGCGGCCAGCCGCCTGCAGGCTCAGGGGCTCAGTGGCGAGGCTTTGCTGGCTCTGCAAACCCTGAGTACCGCCATGCTGCTGAGCTTGACCCGCGCAGACAGCCACGGGCCAAGGCCGAGCCGGGTGGCAGACCGCCGCGACCTGTGGCGCTTTGGGCTCTCGGGCGAGCGCCCTCTGCTGCTGGTCAGCGTGGCCACAGCGGCCGGCATGGGCCTGCTGCGCACTTTGGCCCAAGGCTTGCGGCTGTGGGCCTGGGGTGGCGTAGCCTGTGACTTGGTGGTGCGTTGCACTGGGCCGAGCTCCTACCACCAAGCGGTTCAACATGAGGTGGCCGGGCTGGTGGACAGCTATCGAGCCGAAGAGCCTGAGGCCCACCCGCAACGCCCAGGGTTCTTTTGGCTGCGCGGTGAAGACCTCAGCGCTGCGGAGTGGGACAGCTTGCGCAGCCTGGCCCGCTTGCATCTGCACGCCGATGGCCGGCCCTTGGCCCATCACCTGTTGCTGCGGCTGGACCGGCATGAACATGCCCTGGCCACCCGCCGATCGCAAGGCCACGTAGTGCTGCCACAAGGCCCCGGCGCTGGCCCCGCCTGCGTGCCTGCGGTGGGCCGCTTTGCCGCCGATGGCTCCGGCGAGTTCACCTTTGAGGTCAGTGCCCAGCAGCGCCCCCAACGGCCCTGGATCAATGTGTTGGCAAATCCCAGGTTCGGGGCGCAGTGCAGTGAAGCCGGCGGCGGCTACACCTGGGCCGGCAACAGCCGACTGCAGCAGCTCACCGCCTGGTCTAACGACCCCATCAGCGACCCCGCCTCGGAGTGGTGGTGGCTGCAAGACGAAGACAGCCAAGCGCAGTGGCCGCTGGCCGCCGCCGCCGGCTGCGAGCCCAACCTGCTCTATCAGGTGACGCACGGCCAAGGCTACACGCGCATCAGCCACCAACGCGGCACACTCAGTGTGAGCGCCACCTGGTGCGTGGATGCCGAGGCTTGCGTCAAGCAGGTTCAGGTGCGCTTGCACCACGCCGGGCCGCAGACCCTGCACTTGCGGCTGGTGGGAGTGGCCGAGTGGCTGATGGGCGCCCACCGACGCGACCGCAACACCGTCAGCACTGCCCTCTTCAAGCAGCGGCTCGAAGGCCACGGCCGCACCCTCACCGCGCTGCTGTGCAGCCAGAACGACCACGCTGCAGGCTTTGGCGGTCAAACCGCCTATCTGGCGCTAGTGGGCGAGGCCGACGAGGACGCAGACTGGACCTGTGACCGCCGAGAGCTGTTTGATGCCCAAGGGCGGCGTGTCTTGCCCCAGCACTTTGGCCAGCGCAGTGGTGAGGGTTTGGACCCGTGCGCCGCGCTGAGCCTGTCGGTGAGGCTGCGCCCCGGGCAGACAGTGGAGCGGACATTTCTGCTGGGCCATTCCGGCAGCGCTGAAGGGGCGCGCGGCCAGGCCTTGCAAGCTGCACTGGTGGCGCCTTCAGAGCGCTTGGCGCTCAGCCGCCACCACTGGGACCAACGACTGCAGGCGCTTGAAGTCACCACCCCCGACCCTTTGTTTGACGCCCTGGTCAATCGGTGGCTGCTGTATCAAACCGTGGTCTGTCGCCTTTGGTCCAAGGCCGGCTTCTATCAGGCTGGCGGGGCGACCGGGTTTCGGGACCAGTTGCAAGACGCGATGGCCCTGGCCTGGGCTGAGCCCGCACTGCTGCGCCGCCAACTGCTGCGCTGCGCCGGGCGCCAGTTTGCCGAGGGCGATGTGCAGCACTGGTGGCACTGGCCCAGCGGTGCGGGCGTGCGCACCCACTGCAGCGATGACCGGCTGTGGTTACCGCTGGCCTGCGCCCATTACCTGCGCTGCACGGCAGAATTGGCCGTTCTGGAGGAAACGCGCCCCTTCTTGGTGGCCCCGGCACTGGCCGCAGGCGCCGAAGATGCCTACACCACGCCGCAACTCGGTGCGGAGGCGACGCTGTATGAACATGCGGCGCTCGCGATAGACGCCAGCCTGGCGGTGGGTGAGCACGGTCTGCCCTTGATGGGCGGTGGCGACTGGAACGATGGCATGAACCGGGTCGGCGCCGAGGGCCGTGGCGAGTCCGTCTGGCTGGGCTTTTTTCTATGCCACGTGGTAGAGCAGTTCGCGCCGATAGCCAGAGCCCGCCAGGACCTCGCCCGCGCCGAGGCCTGGCAGGCGGCGGCGGCCGGCCGGCGCCAGGCGCTGGCCGGCCCGGCTTGGGATGGGCGCTGGTTTCGGCGAGCCTTCTTTGACGACGGCAGCACTTTGGGCAGCAACGCCGATGCCGAAAGCCGCATCGACCTGGTGGCGCAGGCCTGGAGCGTGTTGTCTCAAGCCGCACCGGCGCCAATGCAGGGCTTGGCGCTGGAGGCCATGTTGTCTCGCCTGGCCGAACCAGACTATGGCCTGTTGCGCTTGCTGGCGCCACCTCGCCAATCGGCCCTGCCCAGCCCCGGCTATGTGCAGGCCTACCCACCTGGGGTGCGCGAGAACGGCGGGCAATACAACCATGCGGCAGTGTGGGCCTTGATGGCGCTGGCCGAAGCACAGCAGCATGCCGCCACACAGCGCGCGCAGGGCGCCGAGGAAGTCTGGCAGCTCTTTACTTGGCTCAGCCCCGCTCATCGCAGCGCCCACCCCCTGCGCGGCCCGGCCTACGGGCTGGAGCCCTATGTGATGGCGGGGGACATCTGCAGCCAAGCGCCCTACCTCGGCCAAGGCGGCTGGAGTTGGTACACCGGCTCGGCGGCCTGGATGCACCGGGCCGCCGTGGAATCTCTGCTGGGCCTGCACTGGAGTGCCCACAGCCTGCATCTACAGCCCTGCCTGCCCAAGCACTGGCCGCAGGCGGAGGTGGTGCTGCGCCGCGACGGGCGGACCATGACCTTCACCTTGCTGCGCGTGACGCCCGAACAAGCCAGTGCCGAGTGCCTACGACGCCAGGCCCACCGACTGGAGGTGGGCGAGCGCCTGGCTTGGCCTGACTTACCCACCCAAAGCCACTTTTTGGTGCCGTTGCTGCTGCACTCGGTCGGCTAACGCACGGACGAAGGCACTCGCGCATCGCATGCTGGTGGCTCATCAACGGAGGTTTCACATGTTTTCTTTCAAAGCTCCCCTCTTGGCCTTCTTGGTCGCCAGCTCCGTGCTGGGGACGCTCGGCGGCTGTGCGGTGACGCGCGGTCAAGAGTCGCTGGGCGCCTACATCGACGACGCCAGCATTACCACCGCCGTCAAAGCACGCTTTGTCGACAACCCAGATGTCGACGCCAGCAGCATTCGGGTGGAAACACTCAACGGCACCGTGATGCTGTCGGGCTTTGCCAAGAACAACACCGAGCGCAGCACGGCGGAGTCCTTGAGTTGGAAGGTGAAGGGCGTGCGGGCAGTGCGCAACGAGCTCGTCGTTCGGCCTTGAGTGCCCTATGTCTGCGAACAAGCCTTCCGCCTATCTGCACGCAGACAGCGGCGCCGTGCGATTTTGGGTGCGGGTCAATGAGCTGCCTGTAGGCGCTAGCGTACCCAGTCATGTTCTGCGTTATTTGTATCAACCCGACGGCCCAGACGGCGATGCCCTGGCCCTGTATCTGGCCCATGCCGAGGCCCTGGCCGAGGCGGTGAGGCGGCGCGTGGCGGGCGGCTCCATCGAGCCCGTCATGCTACGCCAGAGCGACCTTGACCAGCCCCCCGGTTGAGCCCTCGGCTGCCCCGCCCAGCATCGGCCCCGGCCTGACGGCGGCGGAGGCGGCCAGAGCGCTGCGACTGTTCGGCCCGAATGCGCTGCAAAAGCCGGTGAGACGGGGCCTGTGGCGGCTCACGCTGGAAGTTGTCTCAGAGCCCCTCTTCATGCTGTTGACGGCAGCTGGCCTGCTGTACCTGGCATTGGGGTCGCGGGTGGATGCGCTGATGCTGCTGGGGTTTGTGCTCCTGAGCCTGGCGATCACCCTGACTCAGGCACACCGAACGCAAGGGGTTCTGGCGGCACTGCAAGACCTTGCGACGCCCCAGGCCTGGGTGCTGCGTGACGGCCAGCGACTGCGCATCCCCGGCGCCGAGGTGGCGCGAGGCGACCTGATGTTGCTGAGCGACGGCGACCGCGTGGCCGCCGACGCAGACCTGCTGCAAGCGAGCGACCTGTTGGTCGACGAGTCCATCCTCACGGGCGAATCCCTGCCCGTGGCCAAGGCGGCGGCAGGGGCAGAGGCTGATCGTCGAGTGCTCGCCGGTTGTTTGGTGCTGGCCGGAACAGGTTGGGCCCGGGTCACCGAGACGGGGCTCAGCACCGTGCTCGGGCGCATGGGCAGCAGCCTGCAAGACCTGAAGAGCCCGGACAGCCCGATGGCGCTGGAGATACGGGGGTGGGTTCGTCGCTTGAGCTTCTGGGCCTTGGCTTTGAGTGCAGGCTTGGCCCTGGCTCAAGGCTGGCTGTACCAAGATTGGCTGGGCGGCCTCTTGGCCGGCATCACCCTGGCCATGGCGCTACTGCCGCAAGAGTTGCTCATCATCTTGACGGTGTTCAGCGTGATGGCCGCTTGGCGGCTCGCGCGCCAGGGCGTTCTGGTGCGACGACCCGCCACCGTTGAAGCCTTGGGCAGCACCAGCGTGCTGTGCATGGACAAGACAGGTACCTTGACCCAAAACCACATGGCTGTGGTGGCCTGGGTGAGCCAGACAGAACAAAGGTGGCTGCTGGGGACAGGGCCGCCGCAGTCGCCGGAAACCTCAGGGCTGGCCACGGTGGCGCTGCTGGCTTGTGAATCCGAGCGATTTGACCCCATGGATCAAGCCATCGTGGCCTGGGCCAGCGACGGCATTGCTGGCCCGCAGACAGAGCCGCGCCTGAAGCTGGTGCATGAGTACGGACTGAGCCCTGAGTTGATGGCCATGACCCATGCCTGGCAAGGCCGCAGTGAAGAGCCCGCTCAACTGGCCATGAAGGGCGCCCCTGAGGCCGTGATCTCCTTGTGCCGCCTATCACCAGCCCAGCAAGGGCCAGTGTTGGCGCAGGCCAATGATCTTGCAGCCAAGGGATGGCGGGTGCTGGCGGTGGCCTCCGCCAGCCACACGGCCGAGGTCTGGCCGGAAACGCCTCATGGCTTTGACTGGACCCTGCTCGGTCTCCTGGCTCTGGCAGACCCTTTGCGGCCGGAAGCCCAAGGCGTCGTGCAGGCTTGTACCGCCGCCGGGTTGAGGGTGCTGATCATCACCGGGGACCACGCAGGCACCGCACAATCGATTGCCCAACAAATCGACCTCGGCCGCAGCACCGGCGTGATCACGGGGCTGCAATTGGAAGCCCTGCCCGCAGGGGACTGGGGGCCACTGGTTCGGCAGACGGCCGTATTCGCCAGGGTGACGCCTGTGCAAAAGCTGGCCCTGATACAGCACCTTCAGTCGGAGGGCGACGTGGTGGCCATGACCGGCGACGGAGTCAATGACGCCGCAGCCTTGAAAGCAGCTCATATTGGCATTGCGATGGGTGCGCGTGGCACCGATGTCGCACGTGAGGCGGCAGCCCTGGTCTTGATGGATGACCAACTCGGCGGCATCGTGCACGCCCTGCGCGCCGGTCGGCGTTTGGAGGACAACCTTCGCGATGCCATGGCATTTGCTATCGCTGTTCACGTTCCAATTGCAGGCTTAGCCCTGACACCTCTGTTGTTGGGTTGGCCCACGCTGCTGGCACCTGTCCACATCGCGTTTCTGGAGATGGTCATCAGCCCGGTCTGTGCCATTGTGTTGGAGGCCGAGCCCCTGAAACCACAGGCCATGCATCGGCCTCCTCGCTCGGCCGGGTCACCCTTGTTGTCGGGCGCTCTGCTGCGCCAAAGTTTGCTGCAAGGCATGCTGGTGTGGCTGCTGGTCAGTACCCTCTATGGTATGAGCTGGTGGCTCAGCGGTTCAGTCGACACGGTGCGCAGCCTTGGGTTCACCGCCTTGCTGACGGCTTGCTGGGGCCTCATCCTGAAGCACCACACATGGCGTGGTGGTGCACTGTCGGCACAGGCCCCCTTGGCCATCGTCACTGGCCTGACCGTCACAACCTGGATCTTGATGATGAGCATCGAGCCGGTTCGCCAACATTTGGGCTTTGGCCCTGTGAGTGTGGAACTGATCGCCGCGTGCATCGCCTGTGGCTGGACGACTTATCTGGCTCTGAAGGGGCTTGATCACCGGTTTCATGCAGGTACCGAGGGTTCTCCATGAGTGTTTTCGGTATAAGGCGGCTTTCGCCCAAAAAGGGTGCATGCCACAATTGCAATCGATTGCTAAAAGAATAACTCGAAAGTTTCCTTGCTTTTTGGGGCCTTGAATGACGCAATCTTTGGCTGGGCACTAAACTGTTTGATGCAGTCCGCCTTACGCGAGGCTTTCGAACTCGTTCAACACTCGGTCACCCCCCCCTAGAAGCTCATTCCGTTCGGTTACCTCGTTGTTTCACCTGTCAAAGATTAGGGTGAAGCCCGAATTCGCTGAATGAAAGTTCTGGATATAGTTCAGGCTTCGCGACCCAAAAAGTCGCTTTTATGACATCAGCGCTCCTTGAGAGCGACTGGAGGAAAACGAGTGAATTACGCTGAAGCACAGCGCGACCCTAACAAAAACCGAGTTGGGTTGAGCGTCGTGGTTGGGCTCCATGTCATCCTCGCTTGGGCCATTGTCACGGGCAATGCGAAGAAGGTGGTCGACGTGGTCAAAGGCCCAATCGAGACCAAAATCATCGAGGAGGTCAAGCCGCCCCCGCCTCCACCACCGGAAAAGTTGCCGCCGCCACCACCCAAGAACCTGCCGCCGCCGCCCGCTTGGGTGCCTCCGCCCGAAGTGAACGTCCAGGTGCAACAGCAACCGACGATCACGACGCAAAGCGTGAACCCCCCGCCCGCCCAGGAATTTAAGCCAGCGGCAGCGACACCGCCTGGGCCGCCTACGGCGCCCCCGGCACCGCCCGCGCCTCCGGCACGAACGGCGCCGTCGATTCGCTTTGGTGAGGCTGATAAGCCCGAGTACACCCCGGCGGCTCGACGTGCCGAAATCGAGTGCGAGGTGGTGGTGTCTTATGTGATGGAAACCACGGGTGTCATCACTGAGGCCAACGTCGAGAAATCTTGCGGATCGTCCCGAGAGCACAAGCAACTGGACAGAGCCACGGTCGATGCCGTCAAAGCCGTTCGCGGCAAACCCGGCACGGTTGACGGAAAGGCCGAGCGGCTCTCCGGCCGCGTGGTTTATGTCTGGAAGCTCGAGTAAGCCCTCACCGATCTGACCTTACCCCATCCCTGCGCAACCATCTCTTATCGAACCGCGAAAGCCTAATGGCTGCGCTCTGACCCTTTGTATTCCGGAGGAACCATGTCCTTTTTGAACACCATCCGTGCCCCGTTCTTGGCGGCCGCCCTTGCCATCGCTTCCCTGAGCGTGGCTCCCACCGATGTCCTGGCGCAAGCTGCATCCGCAGCTGATGCAGCGGCGCCTGCTGCGGCCTCTGCACCTGCTGAGCCCGTTGCGGCTCCCCCCGTCGGTGTGGCGACTCCTGAAGTCAAGAAGGAAGAAATCGAGAACCCCTATGGCCTGAAGGCCATGGTGAAGCACGCTGGCTGGTTCAGCGTGACCACCATCACCCTGGCCATCATGATCATCATGTCGGTCGGCAGCTGGTACATCATCATCGTGCGCCTCTGGGAGCAGAGCAAGCTCTACAAGAGCGCCCGCGAAGCCGCTGGCTTCTGGTCCGCTGGCACCGTGAAGAAGGCCACTGAAGCTCTGCCTGAGCGCAGCGCCTTCCGTTATGTGGCCGAAGAAGGCATGAAGGCCGCCGAGCATCATGAGGGCACGCTAGTCGGGCAAATCGACCGCCACACCTGGATCGGCATGAGCGTGCAGCGCGCCGTCGACACCATCAACTCTTCGCAGCAGAACGGCTTGGCCTTCTTGGCAACGGTTGGCTCTACCGCTCCTTTCGTTGGTCTGTTCGGCACGGTGTGGGGCATTTTGCAAGCGTTGACCCAGATCGGCGTTTCTGGTCAGGCCTCGATCGACAAGGTGGCAGGCCCCGTGGGTGAAGCGCTGATCATGACGGCCATCGGCTTGGCCGTGGCTGTGCCTGCGGTGATCGGCTACAACTGGTTGATCCGCCGCAACAAGCTGGCCATGGAGCAAGTTCGCTCTTTCGCTGGCGACCTGCACAACGTGCTGCTGGCTGGCAAGAAGTAATTGTCATGGGCTCCCGCCGGGGCTTTAAAAGGCCTCGGCAGCAACAAAGCGAGAGGAAACACCCATGGGAATGAATGTGGGTTCATCTGACGGTGACGATGACGGCGCGATGAACGCAGCCATCAACACCACGCCCCTGGTGGACGTGATGTTGGTGTTGCTGATCATCTTCCTCATCACCGTGCCGGTGGTGACGCAGTCAGTCAACCTGACTCTGCCCAAGGAAATCAACATCCCTACTCAAACCAAGCCGGAGAACGTGCTGCTGGCGGTGAGCAAGGATGGAGATGTCTATTGGGGCATCAAGAAGTACCCGGACGTAGACACCTTGGTGGCAGACCTTAAGAAGGAGGCCGTTAAAGATCCGCAGCCAGAAGTACATATTCGCGGTGACGAGGCCGTCCGCTACGAGTCCATCGGAAAGCTGATGGTGGCGGTCCAGCGCGCTGGTATTGCCAAGGTGGGGTTCATCACCGAACCGCCAGCTCGTCAGTAAGCTGCCGGAACATAAGAGAGGTCCCCAATGGGAATGAACGTCGGAAATTCCAGCAGTGATGATGTGATGGTGGACATGAACACCACACCGCTCATTGACGTGATGCTGGTGTTGTTGATCATGCTGATCATCACCATCCCGGTGCAGACACATGCGGTCAACATGAACATGCCCGTGAACTCGAACCAGGCGCCACCTCCAACGCCCCCGGAGATCGTGAAGATCGATGTGGACTTTGACGGTACCCTCTATTGGCAAGGTGAAGCCCTGGAGGGCCGCGGCGATCTGCAGGTGAAGCTCTATCGCGTCGCGCAGACCCCCGACCAGCCCGAGGTTCACCTGAACCCCAACAAGCTGGTGGAGTACAAGCACGTCGCCATGGTGCTGGCCGAGGCTCAGCGCCTGGGCGTCACCAAGATTGGTATCGTGGGTAACGAACGCTTCATGAATTGATCATGCTTGCGAGAGTTGGCCTCCCCATGGCCTTATCAAAAGAGGCACAAGCACTTGTGCCTCTTTTTGTTATTGGGCTCTTTTTGCTTGGCTTCTGTTCATTAGCCTTCGCGCAGAAGGATCCAAGTTACGTCCCTCCATTTGGCTTAAAACCCCAGCCTCTCAAGCAGCCCAGAGAGTCCTGTCTGCGCCCCCAATATCCACAGGCAGCACGGCGGGCCGAAATCGAATGCGAGGTAGTCGCAGCTTACGACGTAGAGATCGATGGCACGATTTCTGATGCACGGATCGTCAAGAGCTGCGGGAACAGCAGAGAACACAAACTGCTCGATGAGGCAGTTATCTCCGCATTCTTGGGGTGCAAAGCTGTACCCGGCAAGTACAGTGATGGAGCGCCACTGAAATCGACTGGCAATGTCATGTTTCAGTGGAAACTGGAGTAGCGAAAGATGATGAATGGTCAATGCTTAGTTCAACGACTGTGCACAAACCGATGCCAGAAGGAAGATACATGAAACCATCGAGTAAGTTTTTCGTAGCGGTTGCGCTCGGCGCAGCTGTCACATTGACCCAAGCCCAAGCCATCCGCCCCGAAGTGGCCAAGCCGCTGAAGGAGGCCAGCGACATGCTGAAGGCAGGCAAGGCCAAGGAAGCGCTGGCCAAGGCCAACGTGGCCAATGGTGTGGGCGGCAAGACGCCGGCCGAGCAGTTCACCATTGACCGCATGCGTGCTGCCGCTGCCCAGCGCGCAGGCGACAACGGCGCTGCGGCCGACGCCATGGAAGACCTGATGAACTCAGGCAAGCTCAGCGCGGCTGAGCAAGCGCAAACCGCCGAGTCGCTGGCCTATGCCTACTCCCAACTGCGCAACAACGCCAAAGCCACGCAGTGGGTCAGCAAGGCACAGTCGCTGGGCAATAACAGCGCCACCTTGAAGCAACTGCAAGCCTATCTACAGGCCAACAGCGGCGACTATGGGGCGATTGCTAAAGACGCGGCTGCGGCTGTCTCCGCCGCTGAACAAGCAGGCCGACGCCCTGAAGAAAACGACTTGCTGCGCTTGGCTGACGCTTACTCGCGCACCAATAACGCAGCGGGTCAGGCCCAAGCCCTGGACAAGCTGGTGACCTATTACCCCAAGAAGGACTACTGGGCCGCAGCCTTGGGTCGCCTGCCGCGCAAGCCGGGTTTCTCTGACCGCTTTTCACTCGACGTGATGCGCCTGAAGCTGGCAACGGGCAACCTGGAAGCCACCAACGACTTCATGGAAATGGCCCAACTGGCCCTGCAAGCCGGCTGCAGCACGGAAGCCAAGCAAGTGGTCGACAAAGGCTTTGCCGCAGGCGCACTGGGCACCGGCACTGACGCTGAACGCCATAAGCGCCTGAAGGCCTTGGTGGACAAGCGCGACGCCGAGGACAAGGCGGGGTTCACTGCCAAATTGGCCGAAGCCACCGCCGCCAAGGACGGCAATGCCTTGGTGCAACTCGGCCAATGCCGCATTGGCGCCGGTGATGCCGCTCAGGCCGAGACCTTGATCGGCCAAGGTATCGCCAAGGGCCAACTCAAACGGCCTGATGACGCCAAACTGGCCCTGGGCCGCGCCCAACTGGCCGCCAAGCAAAAGGCCAAGGCCCAGCAAACCCTGCGCGGCCTGCAAGGTACTGACGGCATTGTGGAGCTGGCGCGCTACTACCAGGCCTTGGGCAACTGACGCCTTCCGCCATGAACGGCATGGACACCCCGCCCCCGCACGCCGAGGGCGGCGGTGTTTACACGGTCGATACCGGCTTTCAGCGCCCGGCCTTTGATGCCGCCTACTTGGTGGTGGATGCGGGCGAAGCCGCTTTCATTGACAGCGGCACCAGCCTTTCCGTGCCCAGGCTGCTCGCAGCACTGGACCACGTAGGCTTAGCGCGCAGCCAGGTGCGCTGGATCATCCCGACCCATGTGCACCTGGACCACGCCGGCGGCGTGGGTGAATTGCTGAGCCACCTGCCCCAGGCCCAGGTGGTGGTGCACCCCAAAGGCTTGCGGCATTTGGTCGAGCCGCAGATGCTCAGGAGCGGTGCGACGGCCATCTATGGTGAGGCCGAAATGCAGCGCTCCTACGGCCATGTGAGGCCCGTACCCAGCTCACGCATTCAGCCCAGCCATGATGGCGAGCTTTTGCCGGTCGGGCAGCGGCATTTGACCCTGATCGACACCCCAGGCCACGCGCGCCATCACCACTGCATTTGGGACCCTGTGACCGAAGGCTGGTTCACCGGTGACACCTTTGGCATTTCGTATCGCGAGTTGGATGTTCAGGGTAAAGCCTGGATCTTGCCGTCGAGCACGCCCGTCCAGTTCGATCCGGTGGCGCTGGCAGCGTCTTGGAAAAAGCTGCTCGCGAAGCAGCCGCAATGCGTCTATCTGACCCACTATGGCCGATTGGATGATGTGGTTCGACTGGCGGCGCTGCAAAGCGAAATGCTGGCGGAGGTTGTGCGCCTGGGTGATGCGTGCCAAAGCCTGGACGCGCCCGAGGCCGCGCTGCAACAAGGCTTGGCGCAGATCTATCTGCGCAGCCTGAGAGCCCATGGCCACACGGACAGCGATGAGCGCTTGCTGGGCGTTTTGGCGGTGGACATTCAACTCAACAGCCAGGGCATGGCCGTTTGGCTGAAATCACGGCGAGGTGGACTCTCATGACCCCTGCCCTGCCCCCGGTACAAGGCGGCTGCCTGTGTGGCCGCGTGCGCTATGAAGCCCGCCCCGACCACCGCGAAGCTTATTACTGCCACTGCCGCATGTGCCAACTGGCGTTTGGCAATACGCGGGCGGCTTACCTCAATCTGCGCAAAGACGAAGTCCGTTGGACGGGGGCAGAGCAGCCCCGTTTCTACCAAAGCTCAAAGTTCGCGCAGCGTGGCTTTTGTGGGCATTGCGGCACTCCCTTAACGTTCGAGTTCCTCGACTCCCAACGCATGGATTTGTCGATCGGTAGCCTGAATGACCCCGCAGCCTTCACCCCAGCCAGTCACTTTGCCATCGAGAGCCGCATCGCGCCCTGGCACGCCGAAGACGGCCTGCCGGGCGAACGGCTCGATGGCTTCGACGGCATCATGAACCGCTGGCGCGAGGCCTACGGCCCTGAGGCTGAAGCGGGGCTGGCGGCCGTGCAGGCCCAGCCCCATCCTGAGCGCTGATCAGGCGCGCAAAGCCTGCGCTTCTTGGGCCAATCGCGTGATGCGCGCCCAGTCGCCCGCCTTCACGGCATCGGCTGGGGTCAGCCAAGAGCCCCCGCACCCCTTGACATTGGGCAGGCCCAAAAAGTCAGGAGCGGTTTGCAGCGAAATGCCGCCCGTGGGGCAGAAAACCACGTCCGGGAAGGGACCGGCCAAGGCCTTGAGCAGAGGGATGCCCCCCGCCGCCGTGGCCGGGAAGAACTTCAGGAAGTTGAGCCCGTCGGCCTGTGCGGCCATGACCTCGCTGGCCGTGGCCACGCCCGGCAGCAGCGGCAAACCAAGCTCACGGCAGGCTGCGCCCACCTCGGCGGTGTAGCCGGGGCTGACCCCAAACACCGCACCGGCGGCCTTGGCGGCCCGGGCATCGGCGGCACTGCGAATGGTGCCGGCCCCGACGATGGCGCCGGGCACCTGGGCCATGGCGCGGATGGCGTCCAGCGCCACAGGCGTGCGCAGCGTCACCTCCAGCACTTTGACGCCGCCAGCCACCAGAGCCTGGGCCAGGGGCACAGCGTCTTCCAAGCGGTCGATCACGATCACCGGAATCACCGGGCCATGGGTCACCAAATCAAGCGTGTTCATCGTGTCTCGTTTTGCGGTTTCAAGTCAAAGCCAAGAGCAAGCGCCGGTCTCGGCGGTGCTGACATTGCGGCGCAGGCCGGCGAACAACTCGCGACCCAGACCGTGGGCGTGGCTGTCGGCCAGTGCGGCATCACGCTGGGCCAAGGGGCGGGCGTCCCACTCTGCAGCTTGCACCAGGGCTTCCAGGGTTCCGGCCACAGCGTCCAGGCGAACCATGTCGCCGGTACGCACCTTGGCCAGCAGGCCGCCCGCCAGCGCCTCGGGGCTGACGTGGATGGCGGCCGGCACCTTGCCGGAGGCGCCTGACATGCGGCCGTCTGTGACCAAGGCCACCTTGAAGCCCTTGCCCTGCAGCACGGCCAAGGGAGGGGTCAGTTTGTGCAACTCGGGCATGCCGTTGGCTTGCGGGCCTTGGAAGCGCACCACGGCAATGAAGTCGCGCTCCAATTCCCCGGCCTTGAAGGCAGTTTGAAGCGCTTCTTGGCTGTCAAAAACGATGGCCGGCGCCTCGACGATGTGGCGCTCCTCAGGCACAGCCGACACTTTGATCACCGAGCGGCCCACATTGCCGGTGAGGAGCTTCAAGCCCCCGGTGGCCGAGAAGGGGGCGGACACGGTGCGCACCACGCTGTCGTCGCCACTCTGAGCGGGCAGGTCTTCCCAGCGCAGCACACCGTCGTCCAGCACTGGCTTTTGGCCGTAGGCGGCGATACCGCCGGCGGCGACGGTGCCGACATGAGCATGCAGCAGGCCGTTCTCGCGCAACTCGCGCAGCACAAAAGCCGGCCCACCCGCCGCTTGGAAGTGATTCACATCGGCCGCGCCGTTGGGGTAGACCCGCGACAGCAGGGGGATGACACCGGAGAGTTCAGAGAAATCGCCCCAGTCGATCAAGATACCCGCCGAGCGCGCCACAGCGATCCAGTGGATCAGGTGGTTGGTAGAGCCGCCCGTGGCCAGCAAGGCGATCATGGCGTTGACGATGCAGCGCTCATCCACCAAGTGGCCGATGGGCAGGTCGCGCTGCTGGCGGGTCAGGCTCAATACCGTGCTGACGGCCTCTTGGGTCAAAGCTTTTCGCAGTGGGTCATGCGGATGAATAAAGGCGCTGCCCGGCACATGCAAGCCCATGGCTTCCAACAACATCTGGTTGGAGTTGGCCGTGCCGTAGAACGTGCAGGTGCCAGGGCTGTGATAGGCGGCCTGTTCGGCCTGCATCAGTTCATCGCGGCCGACCAGGCCCTGGGCCGCCTTCTCGCGCACCTTGGCCTTGTCGCCGTTGGACAAGCCCGAAGCCATAGGGCCTGCCGGCACAAACACACAAGGCAGATGGCCGAAGTGCAAGGCGCCAATCAAGAGGCCCGGGACGATCTTGTCGCAGATGCCCAGCAGCAGCACGGCGTCAAACACATCGTGGGACAGCGCGATGGCCGTGCTCATCGCAATGGTGTCGCGCGAGAACAGCGACAGCTCCATGCCGGGGTAGCCTTGGGTCACGCCATCGCACATGGCGGGCACGGCGCCAGCCACTTGCGCCGTGGCGCCGAGTTTCAGCGCGGTTTCACGAATCAGGGCGGGATAGCCCTCGTAAGGCTGGTGGGCCGACAGCATGTCGTTGTAGGCCGTGACGATGCCTAGATTGGGCGCCTTCTGCGCCACCACCTTAAAGCGCTCGTCCTTCGGCAAGGCCGCAAAGGCATGCGCCACATTGGCACAACCCAGGCGATCAGGGCCGGGCGCGCGCTGGCGCAGCGCGTCTACACCTTGGAGATAGGCGCTGCGGGTGGCAGCGCTGCGCTCGCGAATGCGTTGGGTGACGCCGTCTACAACAGGATGAAGTGCAGTCATAAGCGAGAGGCTTGTTAAGAAACAAGTTTGTAACCGATGCATTCATTATCGTGTAACTTGATTACATGGTCAAACCCCTGTCGCCGTTGTCGGTATGCTCGCGATTCATGGCTTCCTCGCTTCCGTCACCCGCCACTCACACCCTGCCCGGCTGGCGCGACCCGGCCCCTTTGCTCGCTGCAGCCCTGGAACATTGGCGAGCCAGCCAGCAGGCGCTGTGGATCTTTGGCTACGCGTCCTTGCTGTGGAAGCGTGAGTTCGACGCGATGGAGATGCGAGAGGCCGGTGTCGCAGGCTGGCACCGCGCCTTTCGGATGCGCTCGCGCGTCAACCGAGGCAGCGTGGACTGCCCGGGCCTGGTCTTTGCGTTGATGGCCGGTGGCTCTTGCGTGGGGCGCGTGTATCGCGTGCGTGCGGGTAGCGAGCGAGACGTGCTGCAAGCCCTGTGGGAGCGCGAAATGCCCACTGGCGTGTATGACCCACGCTGGTTGAGTTGCCGCACGCCGCAGGGCCGAGTTCAAGCCCTGGCCTTCACCTTGCCGCACCGCCACCCCTCGCACACTGGACGACTCAGCGATGCAGCCCTGCTGGAGATCTTTCAGCGGGCACGTGGCCGCTACGGCAGCACCTTGGAGTACCTGGCACAAACCGCCACGCAGTTGGAGCGCATGGGCATCCGTGATGCTGAAGTGCAGCGCCTGATGCGCTTGGCCGAGCAGTTGGAGACCAACCCAACACACGCCGACCCTCAGGCCCGCTGAGCGCCGCCCAGCCGCTCATCACGCTGCGGCAATGCCCATTTGGGTGCGCCACTGCTGGTGCAGGCGAGCGTGATCTTCCAAAGTGTCGATGTCTTGCAGGCTGCCCGGGTCGTTCACCTCGATGGCATGAGCGGGGTAGCGCGCCAAGATGCGACGTGCCCCTTCATCACCGGTGAGCGCCACTAAGTCGGAGTAGAGCTCACTGCCAAAACCCACGGGATGGCCCCGGCGCCCCTGCACCTGAGCATAGGCCAAAGCATGGCGCTTCAAGGCCTCTGCGACTTGCCGGATGGTCGCTGGCAAAAGCATGGGCATATCAGCCGGCACCATCAGCCAACCAGACGACGACGGCCGCGACGCCACCCCCGCAGCGATCGAATCTCCCATGCCACCACGGGGCGGCCCATCAGGCCCGCCCATGACCACCACGTCTTTACGGGCAATGTGGCGCGCGGCCTCCTCCGCAAAAGCAGGTGTGGTGACCACCACCACCGGCAAGCCGGTCAAGACGACATGGTGCAGGGTGTGGCCCAGCACGGTGCGCTCGCCCCAGGGCTCGGCCAGCTTGTGGCGTGCACCTGCATAGCGAGCCCCCTGCCCCGCTGCCAACACCACCACGACCGGACCCGACTTCATGCCAACACTTTCTTTCAATGCAGAGATAGCGCTCACCCATGAGCGCACAAGTGAGAGGATGCTGGCAGTCGCCCGCGCCGACCAGTCGTGGCTTCACCTAAGGCATTGCCCTAGCTGGCAATTGTCAGAGAGTCACAGACGTACACTGGCGTGATGAAAGACATAGCCCAGTTACGCAAGAGTTACGAACGTGCTGAGTTGGATGAGTCCTCCTCAGAACAAACGCCCCTGCTGCAATTTGACCGTTGGCTGAAAGAGGCTCTGGCGGCGGAACTGCCCGAACCCAATGCCATGACGCTGGCCACCGTGAGCGCCGAGGGCCGCCCCTCGACCCGCATCGTGCTGATCAAAGGCTATGACGAGCAGGGCATCGTCTGGTACACCAACTACCAGAGCCGCAAAGGGCAGGAGTTAGCTCATACGCCCTGGGCTGCCTTGCAGTTCCATTGGGTGGAGTTGGAGCGAGTGGTGCGCATTGAGGGCCGGGTTGAGAAGACTTCCGAGCAAGAGTCGGACGAGTATTTTCATTCGCGCCCGCTGGACTCTCGCTTGGGGGCTTGGGCTTCGCCGCAAAGCCAAGTCATCAGCTCGCGGGCCACACTGGTGGCCAATGCGGCGCAAGCGGCTTTGCGCCATGCGCTCAACCCGCCCCGGCCTCCGCACTGGGGGGGTTATCGCCTGAGGCCCGACCGTTTCGAGTTCTGGCAGGGCCGCCCCTCGCGCTTGCACGACCGCCTGGCCTATCGGCAAGACGAGCAAGGGGCTTGGCTGCGCGAGCGCCTCGCCCCTTGAGCTGAGCGTTAAACCTAGATCCGGCAGTTGGCCGCTGAATTCCGCTTGAATTCGCCCATGGATCAACAGCTTATGCTCACGACACTCTTCACCATTTGGGTGAAGCCGCTGCGTGGCCGCTGGTCTGCCGCTTCAGACCTCTGGCGTTGTTGTTCCCACCTGCTGGACGGACAGTCCAGCAGATGCTCACGCCTAGCCAGAGCCCTGCTTCTGCAGCCCCTCGACCACGCCCAACTGCCGAATCTAGGTTAAAACCGCGCCTGCAGTCCCAGTGTCCAGGCCCGCCCGGCCTGTGGCGACAACTCCCGCACGGTGCGCACCGCCGTGGCGTTATAGGCCAGGGCATTGCCCAGGTTGTCGCCCTTCAAAAAGGCCTGCCAATCCCCACCGGCCCACGGCAAGGTGTAGGTGGTCCACACATTGACCAAGGTGTAGGCCTGCGTGGCTGCGTCACCTTGCGAGACGCGGCGCTGTGCCCAAGCGTGCTTGACGCCCGCGCCCAGCGACCAAGCGCCCTGATGCGCCGCCAGGCCAAGGTTCAAGCGCATGGGCGCCAAGCGTGGCAGGGGCTCGCCGGTGCGGCTGTTCTCACCCCGGGTCCAATCCCAAGTGGCGGTGCCGTCAATGCGCCATTGCGCCCATTGATGGCGGTGCTTGGCTTCCAATTCCAGGCCCCACAAGTTGGCGGGCACGCCTTGGAAGGCGTAGATGGGAACGCTGAAGGGCTCGCCGTCCTCGCCCACTTCGCTGAAGGTCTCGCCGGTGGCGTCCAACGCAATGAAGCGGCCAAATCGCATGGCAAACACATTGGCCTTGATGAGGTTCGCGCCGCTCTGCCAGCTCACCCCCAGGTCCGCATGGGTGCTGCGCTCCAGCCCCAAGCTGGGGTCGCCACGCTCGTAGGCGGCAGTCGCCACATGCACGCCGTCGGCGTACAGCTCATAGTAAGCCGGCGCACGTTGGGTGGCACCGAGGCTGCCTGTCAGGCTCCATTGCGGCATGAAGCGCCAGGCACTGGCCAGGGACACACTGCCTGGGCTGAAGCTGCGCGACTGGGCGCTGCCAAAACGCGGCTCCTCTACATCGGCCGCGTCACCTTCTGAGCGCACCGTCACGCGCTCCACGCGGCCCCCCAGGGTCAGACTGAGCGGGCCAGAGCGCCACTCTTCCATGCCAAACAGCGCCAGCGAGCGGGTCCGGGTGCCGGGCACAAAAGCTTCTTCACCCAAGGCCTCGAAACGCATGGACTCAGCTTGCAAGCCCAAGACGCCCTGCCAAGCGCCTTGTGGGGCATGACGCGCCTCGAGACGAAGCGCCTGCCCACGGCTGGAGAAGGTGGTACCCACCTCACCGCTGCCCTCAATTTCTTGGTGCTGATAGCGGGTGTCTGAGAGCTGGAAGCTGAGCTTATCGACGAAGCCGCCCAGGCTTCGCTCGCCGGCCAAGGTGGTACGGCGACGGTTCATGTCTATGGTCACGTCGGGTTCCACCGTCACCCCATAGCGGTTGTCATAGCGGTCAAAGGACAGACCGACAAAGCCCTTGGCATCGGACCAGGAGACGCCCACGGCGCCGCCCCGCGCTTGAGCTGCCGAGTTGCGGACGCGATCCGTCGCCTCCAGGGTGTCGCCATCTTCTACCGGTGTAAAGCGCGGCGCCTTGAGGTCCGAGGTCTTGCGATCAAAGGCATCCACATGCCAATTCCTGCCCGGTGCGAGGCGGCCCTCGACCACCGCCGAGGCACTGCGCTCGCTGGCCGCCCCCCCGCTACGCAGTTCAAGGCGACCGCCCAGGTCGGTGATAGCTTGTTTGGGGATGCGGTTGTCGATGGTGTTAACCACCCCACCCGTGGCATTGCCGCCGTAGAGCAAGGAGGCTGGCCCGCGGAGCACCTCGACCCGCTCGATCACCAGCGGGTCCATGGCCACGGCGTGGTCATAGCTGAGGTTGGAGGCGTCGATGGTGGCGCCGGCGTTGTCCAGCAGTCGCACCCGATCACCGTCCAGGCCGCGAATGACAGGCCGCTGGCTGTTGGGGCCAAAGCCGCTAGAGGCCACACCAGCCACCCCTTCCAGCGTCTCACCCAAGGTGCTGGATTTTTTGAGCAGCAGACGCTCACCCGTCAGCACCGCGCTGGGTTGAGCCAACTCGGCTTGGCCTAAAGGGTTGCCGGTGACCACCACACGTTCGGTGGTGTTGTTGGCAGAAGTGGTTTGCGCAGCGCAGGCGGCTGCACCCAGGCACAGGCCAGCGGCCCATGCGGTCGGAATCATTGGAAAGTTCATGGCACCCAGGCACGCAGAACAAGGCTACAGCCTTGCTGACGTGCAAAAAGAAGAGGCAGGATGAGACGCACTCACCCCGCAACAGCAGCCCGCTCATTGGGGAGCAGGCAGGCACAAAAGCTCAACTTACAGGGTGAGTTGGGGGCGCGCGGGCCGCATAGCTGGCCACCATGCGCGCTGCAGCGCCTAGCCCTAAGGCCGTCGCCGCTCGGGGCGGCGCGGCCAGCACCACCGGCACGGCGGTGAGAGCCAAACCCAGGCCATCCGTGCAAGCGGCTTGGTCCAGCAAGCGGCACTCGGCAGTGCCAGAGCCATGTCCGTCATGGGCCGCTGCGTTGAACTGCGGCTGCGCGGCCCCCTTCAAGCCCGGCGCATGCGCCACGTGGTGCCAAGCGCCCCACAGCGAAGGCAGCACCACGGCCAAGACCAAGGCCCACAGCCACGACCAAGCCCGCCCGCGTGCGGTGCGGCGCAAGGTCTGAAGTGAACCTGGGCTCATGAGAAAAACGCTTCAGCCCCTCAGGGAGCGCTCACGGGTTGCGCACCCAAGATGCGGTAGTAGAGGCCATATGGGTCTTTGGGCAACACCGAGAGCTTGCCTTCGACCATGACCGGTTCCAGCGTGTACTTAACCGGCGTCAGCGTCTTGACCTCGACCAAGCCTTCAGGCCCAGAGGGGACACAGAAGGTGCAACTGGTGGGCACCGAAGACAGCAAAAAATGCTTTTGCTTATCGCCAGGCTCCAGCGGCATCATGAAACCCTGGACCTTGACCGTCTGGTTGTTCAAGGCCTGTACCGGCTTGGGAAACACGGGCACCAAGCGGTTGCGCTCGGGCCGGGTGGTCACCGATGACAGCACCGACCAGGACACCACACCTTCCTTCTCCTGCAAGGGCTTGAAGGGGCTGCGCGGGTCGTGATAGCCCGGACCGGTGCCCAACACGCCGGGCATCGGAGAGCTCAATACAGCCGCGCCGGATGCGGCGGGCGCTGCCGGTGCAGCCGTAGTCGCTTGAGCCATGGCCAGACTGGGCAAGCATGCACCCAGCAGCAACGCGATCGACAAGGTGTGAGGTGTGGTCATATCAATGTGGATTCTGCAGCAAACGGGTGACATCCAAGCGCGCAGCCCGCCAAGCTGGCAGCGCAGCAGCCAAAACGGCCAGCCCATAGGCGCCCAAGATCAGCCACAGCGACTGGGGGCTCCACCACCAGCCCGTCACAGGCATAGCGTGTTGCGCAGCCAGCATGCGGCCCAGCACTTCGGTGAGGCCGTGGCCCAGGGTCAGGCCCACGATCAAGCCCAAGGTGGCTAGGTTGAGTGCCTCCAAAAGCACCACTTTGGCGATCCGAGCGCGTGACGCGCCCAGCATGCGCATCATGGCCAGGTCGGGCTCGCGCTCACGCACCGCATGGTAGAGCGCGATGAACACCGAGGCCCCTGCCACCAGCACCAGCAAAAGGCCAAAGCCACGCAGCACCTCGATGCCCACGCCCACCATGCGCAGCAGGCGAGCGCTTTCCAGGGCCGGGGCGGCCGCCTGCAGGCCGTCTTGGGCATTGACCCAGCGTGGCAGGCTGACAGCTGCCAAGGGGCTGCGATAACGCACCAACAGCAGGGTAACCTCACGGTGCTTCAGGTCAGGCTCAGCAGCAGCGCTGAGCACCGGCACAGCTTGGGTCTTGTCGTGGTCATGATCATCATGTGAGTGGTCATGGTCCTTGTGATGATCATGGCCGTCTCGGGGTGGCTTTGACGCCGAAGCGGCACTGGCGACTGGCGGCGCCCCATGGCCATGCGCCTCATGCACGGCCCAGACGGAAGCCACATCCGTCAACACCAGGCGGTCAAGCACACAGGCGCAGCGCTGCAGCACGCCCACTACGGTGTAGGGCTCTCCTTCGTGGGCAGGGCCGCCTTGGCCCAGGCCATGCACACCCTCAAAGGTCTGGCCCAAGCCTAGGCCTTGGGTCTGCGCCACTTCGGCCCCCAGCACCGCCTGCAGCGGCTTTTGCCACCATTGGCCTTGGGCCAGTGGCAGCTCATACAACGCGGCATAGGCGGGTGTGGTGCCGGCGATGCGATAGCCCGCCAAGCTGTCTCCCAGCGAGAGCGGCACCACGGTCTCGACCAGGGGATGCTCCGTCAAGGTGGTGATGGTCGTAGCCGGGATGTTGCCGCTGGGCACATCCAGGTGAAACACCCCCGCCAAGATCAGTTGCAGCGGGCTGCCTTTGGCTCCCACCACCAAGTCGATGCCGCGCAAGTCACGACTGAGGCCACGCTCGACCTGCTCACTGGTCAAGGCCACCAAGCTGACCGCCGCCAACCCGAGGGCCAACAGCGCAATATTCAGCAAGGCCAGCAGAGGCCGTGCCCACAAAAACCGCCATGACAAGCGCCACAAGCTCATGCCAGTTCCAAGCCGGCCAAGGCCGGCAAACGCAGCACATGGGCCTCGGGCCAGCGCGTGAGCAAACGTTGATCATGGGTGGCGATCAGCAACGTGGCCTGGACCGCCTGAGCGGCTTCATCCAAGAGACGCAGGGCGGCGTCAGCATGGGCGTCGTCCAAGTGCGCCGTGGGCTCATCGGCCAACAGCAGCTTGGGCGAGCGCATCACCGCTCGGCCAATCGCCACACGCTGCGCCTGCCCCACGCTCAGCTCATGCGGCTTGCGCTGGGCCAGCGCCGACAGGCCAAGCTGCTGCAGGCATTGGCTGACGCGTAGCGTGTCCACCGGCAAGCCTGCCGACACAAAGGGCAAAGCCAGGTTCTCGCGCACCGTGAGGGCCTGCGCAAGGTGCAGGCGCTGCGGCACCAAGCCGACCTGCTGCCCCCGCCAAGCATCACGCTGGGCGGCACTCAGGCCGAGGGGGCGGGTGTCACCCACCGCAAGTTGCCCCTGTTGAGGCGTCAGCAAGCCCGCGAGCACGGCCAGCAAAGTGGACTTGCCACAGCCCGAAGGCCCACAAACCACGACACGCGCACCCTGCGGTGCTTCAAAGTCTGCAAACCCAATCGGCTTGGCGCCGCCCGCCCACGCCACGGAAAGCCCCGTCCAGGTCAACATGATCAGGCCTTGAGGAGACGCGTGAAGCTGCGGCGGAACTTGTCCACCTTGGGCGCCACCACATAGGCACAGTAGCCCTGTTGGGGGTGCTGGGCGAAATAATGCTGGTGATAGGCCTCGGCGGGCCAGTACTGCGCCAGTGGGCACAGCTCGGTCACGGCCGAGCCGCGGCCTTCCGTTGCCAACGCAGCGTTGACCTCGGCCAGCACGGCTTGAGCCACTTGGCGCTGCTCATCCGTGGTGGCGTAGATGCCCGAGCGGTACTGCGTGCCCACATCATTACCCTGCCGGTTCAGTGTGGTGGGGTCATGGATGAGGAAAAACACTTCCAGCAGCTCGCGCAGGCTGACTTGCAGCGGGTCGAAATGAACCTGCACCACTTCGACATGCCCCGTTGTGCCTTCGCACACCTGCTCGTAGGTGGGTGCGTGGACATGGCCATTCGCATAGCCCGACTCCACGCGGATCACGCCGCGAACCTGCTCATAGACGGCCTCAAGGCACCAAAAGCAGCCCCCGCCCAGGGTGATGGTGGAAGAGTTTGAATCGCTCATGCGCCGCATGATAGTGGCTGCGCAATGCCATGGCATGAACAAGCCTAAGCACCAACTGGCCGCGTGACCAGGGCACCTATGCGAGCCAGAAACAACGAAGCCCCGACCAGCGAACCGGGCGGGGCTTGTGGAAGGCTAACCCTTCCAGTGAGGATCCGGCGAGTATCGGGCCGGGGCCTCAACAGCGCGGGAAGTGCGCCGTGGTGAATGCCTCCTCAAGAGGCAGTGCAAGCGTAGTCCAAGTCTGCGCGGACAACAAGCCCCGAGTGCCTATGGTTTACAAATTTCTGGCGCCAGCGGCCCAGTCGCCCATTTGTGCCAGCACACCGTCAACCCGCGCCAGCACATCGGCGTCCATGGCGATCACCCGCCCCCACTCTCGGGAGGTCTCGCCGGGCCACTTATTGGTGGCGTCCAAGCCCATCTTGCCGCCTAGGCCACTGACCGGCGAAGCGAAGTCGAGGTAGTCAATCGGCGTGTGTTCCACCAAGGTGGTGTCGCGAACGGGGTCCATGCGGGTGGTGATGGCCCAGATCACGTCTTTCCAGTCGCGGATGTTGACATCCTCGTCCGTCACCACGATGAATTTCGTGTACATGAATTGGCGCAAAAAGCTCCACAGGCCAAACATCACCCGCTTGGCATGGCCCGGGTAGGCTTTGCGGATGGAGATGACGGCCATGCGGTAGCTGCAACCCTCGGGCGGCAGATAGAAGTCCACGATCTCCGGAAACTGCTTTTGCAGGATGGGAACGAAAACCTCATTCAGGGCCACACCCAGCACCGCAGGCTCATCCGGCGGCTTGCCGGTGTAGGTGGAGTGGTAGATCGGGTCGCGCCGGTGAGTCAAGCGGTCGATCCGGAAGACGGGGAACCAGTCTTGTTCGTTGTAATAGCCGGTGTGGTCGCCGTAGGGGCCTTCCAATGCATGGAGGTAGCCATTGACGGACTTCAGCGGCACGCCGTGCTCGCTGACGCCCACCCAGCCCTCTGGGGACGGTGGGATATGGCCTTCCAGCACCATCTCGGCGCGGGCCGGCACTTGTAGCTTCAGATCGCCCTCGCCCACTTGGGTGTCGGCCAGCTCGGTGCGGCCACCGCGCAACAGCCCGGCAAATTGGTATTCGCTGAGGCTGTCCGGCACAGGCGTGACAGCCCCCAAGGTGGTGGCGGGGTCCGCCCCCAGCGCCACCGCCATGGGAAAGGGCTGACCCGGGTTGGCACGGGCAAACTCGCGGAAGTCCAAGGCGCCGCCGCGATGCGCCAGCCAGCGCATGATGACCTCGCGCGTTCCAATCACTTGCTGCCGATAGATGCCCAAGTTTTGGCGCCGACGCGGACGGGCCACCGATTGTGGGCCGCGGGTCACCACCAAACCCCAGGTGATCAGCGGTGCGGCATCACCCGGCCAGCAGTATTGAATGGGCCACTGGGTGAGATCGACCTCTGAGCCTTCGAGCACCACCTCTTGGCAAGGCGCATGGCTGACCTTGGCGGGCTTCATGTCCCAAACGGCTTTGGCCATGTCCCAGAGCTTGCCCGCTTCCTTGAGCGACTGCGGTGGCTCAGGCTCTTTTAACGCCGCCAACAGGCGACCCACATCACGCAGGTCTGACACCGACTCCGCACCCATGCCCAGCGCCACGCGACGTGGCGTGCCAAAGAGGTTTCCGAGCACCGGGCTGCTGAATCCCGTCGGGCGCTCAAACAGCAGCGCCGGGCCTTCAGCCCGCAAGACTTTGTCGCACAGCGCGGTCATCTCCAAGTGCGGAGACACCGGCACGCTGACGCGCTGCAACTCCTTGCCACGTTCCAATCCGCTGATGAAGTCTCTTAAATCACGGTATTTCATTGAATTGAGTAATAAGAGGACGTTTCTTTATGCTTGACTGGTTATTTGGGCACTCTCTACAATGCGCCAACGCAAACCATTACGGGTTAACCCTGGCTCCGTCGTTTTGAGCCCTTTAGGGAAAGCCCCTCCCGCCGCCGGGTCCCTGTCCACAGAGTGGCCAGTGCCCCATAGGCAGACGATTATCGCCACTGCAAGCCACCCTGCTGGGCACCCATGCCCCGATGGCCCCGATGTGCCTAGGGCACTTGTAGTGCGACGCAAAGGAAGCTGATGCCCCAGGTTCAATGGATCAAGCGCATGGTGACGAGCAGTCAAAACGCCATCACGGTGTTTGCTAAAGATGTCGGCCACGGTCTGCTCGAAGTCAGCCACAACATGCTGGCCTTGGTGGGCCTGTTGGTGATTGCCATCGCCATGTTTGCCGCCGGGCGTGCAGACCTGCGCCTGAGCATGGAGCGTGAAGTGCTGGGCTGGCTGCAGGAGCGGCATGGTGGCCAAGCAGGTGTAGCGGTTGCCGACTATGTAGCGATGCCGGATGACCCCGAGCACCTGTCACTCGCCCGCGCCTTGGCGGTGGACCCCGCTCAACTTACCCGCCAACAAGCGGCCGTGACCACTTGGTTGTCCCGCCGCTACCGCGTGGCCCCTGAGCCGGTGGCGCGCATTGTTCAAGAAGCTTGGCATGTGGGCCAGAAGGCCGGTATCGAACCGACATTGATCTTGGCCATCACCGCCATTGAATCCAGCTTTAATCCTTTTGCGCAAAGCCCAGTGGGTGCGCAAGGGCTGATGCAGGTGATGACCCGGGTGCACAACGACAAGTACCAAGCCTTTGGCGGCAAGTTGGCCGCCTTTGACCCCGTGACCAACCTGCGCGTGGGCGTGCAGGTGTTGCGTGAATGCATCGCCCGTGCCGGTAGCCTAGAAGCCGGCCTGCGCTACTACGTAGGTGCAGCCAATTTGGACGACGATGGCGGCTACGCCGTCAAGGTTTTAGGCGAGCAGCAATATCTGGAGCGTGTGGCGGCAGGTCAAAGCGTGTCGGTCACTGCCCCCATGGTCATGGTGGCTTCCGGCACTGCAGCCGCTTCGGCGCCCGCAACGGTGCCGGTGTCCCTGCCCTCGGTGTCCCCCTCGGCTTCATCCGCCCAAGACGCGCCCAACACCGGCAACACCACACCCAAGGTCAATGAGGCCAGCGACACGCCAGCGCGTGAGCAAATCGCCCTGGCTGACGTGGTGCGTTGAGCCCTGCGGCATCGCCGCCACGCTGCGGCCCTTTGCAGCCTTCTGGGCTGCGCTGTTCCGCTGAGGGGCGCTACACTTCACCCACTGCGCGACTGGCGATAAGTCAGCGCTGCCGGCGGCCCTGACCGTCGCAGCCTGGCGAGGTGGATCACCACTAGGAAGCGCGGGGCCGAGGCCTCTGCGCCTGGCTTCAGACAGCCGTTCGCCTGGGCAACCCACCCTTTGTGCTTCTTTGTGAGGCCGCTGCGGCTGGGCTCATCCGCCCTGACTTGAAGGAAATCTCCATGTTCGACCGTACCCAATCGACCCTGTCCAACGTCGATCCCGAACTGTTCGCTGCCATCCAAGCTGAAAACCAACGCCAGGAAGAGCACATCGAGCTGATCGCCTCCGAGAACTACACCTCGCCCGCCGTGATGGAAGCGCAGGGCTCGCAACTGACCAACAAGTACGCTGAGGGCTACCCCGGCAAGCGCTACTACGGTGGCTGCGAAAACGTTGATGTGGTCGAGCAACTGGCCATCGACCGTGTGAAGCAGTTGTTTGGCGCCAACTTCGCCAATGTGCAGGCGAACTCCGGCTCGCAGGCCAACCAAGCCGTCTTCTTCGGCCTGCTGCAGCCTGGCGACACGATTTTGGGCATGAGCCTGGCCGAAGGCGGCCACTTGACCCACGGCATGCCGCTGAACATGTCGGGCAAGTGGTTCAAGGTGGTGAGCTATGGCCTGGATGCCAACGAAGCCATCGACTACGAGGCCATGGAAGCCAAGGCCCGTGAACACAAGCCCAAGCTGATCATCGCCGGCGCCTCGGCCTATGCCTTGCGCATCGATTTCGGGCGCTTCGCCAAGATCGCCAAGGAAGTCGGCGCCTATTTCATGGTGGACATGGCCCACTATGCCGGCTTGATCGCTGCAGGCGCCTATCCCAACCCCGTGCCCCACGCAGACGTGGTGACCTCTACCACCCACAAGAGCTTGCGCGGCCCGCGCGGCGGCATCATCTTGATGAACGACGAAGCCATCGCCAAGAAGATCAACAGCGCCATCTTCCCCGGCATCCAAGGCGGCCCCTTGATGCACGTGATTGGCGGCAAGGCCGTGGCCTTCAAGGAAGCGCTGACGCCCGAGTTCAAGGCCTACCAAGAGCAGGTCGTCAAGAACGCCAAGGTCTTGGCAGAGACCTTGATCGAGCGTGGTCTGCGCATTGTCTCGGGCCGCACCGAGAGCCATGTGATGCTGGTGGACCTGCGTCCCAAGAACCTGACCGGCAAAGAAGCCGAGGCCATCTTGGGCGCCGCCCACATGACCTGCAACAAGAACGGCATCCCGAACGACCCGCAAAAGCCCATGGTCACCAGCGGCATCCGTCTGGGCACACCCGCCCTGACCACCCGCGGCTTCAAGGAAGAGCAAGTGCGCGCCACCGCTCACCTGATTGCCGACGTGCTGGACAACCCGCATGACGCCGCCAATATCGCGGCCGTGCGCGAAAAGGTCTCGGCCCTGACGCGTCAGTTCCCGGTCTACCGCTAAGCCGCCACCCAGCCCCGACGTCGCACCATGCGTTGCCCCTTCTGCGCCCACGATGAAACCCAGGTGGTGGAGACCCGTGAGTCGGACGAAGGTGACGTGGTGCGGCGGCGGCGGCGCTGCACCAAATGCGATAAGCGCTTTACCACCTATGAGCGGGCCGAGATTGCCCTGCCCGCCATCGTCAAGCGCAGTGGTGCCCGTGTTGAGTTTGACCCGGCCAAGCTGCGTGCGTCGATGACCTTGGCGCTGCGCAAGCGCCAGGTGAGCATTGAGCAGGTGGATGCTGCCATCGAGCGCATCCAAGACAAACTCTTGGCCAGTGGCGTGCGCGAAGTCCCCTCCACGCGCATTGGCGAGTTGGTGATGCGGGAGTTGAAGCGGCTGGACAAAGTCGCCTATGTGCGCTTTGCCTCCGTCTACCGCAGCTTCGAAGACGTCGACGAATTCAGTCGGCTGATCAAAGAGATCTAAGGAAGCTCTGCATAAATCGGGACGAGGCCGGGTAGTGCGGATCGGGATGGGTTGCAAGGCGCAGTTCTCGCCAATAGCCGTAGCTATTGGCGAGAACTGCAACGCCGCAGACCGCCCGAGCCCGCGCTAGCCCGGGCCGGCCTGATTTGTGCAGAGCTTCCCTAAAGCACAGGTTGGCGCCACAGGGCGCTAACGCCACGAGCACCGCTGGCCGGTGCCTTAACGCCAGCAGTCCGCCACCTCTTTGGTGCCTGATTCGCCCTTTACGCCTTTGTGATCCAGACTGAGATTGCCGCAAGCGGCATCCGTCAGACGCGGTGTAGCGATCAGCTTGAACGCGTACTCATCGGCGGTGGTGGTCGCCGCATCCAGGCTGATGGTGTAGTGCTTGTTGCTGTCGCTGGCACCCTTAGGCGCGGCCAAATAGTCGGCAGGTAGCGCCGCATCCTTGAAGGTGTTCTTGGCGGCGTAGTAGCGCTGCATGTACTGCGCGGCTTCCATCAGCACGGTGTGCGCGTCACTGCGACGGCTACGCTGCACGTACTCGGTGTAAGACGGATAAGCAATGGCCGCCAAGATACCGATGATCGCCAGGACGATCATCAGCTCCACTAAGGTGAAGCCGCGTCTCCATGCCGCCGCAATCGTCCTCATTTGGGTTGGGGCGGGGAAATGATCTGTTTCCATACGCGGTCCGATATCTTGCAGTTCAGGTTAACGCAGTAAGTGCGCCAGTTGATGGACTCGGTCGATGAGTTCGAACTCCCACCGGGTTCGCCATCAGTGCCCTTGCCAATCGTGCGGGTGATGAAGTCCACGCCATCAGATTCCGACTCATAGCCTCCGGCTAAGACGTCTTTCTCGTCAAAGACACCGTCCTTGTTGAGGTCTAGACGATCGTTCTTGTCCACCAAGCCATCCCCATTGATGTCCAAAACAGGACGCTCGTAGACCTCACCCGAAACAGCCAAAAACACGAAGTTGTAGCCTTTGCCCGATGTGCTCTCGCAAGGCGCGGGGTCTGGGCTGGGCTTAACGGTGTAAAAGAAAGCGAACTCATCCACCATCTCGACCGGATAAATCACCCGCTGCCCGCCAGCAGTGGCGTTGCCCGCCGTGCCCCCCGGCAAGGTCAAGTCCATGTACCAGCCCCGGTGGGTATCCCAGTTCATCTTGTTGGAAGACGTCTGATAGAAGGTGCGTTTGCTGCCATCGGTCTGGGACACAACGACCGGCCTGGTGGTAATCGCCTGCTGCAAGAAGGCACTGCGCTGATTGCTCAAGCTGTCCCAAGGTGCTTCAGTGCTCGACGGCCCACCGTTGGTGCGATCCCAGACACCATACAAAGACTGCATGTCGTTGTTGTTGGGGTCCGACTCATCCAGCAGCTTACCGGTCCCAAACACAATCACCTGCCCACCCATAAAGTGGGGCGCAATGCTGGGCTTGACGGTGATGGGCTGGGGGCGGCCCGTGCCGTCTTTGGCTTGGAACAGGGGCTTCTCTCCAAAGCCAATCCGCCAATCTGTGACCTCAGGCTTGTCGTCGAAGTCCACACGCCAGACTTGTCCCTTGAGGTCTACGCCATAAATGGCGATCAACTCGCGCTCTGCATTCCGCAGCACGCGAACGCCGGTCAGGCCGTTCCCCCCTGTGGTGTCCAGTTCCTTCCGGTGCAACTGGCGAGACTCCAAATCCACTGCAAACAGCACCGCATTGCCAGAACTGCTATGGGTGCCATTGCCGAAGAAGGCATACCACTTGCCCTTGACACGCCCCAACTCTGGAGCCGTGTTGATATGGCCGAGGTCAGGGTTGCCTTCGTCAGAAAAGTCCCAGAGCACTTTGCTGGCGGCTGTCGCCGGGGCGGCCAACTCAGCGGGATTGGTGACATCCAAGGCGTAAACCCCACGCCCGCCTGACCCCAAGGTACCGATCAACACATTGCGCCATTGGCCCCCGATACATGCATCGCTTTCAAGCATCGGGCCATCCACAAAGTACTGATGAGGCTTGGCGTCCGTACCGTAGCCCTGATCGGCCAGACCAGCCGCTTTACGCTGCACACCCTTGGGCATGTAGGCGAACTTCTCTGCGCCTGTGGTGGCGTCAAAGCCGTGCAAGAAACCGCCACCACCGCCCAGGTAGACCATGCCGTCGCGCGCCGCTTTATTGGCCACAAAAGTGGGGTAATCGTTCCAGGTGTAGCCCATGTTCACGAGGTTCTTCACGTAAACCGGCGGGGCATTCACAAAAGCGGGCAACTTAGCGCCATCCCGGGCGCGCAGCTTGTCGCTGGTGACGCCTTCATTGCTGGTGTCGCCACGCAAGTAGTCGATGATGGCATCGGTTTGGGCGGTCCCAGCAATGCGTTGCTTCAGGGCAGTGTCCATGCTGATGTTGAAGGAGACCGCAGCCTCAGCCGTGCTGCCGGTGTTCCAAGTCAGCATGGTGCGGGCATCCCAAGCAGGGCGCTGTGCAGAGGCTTTCCACTTGTAGTCCTCGCCTGACTTGAAGACCAAACCGCCTTTGCCGTCCGAGACCAACTCGTAGGCCTTGAGGTCACCGTTCCAAATGCCACTCTGATAGCTCGGCACGAACTTCAGCAGACCGGCTTGCGCCACCGAACCAGACCCAGCCACCCCCGCGTCCACCCGACCAGCCGCACTGGCGCGCCCAATCGCCTGCTGGAGCGCCAAGGTCAGCTCGCTGGAATTGCTGGCTCGAAAGAAGTCTCCACCGGTGTTGACGGCCGCATGAAACAGGTCATCGATCTTCTCGGCCAAGATGGTGTCGCCGCCCGTGCCGGGATTGGGCCAAGACAAGCTGCCGCTGCGCAGTTGGGCCACCGTGCTCTGCCGCTCGGCTGCGGTGCCGGCCGGCAACTGGCCAGAAACACCCAGGCCTACGGTGAACTGGCCTAAGTGCTGCCAGGAGTTGGGGTCGGCTAAATCTCCCGTCAGGGGAGACACTTTGTTGGGAATGGAGGCCGCCAGATCACGCACATAGAAGTAAGACGCGTAATCGGCCAGGGTGTTGCTGAAGCTGTCGCTGAAAGGCCGTTGAGCCAGGTATTGGTCGGCCAGGTTGGGATACCGGGCCTGCATGTCTGCTTCCAGGGTCTGCTTGGCACCATTCGAGCCATCCACATTGCCCAAATTGATAGCCGGGTCACCGTTGTAGTACCCATCGGTCATCAGGATGTTGTAGGAGCGACGGCAGGACAAGGTCTCGCTGTAGGCCGAGGAGCCCGAAGGTGCTGGGTCGGTGCGCCACGGGCTGCCGGTGCTGCGCGAGCCCAAGCTAGCGCCGTTGTCCCCTGCGAAGGTGAAGTAGCTTCCCACTTGCAGCAGCGCGTTCTTCAGAGGGGTGCCTGAGACGGCCACCATAGCCTGCAGGTCGGTCAGCAAAGTAGTGCGGTGGCTGCCGGAATAGTCACGCACACCTTTGCGCACCACGGAAGTGCTGAGCCCATCCACAGTTTGGGCGCCGGAGTTGATGGATGCCGTGCCAAAGCGCGGCGCTGTGGCCGGGTTGGCGCCTCCGATCACCTCGGAGATCGCCGCCTTGGTCAGCAAGATGCGCGAGCGGTAGAACTGAAACCAGTTGGCGAAATTCTGGCGCTCCTCGGCTTGGGTGCATTTGCTGCCCGCGCAATCGGTGCGGGCTGGGTTCTTGACGGCGGCAGAGTGCGCCGCTCCGTCGTTGATGTCGTACTCGTCGTAGCTGGCCGCAAGGTTGGGGTTGGCACCGGGCTTGAGCACATAGTAGAGACCGGGATACCAAGGCCTTTGGGCAAGGTCGCACTGGTTGTAGGCCACACACCAATACCGAGAGGGTGCATTGCCGCCCCATTGCATGCCGGTAAGGTTGGTGGTCAGGTCCACGGTGTTGCTGGGGTAGTTGACCACCGGGTCCCAACGTGCGGCCGTGGGTGATGCGTTCGCAAAACGAGTGCCGTCTGGTTTGTACCAAGGCAGATAGCGCACGGCCGGGTCGTAATAGATGCGGTTGACAGCCGCCGAGCGCATTTGCCGTTGAAAGACGTTTTGATCACCCTTGACCGCCTGGGCTACCGCATAACCCATGACCCCTCCACCCAGGTAGGCCTGGTGCGTGGGGTCAAAGATGTAGATATCCATGAAGTACTGCCACGTCGGATTGGTGTACTGCGACGGGAAGGTCACGGTGAAGCCATTGACGGTGGTGGTGCCTTCAGGGATGTAGTTCACCTGCATCGACCCTGAGTCGTCGACGGTGATCATCATGTTGGGCGCCGGGGCCTTGGCCGCTCGGTTGAGCAAAGGTGTCTGCGCAGGGGCAGCCTGCACCGTAGAGGCCAGCGCGAACAGCATGCCGCTCAAGGCATAGGCCCAGAGCGTTTCGGAGCGGGGGGTTCGGATGTGCTTGTTCATGCTTTCCTCCTGGGATCAAGAGCCACTGGACGAACCCAAGGCCACGGTGGACTGCAGCCAGACCACCGATCCGGTCTTGGTGCGCCCTTTGCTGTCGGCGCTGAAATCTGGGCTGAAGCCGCGCGCTGTCACGTAGTAACTCTGGCCACCCGCAATACCGGTCGCTTCCACCAAACACTGCGGCTTGGTATTGGGGGTGATACTGCTTTGAGTGGTCTTCAAGACACTTTCTGGCACCACCACCGCTTTGACATTGGCGCCAAACCAGTTGTCGAAGTTCTCCCACAAATAGTCCGCCCCGGAAGTAGCAGGTGCCGGATGCAAGACGATGTCGCGGTCGGCTTCAGGCAGATCAATCTGCGACTCGCAGTACCGCAACCCCAGTTGCGCAGCCTGCATCGCAAAGTTCTGAACCCGCGCGTTGTTGGCCACCATGTCGGAGTTGAGTGAGCCACGCATGATGGCGATGGAGGTGAATCCAATCACCACCAGCATCACCAAGGCCACGATCAAGGCCACACCCTGTTGAGAACCTGTTCGGACTCGCATCATGGCCTCACAACACTCGGTTCTGCAGCACCACGGTGCTGGTGAAGGCGCGATACATGCGGCGGTCGCCTGCGGCAGGCGTGGTCTGCGCAGCAAACGGGTCACAGCCCTGATAGGGCGTGACCGCGTCCAAAACATTGCTGCTACTGGCCACCACCACACAGAGGCGAACCGACACCACATCGGTATAGCTGGCACCTGCGTTGGTCAACTGCTGGGCGGTGAGGTAGCGGCGCGCCTCCTGCCTACCGGCTTCGGCCAAGCCGTAGAGCACTTGCATGCTCTGAATGTTTTCCACCAAAGCTTGGCCCCCGGTGCTACCGGCCGAGGAGCCTCTGCAATACAAGGCGTTGCCTCCGGAACCGGAGGACGCAATGTAGAAGCGGCTGTAAGAGAGGAAATACTTGCCCGGCGTGGCAGAGCCCAACTCCGCCAGACCATTGCCAATGCAGTCCAGCGGCACCTTCGGTGAGCCCCCCATGATGCTGTTGCTTTCGTCGGCCTCAAAGGCCACGGCAATGGCATGCTGACTGCTGGACCCGCAAGTCAGGGCGTCAATGCTTTTGGAGAGATCCGCAAAACCTGTGTTGCAGCCGAACAAGCTGGGGCCTGTATAGACAGGAACAATCTTGCCGCCATTGAAGGCCACTGGGCGGCTGTAGCCCGATTGCGCAATGTGCGAACGCATGATATTGAGTGCAACCGTGGCGTCTTCGGTGATCTGCGCCATGGCTTGGCTGTGCTTGCTGCTGGCCCCCGAGCCCAGATAGGCGGCCAGCACTGCGGCCACCACCACCATGCCGATGACCATGGAGATCATCAACTCAATGAGCGACAACCCCCGGGTGCGGGTCAGCCTAGGCCGCAAGGTTAAAGGCAAGGGGCTCATCGTGCGACCCTGAAGTACATGCACACCGGCCGTGGTGTGATTGAAAAATTAGGCGGGCAGCTCGTGGCGAGCTCGGCGTCCGACAATATCTTGGCGCTGTCTGTATCCGACGCGGAGGGGTCACGCCAGACGATCCACAAGTCGGCGGTATCGGTGTTGCTGTCGTAGCTCACGTAGCCGGTTCCTGCAGGCAGGCTGTTGAACAGAGTGGCTCGCCACTGGGCCACATCCAAGGCCGCGATCTGTGCGGCTGTACAGGCAGTGGTGCAGGAGGCAGCGGGCGCCGTGGCCCGGCTGCTGGCCAGCACGGTGGGGGTCAGGTTGTACTCACCGGCATCGGCGGCCGACGCATTGGCCCGCAGCCGATCGGCCATGTCTGCCGCCAGCAATGAAGCCACTGAACGGAACTCACTGGTCTTGCCAAACCGGGTGGAGGTGGCCATCAGACCGGCCAGGGCCAGGATGCCCACCGACACCACCAAGATGGCGACCAGCACCTCGATCAGCGACATGCCCTGGGTGGTACGTCGTTGACGCTTCATGTTGGCCTGCTGGGTGGGGCGCATGTCACAAACCCGCTAACACTTGAACCCGCCCTTGCAGGTTATGTTCCACCCGTCTATGGGCGGCTGCGTATCCGCTGTCTGAGCTGCTGATGTTGGGCTCAATGGTGAAGACCGCACTGCCGGCGGCCGCAATGCCGTTGGGATGAAAGCCGGTGAAGGCCCTGGCCACACCGGCACCGTCTTTGGCGACCAAGGATTTGACGCTGGCCTGAGGCACGTGGGTGGCCAGCACCTGTTCACCCTGCGCACTGTCAATCGCGCCATTGAGATTGCTGTCGGTGAACACCAACCAGCCCTTGGCCCAATCGGCAGCTCCCGAGCAGGCCGGGTTCGCCGCTTGGGGGCTGCCGGACGCACAGACCGACACGGCGCCGCCTCGCTTGAGGGCTTCCGAGCGCGCCAAACGCAGGGACGATGCCAACTCATCGGCCCGTGCGGTCACAGCGCGGTTGGTGACAAACTTCTGCAGTGAGGGCACCGCCACACTGGCCAGAACGGCGACAACCGCCATCACCACCAGCAGCTCCACCAAGGTGAAGCCCTGCTGCCGCTGCGATGAAGATGGGTGATTGAGCTTACACATCCCTTCATGATGCAGATCTGCCAAGTTTTGAGTCTGCCGAAAAGACCAGCGGAAGCCGAAAACAGATAAACGGCACGACTCAACATGCAATCCCTATAACTAGTCGGGGCCTTCCGGGTTTGTTTACACAAACTAACATTTGGACTGCATGACTCGTGGCGTCAGAGGCCGCACTGGGCGGCAGGAAGGTGAACCTTGCCGAAGCACTGGAAGACACACCAATGCGCAGGTAGGTGATGGCATCCAGCGTGGACAGAACTCGCCCATGCTGGGGCAAGCCTTGGTGCACCAAGAGCACGCGGTCCCCATCGTCGAGCTCACCCCGCCGACTTTCGTCCACAAAGACCACCCAACCTGCACTCCAGTCTCGGGTGTCTTGCGCGCACGCAGGTTGCTCGACTGAGCCGCCTGGAGGCAAGGCGCATACGGTGACCTCGGCGTCTCGGCGCATCGCTTGGGCTCTTGCCAAGCGCAGGGCGCTGCGCAAGCTCTCCGCATGATCCTGCACCGCCCGCTGATCGATCCATTGGCGCAAGGTTGGCAAGGACTGCAAGGTCAGGATGGCGGCGACCGCCACGCCGATCAGCAACTCAATGAGTGAGACGCCGCGCTGCGAGCAAGCGAGGTCAGTGCAGTCAGAGAAGGTTCGCATGGCTGTGTCCTGGTGAGGTCGGGAGCGGGTACTGCGAACTGCCCCGACAGTGTCTGGCTGTCGGCCCCTCCTGCGCATTCCCCCTGCCGGGTGCGATGGACTCCCCCCAAGGAGCCAAGGGTCTACACTGAGTCTTGTGTCGATCAACGCCCCACCCCGATGACGGATCTGGACTCCCTGCACCTGCGCTCTGCCCTGGCGCTGGCCGAGCAGGCCATTGGCCTGAGTGACCCGAACCCCCGCGTCGGTTGTGTGTTGACCAGCGCCTCGGGCACGGTGGTGTTAGGCCAAGGCCATACCCAAGCGGCCGGGCAAGCCCATGCTGAAGTGATGGCGCTGCGCGATGCCGCACAGCGCGGCAGCGACTTACGCGGCGGGACGGCCTACGTCACTCTGGAACCCTGCTCACACCACGGGCGCACGCCACCCTGCTGCGATGCGCTGGTGGCCACCGGGCTGGCTCGGGTGGTGGTGGCCCTGGGAGACCCCAATCCAGCGGTCAACGGCCAAGGGGTGGCACGCCTGCGAGCAGCCGGCATGCAGGTGGAGTGGGCCACTGAAGAGATCGCACAAGCCGCCCGCGAGCTGAACATCGGCTTCATGGCCCGCATGGAACGCGGCCGCCCGTGGGTGCGGGCCAAGGCGGCCTGCTCGCTGGATGGACGCACAGCCTTGGTTGACGGCCAAAGCCAGTGGATCACCGGGCCCGAGGCGCGCGCCGATGGGCACGCATGGCGCAAGCGTGCTGGCGCGGTGCTGAGCGGTGTCGGCACCGTGTTGGCCGATGACCCACGGCTGGACGTGCGCTTGGTGGCCACCCACCTTCAGCCGCAGCGGGTGATCGTCGACGCACGGCTGGACACCCCGCCAAACGCACAAATTTTCAGCAGCGGTGCAGCCCCGCTGATGGTGGCCGCACAGCCCAGCCCTGAGCGTGTGGCCGCGCTTCAAGCGCGCGGCGCGGAGGTTCTGTGCCTCCCCAACGGTCAAGGTCGTGTCGATCTGGCTGCCTTGCTGACGGAAATGGCACAGCGAGGCATCAACGAATTGCACGTGGAAGCCGGCGCAGGCCTGAACGGCGGTTTAGCTCAGGCCAATCTGGTGGACGAGTGGTTGGTCTACATGGCCCCAATCCTGATGGGGCCCGGACGCGCCTTGGCCGAGCTGCCCGCCCTGAGCGATTTGGCGCAGGCCCAACGCTGGCGCTATCAGGACATCACCCCGGTTGGCCCGGACCTTCGCCTGCGCTTGCGCAGGCTTTGAGTGAAGCCTCTCGGCTGCGGCAAGCCCGCCGCCTACAATGCACGCATGCCGATTTCACCCATTCCAGAGCTGGTCGCCGAGCTGGCAGCTGGCCGCATGGTCATTTTGGTGGACGAAGAGGATCGCGAGAACGAAGGCGATCTGGTTTTGGCCGCTGAGCACGTGACCCCCGAAGCCATCAACTTCATGGCCAAATTTGGTCGTGGGCTGATTTGTCTGACGCTGACCAAAGAGCGCTGCGAGCGCCTGCGGCTGCCGCCCATGGCCAGCCGCAATGGGACCGCTCATGGCACGGCGTTTACGGTCTCCATTGAAGCGCGCGAAGGCGTGACCACCGGCATCTCAGCCGCAGACCGCGCCCGCACCGTGCAAGCCGCGGTGGCCAAAGACGCCACCGCGAACGACCTGGTCCAACCCGGCCATATCTTCCCGCTGCAAGCCCAAGACGGCGGCGTGCTGATGCGCGCCGGTCACACCGAAGCGGGCTGCGACTTGTCCGCCATGGCCGGGCTCACGCCCTCGGCCGTGATCTGCGAGATCATGAACGACGACGGCAGCATGGCTCGACTGCCCGACCTGGAAATCTTCGCCCGCGAGCATGGCTTGAAGATCGGCACGATTGCCGACCTCATCACCTACCGCAGCCGCAATGAAAGCCTGGTCACCCGGCTGGGCCAGCGCCCCTTGCAAACCGCGCAAGGCACGTTTGAGGCCCATGTCTTCAAAGACCGCTCCGGTGGTGTGCACATGGCCTTGACCAAGGGCCAGTGGAGCGCCTCTGACGAGGTGCTGGTGCGTGTGCATGAACCGCTGTCGGTGATGGACCTGTTGGATGCCAGCAGCGCCAACAGCCATTCTTGGGCCTTGCCCAAGGCGCTGGCGGCCTTGCAAGCGGGACCAAGCAGCGTCGCTGTTCTGCTCAACTGTGGCCAAGAAGCGGCCGATGCCTTGGTGGGCAGCCTGCTGCCCGGCAGCCAAACGGCCACCACACGCGGCAGCATGGACCTGCGCACCTACGGCGTGGGTGCACAAATCTTGCGCGAGCTGGGCGTGGCCAAGATGAAGCTGCTGGGCAGCCCAAGGCGCATGCCCAGCATGACGGGCTACGGGCTGGAAGTCACCGGCTTCGTGGCCGCAGACTGAACACACCCGCACACAAACCCAGGAAGGACGACGACATGCTAGGTGCAGACAAAGGTCAAAGCGCATCGCTCGATGGCGAAGACTTGGCCATTGGCATTGTTCGCGCTCGCTTCAACGACGCGATCACGAGCAAATTGGCGCAGGCCTGCGTGGCTGAGTTGGCCGCCCTGGGTGTTGCCGAGAAGCACATCACCGTGATCACCGTCCCGGGTGCATTGGAAGTGCCAGTGGCGCTCAAGGCCATGGCCGACTCCGAAGACTACGACGCCCTGATCGCCCTGGGCTGCATCATCCGCGGCGAGACCTACCACTTTGAACTGGTGGCCAACGAAAGTGGCTCGGGCGTCACCCGTGTCTCGCTGGACCACCAGATCCCGATCGCTAACGCGATTTTGACCGTTGAAAACGAAGCCCAAGCCTGGGCCCGTACCGAAGAAAAAGGGCGCGATGCTGCCCGCGTGGCCGTTGAAATGGCCAACTTGATGGACGATTTGTTGTGACCTCAGAAGTAAACCCCGGCGCCAAGACCGCCTCCCCCGCAAGCCCCAAGCGCGCTGCTCCTAAGTCAGCGCGCCGTCGCTCGCGCGAGATTGCGCTCCAAGGCCTGTACCAGTGGTTGATCTCTGGGGAAGATGCGGGGGTCATCGACGCCCATATGCACGACCAAGAAGGCTTTGGCGCCTGCGATAAGGCGCACTTCGACGCACTGCTGCACGGCTGCATTCGTGAAGCGGCCGACCTTGACGCCGTGCTGGCCGCGCAGGTGGACCGCGCGACCCAAGAGTTGTCGCCGGTTGAGCATGCCGTGCTGATGATTGGGGCTTACGAGCTGAAGCATTGCCTGGACGTGCCCTACAAGGTCGCCATCAACGAAGCCGTGGAGTTGGCCAAGAGTTTTGGCGGCACCGATGGCCACAAGTATGTGAACGGCGTGCTGGACAAAGCCGCCGCCGACCTGCGCCCCACCGAGGTCGCCGCGCTGCGCAAGCGCGCTCGCTGAGTTTTGCCTCGCCGGGCGTTCTGCCCGGCCTTCCCTGCCCTGGTGCCCCCATGAAGCTTGCCGCACGCCTGGATCACATCGATCCCTTCTATGTGATGGAGTGCGCCAAAGCGGCGGCCGAGATCGCCCGCAGCCCCGTCTGCGACCCCGCCCAGGGCGGGCGGCGCATGATTTACCTCAACATCGGCGAGCCGGATTTCACCGCCCCGCCCGCCGTGCAAGCCGCCGCGCACACCGCCATAGACGCGGGCCGGACGCAATACACCGATGCCGTAGGTTTGCTCGCCCTGCGGCGCAAAATCTCAGAATGGTATGCCAGCCGCTTTGGGGTCGAAGTGGCCCCCGAGCGCATCATCATCACTGCGGGTGCATCCGCCGCGCTGCAATTGGCTTGCCTGGCTTTGTTTGAGCCCGGAGACGAGGTGCTGATGCCGGACCCGTCCTACCCCTGCAACCGGCATTTCGTGGCGGCTGCAGGTGCCAAGGCGGTGGGCTTGGCCGCCGGGCCTGAGGCCCGGTTTCAGTTGGACCAGCACAGTGTCACGCAGGCCTGGACGCCGCAGACGCGAGGCGTCGTATTGGCGTCCCCGTCTAACCCCACAGGCACCTCCATCGACCCAGAGACACTGAGAGCCATCGTCAGCCAGGTGCGGGCACGCGGGGGTGTGACCTTGGTGGACGAGATCTACCTCGGCCTGTCTTACGACGAGCAATTCGCCCACACCGCACTGGCGCTGGGCGAGGACGTGATCTCCGTCAACAGCTTTTCCAAGTACTTCAGCATGACAGGCTGGCGCTTGGGCTGGTTGGTGGTGCCGCCCGCCTTGGTCGCCCCCATCGAGAAGCTCCAGCAAAACCTGTTCATCTGCGCCTCAACCGTGGCTCAGCAAGCCGCCTTGGCCTGTTTTGAGCCAGAGAGCTTGGCCGAATACGAGCGCCGCCGCAGTGCCTTCCGGGAGCGGCGGGACTTCATCGTCCCGGCCCTCAATGCCCTGGGGCTGACCGTGCCGGTGATGCCCGATGGTGCCTTTTATGCGTGGGCTGATTGCAGCGCTTTCGGCAACAGTTGGGACCTCAGTTTTGAGCTGATGCGCAGCGCCCAAGTGGCCCTGACGCCAGGGCGAGACTTTGGCCCCCATGCCGCTTCGCAGTACCTGCGCCTGTCATTTGCCAGCAGCATGGCCGATCTGCGCGAGGCCGTGCAGCGCCTCGACGTAGCGCTGAAATGTCGCTGAGCAGCCGCTGCTTCGCAGAATTTGGTCACTCTTAGCGCACTCTGATACATCGGCGTAGAAAGATTTCTCGCTGCCAGCACTTATCCTTCACGCCATGCGACGGCCCTTCTTCTGGCGCTCGGCTCCTGCCCCTGCGCCTGAAGCCTCCCAAATTTCAGACTCCACCTTTGAAACCACCGTGGTGGTGGAGCCCCCCTGCCCGCCTGATAGCGAGCAGGCGCCACCGACGGCAGACGCCGCCGACGCCAAAGACGCCGTGGCCGCCATCGGCCATGTCGGGCGCTACACCTTGCAAAGCGTGCTGGGCGAAGGCGGTTTGGGCACGGTGTATGGCGCCTGGGACCCGCTGCTTTCGCGGGCCGTCGCCGTCAAAACCCTGCACCGTGGCGCCAGTTTGTCGCAAGACTCCACCATGCGAATCTTGCATGAGGCGCGCGCCGCTGCGCGCCTGAGTCACCCCCACATCGTGACGGTGTTTGACGCAGGCACCTCAGAGCGCGGCGTCTACATCGCGATGGAGCCGCTGCAAGGGCAAGACCTGCGGCAGGCTCTGCGCGACGGCTGGCGCCCGACGCCCACCGAGGCGGTGGGCCTGGTTCGCAAAGTGGCGGACGCCCTGGAGTACGCCCACAACAAGGGCGTCATCCATTGCGACATCAAGCCCGCCAATATTTTCTTGGTCAGCCGCAAGCACCCCAAGGTGCTGGACTTCGGCATTGCCCGGCTCAGCCACGGCAGTCGAATGGCAGTGGACATGCCCGTCACAGGCTCGCCCTTCTACCTGGCCCCGGAGCAATTGCGCGGCGAGCACATTGACCGACGCTGTGACGTCTACGCGCTGGGCGTGGTGCTGTTCGAAATGCTGGCCGGACAACGGCCTTTTGTGGGCGACAGCATGGAGGCCATCAGCCAAGCTGTGCTGAACGCCCCCACGCCACAGGCGCGCAGCATCGACAGCAAAATTCCGCCCAATCTGTCGGCCCTGATCGCCAAGGCCATGGCCCGCAACCCAGCAGAGCGCCCCGAGTCGGCGCGTCAGTTCTCGCAGACCTTGCGGCGCTGGTTGGAGTCCTCGGAAGCCGATGCGATGCGCCGCAAGCAACTCAGCCCCCGGACATGGGCCTTGCTGGGCGGCGCTTCCTTGTTGGCGGCGCTGGGCACGGCTTGGGTTCAGAACCATTGGTCGCATGCCGACGAGCCCACTGTTGGCGCTAGCCCGAGCCTGCCACCCGCACCCGTGGCCCTGGTGTCGGAGCCGATTGCGTCGGCCCCCGGCTCTGGAGCCCTGGCTGCAGAGGCCGTGAGCGTGACAGCGTCTTCGCCGGTCATCGAGGTCCCCTCGCAAGAGGCGGTAGGCAGCATGCCCCCCAAGCCGCAGGCTGTGGCGCCTTCCGCACCAGCGCCTGCACCGCGCAAAGCCGTTGCACCGCCGGTCGCTAACAAGCGCAACACCGAGACCCCGCCCAAAGTGGTCGACAAACCCGCTGCGCCATTGGCGACGGGCACCCTTCGCCTTGCCGTCAGCCCGTGGGGTCAGGTCGAAATCGACGGCCGAGCCGTCGGCACCACCCCCCCGCTGACCCAGATTCAGTTGCCTGTCGGGACCCACACTGTCACCATTCGCAATGGTGACCTTCCCCCTTACACCACCTCAGTGACCGTCCACGAAGAGACCGGCGCCAGAGTCCAACATCGATTCGCTCAGTGATCATGTCGTCTCTTTTCAAGTGCCGCAGCACGCGGCCGCTGCTGGCTTTGGCGACGCTCGGCGTGGCAGCGCTGTTGTCCGCCTGCGTGACACCTCAAGCCAGCGTGGTCGAGGCCAGCAGCCGCCCAGCCGAGCGAGCGCTGCTCGACGGACTGCGCGCCTACGACGAAGCCCGCTATGCCGATGCAGAACGGCTCTTGAATTTCAGCCTAGGACAGGGCCTGGGCAGCCCAGCAGATCAAGCCGCAGCCCGTAAGACGCTGGCCTTCATCTACTGCACCAGCAACCGTGTTGCTGCCTGCGAACAGTCTTTCAGAGCCGCGCGCGCGGCCGATCCTCGTTTTGCACTCAGCAAGGCAGAAGCGGGCCATCCCTTGTGGGGCCCGGTTTACCAAAACTCCCGTCGCTGAAGCCCGGCAACGCAGGTTCGCTCGCGTATCATCGCCAGCGGCATGACTGACTCCGTAACGCCCGTTTTGAACCCTGCCTCTGCGCCGTGCTGTGCCCAGCCTGCCCACCCTGAGGGGGTGTTTCATCACCCTGTGCGGGTCTACTGGGAAGACACCGATGCGGGGGGCATCGTGTTCTATGCCAACTATCTGAAGTTTTTCGAACGCGCGCGTACCGAATGGCTGCGTGCCCTGGGCTTTGAGCAGCAGAAGCTGGTGGATGACAGCGGGGCTATCTTCGTGGTGGCGGATGCACAAATCCGCTACTTGCGCTCAGCCCGATTGGACGATGCACTGGACATCAGTGTCCAAGTTCAAGAGCTGACCCCCACCACCATGCGCATTTTTCAGCAAGCCCACTGCGGCAGCACCTTGCTGTGTGAAGCCACCATCCGCATCGCTTGTGTCCAGCGTGAGCGAATGCGCCCCTGCCGTATTCCAGCCCCCATTCTTCAAGCCATTCGCCCATGAACCAGGATCTGTCCATTGTTTCCCTCGTCATGCAGGCCAGTTGGGTCGTCCAGTTGGTCATCGCCGGGCTTTTGCTGATGTCCTTGGCGAGCTGGGCCGTGATCTTCGGCAAGCTGATTGGGATCTCACGCATCCGCGGCCAGAACGAGAGCTTCGAGCAGGAGTTTTGGTCGGGCAAGAACTTGGCGGATCTGTACAAGACCGCCAGCAACAAGGTGGACTCCGCGCCCATGGAGCGGCTGTTTGCCAGTGGCATGCGCGAGTTTTTGAAACTGCGCGACCGCCAGCTCGATGCCGGTTCTCAACTCGACGGCGCACGCCGCGCCATGCGGGCCAGCCTGCAGCGTGAACTCGACACCATGGAAGGCAATATTGGCTTTTTGGCCTCGGTGGGATCGGTCAGCCCCTACGTGGGCTTGTTCGGCACGGTGTGGGGGATCATGCATGCCTTTGTGGGCCTCTCCAACCTGCAGCAAGTGACTCTGGCAACAGTGGCCCCCGGCATCGCGGAAGCCTTGGTGGCCACCGCCATTGGTCTGTTTGCGGCGATTCCTGCGGTGGTGGCCTACAACCGCTTCTCGCGCGACATCGATCGCATCGCCATCCAGTTGGAGTCCTTCATGGACGAGTTCTCCAACATCTTGCAGCGCAATGTGGGCAATGCCGTAGGCACCGCTCCGATGCGTTGAAGCGAGACCATCAGCATGCCCTCCGTTGCATCCCGAGGTCGTGGCCGCCGCCGCGCGATGAGCGAGATCAATATGGTCCCCTTCATCGATGTGATGCTGGTGCTGCTCATCATCTTCATGGTCAGCGCGCCGCTCATCACCACCGGCGTGGTGGACCTGCCTTCCATGGGCAAATCCAAGCAGCGCCCGCAAAGCGTCATTGAGGTCATCATCGGCCCTGACGAAAAGCTCAAAATTCGCGTTGACAAGTCCGAGCCCACAGCCATTGGCTCCACCCAACTCGCGGCCAAGGTCAAGGAAGCGCAGGCCGGCAGCGCCGAGGTGCCCGTCATCATTTCGGCAGATAAGCAAGTGCGTTACGAGAGCGTGGTCAAGGTCATGGACACCTTGCAGCGCGCCGGTGTATTGCGCGTGGGCTTGGCGGTGCGGCAGGGAAGCTGAGTCGCATGCATCAAGCCCTGCGTCACTCCACCATACCGCTGGACGCCCTGCATCCGCCCAAGGCGGATGGCGTCACAGCAGGCGTGGCGCTGTCCATTCTGGTCCACATGGGCTTGATCACCGCACTCACCTTAGGTGTGCAATGGCGCAGCCAGTCAGACGAGGGCGTTGAGGCTGAGTTATGGGCCAGCGTGCCTCAATTGGCCGCGCCGCCCGCGCAAGCACCGCCCCCAGCGCAGGAGCCAGCCGAGGTCGCCCCACCCCCACCGCCGCCCATCAAGGTCAGCCCGCCGCCGCCACCCCAGGCCGCCCAGCCCGACGCTGAGATTGCGCTGGAACAGGCCAAAAAGGCGAAGCTCGAGAAACAGCGTCAAGCCGACGCAGAAAAGCGCGCCGAGGCCAAGAAACAGGCCGAGCAAGACAAGCTGGACAAAGCCAAAGAAGATAAAGCCCGCAAGGACAAGGCTGAGAAGGAACAGGCGGCCAAAGACAAGGCCGAGCAAGAGCGCAAGGAGAAGCTGGCTGCCAGAGAGAAGGCCAAGGCCGAGGCTGCAGAAGCCGCCGAAGAGGCGGCTCGCGAAAAAGCGCGGCAGGCGCACTTGCAGCGCATGAAAGACCAGCTCTCAGGCAATGGCGGCCCGCAGAGCACCGGCACAGCCCCTGTGAGCGCCGGGCCTTCGGCCGGTTATGCAGGGCGCATCAAGGCCCGCATCAGGCCCAATATTCGCCTGTTAGACCCCGTCAGCGGCAATCCTGAGGCGACCGTGGAGGTCAAGGTCACGCCGGACGGCACCATCATTGGCCGTCGACTGATCAAGCCGAGTGGCGATAAAGCTTGGGACGAGGCCGTGCTCAGGGCCATTGACCGCACGGAGCGCCTGCCTCGCGACACCGACGGCAGCATTCCGCCGGTGTTCGAGATCAAGTTCAACCCGCGCGATTAAGCGCCGCTTCCGCAGCGCTCCGGCGCTCAGCGCTTCAGGCGCGGCTCTTGTACGTCGCGCGCAGCACGCGCATCAGCGCTTTCTTGTCGGGGTCTGGTGCGCCACTGGCCACGCGCTTTTCAATGGCTTTGTCGAGGGCACCCTCCAAGCCATGGCGTGCGGTCGACCAGCTCGATTGCGCGGGCTTGCCTTCGGGCGAGGTCCAAGAGGCCACCACATACAGCACGGCGGACTCTGAAAACTCCTCCCACACGAAGCGAATACCCGCTGCGGGGGTGGAGCTGCGGACATTGGGCTGACCTTTCGGTGCGCCGCCGCGCCCCTGGCCCACGATCAGGCCTTGGGCTTTGGCCTCCTCCATGGCGGCACGCAAGGCTTTGCGCGGACCGCCATACTTATTGACGGAGAAAGATTTGGTTTCCCCCGGACCACCTCGGCCACGGCGAAGTTGGTAGGACACCACTTCCCCCGAATAGCGAAGTGCCACCACATGGGCGCGCCCAGGGGTCTTTTGGCTCGTGCTTTGGCTCATGAGAAACTTCCTTTACGGTGTTCGACAGCGATTCGGAGAATCTACAGCGCGACATCATGGACATAAGGCGACATGAAGCTTGGGAATACCCCCCAAATGAGTCGCCCAATGATCCTAACGTGTTGCTGACAAACACAGTCGAGATGTGGGAACTGTGAGACAGCCCCAATGCAAAAAGCCTGATTTCAACAGAAATCAGGCTTTGCACGCTGACGCGGAATCGGTGGGGTGGCTAATGGGACTCGAACCCACGACAACCAGAATCACAATCTGGGACTCTACCAACTGAGCTATAGCCACCACTGGAGAAGCAAGCATTATAGACTGCCTTTTGATCGATTTTGTCAGCCCCCTGCAGAAGGTGCGGAGGCCGCTGCGGCCGCACTGGTGGCCGCAGGGATCTTGACCTTCATGCGGCGCTTCAGTGCTTCGTAGTAGGCCGCTTCTTCGGCCTTGGCCAAAGCCTGCGCCACATAGGGCTTGGCGCGCTCGTTGTCTGGGTCTGCGGCTTCACGAGGCACCAACTTGGTCACCTTGATCACGGCATAGCCTTGGTTGCCCAAATCCACACCCACCACGGCCGGGCCCTTGCTGATGTCCGCCTTCAAGACAGCGTCGATCACCTGGCGGGGTTGATTCTGTGCCAGGGTGCGCGACACCGTCTGCGCCGCAGACAGCACTTCATTTGCATTGGCCTTTACGGCCGCCAGACGGGCTTCGCCGTCTTTGACGGCTGCCTTGGTGGCCTGCTCAACGCGCACGCGCTCTTGGACCTGCGCCTTCACTTCTGCCAAGGGCAGCACACGCTCGGGCTTGTGCTCCACGATGCGGGCCGACACCAATTGGTTCGGCGCAGTTTCCACCGCCTCGGTGTTGCGCTTGTTCTTGATGGAGTCTGCCGAGAAGATGGCGTCCAGCAGCTTCTGCGAGGCCAGCGGGCCAGTCGCGCCTGGTGTGGGCGACTTGCGCACCACGGCCTGAGACTTCACGAGCTTGTACTTGTCGATCACGGGCTGCAGGCTGTCCGACTGCTCATACACCGTGTTGGTGAAGGTTTCGGCTTCTTTGAGGTAAGCCTCTTTGGCCTTCTGCGCCGTCACTTCGGCCACGATCTCAGCCTTCACGGCTTCAAAGGGCTTGGCGGTACCACCACGCTGGCCGGTCAAGCGAATGATGTGATAGCCAAACTCGGACTCCACCACATTGCTGATCTCGTCCACCTTGAGCGCGAAGGCTGCATCTTCAAAGGGCTTGGTCATGGCGTTGCGACCGAAGTACTCCAGATCGCCACCGTTAGGGGCCGAGCCCGGGTCTTGCGAGTTTTTCTTGGCCACCTCTGCAAAGCTGCCTGGCGCCTTGCGGACTTCAGCCAACAGGGCTTCGGCTTTGGCCTTAGCGGCCGCCTTATCTTCGGCCTTGGCGTCCTTATCGGCTGCGATCAGGATGTGGCTGGCGCGACGCTCTTCAGGTGCAGAGTAGCGGGCCAAGTTCTGCTTGTAGTAGTCCTGCAGATCACTGTCGTTGAGCGTGATCTGCTTCTTCAGCACGTCCAGGTCCAGCACGGTGAACTCGATGCTGGCTTCCTCGGCGGATCGGAACTCTGCGCTACGCGCCTTGTAAAAGGCCTCAATGTCGGCATCGGTGGGCTGCACCTTGGCCATGTAGTCCTGCATATTGAAGCGCTGAATCTGCACTTCACGGCGCTCCAGCATGGCGTCCAACGCAGTGCCCGTCACCACCGCGCCCACAATCTGCGAGCCCGTCACACCTTGGGTGACTTGACGCAAGGTCATGTCGCGCCGCACTGCCGCCTCAAAGCTGGCCGGGGTGTAACCCTGTTGAGCCAGCATGTCGCCATACGCCTTGGTGTCGAACTTGCCATCCGCGCCACGCAGCTTGGCCAACTCTGGCATGCGCTGCAGCTCAGCAGCCAAGCGATCATCGCTGACCAAGAGGTGCGACTTGGCCGCCGCCGTGGCCAGCACACGCTCGCGCACCAAGCCGTCCAAGGTGCTGCGCTTCATTTCAGGCGTGTCGAACATCTTCACGTCGACATTGGGCATTTGCTGCCGAATGCGCTCAATCTGCTGCCGATGCGCCGCATCCAGCTCTGACTGCTTGATCTCACCCCCGGCGATCTCTGCCACCGTCTTGTTGGAGGCATCCATGAAGGAGGAGTAGCCCTGCACGCCGAAGAAGACGAAGGAAGGGAAGATCAGCAGAACCAGCAGGAACTGCAACCAACGTTTGTGATCGCGAACGAAATCGAACATGTGTCAGCCTTGTAGGGAGGGCAGTCGCGCAAGCGCCAGATACGACAAAGGCGAACCTGGGTTCGCCTTGAGTGGGTCAGGATGCGACGCTTGAGATTCTAATCAAAGCTTGAGTCGCAGACCCATGAGTGGGGTGGCAGTGGTGGGTGCTGAGGGGCTCGAACCCCCGACCTACGCCTTGTAAGGGCGCCGCTCTACCAACTGAGCTAAGCACCCACTGCGCAATCAGTTCAGTGCGTCCTTCAGGCCCTTGCCCGGACGGAACTTCGGCACCTTGGCCGACTTGATCTTGATGGTTTCCCCGGTCTTGGGGTTACGGCCGCTGCGAGCAGCACGCTTGGTGACCGCAAATGTACCAAAGCCAACGATCGACACGCTGCCGCCCTTTTTGAGAGTGGTCTTCACGCCGCCGATGATCGCTTCCAGAGCGCGCGCTGCGGCGGCCTTGGAGATGTCGGACTTCTGGGCGATGTGCTCGATCAGTTCAGATTTATTCACGAAGGTACCCCCTCTCAAATGACTCAAAAAATCGCGTGGTGGGCGACAAGGCACTGCCCATGCAGCACCCAATCTGAAAGATGGTTCGCCCGGGTGGGACGAAAAAATCATTACAGCCGTCGCACCTACCAGTGTCAAGCGCGGATGCGGATTCTATGCGCAGTCTGAGCCTGTTCTGCGGCGTCGACGCTGGAGATTGTGCGGATCATCCTTGAAGTGTTTCGGCAATGGCACGACCCAGATCAATCGTGCCGGCTTTGCCACTTAAATCAGGGGTGCGCGGTGCAGCCGGATCGGCCAACACGGTCTCTATCGCCGCGACGATGGCGTCATGGGCTTGGGGGTAGCCCAAGAACTGCAACATCATCGCGCCTGACCAGATTTGCCCAATCGGGTTGGCAATGCCCTGCCCCGCGATATCAGGCGCTGAGCCATGCACAGGCTCAAAGAGCGACGGCCACTGGCGTGTGGGGTTCAGGTTGGCCGAGGGGGCAATGCCAATCGTGCCAGTGCAGGCAGGCCCGAGGTCGGAGAGGATGTCACCAAACAGATTGCTGGCCACCACCACATCAAATTGCTGGGGCTTGCGCACAAAGTGGGCCGTGAGGATGTCGATGTGGAACTGGTCTACGCGCACCTCCGGATACTGCGGCGCCATGGCAGCCACGCGCTCGTCCCAATAGGGCATAGAGATGGCAATGCCATTGCTCTTGGTGGCCGAGGTCAAATGCCGCTGGGGCCTCGTCTGGGCCAACTCGAAGGCGTACTTCAAGACGCGGTCGACACCGTGACGAGACATCACCGTTTCCTGAATCACGATCTCGCGCTCGGTGCCCTCATACATGCGGCCACCCAGGCTGGTGTACTCGCCTTCGGTGTTCTCACGCACGATGAGCATGTCGATGTCACCGGGTGCCAAGCCTGCCAAGGGAGAGCGCACGCCGGGCATCAGGCGCGCTGGGCGCAGGTTGATGTACTGATCAAACTCGCGGCGGAACTTGAGCAGTGAGCCCCACAAGGACACGTTATCCGGCACGGTCGCGGGCCACCCAACGGCTCCGAAAAAGATGGCGTCGTAACGCGACAGCGTGGCCTTCCAGTCCGACGGCAGCATGTCGCCATGCTGCTGCCAATAGGCGCAGCTGGCAAAGTCAAAGTGGTCGAACTGCAGAGCGATGCCAAAGCGCCGCGCCGCAGCGTCCAGCACCTTCAGCCCTTCGGGCACCACTTCATGGCCAATGCCGTCACCGGGGATGACGGCAATGCGGTGTGTCTTGTTCATTTCACAACTCCAGATTGACGAACCACCAAGGCCACGCCCGCCACGGTGAGCGCAGCCCCCATCAAGGACGGTGCGGTCAAGGCTTCGTCAAACAAAGCCCAGGCCAACACCGCGGTGCAAGGAGGCACCAAATACATCAGGCTGGTGACCTGTGTCGCCGCGCCGCGCTGGATCAACCACACCAGCAGGGAGCTGCCGCCAATCGTCAACACCAGCACGGACCACACCATCGCGCCCACCATCTGAGGCACCCAGTGCACCGACTCGGTCTCCAGCAGCGCCAAGGGGGCAGTCAGCAGCAAAGCGCCGATGAGTTGCACCGTGTTGGCTGACCGAACATCCACGGGCAGCACATAGCGCTTTTGATAAAGCGTGCCCACCGTGATGGAGGCCAAGGCTCCCAGCGCCAGCGACAGATTGGCCGCAGAGATTTCAGGCGTCCCGACTTTGCCGCCAACCACCAGCACCAAGCCCCCAAAGCCCAAGGCCAAGCCCAACCATTGCCAGCGGCCAATCTGGCCGCGCCCGCCTTGCGCAGAAAGCCAGATCGCCGTCAGCAGCGGCTGCAGCCCCACGATGAGCGCGACCGCCCCTGCAGTGAGGCCCAGCTTCACAGCCGCCCACACACCGCCCAAGTAGCCGCCGTGCAGCAGCATGCCCGCCACCAGCAGATGGCGCCATTGACCCCAGCCCTCGGGCCAGGCCACGCGACTCACCCGCACCCACAGGCAAAGCAGCACGATCGATAGGAGATAGCGCCAGGCCAGAAAGCTCATGGGTGGCGCATGAGGCATGCCGTAACGCGCCGCCACAAAGCCCGTGCTCCAGATCAGCACGAACACCGCTGGCGCCATGCTCACCCAGGGGGAAGCGGCGGAGGCGGTAGAGCCAGAGGACTGCACGCGGGATAGGAGCGGCTGCGCGCGATCAACGCGCCTTGGCGCGGATCTCCGGCAAAGCCTTTTGCAGGTAGTACACCATGGACCAGATCGTCAGCACCGCAGCGGCAATGATGAGCAAAGTGCCCCAGAGCCGCGTGTCGATCAGGCCAAACAGCGTGCCGTTATAGAGCAAGAAGGGAATGGCCACCATCTGCACCGTGGTCTTGAGCTTGCCCAGCATGTGTACGGCCACGCTGCGCGAGGCGCCGATCTGGGCCATCCATTCACGCAGCGCAGAGATGGCGATCTCGCGGCCGATGATGATCAGGGCGATCAAGGCATCAACGCGTCCGTGCTCCACCAAAATCAGCAGGGAGGCGCACACCAAGAACTTATCAGCGACTGGGTCGAGAAAAGCGCCAAAGGCCGAGGTCTGGTTGAGCTTGCGTGCCAAGTAGCCGTCCAGCCAATCGGTGAGCGCGAACACCACAAACATGACGGTGGCCAGCAGATTGCGCGTGGCCATGTCCCAACTCTCCATCCCGTAGACGGCCACGATGAGCGGAATCGCCGCGATGCGCGCCCAAGTCAGCAGGGTGGGGATGGTGAAAAACATGCGCGCATTCTGCCCTTGAAACAGCCCACGCGCCGTCACTGATCCAAGATCATCGGCTTGAAGCGCCGTGCATCGTCATAGAGAAAGGTCTCGCGGAACTTCCAAGGCTTGGGCAAGCGGCCCACCTCGCCAAAGGGTGCGGCGCGGCGCACCGCCTCCTTGGCCAACTCCACCGTGTCTTTGGCCTGGGTGGGCACGCGCACCACGTCGATGCGGTCAATGCTGCCGTCGGCCTTGACGGTAATCTCCAACACCGGGATCGCCAACAGCGGATCGGGCGGATCGCTCAGATAGCTTTTGTCGGGGTTGGCCGCCACCATGCGCTTGGCGGCACGCACGCGGTACTCGTCCCAGTTCTTCACCGCCCCTTGGAGGCTGGGCAGCGCAGCCTGAGGCTGGACCGTCGTACTGGGCGCCGTAGGAGACGTCGGCTTGGCAGGCGCCTGCGGCGCACGATGGGCACAGCCCGACATCAAGGCAGTCACCCCCGCCGCCACGGCGGCCGACACCACCATCACCGCCCGTCCCAATGCCGTATTAGCGAAGCGCACGATAAATCTCCTCTGCCAAATCTCTTGAAATGCCATCCACAGTGGCCAAGTCTTCCACACTGGCTGCGGCCACGCCGCGCACACCGCCGAATCTTTGCAACAGCCGTGCGCGCTTTTTGGGCCCCACGCCCGGAATATCTTCCAGCCGGCTGCCACCCGTGCGCACGCTGGCCCGCTTGGCCCGCATGCCCGTGATAGCGAAGCGATGGGCCTCGTCGCGGATCTGTGCCACCAGCATCAGGGCTGCGGCGTCGGGCGGCAAGGTCAGCTTGTCGCGCCCATCGGCAAAGACCAGCTCCTCCAGACCCACCTTGCGGCCCTCGCCTTTCTCCACCCCGACCAAGAGGCTGAGCGGCAAGCCGAGCTCTTCAAACACCTCGCGGGCGACCCCAATCTGGCCTTTGCCGCCGTCGACCAAGACCACCTCCGGCAAGCGCTGCTTGCCCCCCACCGGTGCGCCGCCCTGCTCTGCGGCGGCCTCACGCCACGCCTGTGCCAAACGGCTGTAGCGGCGTGTCAACACTTGGCGCATGGCCGCGTAGTCGTCGCCCCCGGTGATGCCTTCGATATTGAAGCGGCGGTACTCGGCGTTGGCCATGCGGTGGTTCTCAAACACCACGCAGGACGCTTGGGTGGCTTCACCCGCCGTGTGGCTGATGTCAAAGCACTCGATCCGAACTTGGTCGATGTCATCGACGACCAAGTCCAGCACATCCACCAAGGCCCGCGTGCGCTCGCGCTGCGAGCCTTCTTCAGAGAGCAAGCGGGCCAGCGCCAGCTCGCAGCCGGTGATGGCCATGTCCAGCCAAGCGCGGCGCTGCTCGCGCGGTTGATGCTGGGCCTGAATCTTCACGCCCGTCTGCTCGCTCAAGGCTTTCAGCAGCTCTTTGTCCACGGCATGGCTGGTCACCAACAAAGGTGGCGGCGCACCTTGCAAATAGTGCTGGCCCATGAAGGCTTCCAGCACCTGCTGCTCGGCCAGCGCCAAGCTTTGAGCGGCCGTCAATTCGGACGCCGCTGCGGCGTCATCCGAAGCCAGCACCGCCTCGGCCAGCGCGGTGGCCTCTTCCACATGGCTGGGGAAAAACGCCCGGTCCCCCAAATGTCGGCCGCCACGCACCATGGCCAAATTGACGCAGGCCCGGCCACCTGCCAGCTTGACCGCCAGGATGTCCACATCCCGAATGGTGGAAGAAGCGGAGCTCTCTTCGACCGACTGCTGGTGCTGCACCTTGGCCAGCAGCGAGATGCGGTTGCGCAGCTCGGCCGCCTTTTCAAAGGCCAACACCTCCGCGTGCGCCATCATCTGGGCTTGCAGCTCGTCCATCACCTGCTGCTGCTCACCCAGCAAAAAGCGCTCGGTGTCCAGCACATCGCGCTGATAGTCCTCGTGCGAGATCAGACCCACACAAGGTCCGGAGCAGCGGCGGATTTGATACAGCAAACAAGGCCGCGAGCGGTTGTTGAACACCGCGTCTTCACAGGTGCGCAGGCGAAACACCTTTTGGATGATCTGGATGGCCTCGCGCACCGCCCAGGCATTGGGGTAAGGCCCGAAGTAGCGATGGCGCCGGTCCACCGCACCGCGGTAATAGGCCACCCGCGCAAAGCGAGCGGCCGTGGGCGAGGCCTTGGCATCTTGGGCCCGGGTGCCGGTGAGCTTGATGTAGGGGTAGCTCTTGTCGTCCCGAAACAAGATGTTGAACTTGGGGTTCAAGGCCTTGATCAGGTTGTTTTCCAGCAGCAAGGCTTCGGCCTCGCTGCGCACCACGGTGGTCTCCAGGCGCGCAATGCGGGCCACCATCAGGCCAATGCGGGTGCCGCCCAAATCCTTCTGAAAATAGCTGGACACCCGCTTTTGAAGGCTGGCCGCTTTGCCCACATACAGCACCTGATCCGCGCTGTCGAAGTAACGATAAACCCCTGGCAGCGCAGGCAAGGCCGCCACCTCGGCCAGCAGGCGCTCGCGCGTGGCGGCGTCAGGCAGGCTGGGAGCAGGGGCGGCCGGCGCAGCGTCCAGCACCGCTGGAGGCGTCTGGTCTGGGGGCGAAGTTTCCGTGGTGCTCATCGGGTGCGCATTGTGCCGCTTCGATAATGCCCGCCATGACAAACGCCGCCGTACCCCGCCAGGCCCTCGCCCGCTGGGACATCTATTGCCGGGTGATCGACAACTTTGGCGACATCGGCGTGTGCTGGCGGCTCTGCCAAGACTTGGCCGCGCGCGGCCACAGCGTGCGCCTGGTGACCGACGACGCCAGCGCCCTGGCCTGGATGCGCACGCCCGAAGCCCACCCGGTAGACGTGTGGGCCTGGACCGCCAGCGAAGCCGCCGCCCTGCCCGGCCTAGCTGCCGACGTGGTGGTCGAGGCCTTTGGCTGCGACCCGCCCGCTGCACAGGTGGCCGCCTGGCGCCAAGCCGCCCAACCACCGGTCTGGCTCAACCTGGAGTACCTCAGCGCCGAGCCTTATGTCGAGCGCAGCCATGGCCTGCCCTCGCCGCAGTTCACTGGGCCTGGCCAGGGCCTGACCAAATGGTTTTTCTACCCAGGGTTTACCGAAGGCACCGGCGGCCTCTTGCGCGAGCCTAAGGTGCTGCGCCGCCAACAGCGCTTTGATGCCCCCGCTTGGTGGGCCAAGATGGGACTGCCCTGGCAGCCGGGGCTGCGCAGCGTGAGCCTGTTTTGCTATCCGCAAGCCCCCCTGCCCGCCTTGCTGGCCGCCCTACCGGCTTGGAGCGAGCAGGCGCCTGTGCGCTTGCTCAGCACCGCCAGCGTAGACGCCACGCGCCTTGAAGACGCCGTCCGCGCGCTGGGGCTGGCGCAGCACATCCAGGTCGTCCGCCTGCCTTGGCTGAGCCACGCCGACTACGACCACCTCTTGTGGGCCTGCGACCTGAACCTGGTGCGGGGCGAGGACTCCTTGGTGCGAGCGCAGTGGGCCGGGCGCCCCTTTTTGTGGCAGCTCTATGCCCAAGACGACGGCGCCCACGGCCCTAAGCTTGACGCCTTCATGAGGCACCACTTGGCTGGGACCGAGGACTCGGCGTGGGCGCCCCAGTTGCGCCAAGCTCTGCGGCATTGGAATGGCTTGACGCCCCGCGACAGCGCCCTGACCTTGCCGCCTGCAGCGGACTGGCAAGCCCATGCCTTGGCATGGCGTCAGCACCTGTGCCAGCAGACGGACTTGTGCACGCAGTTAGTGGCCTTCGTCCAGCAAAAGGCGAGTCAAGGGGCTGGTGGGCGTCCTTCAGCCTGATAGAATCGCGGGTTTTCCGCATGGGGCGAGCGCGTCACCTAAAAACCAAACGGCTTCTGGCACACCTCGTCAGGGCCGAGCAGCAGGGATCTCAGCCACTGGCGTCGTCAGCGGCCAAATCCTGGTTCTGCAGGTAGACGACGAGAAACGTAGCCCCGCCCCCTACACCCGAATCTGGAATTCACCATGAAAACCGCACAGGAAATCCGCGCCGGCAACGTGATCATGCAGGGCAAAGACCCGATGGTCGTGCTCAAGACCGAATACAGCCGTGGAGGCCGCGGTGCAGCCACCGTGCGCATCAAGATGAAGAGCCTGCTCAGTGGTTTCGGCGCCGAAACCGTGTTCAAGGCCGACGACAAGATGGACCAGATCATTCTGGACAAGAAAGAGTGCACCTACACCTACTTCGCTGACCCGATGTATGTGTTCATGGACGCTGAGTACAACCAGTTCGAGGTGGAAGCCGAGAACATGGGCGACGCCATCTCCTACCTCGAAGACAACATGACCGTTGAAGTCGTGTTCTACGACGGCAAGGCCATCTCTGTCGAGTTGCCCACCACCGTGGTGCGCGAGATCCAAACCGACCCCGCCGTCAAGGGCGACACCTCGGGCAAGGTGCTCAAGCCTGCCAAGCTCGTCGGCACCGGCTTCGAAATCTCCGTGCCCATCTTCGTGGAAAACGGCGACAAGATCGAAATCGATACCCGTACCCACGAGTACCGCAAGCGCGTCTGATCTCTCAGACACCGCACAATCAAGGCACCTTCGGGTGCCTTTTTTGCGTCCACTCCCCCTTGCCATGGGCCACTTCGACTTTCATCACGCCCTGACCACGCCGTTTCGCATGCAACCTGGCCTGCGCAAGCTGGCTGCGGGCACGCCGCAACTCACGCCGCTGCGGCCTGGTGCCACGCACCTGCGCGAGAAGCAGGCTGTCCTCGCCCATTGGCCCACCCAAGCCCTGTTGCAAAGCCCAGGCTTTGACGCCGGGCCCGCCCTGCAAGCCTTGGCACAGCAAGCCCAGCAAGAACACCCAGCAGCCTTCGAGCAGGTGGGCGGCACCTGGCATGCCCATCACCTGGGCTGGTGCGTCGATGGGGAGGGCCATGTCCGCCAAACCCAAGCGCTGTGGCCCGATGCGGGCCCTTGCTTGCAAGCCATGGCCCCGGCCTGGCGCCAAGCCGCCCTGCTCGGCTTGGCCTTTGCAGAGGACTTTGCCATACTTGACGCAGCGACCCAGCGCGTGCACTGGCTGGCCGTTTGCCTGCCCTCCCATTGGGCACCCGAGCACAAGATTGGCCTGAGTTTTGCCGAGCTGCATGCGCCCGTGGCCGACAACCAGCTCTTGACCTCGGCCAGCGCCCACCTGGTGCGCTTAGTCACCTCCGCGCAGCGCTGGGAACGCTTTGTGTGGACCGTCACCTCGCACCCCAGGCTCCATGCCCACCCCCGGCGGATGGGCCCAGAGCGCTGGCCTGCTGATCTGCAGGCGGGCAGCGTGGTGGACATGGCTTGGTGGCGCACAGAGCGCCAGACCTTCATCCCCTTGGTTGAGCACGGGCAAGCGGTGTTCACCATCCACACCCAAGTCACGCCGCTGCGGCAAGCCTTGCCAAGCCCAGAGCACGCTGCGCTCGTTCACGACAGCCTGGCCAGCATGAGCCCGGCCGTGCTGGCCTACCGCGAACTGACCCATGTTCAGGCCCCGCTCTTGGCTTGGTTAGCCCAGCGCGCCCAGGGCCTGCAGCCATGATGCCGGTGCTCGGGCCCGGCGCCTGGACCGGCTCGCCCTGCTATGTGGTGCTGAACACCCAGTGGGACGACGGCGCGCATTTTGTGGCGACCTGGGCCGCATGGCGGGCTGATGCCAAGCGCCCGCCACGCTTGGTCTATGTGGCCGTAGTCGACACCGTGTCACGCAGCGCCTGGCACACCGCGCTGGCCGCCAGCCGCAGCCCTGAACTGGCCGCGCAGTTGCTAGCAGCCTGCCCGCCGGCCAGCCCCGACCTGCACTTGCTGCACTTTGAAGACGGCGCCGTGGCCTTGCATCTGGCCGTGGGCAGCGCCAGCCAGTGGCTGCCGCTGCTGCAGTTGCAGGCCAATGCGCTCATCCTGCCGCAGCGCGAGGAGGCCGCGCACAGCCGCCTGTTCTCAGCCTGCGCCAGGCTCTCAGCGCCGGGCGCAGTGGCCCTCACCCCCGACACCCCAGCCGCCCGCCAGGGCCTGCAAACGGCCGGTTTCTTGGCACAGCCGCCTGAAACGGGTTTGCTGCGCATGCAGCGCCCTCGGCCCCAAGAGCCTGGGTACCGTCCGCTGGCGCCCGCGCCTCGGGGCCGACGCAGCGCCGCGCCGTCTCAAACTGCGGTGGTGATTGGCGCGGGCTTGGCCGGGGCTGCTGCGGCCCAAGCCTTGGCGCGCCAGGGCCTGCGCGTCACGGTGCTGGAGCAAGCGCCCCGCCCCGCCCAGCGGGCCTCGGGCAATGTGGCGGGGCTGTTTCACAGCGTGGTTCATGCGCAAGATGGCGCCCATGCCCTGCTCTTGCGGGCGGCCGCCTTGTACGCCGCCACGCACTACCAAGGCTTGATGAGCGTCGGCGCTCGCGGTGAAGTGCGGGGCTTGCTGCGTGGCCTGCTGGACGACGAGGCCTCAGCCCCCCTCGCCACGCCAGGCCCGACACTCACCGCGCTGCAAGCCCAATTGAAGCGGCTCGGCCTTCCACCCGACCATGTGCAAGTGCTGGATGCAGCCGCCGCCAGCGCCTTGGCCGGCACGGCCCTGCCGATGAGCGCTTGGCACTGCCTGCAAGCGGGGTGGATGAACCCACCCAGCGTGGTGCAAGCCTGGCTTGCCGCGCCTGGGGTCACGCTGCAAACCCACGCCGACGTGCTGGCGCTGAGGCAAGACCCGCACAGCCATACCTGGCAGGCGGTGGACGGCCAAGGCCACGTCTTGGCCGAAGCGCCCCTCATGGTGGTGGCCAGCGCCCAAGACAGCGCACGGCTGCTCGCCCCTTGGAGCGATGCGGCCACTTGGCCGCTGGAGAACACGCGCGGCCAAATCACCCACATTCCCCCGGCGCAGTGTGCTGCGTGGCAGGTGCCCCGGCCCGGTATGCCGGTGGCCAGCGGCGCGTATGCGCTGGGCCTGCCTGAGGATTTGGGCGGTGGTGTGCTGTGCGGTGCTACCAAGCAATGGGACGACGCAGACCCGTGCGTGCGGGCAGACGACCACCACCACAACCTCGGTCAGTTGCACGGGCTGCTGGGCTGGGCGGCACCTGCCAATGCCGACCTGGCAGCGCTGGGCGGCCGGGTGGCTTGGCGGCTGGCCACGACAGACCGCTTGCCCGTGGTGGGGGCCGTGGCCGCGACCGACTGGGCTGGGCTGCGTCAGCTAGAGCAGCCCCGTCATGTGCCTCGCGTGGCCGGCCTCTACGTGTGCACTGCTTTGGGCGCCCGAGGGCTCACCGTGGCCCCTTTGCTGGGCGAGGTGCTGGCCGCCTGGGTCACGGGCAGCCCCATGCCCCTCCCCAGCCGTGTGCTGGACGCGATCGACCCCGCGCGCTTCATCGCGCGGGCGCAGCGTCAGGGCGTTTGAGGCGGCGGGGTGTCGGCGGCCGCAGGGTCAGCGGCGCCTTCGTCGGTGTCAGGCAGAGGCGGCAGGCCCGCCGCTTTGCGGGCTGCTTTTTCTTCCTTCTTGCGCTTCTTGGCCAACTCACGTTGGCGCTTCTCGTAGCCGTAATTAGGGGTCGCCACAGGCTGTCCTTAAAGTAAGTAGGAGGGCGTCTGCCCCCGAAAGGAGCCTTGGGCGGCGGCGCCACGCTGGCGGCGTGGCACTGTCACCGGCATCAGGATACAAGCAAAAAGCGTCGCCTCAGCGCGCGAAGCTCAAGGTACGCACACCAGACGGTGTGCCCAACAAGCACACCTGGGCCGCATGGCGGGCAAAAATACCCACGCTGACGACGCCGGGCCACTGGTTGACCTCGGTCTCCATGGCCAGCGGGTCGGTGATCTTCAAGCCGCGCACATCGACGATGATGTTGCCGTTATCGGTGACCACGCCCTGGCGCACGGTGGCTTGGCCACCATAGGCGGACGCAAAGCGACGCGCCACTTGGGCGGCCGCCATGGGAATCACCTCAACCGGCAGTGGGAACTGGCCCAGGGTCTGCACCAGCTTAGATTCGTCGGCAATGCACACAAAGGCCTGGGCCAGGTCGGCCACGATCTTTTCGCGCGTCAGCGCTGCGCCGCCGCCTTTGATCATGCAGCCGGCATGGTCGATCTCGTCCGCGCCGTCCACGTAGACGGGCAAGGACTCGACCTCTGAGGCCTCAAAGACTTTGATGCCATGGGCCTGCAGCCGCTCGGTGCTCTTGATGGAGCTGGACACGGCGCCCTTGATCTGGTCCTTCATGGTGGCCAGCGCATCGATGAAGCAATTCACCGTTGAGCCTGTACCCACCCCCACGATGCTGCCGGGGACCACATGGGCCAGTGCAGCTTGCCCCACCAGGGCCTTGAGTTCGTCTTGCGTCATAGGCTGGGATTATCGCTGGGTGGCGGGGCACTGACGTCGTCGCGCAGGTGAATCTCCACCGCATTGGGCCCACGCTCGGTACTGACCACCCTGAAGCGCACGGGCGCGCCCGCGCTCAGATCCGCCAGTTCGCAGTTCTGCAAGGCGCTGAAATGGAAGAAGAGATTGGTCTGCGCGCCTTCAGGCCGGATGAAGCCATAGCCCTTGTCCGTATTGACATTGGCAATCGCGCCCTCGGTGGCTTGCAGCAAGAACTGCGGGTCATCTTGAGGGCGGCTGGCGGCGGGCGCGCCCACCACGGCCTCGGGCAGGGGGCTGGGCGCACCCGCCTCGCGCACCCGCTGCACAAAGATCTGGGCCACGGAGGAATCGCGCTGGCGACCACGGCTGTCGATCTCGTCGGCCATCATCACCGGGTAGGTGACCTCATTGATCAGGGCTTGCGAGGTGCGCGTGGCAATGGTGCGGCCTTCTCGCTGGAACTCGAAGTCCCAGGCCAGCAGCATCACCCGCGTGCCCAGGGTGTTGAGCTTGCGCACCAAGGGCACAAAGTCGCCGTCGCCGGTGATCAGCACCGTCACATCAAAGTGCTTCTGCACGGCCAGCTCAAAAGCTTCAAGAGCAAACCAAACGTCGATGCCCTTTTCAGAGATGTCGCCATGCGGGTCGGCCGTGACGGGCAAGAAATGCAGGGTGACGCCTTCGCGGATCAGCACATCGTCAAACTGCCGCTCGCGAAACAGCACGTCTTGCGCCTGTGCCAGCTTGGCCGGCAGGCGGCCGCGGAAGTAATGGGCGTCAACGATCTGGCAGAAGCGCTTCTCGACGCTTTCTTGCTGAGCGACTTGCTCGCGAATGAATTCATGCAGGCCGCCGATGGAGAGCCGGGCGCGGCGCTCATGCTCATACAGGTAGAAGTTGGAGACGTGGGAGAGATAGGTACCGTCATAAAACACCCCGATGCGCAAAAGGCCTGGGTGCTGAGATGAGTTTTTCACAGATAAATGAACAGGTTAAGAAGGTTGGACAATAGAGGCTTGAGAGCATCTCACAGTTTGGCCGAGCTTCCCGGCCTAGGCTGGACCGCCCACCCCTCATTTCTGCACCCATGGCCCTGATTCCCTACGCCCTGACCCGCCCGTTTCTCTTTGGCATGGACGCTGAAGCGGCCCATGAACTGACCCTGGGCCAAGTGGCCAAGCTGCAAAACACGCCGCTGCAATGCCTGTGGGCCGAAACGCGGGTGAATGACCCGGTGACCGTGGCCGGACTGAAGTTTCCGAACCGCGTGGGCTTGGCCGCAGGCCTGGACAAAAACGGCCGCTGCATTGACGGCTTGGGCGCCTTTGGCTTTGGCTTCATCGAGGTGGGCACCGTCACTCCCAAGGGCCAGCCGGGCAACCCCAAGCCGCGCATGTTCCGCCTGCCCGAGAAGAACGCGCTTATCAACCGCCTGGGTTTCAACAACGAAGGCTTGGCCTCGTTTCTGGCCAATGTGCAGCGGGCCAAGAGCTTCAGGGCGAATGGCGGGATCTTGGGGCTGAACATCGGCAAGAACGCTGCCACCCCCATTGAGGAGGCCGCCAGCGACTACTTGACCTGCTTGGATGGCGTCTACCCACATGCCGACTATGTGACGGTCAATATCTCCAGCCCCAACACCAAGAACCTGCGCGCCCTGCAAAGCGACGAGGCGCTGGATGGCTTGCTGGGCGCGCAGGTCGAGCGCAAAGCCAAGCTGGCCAGCCAACACGGTAAGTCCGTGCCCATGTTCTTGAAGATCGCACCGGACCTGGATGCCGACCAGATCAAGGTGATTGCCGCCACGCTCAAAAAGCACGGCATGGACGGCGTGATCGCCACCAACACCACCCTGAGCCGCGAGGCTGTCAAGGGCTTGCCGCATGCCGAAGAAGCGGGCGGTCTCTCAGGCGCGCCGGTTTTGGAAGCCAGCAACATCGTCATCGCGGCTTTGCGGGCTGAGTTGGGCAGCGGCTTCCCCATCATCGGGGTCGGCGGTGTGCTCTCAGGGGCCGATGCCGCCAGCAAGATCAAGGCGGGTGCAGACCTGGTGCAGATCTACACCGGCCTGATCTACCGCGGCGGCCCCTTGGTGCGAGAGGCCGCGCAGGCGCTCAAGCCAGCTTGAGCCTGCGCTGCAGCCAGGGGCTGAGCCAGTTGTCCAGGGCCCACTTACCAGGCCCCCACAAGACCAAGGCGGCCAGCAAGCTGCCCCAGAACAGATGCTGGGTCATGGCCGCTTCCGGGATGTCTGTCAGGCTGATCACGGCCATCACATTCACCACCGACAAACCCAGCGCCGCAAAGCGCCCGCCCAGGCCCAACACCAGCAAGACGGGCAGCACGATCTCGCCCGCTGTGCCGGCCACCGCAGCCACTTCGGGCGGCAGCAAGGGCACGTGGTATTCCTCGGTGAACAAGAACACCGTGGTCTCCCAATCGCGTAACTTGGTCAAGCCCGCCATGAAAAACACCTTGGCCACGTAGAGCCGTGCCGCCAGTTGCGCCAGGGGCTGAAGCTTTTCAAGTGTGCTGCTCAGCAGGGTCCAAAGATTCAGGCCATTGGCCAGCATAGAAGTCATCGCAGAGATCTTTCAAGTTGAGAAATGGGCGCGCCCCGCCCCGCGCGCGCCTTGGAGGGGCGTGTAGAGGCGACGACCCGATATGGGGCGGACGCTAATGGGGCGCTAGAGGAGCTGCACTCGGCAGAGCCAGGCATCACCCAAAGCCCGCAACAGCCAAGACTGGAAATCAAAGTCCGTGTCTTGCGCGCCTTCCAGCGCCAGAGCCAAGCTCTGCCCCTCAGCCAAGCCCTGCATGAACTGCGCTTCGGACGACGTGACCGTGCCCGCACGCGTCTGCCAGCCTTGGCGCCACACCAGCGTCACACCGGCCAGAGGGTGGTCGGGCGACAGCAACTGAGCGATGACTTCAGGGTCAGGCTCGGCCGCCAAATGCGCCTGTCGCAACTCAGCCAGTGGCCAGAGGCTGTGGACCTGCACCAAGCCGGGCACCAGCACTAGGCTCAATTGTTCGGGGTCTACCTCAGCCAGCAAATGCAGGTCTTCCACCCCCTGCGGCACATCAGCCAAGGTCGCCGCACAGTGCACAGCCCAATCCAAACGCGCACAGTCGGGCAACCAGGGGTAGTCGGCCAGGGGCTCAAAGCCGGCCAGCCAATCGGCCAGACCACCGCCCCAGCGGCCTAAGTCACCCAAGGTGGGCGGCGCTCGCCACCACAGGTCACGCGCCAGCACCTGCATGGCCTCTTCGCCGATCATGGCGGCCACGCTCGGGTAGGCCGCCATCAAGGCGCGGTGGGCCACGGCCAAGCCGTTGGCGCGATACGCTCGCAAGCCCGACAAAGCCTGGGCTTGGGCCTGCGGCCCCGGCAAAGCGGCCATGCCCGCGGGCAACTGTTGGGGCGCCTGAGCGCTGAGCACAGCCGCCAAGAAACTCCTCTGGGACAGCGCCTCGGCAGCTGCCGCTGCATCGGTTTGCTCAAGATCATTCGCCTGGGTCATGTGGCCTCCCGCAGAGCCGCCGTGACAGCTTGAGCCACAGACTCCGCACGCCGAACCTCGTCCAGCAGCACGTCCAGTGGGGGCACATCGGTATCCCATTCGATCAGCGTGGGCACCCGGCCAAAGCGGGCCAGCGCATGGGCATAGACCTGCCAGACGGGTTCATGGACTCGGCTGCCATGGTCGTCAATGACCAGTACACCTTCGTCGTTATAGCCGGCCAAATGGATCTCGCCCACCGCAGCAATGTCCAGCGCATCCACCACGGCACAGGCAGCCGCCACCGGGTCGGGCTCTGCCGTGTTGAGTGCATTCACCACTAAGTTGTTCACGTCCAACAACAAACCGCAGCCGCTGCGCCGTGCCAGCGCATTCAAGAACTCAGCCTCACTCAGGGTGCTGGTGGTCCAGCGCACATAAGCTGAAAGGTTCTCCACCAGAATCGGGCGGTGCAAGCGGTCTTGAACCTGCTGCACATTACTGACCATGACGTCCAGGGCCGCCGGGTTGAACGCCACGGGCAGCAGGTCCGCCCCGTGCACAGGCACCAGCCCAGGGCTCAAGGGAGCCCGCGCAAAAGAGGCGTGGTCGGACACGCGCACCGGCTGCACCTGCTCGACCAAGCGCGCCAATTGATCCAGATGCCATGGGTCCAAACCGGCCGCAGAGCCCAGGGCCAGGCCAACGCCATGCAGGCTGATGTCATAGGCCTTACGCCCTTGACGCAGCACCTCCATGGCAGCCCCCCCTTCGGCGAAAAAATTCTCCGAATGCACTTCCAAGAAGGCCAGCGGCTCGCGCCGCTCCAGCAAGGCTTGGTAATGGGGGCTGCGCCAGCCCAGACCCACGTGGCTCATACCCCGCGATTACTTCTTCATCGACCTGGCTTTGGCTTCGTCAGCCGTCATGCCCTTCATGTCCTTGCAGGTGCCCTTGGCAACGAACTTCCACTCGCCCGGGTCGTTATCCACCTTAGCTTGGCCGGCGCAGGAGTGGGTGCCCGCCAAGTTGGCGCAATCATTGGCACCGGCTTTGGCAATGCCGTAGCACTTTTCTTTGCCCTTCTCTTGGGCATGCGCGTTGGCCGCACCCAAGCCCAAAGCCAAAGCGGCGGCCAATGCGGAAGAGACGATTTGACGCTGGTTCATTACGATTTCCTAAACGTTGAAGGGAATGCACCGAAATTGATGCTGAACGTGAGTCGCACGGACAAGAGCATCCTTACACTCGCATCGACAAGTTTTTTGGAGCCCGACTCAATGGTCGATTTTGCGAAAGATGTGGAAGCGCTGCGGCCGCAATTGATGAAATACGCCCGCAGTCAGCTCAGAAATGAATCCTGGGCCGAGGATGCGGTCTCCGAAACCTTGCTGGCCGCCTTGGAGAAGCCGCAGGCCTTTGCCGGCACCTCCCAGCTCAAGACTTGGCTCGTGGGTGTGTTGAAGCACAAGCTGGTGGATCAATTGCGCCATCAGAGTCGCGAGGCCACCATTCTTGACAAGGACGACGCCGAGGACATCGACGACTTGCTCTTTAACGAAACAGGGCACTGGCGAGACAAACCCGCTGACTGGTCCGATCAACCGGAGAAGCTGATGGGGCAACGGCAGTTCTTGGCCGTGTTGGATGCCTGCGTCGAGCACCTCCCCCCCGCACAGGGGCGAGTGTTCATGATGAGGGAGTGGCTGGAGCTAGAAACTGAACAGATTTGTAAGGAGCTGGACGTTACGGCGACCAACCTGTGGGTTTTGCTGCACAGAGCGCGCATGCGCTTGAGAGAATGCCTGCAGGAGACCTGGTTCACGCCCAGTCGGCACACCTAAATCTCTCTCAATCGACATGAAACCTATGCTTTCGTGCAGGGAGTCCGCCTCCTTGCTGCTACGTGCCAGCGATGTCCAGTTGACCCTTGGGCAAAAAATGCAGGTCCGGCTGCACTTGATGATGTGCGGGGCGTGTACCAATTTCAGCAAGCAGGTCAAGGTGATGAATGGCGCCATGGGGCCTTGGCGGGCCTATCGCAACGACGAAGAACGCGCCGACCCATAAAAAAGGGTGGCGATGGCCACCCTTTCCTGAAGTGCAAGCGTCTCAGTGGGCGAGCAGCGCTTTGTCTGCGGCCACTCTGGCCGCCTGTGTCGAAGAGCGAGCGGCGGTGCCTAAGGGTGGCGGCAGTGGCGTGGCGCGGCCCGTGTCGATGTAGAAATTCACACGCGGTGCGATAAACGGCAACTCAGATCCATCGCTCATGCGCCTGAACTCGCGCTCCAAGACCCAGCGGATCTTCCCCAGATTGCCGATGGGCTCCCAGGTTCGCACAGCAGTTGAAGTCACGCCGCTCCTGCGCGTTTGGACGATATTGGGGCCGTCGAAGACCCAGCTATCAATGGGCGCGCGCATCTCAGTGCCCGCGGCAAGGTCCAGGAAGATGCGCTCACCTGTGCCGTCACGATAGAGATAGATCAAGAAGGGGTTGTTGGTATCCACAAACAGGCCGCTGTTCCACTGCCGAGCCGCCTGGGTGAGCGTGCCGAAAGTGCCGCCAGCCAAAGAGCGGGTCACCAGAATTTCTTGGACCCAGGCCGGCTTGTCGGCCACAAAATCAGCCATCAACCAAGTCTCGGCTCCCGTGCTCGTATCGACTTTCAAGCGGGTGTACCCTCGGCTGAAGCTGGGAAAGCTCAGCATCAACCAGCCTTGGCTGTTCACCGCCGCAGGCACCGCTGTGCCCGTCCGTGCGAACTGCATCGAGCCCCCGGTCAGCAGTGTTGTGAGGTCCACCCCCAGCGAAGAGACTTGGCTTTGCAAGTCCGTTCGAGGCGTTTCGGAGAAACCCGCCCAGCGCGCACCCGGTATGGTGTCCGACATCGACGGGCGAGCCGACATGCGCAGATGGCTTTGGGCTTCGGTGATGTCGTCAATGGAGGTGCTGGACAAAACCAAACCCGCATCACAACCGTCCACCACCACACGGCTGGTGTCTGCACTGATCGCTGTAGTACCGGAACGCTCAGTCCCTGACTGCCTCAAGAAAGCGAAACGTGTCTCCGTGCTGCGCGCCGTCGCGGGCTGGCCGCAGCTGTCGAAATGCTCTCCAGGGAAATCGAAAACTCGGGGAATGGTCAAAGTGACGATGCGTCGGGTTCCGTCATCAGTGTAGGTACCGGTCATCTTGCCTTGACCGTCCACGATGTCAGCTTTGAGCTTGGTGTTGTTCCAGTCCACCAAGAAAGTATTCGTACGGCCATGAGAATCGACGTAGTACGCTGTCTGAATGACTGCAGCCTGCGCCGTCGCCCCAAAGAGGCCAACCGACATCAACAAGACAAGCCGCCGCGTGAGCGCAAACTGAGCCATCCACTTCTCCTGAGTGTTTTAAGTGGTGCGATTGTGCAGACTCAGGGACGAAAGAACATCCCTGATTTCACTGTACGGGGAGTGGCATTGCGGCCACTCCCGCACGTGGCTCACTCACCAGCGCCGCAGTTGCAGCGACGGTGCCAAGGCGTTCCGAAGGCCTGAATTCGGAGCTTCAGCGGGGCTGGAAACCAGACTTTGGCTGGTCTGGCGCTTTGCCAAGAACGGCTGGGAAGGCCCCTTGTCCACCTGAAGGTGCACGCGCCGGGGTGTGAAGGTCCAGGGGTCGCCGTTGGCCGGGTAGACGATGTCCTCCTCCATCACCCACTGCAGAGACCCGGCCGTACGAATTGGCTCCCAGGTACGCAGGCGATAGTCGGTGCCGCCGTGGGGAATCCGATGCACGACATTGGCACCCTCATAACGCCATGTCATGGGGCTGAAAGAGCCCACCTCGGTCAGGCTGTTCCAAGCGCCCCGCTCGCCGCTGCCATCGCGAAAGAGACGCTGCAAGAACCAGGCTTCTGGCTGATGCAGTGTGAAGCCCGCTTGCCAAACTCGAGCCGTATTGTTCAGCTCGCCAAAGCTGGCTGAGCGCAGTGGCTTGACGGCATGCACCTCCTCAACCCATTTAGGCTCACCGTCTTGAAGATCGGCCATCAGCCATGCCTCGGCATCGTAGGTATCCCTCTCGAGGCGCGTGTAAGCACGCTGCCCCCACGGGAAGTTCAACACCAGCCAGCCTGTGGGGCCTTCTGTATACGGCACACGAGTACCCGTGCGTTCAAAGCGCACGACACTGCGCCCGCGTTCAAACCGCGTGACATCCTGCGGCATCTGCCAACTATTGCCCGAGTCCGTTCGCAAAGCCTCGGACAGCCCCGCCAAGCGACCGCCCCCGGTCAGGTCATCGTGACCTTTGCGCGCTCTCATCTGCAGATGGTTGTAAGGCGTCGTGGCATCTGCCACGTTGAAGCTCCACAAAATCCTACCCGCTTCACACCCCTCGCTGATCACGCCCTGCTCATCGACGGTGATCGCCGTCTGTCCCCGGCGATCAAAGCCCCCGGTCGTCTTGAAAAAGAAGCGCTTCTGGGTGATGCGTATCGGCACTTTCTGCCCGCACCTGTCGAAGAGGGTGCCGCCGTCCATCACTCGGGGAGAGTCCAAGTTCATCATGCGGCCTGCGTTCTCAAGCGCCCAGGACCCCGTCACGACACCGTCCCGGTCCACCATCCTAGACCGACCGTGCGGAAAGTCAGAAGGCTCTTGGTACCAATCAACTAAGAAGGCCGACTTTTGTATGTATGCCGGTGCGTAGTAAGCCGTTTGGCTGCTGTGTGCGCTTTGAGCCTGTGCCAAACCGCCCAGCACACTGAGCCCCAGCGCCAGCCAATATCTGCTTTGCATAGAAAACCCTCCAGTGGATGTCGAGGGCTACAGCCTAGGCATGACCTCCGCGCATGTCTTCCGCAAACTTGTGGACATCAGTTCAGACTGCCTTGGGCCTGACGCACATCAGCCATGCCCCTGAACGCCAGACAAATCTCTAGCGTGCGCCGAATGGCCTGCACCTGCAGCGCCAGCGTCATGCTGGCTTGGCCAGGCCGATTCACTACTTGTTCAGGCAGCCACGGCACATGGATGAAGCCCGCCTGCACCCCAGGCCGATGGGCACAGGCGTGCATCAGCCCATAAAACACATGGTTGCAAACGAAGGTACCCGCCGTCTGCGACACACTGGCCGGAAGACCCACCTCCCGCAGACCCGCCACCACCGCCTTGATCGGCAAGGTGCTGAAGTAAGCGGCAGGGCCAGACGCCCGCACCGGCACATCCACCGGCTGAGCCCCAGCGTTGTCTGGGATGCGCGCATCGTCCACATTGATCGCCACCCGCTCAACGCTGATGTCGGTGCGCCCCCCAGCTTGGCCCAGGCAAATCACCAAGGCGGGTGCCAGGGTGTCTAGCGCCTGCTCCAGCGCTTGCAGCGATGCCCCAAACACGCAGGGCAAGATGCGGGCGTGAACGCGATAGATGCGGGCGTGAACGCGATGCGCGCCGATGAGTGCCCCATCGAGTTGCCGGGCAATGGCTGCGCTGGGGTTCAACTCGTCGTCCGCGAAGGGCTCAAACCCGGTCAGCAGAATAGGAGGGGTCGTCATAAGCTCTGGAGTGGCGGTGAGGGATAAACCGGGCTTTCAAGGCCCTGATTCTCGCTTCCTTAGGCCCGTTCAACATCTAGCATCAAGACAGCCATCAAAGTGCGGCATGGTGCGCGCTGGGCACGAGGTTGTCAGCCTATGTCTGATCTGTCTGAACTGTCACTGGTCCCCCGCGACGAGGAATTAGCGGCGGCTGCCTCCGGGCCAGCATATCCGCAAGCCTTTTCGTGGCCCACGCCGCCTTATGCAGACTACGCAGCGGCGACTCCGCAAAGCGATGCACAAGCCTGCGAAATCGAAGGCATGAACGGCAAGACTCAGCAGGCTTTGATGACGCTGTTCGACATCCAAGCCGGTGTGGTGCATGTGCAAGTGCCACCATCCCGCTCCATCATGCCGCTGCGGATGACGCACTTTCGCCGGCTCACGCTGACCGAGCCACTGCTGCCTCGCCCGGCGGCCGGGCCCAAAGGTGTAGCGCTTGAAGGCTTTCGCCTCGCAGTGGATTTTCAGATTCGACTGACAGGCGGCGGCGAATTCACCGGCCGCACCGTTGGTCATGTGGAAAACCCACTGGGCCTGTTTTTGTTTGAGAAATTGGATGATGCCGGGGCCGTCAAGCGCATCTTCCTGCCACGGGGCGCTTACGAACAAGCCCGCATTGGCGAGTTGGTGGGTGAACTGCTGGTACGCCAAAACACAGCCTCTCCGGCCCAAATTGCCCAGGCCATTGCCGAGCAAAAGGAGCTGCGCAATCAGAAGGTCGGCGACATTCTCATCAACCAGAAGGTCGTCTCAGCCAACCAGTTGAGCGAAGCGCTGGACGCCCAATCTCGCATGCGCATGATCCGCATCGGCGAGGCCTTGATTGGCTTGGGCCTGATCAACCAAGAGCAGCTCGATGCCGCACTGGCCCAACAACAAGTGCAACGCACCGTCCCCTTGGGCGAGTTGCTGGTGAGGGCCGGCCACATCCAACGCAGCGACCTGCGCCTGGCACTTGCCCGCAAGATGGGCTACCCGGTGGTGGATGTGGAGGCCTTCCCTGTGGACGCCCAAGCCCTACGCTTGGTCAACCTCAGCGCCGCCAAACGCTTGGGGGTGTTGCCGCTCCAGGTCTTGCCTGGTCGCTTAGTGGCCGCGATCGAAGATCCGTCGCGCCGCGATGCCATCGACGAGTTGGAGTTCATTGCGCAGTGCAAGGTGGTCCCCGTGCTGCCCGCCGCCGATGACTTGATGCGCATCATCGTCAGCACCTATGCCCGATACGGGTTTGAAGACACACCGAGTCCCATCCTCGGTGAGGCCTCGCTGGTGGGCTCGGGCTTTGAGGGTGGCGTGACGGACTCCCTGCTGGCCTCACTCGATGACGTGGGCAGCACCGGCCAGCAAGAGCAGGTGGACGAGAAGCCTATTGAGCAGGCCGACAACACCTTGGTGCGCTTGATCAACACCATGATTGTTGACGCTCACACTCAAGGCGTGTCCGACATCCACATTGAGGCCGTCCAAGGCAAAGAGAAAGTGCGGATCCGCTTTCGGCGAGACGGCATGCTCAAGCCCTATGTCGAGCTGCCGCACACCTACCGCAATGCCTTGATCGCGCGGATCAAGATCATGTGCGACTTGGACATCTCCGAGCGGCGCCGCCCCCAAGACGGCAAGATCAACTTCGCGCGCTTTGTGCCGGGCTGCCCCATCGAGCTGCGGGTGGCCACCATCCCCACAGCCAATGGCTTAGAAGACGCGGTGATGCGTATCTTGGCCTCTGCCAAGCCGATTCCGCTGGATAAACTGGGCATGTCCGAGCGCAATCTGCGGGAGCTGAAGGCGGCCGTTGAACGCCCTTATGGCATGGTGCTGTGCGTAGGCCCCACGGGCTCTGGCAAAACCACCACGCTGCACTCGGCGCTCAGCTACATCAACACGCCTGAGCGCAAGATCTGGACGGCTGAAGACCCGGTGGAAATCACCCAAGCCGGGCTGCGACAGGTGCAGGTCAACCCCAAAATCGACTGGACCTTTGCCAAGGCCTTGCGCGCGTTTTTGCGTGCCGACCCGGACGTGATCATGGTCGGTGAAATCCGAGACGGCGAAACCGCTGGCATTGCCGTGGAGTCTTCGCTGACAGGCCACTTGGTGCTCTCCACCCTGCACACCAACAGCGCGGCTGAGACCATCACCCGCCTGTTGGACATGGGCATGGACCCGTTCAACTTTGCGGACTCTTTGTTGGCGGTGCTGGCTCAGCGCTTGGTGCGTCGTCAGTGCCCCAAGTGCCTGACCTCCAAGCCTGCCACGGCTGAACAAGTGGAAGAGTGGCTGGACGACTACCTGCACGCCTGGGGCGGTCATGCCGAAGCGCCTGCGCGTGACAGCATCTTGGCAGACTGGGTTCAGCGCTTTGGCAAGAACGGCCAACTACAGGCCTATCACAGCCCCGGCTGTGACCATTGCGATCACACCGGCGTGCGCGGTCGTGCCGGCATTCATGAGCTGCTCACCGTCTCGCGCACTCTGCGGCGTTTGGTGCAAACCGGCTCGCGGGCGGAGGAGCTGCACCGCCAAGCCATGATCGAGGGCATGCACACCCTGCGCCAAGACGGGCTGGAGAAGATGCTGCAGGGCATCACCTCCATCGAGGAAGTGCGCGCGACCAGCAATGTGTAAAGCCTGGCGAGGCTGATCCAGCCCGCCAGCGCTCCGCTCATGTGTTCAGACGGGACGCCACTTGACGCGAGCCTTGGCGAACATCTCGGCGAGCTTGCCAGACGATGCCAACCCATTCATCGCAGCCTGCAAGGCTTGAGCCAAGTCCTGGGCCTCAGCCTTCACGGCGCACCCGACGGCCCAGCCTTCTTTCATGCGCGGTACAGGCAGTGGGTCGATGGCATACCGATCATCACCCGCCAGCACAGACTCCAGCTCTGAGGCCTGCCCAGCGGCTGCAGCCACCTCGCCGCGCTGCAAGGCCTGAGCCGCCTCGACACCGTCTTTCAGTTTCGTCAGGAGTTGGTTCCGATAGGCCCCACCTTCGGCGCCAATCAGCAGCCAGCCCGCCAATGTTTGGCCGGGAACCGCGATCTTTTTGCCCTTGAACGCGTCGAGTGAATCCGCCTGGGGCACATCGGCCACACGGCGTGCAAGCATCACCCGCTCGCGGTAGTAGGGGGCAAAAACCTGCACTTGCTTGTTGGCTTCCATCAAAGGGCGATCAACCGGCACATGCAGCATCACATCGGCCGGACCAAAGCCCAGATAGTGCCCACGCCACACCATATTGCGCAGATCGTCTTTCATGTCTTCGCCGGCATTGAAGGGCAGAAGCGATAACTTCAATCCCAGTGCCTGCGCCAAGGCTTCCGCCAGGTCCACCTCAATGCCTTTGCCCGCCACGTGGAACGGCGGCAAATCGTTGTAGATGGCCACACTCAGCCGCCCCAGTGTGCGCAGCTTGTCCAAAGTTGGCGTGGGCATGGCACTGGTCTGTGCAGGGGCCGCAGACGCGACCCCACCCAAAGCCAGTGCAGTAGTCGCGCCCAAAAAATGGCGGCGTTGAATTTGAGACATCAGCAACTCCCGACGAAAACGACGATCACATCTTAGAGCGGCTTCTCGCGACGGGTTTCCAGGTAGGCCTTGATGGCCCACATGGCTTCTTGCGACAAGGTGCCTTCAAAGGGTGGCATGTAGACGGCGCCATTACGCACACGACCTCGACGCGCGGTGGTCAGATAAAACTCATCGATCTCATTGACGCAGGCTTGCTTGCGCTTGGCATCCTTGAGATTGGCGCACTCAGCGTCCATTTTGCGCAAGTCTGGCGCAATGCCACCAGAGATAGCCTCCAGACCATGACACCGGGCGCAGTTCTGGTGGTAGGCAGACGAGCCGATCTTGATCGCTTCGGCGTGGCCACGGAAGGGATTCTCGACGCGCCAGGCCTCGCCAAGCTGAGGCAAAGTCTTGGTGTCTACCGCTTGTGGCGTGACATCTCCGTGGGCGCTGGCTGCGCCAGCCGCCAGTGCAAGCACTGTCAAAGAGGCCAAGCGGGCCAAGCCCAGGGGCATGCGAAAAGTAGTCATCTGCGTCTCCTAATGATGGTGTAAACCCGAAGTTTTGAGCGATTTACTCGCTGTCAGGCACTAAATCTGCAAGGGATGTGCCAGCTTTGAGTTTGGGCGCGCCTACATGGTTTGAGACTTCAGGCCATCGGGGTGAGTCCTAGTCAAAGTGTCCCGGTCTGGCACGCAAGCCAGCGCTTGACCGGACGATGACACAGTCGTACTGTTCGCCTGTTCAATTAAAGAGCAATTCGGAGACAAGCCGGTCGCCACAAGGGGCCGGCGCCTTGGAGTATCTGCATGGCAGCTTTTCTGCCGCCCGGCGCACACAGCGCGGGCCAACGTCGTGGGTCAGAGTCGACCAGCCGCACGGTCGTGCGTTCGGGTCCTTTTGGGCCATCGCACACTGAAGCGATAGAGCATTCGCATCAGCGATGTGCCGCTTTAGGGCTGTCGCGCATCGAGCGCCCCGACTTCTCTCCGCTCGGTCGCACCGATCTCACCGTGGCCAGAGAACGCAATCTGCGCCTTTACAGCCATGCGGCGCCGGTGATGGAAATGCTCTATGAGCAGATCGTGGACACCGACTCCATGGTGGTGCTCACCGACGCCACAGGCACCATCCTGCACTCCACGGGTGATGACGATTTTCTGGGCCGCGCGGCCAAGGTTGCCCTGGCCCCAGGGGCCAACTGGTCCGAGGCGGCCAAAGGCACTAATGCCGTTGGCACCGCCTTGATGGACGAAGTGCCGACCCTGGTGCATGCCGAAGAGCACTTCATGCATGCCAACAATTTCTTGACTTGCTCGGCCGCACCCATCCTCGACCCGCGCGGCAACATTTTGGGCGTGCTGGATGTCTCGGGCGAGCAGCGCAGCTATCACCAGCACACCATGGCGCTGGTGAAGATGTCGGCGCGCATGATCGAGAACCACTGGCTGACCGACGACTACCGCAATGTGATGCGTCTGCACTTCCACAGCCGGGTCGAGTTCATCGGCACCCTGATGGAAGGCATCTTGGCCGTCTCGCCCGATGGCAAGATCGTCGGCGCCAACCGCGGCGCCCTCGAACTGCTGGGCCTCTCGGGCGCGGCTTTGCGCATGCACTCCCTCAGTTCGCTGTTCGGCACCGCCATCGGCAATCTGGTTGACCGCTTCCGCTCACCGCTGGCCGTGCCGCTACCCGTGGAGATGAGCGATGGTCACCAGTTCCATGTGCTGGCCAAGTTCAACTTCCCTGTCTGGTCACACACCGAGAGCCCCAGCGACGAAGCGCGCTCCACCTTGCGCCAATCAGCCTCTGCGGCCGAAGAAGCCACACTGCGCGCCGCTCCTGCTGCTGCGGCGGCCGCCGCTTCAGCGTCTGCCGACAGTGGCCTGCGTCACCTTCAAACTGGCGACGCTCACATGGATGCAGTCGTCGAGAAGGTGCGCCGTGTCCTGAACCGGGACATTCCCATCCTCATCTTGGGCGAAACCGGCACCGGCAAAGAGCTGCTGGCGCGCGCCATTCATCAAGACTCCGAGCGCTCCCGCCAGCCCTTTGTGGCCGTCAACTGTGCATCCATTCCGGAGACCCTGATCGAAGCCGAACTCTTTGGCTACGAGGAAGGTGCCTTCACCGGCGCTCGCCGCAAAGGCTCGGTGGGCAAGATCGTGCAAGCCAGTGGCGGCACGCTGTTCTTGGACGAAATTGGCGACATGCCGCTGCAACTGCAGGCCCATCTGCTGCGCGTGCTGCAAGAACGCCAAGTCACGCCGCTGGGCAGCACCAAGTCGGTGGCCGTGGATGTCAGCATCATCTGCGCCACCCACCGCAACCTGCGCGAGATGATCGCCGCCAAGCAGTTCCGCGAAGACCTGTACTACCGTCTCAACGGCTTGGCCGTCAAACTCCCGGCACTGCGGGAACGCAGTGATTTGATGGTGCTGACGCGTCGCATTCTGGAGCGCCAAGTACCGGGCAAGCGGCTGGAAGTCGCCGAGGACGTGCTGCGCCTGTTCCGCAGCTATGCCTGGCCGGGCAACATTCGCCAACTCTTCAATGTGCTGCGCACCGCCGCAGTGATGGCCGCAGGCGATGCCCTGATCACCCGCCATCACCTGTCGGACGACTTTCTGGACGAAGCCCAGCGCGCCGCGACCCCCGCTCCCAGCGGGCCCGAACTGAGCATGCCCCTCAGCGCGGCTCCAGCGACTGCGGTGCCGCAGATGCAAGCGCCCGCCACGCCGGAGCCGACCGCAGCGGCCGTAGGCCCGGCCGAGCCCACGGCCCCGCGCTCCTTGCAAGACATGGAGATCGACGCCATCCGCCAAGCGGTTGATGCGGCGGGCGGCAATATCTCCGAGGCCTCCAAGACCTTGGGCATCAGCCGCAATACCATCTACCGCAAGCTGCGCTGGAAGTAAGCTACTCCTCCTCGATCTGCCGCCAAGCCCGTTGCCAGTTCAAGGCATGGCGTGGGTGCTCGCCCCAGCCGGCAGGCAGGGCGGGCCAGCGGGCTGGGGCGTCGGTTTCCAGCCCACCGCCCGCTTGCCGCGCGCGAATCGCCTGCGCCAAGGCTTCCAAGTAGTCGGCCGACTGCGCCAACAAAGCCAGGCCCTGTGCGGGCCCTTGCTCGGGCAGCCAGACCACGGTCGCGCCATCGTGTCGAGACAAGCTGCCCAATTGCTTCAGGCTGGCCTGCAAGGTGCGCAAGTCCGCATCACGCAAGTCAGGTGGCCCATCGGCCCACAACAGACCGGGCGCTGACCAAACGGCGGCACGCTTGAGCCGCCACACCAGCACGGGCTGTTCCGGCGTGCGCTTCAGCCTCCACCACACCCAAGGCCCCAGCTCGCCTTGATCGCCAGACACCAACCCTCCGGCCAAACCGGGTGCACCGGGCACGGTGACCACCGTGTCCGCCCCCAGGTCTTGGGCCGCCGCCCCCATGCGCACCTTCAAACGCTCCTCGCAATGGGCGCACTGTTGCTGCATGGCAGCCGCTACCGCCTCATGAGCCCAGAGGGCAGCCCGCGGCCAAGCGCGGTTACCCAGCACCAACTCAGGCCGGGCCCAGGGGTTGACGATGTCGCTGACCTGCCAGCCTGTTTGCTGGGTCAGGCTGCAGGCCAGCGCCTGGCCCAGGGTGGGCGAAGGCCCGCTGCCCAAGAGCCACACTCGCCCATCACCCGGCACCTGGACCGCCATCAGGGCCGACACCCGGCCACGATTGGTGGCGTCCGCATCGCCTGCTTCTCCGGGCAGCCAATAGGCCTGATCCGTCAAGCGCAGCCACGCCAACCCCTGGGCGGAACAGGCTGCGGCCCACGCCCAACCAGAGCAAGCCCACAGCCCCAACAGCAGGCACAAGGCCCGGCACCACTGTGTCAACATCGAACACTCCTCTATGCCCTTACTCAGGCTGCTGTCACATCTACGGATCCTTGCCCGTTTTTCTGAGGGGCGACCCGATGTTCGGAATCACATTTCGACCCATTCCATCAGCCTGTACCGTCGGCACAAGTCTTGCACCGTGTGTCAGTTATCGCTCACATAGAGCCGCACCGCACACGCTCTCTGCTTCATGCCATTGACTGACATCTTCGCACCTGCGCCGGGAGAACGCCGCCCATGAAGGCCGTGATTCTTCAAGGCGCTGCCAGCGCTCCCCCACCTCCTGCGGCCCTGGCGCATACAGCACGCACATCGCTGCGCAAAGGCCCGTCCGTGGGCCGCAGCCCGCGCGACAGTGCGCCCACCAGCCGGCATGGCGTGGTGGCACTGTCTGACACGGGTGCCCAGTGGGTGCTCGTCAACATGGCCGCCAATGTGGCAGACCGCCTGCAAGCCGATGCCGCCGCCAGCAATCACATCGGCTGGTGCGCGGCCCAGCACCGCGCCATCGTGTTGACCGACGCCCAAGTGGACCATGTCGCGGGCCTGCTCTCCTTACGAGATGGCAGCCCCATCGACCTGTACGCCACCCCTGCCGTCTTCGAGGCTCTGAGCCGCAGCCTGCCGGTGTTGCCCCTGCTGCAGCACTATTGCGGCGTGCATTGGCACATCATCCCCGTGGCGGGTGAAACTCAGTGCGCCAGCTTCCGCATTGAGCAACTGCCACACCTGGAGTTCACCGCGCTGGCCACCCAAGGCCCCACACCGCCCTATCTGGCCGAGCACGAGACCCAGTCTGCCGCCGGCCACAGCATCGCCATTGCGGTGCGAGACCGAGACACCGGCCAGCGCCTCTTCTGCGCCCCCGGCGCGGTGGCCTTGGGCTATACCGAACTGGATTGGATGCGCAGCGCCGACTGCGTGTTGATTGACGGCCTGACCACCTGGCCGGCCGACGAGCCCGAAGACGACTGGCAAGCCCGGCGCAAAGTCTTGCTGGGTGTACCGCCGCGCGCGCAAGGCGGGGCTTGCCCCGATGGCTTTGAGTGCGCCAGTGATGGCATGGTGATCGACCTCTGACCCATCCTCTCACATGCTTCACCTCACCGCCCTGACCAAGCGCTATGGCCAGCGCACCGCGCTGAACCAGCTCAGCCTGGCCCTGCCTGCGGGCCAGTTCACGGCCTTGCTCGGCCCCAATGGCGCCGGCAAGTCCACGCTGTTTCAGGTGCTGACCGGCCTGTTCGTGGCCGATGCGGGCGAGGCGGTCGTCGCGGGCCATTCCTTGCGCACCGACGCGGTCAAGGCCCTCAAGCACATGGGCGTGGTGTTTCAGCAGATGTCGCTCGACCTGGACCTCAGCGTGCGGCGCAACCTGCAGTTCCACGCGGACCTGCACGGCCTGCCCCGCAAAGTCGCGCAGCAACGCATCCAAGAAGGCTGCGAGGCATTGGGCACGGCCGCTGACTTGGACCGCTCAGTGCGCGAACTCTCTGGTGGCAACCGCCGCAAGGTGGAGCTGGTGCGCGCGCTGCTGCACCGCCCTGCCGTGCTGCTGATGGACGAGCCCACCGTGGGCTTGGACCCCAAGTCGCGACGCGACCTGATGGCCGCCGTGAAGGCCGACGTGGCCGCGCGCCAAACCACCGTGCTGTGGGCCACCCACTTGGTCGAAGAGGCCGAAGCCGCCGACCGCGTGGTGGTGCTGCACAAAGGCCAACTGCTGGCAGATGGCCGCCCCGACGATGTTCGAGTCACCCTGAGCGGCCCCACCTTGGAAGCCGCCTTCATTCACGCCACCCAATAGGCACACACCTAGGAGACCCTGATGACACGCCTTGCCCTCCGCACCACCTTGGCCGCTGCCGCCGCCCTCGCCATGGCCTCAGCCGCCGTCGCCCAAACCGCCTGGGTCTCCAGTGAGAAGGACAACACCCTGACCTTGGTGGACTTGAAGACCATGGCCGTTACCGGCACCGTCGCCACCTGCAAGCGGCCCCGGCACATGCAAATCGCCCCCGGCGGCAAGCAGTTGATGGTGGCCTGTGGCGACTCTCAGCAGGCCGATGTGATTGACCTGGCCACCAAAAAATCTACCGCCAAGATCGCCCTGGGCGACGACCCCGAGATCTTTGATGTCTCGCCCGACGGCAAGACGCTCTACGTCAGCAATGAGGAAGACGCCGAAGTCGGCGTGATCGACATTGCCAGCAACAAGCGCAAGAGCGCCATCAAGGTGGGCGAAGAGCCTGAGGGCGTGCTGCTCTCCAAAGACGGCAAAACGCTGTATGTGACCTCCGAAGTCGCGTCATTGGTGCATGTGATCGACACTGCCACCGGCAAGGTCACCCACAACGTCAAGGTGGGCAAGCGCCCGCGCCGCTTTGCCCTCACGCCCGACGGCAGCCAACTCTGGGTCAGCAATGAGTTGGGCGCCAGCGTCAGCATCCTCAGCACCAAAGACCACAGCGTGCTGGCCACGCTCAAGTTCGCCGTCAAGGGCGCCCGCGAAGCCGACATCACCCCGGTCGGTCTGTTGATGTCGGCCGACGGCAAGCAGGCCTTCGTGGCCTTGGGCAAGGCCAACCATGTCGCCTTTGTCGATGTGGCCAGCCGCAAGGTGACTCAACTGGTGCTGGCTGGCAAGCGCGCCTGGGGCTTAGGCGCCAACAAGGCCGGAGACAGGCTCTTGGTGGCCAATGGGCTGTCGGATGACTTGACCGTGATTGATGTGCCCAACGCCAAAGCCCTCAAGACACTGGCCGTGGGCCGTGTGCCGCACAGCGTGGTGGTGGTCGAATGAGGCTGCTGGCCAGCACCCTCCTTCTCTTAGGGGCGGCCAGCGCTGAGGCTGCCGCCTTTAAGGCCACACTGCTGGTGCTGGACGACGACCCGCGCCTGCAACGCAGCCGTGTGGAGCGCGCCTACCTCGGCCACCCCACTGGCCCAGCGGCCGATGCGGTGGCCGTGGCGATCAAAGAGTCGACGTTAGAGCTGGACGCCGCCGGGGCCAGCCTCAGCATAGCCACCGTGGCGGCTGCCGATGTGAAGGGCCTGCAAGAGGCCGCGCGCAAAGCGGAGAAGGCAGGCGCCGTCGCCCTGCTGGCCGACCTGCCCGCCGACGCGCTGCTGGCCGTGGCCGATGCGGTGAAGCTGCCGGTGATCAACCTCAGTGCCACAGACGACCGCCTGCGCCAGCAAGACTGCCGCGCCCAGCTTTGGCATATGGCCCCCAGCGAGCGCATGCGGGCCGACGCCCTGGCGCAGACGCTGGTGGCCCGCAAATGGAGCACCGTGCTGCTGCTGACTGGCCCGAGCCCGGCTGACGCGCAACGTGGCGCGGTGGCCCAGGCCGCACTGAAGCGCTATGGCTTGAAGCTCGCGGCCGCCAAGCCCTTCAAGCTCTCGGGTGACCCGCGCGAGCGCGACCTGGCCAACGCCACCCTGCTGACCCAAGGCAGCCATGAGGTGGTGTGGGTGGTGGACAGCGATGGCGAGTTTGCCCGCAGCCTGCCCTACCGCACCGCCACACCGCGCCCCGTGGTGGGCGACGGCGGCTTGGTGGCCTTGGCCTGGCATGCTCAGTATGAACGTTACGGCGCGCCGCAGGTCTCACGCCGCTTCAGCAAGGCCAATAACCGTGCCATGACAGCGCAAGACTGGCAGGCTTGGTTGGGTGCCAAGGCGCTGGCCGCCGCTGTGATGGCTGCCCCTAAAGGCCCGGCAGCCGCCGTCGCCAAAGCCCTGGCCACGGCAGAGTTGGATGGCTCCAAAGGCGTGGCCATGTCCTTCAGGCCCTGGGACGGCCAACTGCGCCAGACCCTGCTCTTGACCGACGGCCAAGGCGTGATCAGCACAGCGCCCATAGAGGGCATCTTGCACCCCAAGAACGCGCTGGATACCGTGGGTGCGGATGCCCCTGAGAAACTCTGCAAGGCCCGACTGTGACCCACGCCCTGCAAGCACTGCGCGCCATCGTGATGCGTGAGCTGATGAAGTTCATGCGACAGACCAGCCGCTTGGCCTCCGCCGTGGTGCGCCCGCTGCTGTGGCTGGCGGTGTTTGCGGCGGGCTTTCGCAATGTGTTTGGTGTGGCCATCAATGAGCCCTACGACACCTACATCCCTTATGACGTCTACATCGCCCCAGGCCTGATCGGCATGGTGCTGCTGTTCAACGGCATGCAGTCCAGCTTGGCCATGGTCTATGACCGCGAAATGGGCCTGATGCGCCTGCTGCTGACCGCCCCGCTGCCCCGCTGGTGGATCTTGTTCGCCAAGCTCAGCGCCACTGCCATTCTCAGCCTGCTGCAAGCCGCCGCCTTTATCGCCGTGGCCGCACTGCTGGGCACCACCCTGCCGCTGTGGGGGCCACACACCCCCATGGTGCTACTGGCTGCCGTGAGTGCGGCGCTGATGCTGGGCGCCTTGGGGCTGCTGCTGTCGGTACACATCAAGCAGTTGGAGAACTTCGCCGGCACCATGAACTTTGTGATCTTCCCCATGTACTTCATGTCCACCGCGCTCTACCCGCTGTGGAAGTTGGAAGAGTCCGGCGCCGAGTGGGTCTGGTGGATCGCCAGCGTCAACCCCTTCACCCACGCCGTGGAATGGCTGCGCTTTGCGCTCTACGGCAAAGACCCCGGCCTGGCGCCCTATGTGGTGCTGGGCACGCTGGCCGCCTGCTTTGCGCTGGCCGCCTGGGGCTATGACCCGCAGCGCGGCTTTGGGGCGCTGGCCAAGCGCGGCCCAGGGAGCACCCCGTGAAGTTGCTCTCTTGGCCCCTGGTCTCGGTGAAAGATGCTGCGGAACGGCTGTTTTGGGCCTGGGCCCTCTCGGCTGGCTTGGTAGCCTTTGGAGCGGCCTGGATGCAGTATCGCGGCCTTTGGCAGACCTTGATCCAAGGCGACCCCAGTGGCATCAGCTTAGGACTGCTGGCCTTGAGTGTGCTGACCACAGCCTGGTGCGGCCGCCGGGCCTGGGTGCTGCGCCAGCAGGCCCAGGCGCCCGCTGCCGACACCCACTCGTCCTGGCGCGCAGCCTGGCGGGCCGACCGCCGCCAAGCCCCAGACTTGGCCGCCAGCCTGCTCTCCGAGCGCAGCCACGGCCCTCACGAGACCGCCTGGTGGCTTGCCGCAGCCACCATCAAGCTGGGCCTGCTGGGCACGGTGGTGGGCTTCATCGTCATGGCCACCCAGATCGGCCGCTTGCCCACCTTTGACATCGACCAAGTGCAGACCTTGCTGCAAAAAATGACGCAAGGCATGGCGATAGCGCTCTACACCACGCTCTTGGGGCTGATGGCCAACCTCTGGCTGGGCCTGCAACTGCTGCTGCTGGACCGCATGGCCGACCGCATCGTGGCCGACATCGTGGCCGAGCCACTGGCTGAGCCCGAGGCCTGAGCCATGGCCTTGCTGCGCCAACGCCGCCACGACGAGATCGATCCGTTCAGCGATCTCTTGTTCAACACCTTGTTGGCATTCGTCATGCTGTTCGCGGTGGCCTTGGTGGTGATGAACCCCAAGGCCAAGACCGGCGTGATCGACGCCAAGGCCGAGTTCATCATCACCGTGACCTGGCCCGACCTCAACCCCAATGACATCGACACCTGGGTTGAGGACCCGGCGGGCAACAAGGTGTGGTTCCGCACCCGTGAGGGCGGCATGATGCACCTGGACCGCGACGACAGAGGCCTGGCCAACGACACCCTGGTGATCAACGGCCAGCAGGTGGTCAACCCGCTCAACCAAGAGGTGGTGACCGTGCGCGGCTTTGCGCCGGGCGAGTACACCGTCAACCTGCACTACTACGACACCAAAAATGGTGAACCCGTGACGGCCACCGTCTCGGTGGTCAAAGTCAACCCGCGTGCCGAAGTGGTGTTCTACGGCAGCGTGGACCTGGCACGCAAAGGCGATGAAGCCACGGCCGCCCGCTTTGTGGTCAACCGCGACGGTGGGGTCGAAGGCGTCAACACCCTGCCCAAAACGCTGATCGAGAGGATGTGATGGCCACTGACGCTTTGCTGTGGACTTACGTCGCCCTGGTCTTTTTGGTGGGCCTGGCCTGCGTGGCCTCGGCCTGGCCCCGGGCGCTCAAGGCCGTGCTGGTGCTGGCCACGGTGGGCCTGTACTTTGGCGCCGAGCAGGCGCTGGACGATGTTTGGGGACGCCCCTCACGCGCCGCCCTGCCCGAGCGCTTTGTGCTGCTGGCCGCCGTCATTGAAGAGCCCAGCAAGACCAAGCCCGGCGCCCTCTTCGTCTGGGTCAATGCCCTGGAAAACGGCAAGCCCCTGGCTGAGCCGCGCTCCTACCGCCTGCCCTACACCAAAGACCTGCACAGCCTGCTGAACGAAGGCCTGAAAAAGGTGCGGCAAGGCGTGAGCCAGATGGGCACCGCCGAGCCAAAGCGCGGCCCCAAGGGCTTCTCTTGGTTGCGCCCCGGCAGTGACGAGCAGGAGGTCAAGATCCGCGACCTGCCCATGCCGCAACTGCCTGAGAAGTGAGGCTCAGCCATCATGTTTGCCGCCGCCCTCCGCACCCGTGCAGCCCCGCTGGTGGCAGGGCTGTGCGTGGGCTTGAGCGCCTGCGCCCCCAAACCAGTGGGCCATGACCTGTTCCCTCTGGGAGAGGGTCATCAATGGCGTTATGACGTGAAGACCGAGTGGGAGAACAACGTCGTCGAGCATGAACCCTTGGTGATGGAGACCTTGGGCCAGAGCCCCTTGGACGACGGCCCGGCGTGGCTGCGCCGCAGCGACGCCGGCATCAGCTACTGGCTGCGCGGGGACGAAACAGGCATTTACCGCGTGGCCACCAAGAGCGAGCTGGACGCCGACCCGCGCTACGACAAAGAACGCCGCTACGTGCTGAAGGCCCCGCTGACCGCAGGCAGCACCTGGCAGAGCGACACCACGGCCTATCTACTGCAACGGCGGCAAGAGTTCCCCCGCGAGATCCGCCACACCCACCCCGCCGTCAAGATGGTCTACAGCATTGAGGCCACCGGCTTGGTGGTGGACAGCCGAGCCGGCCGCTTTGAAGGCTGCCTCAAAGTAAAGGGCCAAGCCAGCCTGCGCCTGTTTGCCGACCCCGTGGTGGGCTGGAGAGACATGACGCTGACGACCCAAGAGTGGTACTGCCCCGGCGTGGGCTTGGTGCGCCTGGTGCGCGAGGAGCCCGCCAATTCCACCTTCCTGACCGGCGGCACCTTGACCATGGAGTTACTGGAATGGAAATGATCACCCGCCGCCGAGCTTTGAGCCTGGGCATGGGCGCGGGCCTGGCCGCCTTGGCTCCGCTGGGCAACCGAGCCCAGGGCGCCGAGCCCGCCTTCCCCAGCCGCCCCATCACCTTGTGGGTGCCCTGGCCTGCGGGCGGCGCCACCGACCTCACCATGCGGGTGCTGGCCGAGGCCGCCGGCCGCCATCTGGGCCAAAAAGTGCTGATCGAGAACCGCCCCGGCGCGGCCGGCACCCTGGCCATGCCCGTGTTGCAGCAGGCCGCCCCCGACGGCTACACCATTGCGCAGCTGCCCCAACCCGCCCTGCGCGCACCTTGGACGCAAAAAGTCCTGTGGGACCCGATCCGCGACACCACCCCTTTGCTGCAACTCAGCGGTGTGACCTTCGGCATCTTGGTGCCAGCCGCCAGCCCGATCAAGACCCTGGACGACCTGTTCGCCCTGGCCAAAGCCAAGCCGGGCGAGATGAGCATTGCCACCAACGGCGTGGGCACCACCCCGCATGTGGTGATGGACGAACTGTTGGGCCACAAAGGGCTGCGCTATGTGCACGTGCCCTACAAAGGCACGGCCGAACAGATGCTGGCGGTGTCCTCCGGCCAAGTGCAGGTAGGCGTCAACTCCAACGGCTTTGCGCCCTATGTAGACAGCGGCAAGCTGCGGCTGATCGCCACCTTTGCTGAACACCGCACCAAGCGCTGGGCCCAAGTGCCCACGCTCAAAGAACTAGGCCACGGCATCGTCGCCACCTCGCCCTACGGCCTGGTCGGCCCCAAAGGCCTGCCCAGCGCGGTGGTGCAAGCCCTGCACGACGCCTTCAAAGCCGCGCTGTTCGACCCGGCCCATGTGGCCGAACTGGCCAAGTACGACCAAGAGCCACTCTACTTGGGCTCAGACGACTACGGACGCAGCCTGCGCGAGGCTTATGCGGCGGAGAAGCGCACAGTGGACAGGCTGGGGCTGGCCAAGGCGAATTGAGGGCTGTCAAGCCCCCCAAGTTCGTGGGCGCTCGCAACCCTGGCTGCATTGAAAATGCCAGCATCCACTTAAGCCCACCATGAAACTCATCGTCGTCTTCGCCACGCATCGCAGTGGCACCAATTACCTCGGGTCGGTGCTGAAGCAGCGGCCACAGATGTTCAGGCTGGGGGAGTTGTTTCACCCCCAAGAGGCGTATGGCCTGCGGCCCGCCCATTTGCAGCGCCTGGGCAAGTTGGCCTCTCAAACCTTTGCCAAGGCCAATGACCCGGCCCTCTTGGCATGGCTGCATGAACACCCTGTCCAGGCCGTGCAAGCGCTGTATCAAATGGCAGAGCGCAAGGAGCGTGAGGCCATGTATTTCAAGGTCTTCTTCAGCCACTTCACCACCCCCGTGGTGGGCACGGTGGCCAAGCTGGCAGGCCTGCCGGGGTTTACGCCCGTGGTGCTGCAGCGGCGCCCGCTCGACGTGTACATCTCCAACGCCAAAGCGACCCAGGTCGGCTCTTGGCAAAAGGCCGACACCACCGATTTGCGCATCAAGCTCAGCGCCAAGCACTATGCGGAATGGGCTGAGAAAGCCCGTCGTTGGTACGCACAGGTCAATGAAGGGCTGAAGAAGGCAGGCGCTACCCCGTGGCGCTGCACCTACGAGCAAGACGTGGACATGGCCCCCGAGGCCTTGGCCGCTCATTGGGCCACGCACTTGGGGCTGACACCACCGGCCAAGCTGGACACCAGCAAAGTGCTGGCCCGCCAAGACCGCAATCCCGATTGGCGGCTCAAGGTCAGCAATGCCGCTGACTTTGAGCAGGCTTTGCGCCAAGCCAATTTGTGGGACGAAGCCCTGGGCGGCTTTGCCGGGCCGCGCTGATCTCAGGCCGGCACCGGCACGGCTGCTGCCAAGCGCAAGCCGGGCCGGGGACTCCCCGTGTGGGCCGGTCCGATCTCCAAGTCTGCACCCCAGGCCCACAGCCGCTCTTTCAGCCCCGCCAAGCCATGGCCGCGCTGCAGCGCGTGCTCGGGCTGAGGCTCTCCTCGGCCATCGTCTTGCACGGCCCAGACAAGGCGCGCAGCTTGGCTGGGCACTTGCTGCCACTGCAGGCTGAGGCGCACCACCTGGGCCTGCGCGTGTTTGGCGGCATTGGTCAGAGCCTCTTGACTGATGCGATAAATCATCAAGATCAGGTCACGCGGCAGCGGCTCCTGCGCGTGGTCGCCCAGGTCCAACTCCACACTCAAGGCGAAGCCCGCACCGGCGCTGCGCCGCCAGGCGGTCACCAGTGATTGCAGCAAGGTCTGCAGCGTGGCCACAGTGCAGGCCTCGTCGCTCACGGCCAAGGGCCGCAACTGGGCCAAGACCGATCCAATGTCTTGCTGAATGGCCGCACAGTGTTGATCCATCTGCTGCACCACCGCCTGCAACTCAGGCGCTTGCGTGGTTTGGCGCAGCAGCCAACGAGTGTCTAGGCGCAGTGCGGTGAGGCGTTGGCCAAATTCGTCGTGCAACTCGCGCGCCAAGTGGGCGCGCTCCTCTTCTTGCAGGCCCAAGACTTGTTGGGCTAGGCGGCGGCGCTCAGCGTCGGCCTGGGCCAGTGCAGCATCCAAGTGGCGCAGGGCCGCAGCCAAGGCCTCCAACTCGGCGATGGGCATGGGCGGCAAGGCCTGCACCTCAAAGTGGCGCTGACCCGGTTGGGCGTGCTCCAGCCCTTGAATGGCGGCCAAAAGGCGCGACAAAGGGGCCAAGGCGCGGCGCGTGTTCCAGGCCATCAAGGCCAGCAAGGCCAGAGCCATCAAGATCAAGACCCCGCTGGCCTGCAGCAAGGACTGCAGGGCCTCGTGTTGCTCACTCTCAGGCGCCGCGCCCAGCACCACCGACCACGGCTGCCCCTGTGGCCGCGCCAGGGCCCACGCCACAGTGAAGGGGTCGTCCGCCTTGAACAAGTGCGCTTGCAGGCCAGGCCACAGGCTGGCTACTGTGTTGGGCCGCGTGGCGTCTGCGGCCTCTGCGGTGGGGCCTGCCTTCAAAATCAGCCCGCCCTGGGCGTCCAGCACCCTCAGGTTCAAGTGCCGCAGTTCGCTCTCTGCCGCCCATTGCTGCAAGGCCCGCGCGGCCTGGGCATCGTCCAACAGGCTCAAGGTGCTCAGGCGCTCCACCAGGACCGCCACCGCCTTGGCCCCGTCCAATTCATCGGCCACATCGTCGCGCATCCCCAGCAGACCCAGGCCCAAAAGCGCGAGCACCCCAAGTGCGACCACCCCTACGGCACGACGCAGAATCTGACCCGGAAGGTCCAAACGCAAAGGAGCAGAAGGAGAAGACATAGACCGGTCACGCAGCACCACAGAGCTTCTATGATGACTCAAGCGCGAAGGCCGCTATCAGCAGTCGACTGGTATTGGTTCGGTCGTCTCGACAAAAATCACTCTACCGTTTGCTGTTTGAGGGTTTGCCGGCTTGCTATGTGGTCCCATCTGGTACTATAGTGGCATCACTTTAGCGCCCCTTCTGTTTCATGAGCCACCCTCCCCCCAGCCTACCGCCCTACCTGATCGGCATTGACGGCGGCGGCACCGGCACTCGGGCCCGCCTGGTGTCCAGCGATGGGCGTGTCTTGGCTCATGGTGCGGCCGGGCCCTCTGGCCTCAGCCAAGGTGTGGAGCAAGCTTGGCGTCATGTGCAGCACGCCATTGCTCAAGCCTTTGCCGCAGCCCAACTGCCGCTGGCCACCCCGGGCGACTGCGCTTTGGGCCTGGGCTTGGCAGGCGCCATCTCCCCAGCCAGGGCCGAGGCCTTTTTGCAAGCGGCTCCGCCCTATGCTTTGCTGGCGCTGGAGTCTGACGCAGCCACAGCCCTGCGTGGCGCGCATGCCGGCCAGCCCGGCGTGGTGCTGGCCTTTGGTACGGGCAGTGTGGGCGAGGCACTGTTGGCCGATGGCCGCAAGCTTTCCGTGGGCGGCTGGGGCTTTCCGTCGGGTGACGAAGGCTCAGGCGCTTGGCTGGGCTTACGCGCAGTGCAAATCGCCCAACAGGCCCTAGATGGCCGCCGCTTGGCTGGCGCTTTGGCCCAAGCTGTTTGGCAAGCCACAGGCGCCGGCCGCCAAGCCTTGTTGGAATGGTGCGGCAGTGCAGGCCAGCGCGCCTATGCGTCGCTGGCCCCGCTGGTGTTTGACGCCGCCGAGGCCGACCCTGCGGCCAGCCGATTGCTGCAAGAAGCGGTGAATGCCTTGATCCAAATGGCCCAAGCGCTGGACGCCTCGGGCCGCCTGCCCCTGGTCATCACCGGCAGCGTGGGCCAACGCCTGCTGCCGCTGCTGCCCCACGAGTTGCTAGACCGCTGTGTACCCTCTGCAGGCGACGCCGCCGATGGTGCCCTTCAATTGGTGCGCGAACGCCTCGCCCACCGCCCACGCTGACGCCTGAGTGCTCTGCGACAGGCCTGACCATGACATCCCAAAATTCTCATCCACAACGCTTGGACGGCGACATCCTGACGCCCCAGGGCTGGCGCCGGGGCTGCGCCCTCCTGAGCCAAGGCCGCATCACTGCGATTGACGGCCCCTTGGTTACCGAGCCTGAAGTGCGTGCCGCACGCCGCACGCTCATCCTGCCGGGTTTTGTCGACCTGCATGTCCACGGTGGGGGTGGCTTCGACACCATGGAAGGTGGCCCGGCCATTGCCCACATTGCGCGCATGCATGCCCGCCACGGCACCACCAGCCTGCTGGCCACCACCATGACGGCCCCGATGAGCGAGCTGCGTCAGGCCATGACCGCCTTGGCCCCCACCATCGCCGGCCCGGCCGGAGGGGGCGCACGCGTGCTGGGCGTTCACCTTGAAGGCCCCTACATCAACAGCGGCAAGCTGGGGGCACAGCCCGACTTCGCCCGGCCTGCATCGGTCGATGAAGTCCTGGCCTTGCATGCCCTGGCCCCCATTCGGCTGATCACTTTGGCGCCTGAGATGCCTGGGCATTTGGACATGATCGAACCGCTGCGTGCGGCCGGGTTTGTCGTGCAAGCTGGGCACAGCAACGGCACTTATGAAGACGGCGTGGCAGCCTTGGAGCGCGGTGCCAGCGGCTTCACGCATTTGTTCAACGCCATGTCGGGCCTGCACCATCGCGCCCCGGGCATGGCCGGTGCCGCGCTGGCCCATGCGCGCTTTGCAGAGGTCATCCCGGACCTGTTGCACGTACACCCCGGGGCTTTGCGCGTGGCACTGCGGGCCATTCCCTGCCTCTACTGCGTCACCGACTCCACGGCCGCTGCGGGCATGCCCGACGGCGAATATCGCCTGGGCCGCCACACCGTGACCAAGTGCCTGGGCGGCGTGCGCCTGGCCGACGGCACCTTGGCTGGCAGCACGCTGACCATGGACCAAGCCCTGCGCAATTTGGTGGGCTTAGGGCTGGAGATCGAAGACGCCTCGCGGCGCGTCTCCACCTATGCCGCTGAGTTTTTGGGCCTGCCCGACCGCGGCCACCTCAGCCCTGGGGCCATGGCTGATGTGCTGGTGCTCAACCCGGAATTGCAGATTCAACGCGTCATTGTCGAAGGAGAAGAGATTGACCTCGCGCATGAGGGCTGAAGCCCTGGAAGCCCCCCACGCCGTGGCCCGACAGTTGGCCCAGGACGCTGGCACGTACCGTGCCCTCGGGGCCGCTCTTCGCAGCCAAGAGCCTAGCGCCGTGCTGACCGTGGCTCGCGGCAGCTCCGACCACGCTGCCAGCTATATGGCTTACCTGACCATGGCGCGGCTCGGTCGCTTGGTCACCTCCTTGCCCATGTCGGTGATCACGCTCTACAACTCCCGCTTGCGCTGCGAGGGCTTGGTGTCGCTGGCGTTTTCGCAGTCGGGCCAGAGCCCAGACCTGATCGCGCCCACCCGCCGCTTGCGGGAAGGCGGCGCACGTACCGTGGCCCTGGTCAATGACGTGAACTCCCCACTGGCCGAAGCAGCCGAGTTCTTGTTGCCTTTGCACGCGGGGCCAGAGCTGAGCGTGGCCGCCACCAAGAGCTACCTCTGCCAGTTGGTGGCCGGTGCCCGTGTGGTCGCAGCTTGGCAAGACGATGCCGCGCTGAGCGCTGCCCTCGAAGCCCTGCCCGAGGCGCTGACCAAAGCCGCGCAGGCCGACTGGTCGCTGCTGCCCGAGGCGCTGCTCAGCACCGACAAGCTGTTTGTGATCGGCCGTGGCCTGGGCCTGGCCGTGGCCCAAGAAGCCGCCTTGAAGTTCAAAGAAACCTGCGGCATTCAGGCCGAGGCCTTTTCGGGCGCTGAAGTACGCCACGGCCCCATGGCCTTGATCGACGCAGGCTACCCGCTGCTCGTGTTTGCACCGCGCGGCCCGGCCCAAGCGGGCTTGCTGTCTCTGGCGCAAGACATGCGTGCGCGGGGTGCTCGTGTGTTGCTGGCTGCCCCAGCAGGCACGCCCGGCGCGCAGTTGCCACTGAGCCCCACCGCCCACGAGGACCTGGACGCCATTGCCGCCATCCAGAGCTTCTACCCGGCCGTCGAAGCGCTGGCGCGCGCCCGTGGCGGCGACCCCGATCAACCCCCTCACCTGGCCAAGGTCACGCGGACCCACTGACATGAGCAGCTCCACTCGCACCTCTCTCAGCCCCAGCTTCAACATGCCCATGCCCAGCTTTCATCCTGGCCAACTGGTGATGGTGGACATCCCCGGCAAGACCCTGGCCCCGGAGACCGCCGCCTTTCTGCGCGACCACCGCGTGCGCGCCGTCTGCCTGTTCCGCAAGAACCTGGGCACCGAAGACGAGATCCGCCGCCTGACGGCCGACCTGGCCGCCGTGCTCGGCCCCAAGGCACTGATCGGCATTGACCAAGAAGGCGGCTCGGTGATCCGCGCCACCTGCATGCCCCAAGCCCCGGCCGCCATGGCCCTGGGTGCGGCGGATGACGAAGCCCAGGCCGAAGCCGTGGGCGCGGCCGTGGCACGCGGCCTGCGCGCCTTGGGCATCAACTGGAACTTTGCGCCGGTGCTGGATGTCAACTCCAACCCCGCCAACCCCGTGATCGCCGAGCGCAGCTTTGGTGCCGACCCGCACCGCGTCGCCCGCTTGGCTGCGGCCTGGATGCGCGGCTCCCTGAGCGAGGGCGTGGCCTGCTGCGTCAAGCACTTCCCCGGCCACGGTGACACCCATGTGGACTCTCACCATGCCCTGCCCACGGTAGACAAATCGCTGGCCGCGCTTGAAGCGCTGGAGCTGATCCCCTTCCGCGCCATGGCGCAAGGCGAGAACGCCGCGCCTGCGGTGATGACCGCCCACATCGTCTATCCCCAACTCGACCCCCTGCACCCTGCCACGCTGTCGCATGCTGTGCTGACGGGCGTGCTGCGCCAGGCCCTGGGCTACCAGGGTGTGGTGATCACCGACGCGCTGATGATGAAAGCTGTTTACGAACGTTATGGCCATGCCCGAGCCGCTGTGCTGGCCCTGCGTGCCGGTGCCGACATGCCACTGGCCCAAGGCACCGCAGCCGAACAAGCGGCGGCGATCGAAGCCATTGGGCAAGCCCTGGTCGAAGGCGACATCGATGAAGACGCCGCGCTGCAAGCCTGCGCGCGTTTGGATGCCCTGGCCCAGCGCTTCCCGCTGCAAACCGTGCCCTATGCGCCCGAGCAACGCGCTGCTGACGATGAGTTGATGCATCTGGCGTGGGCGCGCGGCTTGTGCGTGTTGCGCCAGGCCCAACCCCCTGCACACGACGCCGCCTTGCGCGTCATCACCCAAGCGCGGGTGGACAGCGACGGCGTCTCTGAAGCAGGTCTACCCGCCTCTGAGGTCATGGCCTTGTTTGAAGGCTTTGCCAATGTCGAGTACGTGACCTTGAACGACCTCGCCGTCTTGGAGCCGCACCATCTGCCTGAAGACGGCCGGCTCAACATCCTGGTCAGCAACCACCGAGCGCGCTACGCCCAAGGCGCCCGCGTGGCTCAACCCCATCTGCACTTGGCCTTATGGAACCCCTTCCAGGTGCTGGACATCGCCGCACCCGCTGTGGTGAGTTGGGGCTATGCGCAAGGCGCGCTGCGGGCCGTTAAATCGTGGCTCAAGGGTGAGTTGGTCGTCAGCGCCACGCCGCCCGTGCCGCTGCCCTGATCTCGAACCACACCACAACATCGTTGGAGCACCGCATGGGCCTCACCGCAGCCGCCACCCGATCACCCGCGACATGGGTGTTGAGCCTTTACTTCGTGCAGGGCTTGCCCTTCTTCATGGTCAATGTGGTGGCGGGGCTGATGCTCAAGAGCATGGGCGTGCCCAATGAGGAGATCACCCGCTGGACAGGCCTGCTGGGCCTGGCCTGGGTGTTCAAGCCCTTGTGGAGCCCTATCCTGGAGTTGGCCCCTAGCAAGAAGTGGCTGGTGATCGCCTTTCAAGGCCTGGGCGCGGTGGCCCTCACCTTGGTGGCCTTGTCGCTGCACTTGCCCAACTTCTTTGTGGCTTGTATTGCGCTGTTGGCCGTGGTGTCCATCGCTTCGGCCTCGCATGACATCGCCTGCGACGGCCTCTACATTGCCACCCTCAGCGCCAAGCAACGCGCCATCTGGGCCGGCTGGTTGGGTGCGTGCTTCAATGGTGCCAAGCTCTTCGCCATGGGCGGCTTGGTCATTCTGGCCGGGCATCTGGAAGGCCGCATTGGCGTCATCGGTGCTTGGGCCACGGTGTTTGTGCTGGCCGCTGCGGTGATGGGCGTGTTGGCGGCTTATCACGTCTGGGCCTTGCCCGACACGCGTGAAGCCACCGCCGCCCCCACTGGCAACAGCCTGGGCGGCACTTTGGGCGAGGTGATTCGCAGCTTCTTTCAGATCAAGGGTGTGTGGCTCGCCATTGCCTTCATCTTGCTGTTCCGAGCGGGTGAGTCTCAAGTGCAAGCCATTGGCCCGCTGTTCTTGAAAGACGCCACCAATGTTGGCGGCCTAGGACTGGGCACCAGCGAGGTGGGCTGGTCCTACGGCACGGCGGGCACCCTGGCCTTTCTGGCCGGCAGTGTGTTGTCGGGTTACTTCACCGCTTGGTTGGGCTTGCGCCGGGCCATGGTGTGGTTGGTGTTGGCCATGAATGTGCCCAACCTGGCCTTCTACCTGATGGCTGTGTTCCAACCTAGCGCGCTGTGGGTGATCTCGGCTGCTGTGAGCTTGGAGACCTTTGGTTATGGCTTTGGCTTTGTGGCGGTCATCTTGTTCATGATGCAGTTCGTCGAAGGCAGCAAGTACCAAACCGCGCACTACGCCCTGGCCACCGGCGTGATGGCGTTGGGCTATGTGATCTTCAAAACCATCAGCGGTGATGTGCAGCAAGCGCTGGGCTATCAAAACTTCTTCTTGGCCGTGGTGCTCTCTGCCGTGCCCGTGTTCGTTCTGCTGCGTTGGCTCCCCATCCGCGACGAACAAGCGGCGGCCCCAGCCCCCGCAACAGACGCCACCGCATGAAGACTCGGTTCCTCGTCGGCGGCGCCTTGGGGCTAGCGCTGGCGGCATCTCTGGCCGCGCAAGCTGCCAACACGCCTGCCCCGCAACGCTTTTTTGACGACTTCAGCCAAGCCAGCATTAGCGCACTGAGCCAGCAGGGCTGGATGGTGCGCACCGCCACTGGCCACCCGGGTGTGCCGGGCGCACGTTGGTCGGTCGAGGGCCTGAGCTTGGTGAAAGACCCGCAAGCGCCCAGCCAGCAGTGGCTGCGCCTGAGCGCACGCACCGATGGCACCCCCGAAGGCACCCAGCAGACCCAGCTCTGCCAGCCGCGCAAGTTCCTGGAAGGCACCTATGCGGCTCGCGTGCGCTTCACTGACACGCCCGTGCAGGGCGAAGACGGCGACCCGGTGATCCAAACCTTCTATGCCGTCTCTCCGCTAAGGCATGACTTCGACCCCGAGTTCTCAGAAATTGACTGGGAGTTCTTGCCCAACGGCGGCTGGGGCAGCCCCACGCCGCGCCTCTATGGCATCACCTGGCAGACGGTGCGCCTAGAACCCTGGCTGGCTTATAACGATAAGTTTGAGCTGCCAGAGGTCAAGGCCGGTTGGCACACCTTGGTGGTCCAAGTGATGGGCGGCCAAACCCGTTGGTTTGTGGATGGTCGCCCGGTGGGCCAGCATGGTGGGCGCAATTACCCCGTCGTGCCCATGGCGCTGAGCTTCAACCTCTGGTTCTCGCCCGGCGGCTTGCTGCCGCCCAGCACCACGCCGCGGGTCTATGAGCAAGATGTGGACTGGGTGCTGCATGCACGTCAAGTCGCCTTGAGCCCCGCCCAAGTCGAGCAAGAAGTGCAGCGCCTGCGCCAAGCCGGACACGCCGCACTTGACGAGCTTCCCCCCGCCCCTGCGGAGCTGGCCCATCGCTGCGATTTCTGATGCGCTTGCCAGCCATTGATGCCCTGCGGGGCTGGACCGTGGTGGCCATGTTGGTGGTCAACAACCCGGGCGATTGGGGCGCTGTGTATGCGCCCTTGCTGCATGCCCAGTGGCATGGCTGCACGCCTACTGACCTGATCTTCCCCTTGTTCTTGTTCCTGGTCGGTGTCGGCCTGGCGCTGGGAGGGCCTCAGGCCAGTGAGGCCCCTGAGCTGCGCGCAGCGCAAGGCCAGATGCTGCAGCGTGGCCTGAAGCTCATCGCCGTGGGCTTGGTGCTGCACCTTATCGCGCACTGGGCGCTGGACACCCGCAGCTTCAGGCCCGCCGGCGTGCTGCAACGCATTGGGCTGTGCGTGGCACTGGTCGGCGCCTTCAGTCTCAGCCGCTTCGGCCGCAGCCCACACGGGCTGCTCATCGCCCTGTGCGCGGTGTTGTGCGCACACAGCCTGCTCTTGCTGATGGGTGGCTCGCTGAGCCATGAGCTGCGCTTCCACCATTGGGCCGCCAGCCTAGACACCTGGGCCTTTGGCACCCACAACTACGAGTGGCAAGCCAGCCTACAGCGGGGCCTGGACCCAGAAGGCCTGCTCAGCAGCCTGGGCGCGGTGGTCAGCACCGGCCTAGGTTTGAGGGCCGGGCGCGTGCTGCGCCAGCTTGGCGCCCCGGCGGCGCAAGCCCCCTTGTTGAAGCTGGCCGCAGCGCTACTGCTGCTGGGAGGGCTCGGTCAGTGGCTGATCCCGTTCAACAAGACCTATTGGACGCCCAGCTATGCGCTGTGGACGGGGGGCTGGGCCACGCTGGCCTTGTGCGGCGCCTTCGTGCTGCAGTCGCTGGCGCCCCAGTGGCTTTGGGGTCAGCGCTTTGGCCGCCACGCCATCACGGCTTATGTCTTGGCCTGGCTGGGCGTGTGCGTCTTGGGCGCCACCGCCTGGCAGGCGCCGCTATGGGCAGCGCTGCAGCACGCGCTGGGGCCGGGCTGGCCAGCGCCGGCCGTGTCCTTGGTCTGGGCGCTCAGCTTCTTGCCCCTCTGGTGGGCGGTGCTGCGGCTGATGGACGTCCGTGCTTGGCGCTGGCGGATTTAGTGCAATGCTGAAAGAGTCCTTCGCAGCGCTGCCTTAGCGCGCTTGAGAGCGCAACCAGGCCTGCCACAAGCGAGCCAGTTCGGCTGAACCATCGGCCCCCTTGATGCTGTCCAGCACCTTCACGGCTTCGTCGTTGTTGCCGGCCTTGACCCAAGCCCACGCCAAGTGCAGGCGCGCTTCCTCGGGCTTCTTCACACCGCCACGGGCCAGGCCATCGGCCAGCGCCTTGGCCGCGTCGGCGGGGTTGCCGGCCGACACCATGGCTGTACCGACCAAGGTCAGGGCATTGCCGTCTTTGGCAGCTTGCGCTGCACTGCGGTCACCGCCCAGTTGGGCCTTCTCTTTTGCTGAGGCTTTGGCCGCCTTGTCGCGCAGTTTCTGGTGTTCGGCAGCATTTGGCCCGCTGCCCAGGCGGCCTGCCTGGGTGCCCGCTTCCAGGGCCAGCAAGGCCTCGGTGAACAGGCCGCCCTCCATGGCCAAGACCGCCAATTCCAGGTCTTCGGCTTCTTCACGCAGGGCGCCGGAGGCCTGCTTCAAGCGCAAGAGGTCCAAGGTCAGGCTGTCGTTGAAGCCGGGACGCGTGGAGACACGGCTGAGCAGTTGAGCCCAAACCTCAGGCTTGGGATACAGCGTCGCTTGCCGCTCCAGGGCCGCATAGACGCCCGCCTCGTCGTTCGCTTTGGCATAGGCGCTGACCAACAAGCGCAGGGTCGCTTCAGAGGGCTTTCGGCCAGCCGCCTCGTCCGCCTGCAGCAGCGGCAAGAGCTCCTTGGCCGCTGCAGTGGCATCACCGCTCAGATAAAGCGCCTGGGGCAACAGGGCGCGCACGGCGGCGTCTTGCCCGCCCTCTTGGACATAGCGGCGCAAAGTGGCGGCTGCTGGGCCGTATTGACGCAATTGCAGGTGCGCGCGCGCCAGAGTGTCCAGCAGTGAGGGCCGATCAACGGCAGGCGTCAGGGGCGAGGCCAGCGCGGCCTCGAAGGCCGCCACCGCCACGGCCAACTCATTGGCTTTGAGCGCTGCGACCGCGCGTGTGCGGGCGATGAGATAACGCTCGTAGTCATTGAGCGATCCCACCTGCTCGGCCACCCGCAACTCTGCCAATGCCTCCAAGGATTTGCCGGCCTTGAGCAGGTCTTGGGCCAACTGCAAGGGTTTGGCCACCTCGGCTCGCGCCGTCGGCGCAGGGCTAGGGTTGGCCGCTTGCGCCCAGAGCACGGGGGCGGTCGTGGCCATCAGCACGGCCAAAGAAACTCGGCGCAGCGCGGGGAGAGCGAAAGCAGTCATGGGAGGGTGCAAAGCTAGTGTTCGAAGCGGACAGGGGCTTCAGCGCCCCAGCCAAACCCGCGAGTTTGTCACAGCGATCGGGTTACAGGGCGGTTTCAAGTGGGGCCAAAGCGCTGTGCGAGCTGACTCATCATGTCTGGCACCTGCTCTGGCGGCACGGGCTTGCCCACCCACCAACCCTGGATCGCAGTGACGCCGCAATGCGCCACAAAGTCGCGCTCGGCCGCAGTCTCTACACCCTCGGCCACCACCTCATAGCCCAGCCGGTGCAGTGTGCTGCAAATCTCTCGGTAGAGCAGTTCGCCGCGCGGCTCCACCGCAGCCTCTAAGAGCGAGCGGTCCACCTTGACCACATCGATCTCCGCACTGTGAAACAGCGCCAAATTGGAGTAGCCCGTGCCAAAGTCATCCACAAACACCCGAACGCCAGCGGCACGCAGGTCAATGAGCCGGGCCCGCACTTGCTCAGGCTCATCGATCAAACTGCTCTCCAACAACTCCACCTGCAATTGGCCCGGTGGGAGCTTGGCCAAGGTGCTCATCAGCCGCGCAAAGGATTCGGCATTGCACAGCGTCGCTGCGGTCAAGTTCATGGCGACGGGCACATTAACACCTTGCGCATGCCAGCGCTCCATGTCCTCGACCACCCGACGGACGACCCACAAGTCGAGCAGGTCGCCAAAGCCCACACGCTCCAATGAAGGCAAGAAGCGCTGCGGCGCGATGGCCCGCCCCGCAGAGTCCTGCAGACGCAGCAAGGCTTCAAAGCCTAAGACCCGCCCGGAGTGGACATCCAGTTTGGGTTGGTAGTGCATGCTGAGTTGGCCTTCGCGCAACAGCTTGAGTGCGGCCTGTGCTTGCCGGCTCCAATCATGCTGGGCCTCTTGCCTTTTGACAAAGCGCGCCTCAGAGAAAAGCTCCAGGCCCGGCCCCAGGTTCATGCGGTTGGCCAGGTCCCACGCGGCCTCACCCAGTTGCTCTTGCTGAACCCAGCGTTTGACAATGGGGCGATAGATCAGCACCGAGAGCCCAAACAAAAAGACCTGCAACGCCCACACCCTGTCAGATGGAGCACTCATGAACAGAGGCTTGAGGAAATGCGGAATCACCCAGGCCACATCCCAAGAGCCGGTGGCCCGTATCCACTGCCACTCGACCACCACCAAATAGGTCACCAAGGCGTTGAGCGTCGGGCACAGCACGAAGGGCAGAAAGAACACCCAGTTGCCGACCACCGGCAGGGCGAAGGTCAGCACCTCATTGATGTTGAACAGATGCAAGGGCAAGGCCCAACGCCACACTCTGGGGCCGGGCTTGCGCCGCTGATACCAGACCAAGCAAACCAGCAGGGCCAAGGTGGCGCCGGAGCCGCCGATGTAGTTGAAAGTCCGGTCGAGGTCACTCAGCATGACGCCAGGGATCGCCTGCGTGACATCGAGGGCATTGCCCGTAGCCCAATCCATCACGCCAGCACCGTTCATGCCCATCCACCAGGCTACGTTGCCCAAGGCCGTCAACAGCACCACACCGAGCCACAGGGGTACCCACTCAAAGATGCCGGCCAGCGGACCCGTGCTGCCAGGCAGTAAGGTCGCGGGCCAAGCCAGCAAACACAGCGAGAGGGCGAATGGCGTACCGTTGGCCAAGGTGCGGGCCATCGCGGGAGAGGCCTGGCTGAGGTCGTTGAACTCCAACTTCGGCAATGCACGCCGAACCAAACGCATGCAGGCGACGGAGGCACTAGGCAGGGCCACCGAGCCCAACATCATCCAGCCCCAGCTCTGCGTCTGCGTGCCAGTGTTCAGCGAAGCCAGATAGGCCAAGATCATCAGCGACAGTGTCAGGACGACGATATAGATCGGGTCGTCACCATAGGTGTCACGTCTCATGTGATCATTGGCCGATTCGAAGCTGGCCGCTACTTCAGGCCAGAGCTGTCCTGAGCGAGTTGCTGGCTTCGATCCCAGAGAGTTCATCATAGCCAGA
>NZ_JBIKNQ010000112.1:0-2992 GCF_044358605.1 Ideonella sp.
GAAGGGCTGGCCTACCATGGCGGGCTCGACCGACTTCAACAGCCGACACAAGGCCTTGTTGACCTGCACCACCTTGCCCGCAGGGTCAACAATGGCCATGCCCACGCCCGCATGGGTGAAGGAGGCCGTAAAGCGCAACTGACCCAACTCGGCTTCGCGCTGCGCCGCTTGCAAGCGCACTTCTTGGGCTTGGTGCTCGGCTTCCTGTTTGTCCAGCGAGACCCGCAGCAGCATGATGACGGCAAACACGACCGCCACAGCGGCGACCAAGGCTGATGCGCCGAACTGCATCGTGTTCATGTGCCCGATGGCCGCAGCCATGGCCGAGCCCAGGTAGATCGCCCCAAACCAGCTGCACTGGCTCCACCACTGTGCCAGCGAGACCTTCCTACCCTGCTTGAGTGCAAGCACCGAGGTCAGCGGCAATGTGGTGCAGATGAAGGGCAGCAGTGCCGCAATGCACACTCCCACCATGTCGGCCACCTGTGGCCGCAGCCATGGCGCCAACCCATGGCGGCAGAGTTCCAAGACCAAACCTGCTGCAGCAAAGCCCACCATGGCCGCTGCGGGTGTGCTCAAACGACTCGTCAGTCGCTTCGAGGTTCTGTAGGCGCCCAGGGCACCCTCCACGCCAGCGGCCAAGATCGCGGCCGCAGGCCCCTGGCTGATGAGCAGATAGAAGATGAACAGGTCCGAAACACTGAACGACGTTTTGGTGCGCGGTATCCGCACGGGCACCATGCCTGCAAAGACGGCCAGTGCCGTGCCCAGTGCGAACGCCATCCATTGCTCTGGAACGGCCTGCGCCAGCCTGAACACGCTCCAAGCAGCTACCGCGAAGCCGCACGCCACAATGACCAGCCACAGGCGTGTGGCTGCTGTGTTGTAGTCGAACAGGTGGCGCGCCGCGAAGCGTGTCCAGAGGCCTGTCAAGAGGTGGGGTTGAGCGTACACGGATTGGGGTCAACGACAAAGCGAACGCCGCGCGAAGCAGCCTTTCAAGGATGTCGGTTGTTTAGGCCTCGGGCTTGAGACTTCTCTTCGGGCGTCTGGCCAAGTCCTTTGCCCAAGAAAAATGCCGCATGCAAGCAAGCATGCGGCATCAAGGGAGAGCGTTTCGCTCAGTCGCCGTGCATGGCGGACCCACGAGCGCCCAAGGGATCCGCCAGGGTCTCACTCAAGATGAAGCCCTCGCTCAGGATGAAGCCTTCACTGAGGATGAAGCCCTCACTCAGAATGAACCCCTCGCTCAGGATAAAGCCCTCGCTGAGAATAAAACCTTCACTGAGAATGAAGCCCTCGCTGAGGATGAACCCTTCGCTCAGGATAAAGCCCTCACTGAGAATGAAGCCCTCGCTCAGGATGAAGCCCTCTGCCATTAAGCCGCCCCGGGTGCTTCTGAACCCTTTGGTCAGCACAGGCGCTTTGGCGCTACTGGCTTTGCTGGCCAGCGTCGTCACGGGGCTGAGTAAGGCTCGACCTTGGCCTGCTGTTGCTCCCAATGCGCCATCCAGCAAGCGCACGCCGGGAGTCATGAGGGGGGTATCTTGCACTTGCCGCTCCACAATGGAGCTGGGCACCGAGCGAGCCGGGACGAGCTGACTGGACGGCAACCAACGAACCTCAGACCGCAACGCCAAATGGCGAGCCCAGGTCAGGCGGGGGTCGTAGATGGGCTGCAGCCGGGTGAACAAGGTGCCTCCCGAAAACACATGGCTGCCCCCGGCTGTCACCAGTCGACTCCAGTTGACCCGCTCGCCGTTGAGCAAAGAGTACTCGGCCGGCAGGGTGCGGCCAGGCGCCAGGAGCTTGTCGCCGGGCAGTAGCGTGCCCGATTCAATGGCCGGGCCTATGTCTTGCCGCAGCGCAGCGGCGAGCCGGACGGCTCCTTCCACATTGAGTTGACCCGAGCCCTGCTCTAGCAGGCTGCCAACCGCCAAGGGTTGGGCGGTGTATTGCAAGATGGCCTTGACCAAGGGTGGCGTGAGGCCGGGGTTGGCCTGCAGCAACACGGCCGCTGCACCCGCCACCACGGGGCTGGCCACCGAAGTGCCGCTCATGTGCATCAGCGTTTGCTTAGGCGCCTGCTGTGCTCCGGGCACCTGGGTCAGTTCGGGGTAGGTCTTGGCCAGCACGTTCCAACTGCTCACGCTGCCCGTGATGTCGCTGGACAATGCGGCCACCACTTTATTGCCCGGGGCGACGAGGTCCGGCTTGATGAGGTTGTCCACCCACACGCGACCATTGGCATAGGGCATGGCCCCACGAGTCGGGCCACGCGAGCTGAAGGTCGTCATCAGATCGTCGCTTCTAACGGGGGTGTCCTTGAAGTTCGAGGCACCTACGGTGATCACTGACGGATCGTGGCCAGGCGAGGTGATGCTGCCGTACACCATGCGGCCTTGCGCATCTTTGCCAGCATTGCCGGCCGATGTCACCACAACAATGCCCGTAGCCACCGCACTGCGTGCAGCTCGCGCCAAGGGGTCGCTCAGAAACGACTCGTTGGAGCTTGAGCCCAGACTCATGTTCATCACTCGGATGTTGGCCATGCGCGCGTTCTGCACCACCCAGTCGATGCCGGCGAGCACATCGGCCATATTGCCGACACCGCGCTCGTCCAGCACCCGAACGTCATACAGGGCGGCACCAGGAGCTACACCACTGGCGTCAGGGAACTGATAGTGCCCAGCGCCCGCAGCTGCGGTCGCAACATGGGTGCCGTGCCCGTAGGGGTCGGCCAGCTTGGCGTTCGCGGGCATGCCCCCTTCGGCCAACTTGATGACGGACGTGGCCATGGCTGTGCGCAGCATCGGTGAGAAGTCCAGCCCCTTACGCCAACCACGGTCGGCAATCTTTCGGCCGATCTCCACCATGTCAATGGCCGCTTTGACGCGGGTCTTGCCATCGGGGCCGATCAGGCTGCGATGGTTCCAGTCGATGCCGGAGTCCAAAATGGCGATGCCTACACCGCGTCCGTTCAAAGCGGACA
>NZ_JBIKNQ010000065.1:0-29082 GCF_044358605.1 Ideonella sp.
CGGCGCCGCGCATAGGTCTCTCTCAGATCGAGATGCTCACATTGTCCTCGCTGCGCCTCGCTCGACCATCACAACCGGTCGGTATTTCAGCAGCCTGCTAGACCCGGTGGCAAAGCAGCCATGGTGGTTCCTACTGGATTTATCACCGCGCAAAGTGGGATCGAAAAAGGCATCCGCCAACATCTGGTGGATAGCAAGATGCTTGCGGGTGTGGTCTCTATGCCCAGCAACATCTTCGCCACCACTGGCACTAACGTGTCGATCCTGTTCATCGACGCAGCAAACAAGGCCGGTGTTGTGCTGATCGATGCTTCCGGTCTTGGCACCAAATACAAAGACGGCAAGAATCAGAAAACTCTTCTGTCTATAGAAGAAGAAGACCGAATCATTGCCACTTTCAATGGAAAAGTGGCGGTGGAAGACTTCTCGGTGGTGGTCGACTACGCCGACATTGCCGCCAAGAATTACAGTTTGAGTGCCGGGCAGTATTTCGATGTGAAGATCGATTATTGCGATCTGACACCCGCACAGTTTTTCGAGAAACTACAAGGGTTTAACGATCGGCTAGATGCTCTGTTTAAGGAGTCGGCGGGGCTCGAGCTGGAGATCAAGAAGCAGTTGGCGGGGCTACGCCATGACTAATGCAGTTCATCGACGGCTTGGTGATTTGCTGAATCTGAAGCGTGGCTACGACCTTCCTGAGAATCAGCGACGTTCGGGACCTTATCCAGTAATTAGCTCGGCTGGAATCACCGGATTTCATGACGAATACATGGTTGATGGTCAGGGCGTTGTCACGGGGCGATACGGCACGCTCGGTGAAATGTATTACGTAAATGGTAAATACTGGCCACATAATACTGCGCTCTATGTCGCCACCTTCAAAGATAATGATCCAAAATACATCTATTACTTGCTGAGTTGTCTTGGTCGGATCCGTACTTCTGATAAAAGCGCAGTGCCTGGCGTTAATCGGAATGAGCTGCATGAAATGGCTGTTCCGGCTATCACCGACAAAGATCAGCAGAAAAAAATTGCCGCCGTCCTCACTGCCCTCGACGCCAAAATCGACTGCAACAACCGTATCAACGCCGAGCTGGAGGCGATGGCCAAGACACTGTACGAATACTGGTTTGTGCAGTTCGATTTCCCCGACGGCAACGGCAAACCGTACAAATCCTCCGGCGGCAAGATGGTCTACAACGCCATGCTCAAGCGGGAGATTCCGGAGGGATGGGAGGATGGCTCGTTGTGGGGGATCGCGCGGTATTTCAATGGCCTTGCGATGCAGAAATACAGACCAATTTACAGCGACTATCTGCCTGTTATCAAAATCAAGGAAATGGGCGAAGGGCTTTCAGCCAGCACTGAGAAAGCTCGTCCTGATATTCCTCAAGACGCGATTGTTGATGATGGGGATGTGCTATTTTCTTGGTCGGCCACGTTGGACGTGAAGATCTGGTCCCAAGGTAAGGGGGCGCTCAATCAGCATATTTTCAAAGTCACTTCAAATAAATATCCGAAAACTTTCTATTATTTTGAGTTGTTGAGATATCTGACACATTTCAAGATGATGGCCGAAAAGCGAAAAACTACAATGGGCCACATTACACATGATCACTTAAAGCAAAGCAGGATTTGCATTCCGCCGATTGAGTTAATCGATATTGCGCACGAAAGGATAGCACCTATATTTAAGAAGCACCTAATGAATGCGAAGGATAACCAGCAACTCGCCCAACTTCGCGACTGGCTCCTACCCCTGCTGATGAACGGCCAAGTGACGGTGGTGTAACCCATAGCCCAGCGGAAGCCCCCCAGATTCCCCGAAAGACCGAGGTTTCACCATTTGCACCTCGGCGGCGGAATACCTGACCTTCATCGCCGCTAGCGGCCAGAGTGTGGCGTGAAGGCGGTGTACAAGGACGAGAGCGTCTGGATACTTAAGAAATTATGGCGTTGCTCTATGACGTGGATGGCCGAACCATCAGCTATCACTTGAAGATGGTGTTTCGGACAGCGAACCGGACGTCGATTCAGTTATCCTAAATTTCCGGTTAACTGCCTCCGACGGCAAAAAATACTATCACCAGCACTACAGCTCGACGCCATCATCTCGGTGGGCCAATAGGTGGTGAATTAAATTCGGAATCGCAACACTTGATAGATTTCGAGTCAGTGGGGCGTTAGGCGCTAACGCTTTACTTTTTGGTCTTGTTGCTGGCGACGTTTATCACGTAAGCTGCTAGAGCAGTAAAGCTCAAGGTCGAAACAACTTTCCCCCAGAATTGATTGTTGCTGTCGTTTATTATTTCATTCGATGACAGCTGTTGACGTTGAACAATCTCTGCATGCTTGTAGCCTTCACGAAGCTTTCCTCGTCCTTTGGAATTTTTCGCAATACTGCTAGAAAAATCCAACGTTTTTTGAGTTGTCCGATCATTGCTTTTGAATGCTTCGACCTGGCTCTTTGAGGCAAGTTTTGCAATATTTCTGATTTCCTGTAGGGCATGCTTGGCTTGGCTATTAATTAGAGATATCTGTCCTGAAGAGAGCTTCTTGTTCGAATAAAGTTGTGCGACTTTGCGTATCTCTGATTGATCTTTATTCTTCAGTTTTTCCAAATTAAAAGATGTGCTTGATTTCATACCTCAATCCTCCCTTTTGATTGGCTGGTTGATACAAAAAAATCTACTGTGTTAAAGAAATTCTATCGGGCTGGATAGTCACTTTTGCGACAGAATATTTTATCCAAGTCGTTCAGAATTATGCAATGGCAAAGATCTACATGGTGCGGCACGGGCAGGCGTCGTTTGGCGCAGCAGACTACGACCAATTGAGCCCCTTGGGGGCGCAGCAGTGTGAGCTGCTGGGCCAACATTGGCGAGCCTTAGGCTTGCGCTTTGATACGGTGTGGATGGGCAGCTTGAAGCGCCATCGCCAGAGCATGGAGGCGATTGCGGCTGGCCTAGGTGGCTTGCCTGAGGCCACGGTGCGCAGTGGGCTCAATGAGTACGACCCTGAGGCCCTGGTGCGGGCGGCTCATCCTGGTCCACTGCCCAGCGGCGACAGCCCCGAGGTGCAGCGCCAACATTTTTTGCACCTGCGCCAAGGCTTGCTGGGCTGGATCAAGGGCGAGATGGCCCCGGCGGGCCTGCCCGCCCACGCAGACTTTTTGGGTGGCGTGATGGCGGCGTTGGATGAGGCGCGCCAGCAGCCTTCCGCCGAGCACATTTTGGTGGTTTCCAGTGGCGGGCCGATCTCCAACGCGGTGGGTCATGTGCTGCAGGCCGCGCCTGAGGGTGTGGTGGAGTTGAACCTGCGCTTGCGCAACAGCGCGGTGACCGAGCTGCAAAGCACCTCGCGCCGCCATGCCTTGATCAGCTTTAACAACCTGCCCCATTTGGATCAGCCCGGCCGCAGCCACCTGCAAACCTATGCTTGAGGCGCGCCGGCCGCAGCGATGAGGCTGTGGGGCAGCTTTGCGCCCAGCCGCTTGAAGCCGATGCGAGCGGGGGCCGGGCTGCTGATGCGCTGAGCGCGGCTCACATAGCCTCCGGACTCCAAGGCCCAGCCCTCGGTAGCCTGCTCGGGCGCATGGATCTGCACCTGCTGGGCCTGGCCCACCAAACCCTTGCGGGCCGCTTGGGTGACCAGTTCTTCAGCCTGCGCGGCACTGAGTTGTAGGGCAAAGCGCTGCCAGCAGCGCATCAGGCGCGGGTCCGCCCAGGCGTCTTCCAGGCGCTCGCGCCATTGGCTCTCAGTCAGCGGGCGGCCGCCATCCCAGGCGCGGGGCAACAGCCCGTGCACCACCTTGTGAAAATCACGCTGCAGGCTGAGGCTGGGCAGCAGCGTGGCCAGTTGACCCAGGCGGGCGGCAAAGCCGGGCCGCGCAATCTGGCGGGTGATGATGACCTGCAGGCCTTGGATGGGGTTGAGCAGGCGCAGCCGGTTGGGTGGCAGCACCCGCAGTGGCACGGCGGCGGCCACCTCGTGCGGCAGTGGGGTGACGAAAGACATCAGCGTGGCCAGGCGGGTCCACTCGGTGCTGCTCAGTGCGTCGGCGTCGTCCATGTCGCCTGTAAGGCCCGGCGCGGCACTGTCCGCCGAAGACTCGCGCGCAGCGGCCAGCACGGCCATCAGCCGCGCATCGTCCCAGCGTTGGCCCTGCATGGCTTGGGCGGCCCGCAGGCTGATCACTGCCAAATGACCAGCGGCATAGCCCGCCTCGCCTTGTAGGCGGGCAATGCGGGCCGACTCAAGGGTTTCCGACGCGGCGGTGCCCAAGCCTTGAAGGCCTCGAAGCGGGCGGCGGCTGATGGGGCAGCGCTCCACCCACAGCTGGGCCAGGTAGTGAGGGGTGACCTGCACGTCTTCAAAGTGGCGGCCGTGCAGCCAAGCGTCCAGGCGCAAGCTGAGCCAGGCCTGCACGGCCGGCGTGGCGGCCAAGGTGCGGGGGCCAAAGGCCGCCCGTCCGGCCTCCCAGCCCTGGCGCAGCGGGTTTTGCGGCAGCAGGTGTTGGGCCGGAGGCAGCAGGCCGTGGCGGGCATGGTCCCAGCCCAAGCCAAAGCCGCAGCGGTCCAAAGCCTGTGGCGCAACAGTGGTCGGGGTGTCATCAGCAAAGGGTAGCGTGGCTTGGGTCATGCTTGTCTCCAACGAAGAAGGGGCCAGTGATGGCAGCGTGGGCTGCTGGTCTGGGTCAGCGTGTAAGACAGTGTGCAAGGCCACAGGCTCATGGGATGAGCCTGCTGAATCGTTGTGGTGGCCATGCGGGTTTTCCGGAGAGGCTCATCCCATGAGCCTGCGATACCCTAGGGCATGGACCGCACTGAACGCTTTTATCGGATCGAGCTGCTCATCAAGTCGCGCGGCGGGGTGTCGTTTGAGGCCCTGCAAGCCGAGCTGGAGGTCTCGCGCGCCACGCTCAAGCGCGACCTGCAATACCTGCGAGACCGCATGGACGCGCCCATCGTCTACGACCGCTTTGACAACGCCTATCGCTTTGAAGCGCAAGGCGAGGGCACGGGCACCGCAGCCACGGCCCACGAGCTGCCCGGCGTCTGGTTCAACGAAGCTGAGATCCATGCCCTGTTGACCATGCACCAGCTCATTGCCGGGCTGGATGCCGGGGGCGTGCTCGGGCGGCACTTGCAGCCCTTGCTCGACAAGCTGCACGGCATGCTGGGCACCAGCGAGGGAGAGTCCCGCGAGTTACTGCGCCGCGTTCGGGTGATCAGCCCGGCGCGCCGCCCGGTGCCTAGCAAGTGGTTTGAGCTGGTGGGCTCTGCCTTGCTCAAGCGCGAGCGGCTGGAGATGCTTTACTTCACCCGGGCGCGGCGCAGCGAGTCGCAGCGCGAGGTCTCTCCGCAGCGGCTCACCTACTACCGCAACACCTGGTACCTGGATGCTTGGTGCCACCGCAGCGAGGGCCTACGCCGTTTCGCCTTGGATGCGGTGCGCAGTGTGCGGGTGCTGCCTGCCCGCGCCAAAGACGTGGCGCTCAAGACTGTGCAGGCCGAGCTGGATGGCGGCTATGGCATTTTCTCGGGCAAGGCGCTGCAAACCGCGACGCTGCGCTTCTCTGCCGAGGCCGCGCAGTGGGTGGCCGCAGAAGAGTGGCACCCGCAGCAAAGCTTGCGCTGGCTGGACGATGGCCAACTGGAGATGAAGCTGCCCTTCACCGACCCCACCGAGCTGGCCATGGACCTGCTGCGTCATGGCCCTCAGGTGCAGGTGCTGGCCCCTGCGGCACTGGTCAAGCTGGTGGCTCAGCAAGCCCGAGACACCGCCGCCCTTTACGCCTGAGCCCGCAGCCAGGCCAGGCGGCCGGTCAGCCTAGCCTGCCGCTCTGGGCTGCCCTTGGCCGCCCCCAAGGCCCACATCCAGGCGGTGACAAACAAGGTGCGGCCCAGCACGCACTCGTCCAGCAGCGCGGTGCTGGGTGCTAAGCCTTGCGCTTCGCGGGCTTGCCACCAGCCCCGCAGCGCCGCCTCAGACCAAGCCACATCGGTGCCCAACACGCGCGCACCGGCCACCATGCAGGCCGCGTCCCACTCTACGGGTCCGACGACGGTGTCTTCCCAATCCCCCCACAGCGGCCCCTGAGGGGTAGCCCAGACATTGTTAAGGTGGGCATCACCATGCAGCGCTTGCAGGGCGGGAGCCAGGGCTTGCAAGCGTTGCTGGCAGGCCAGGGTCAGGCGGCGCACCAGGGCCACATCGGCGGGTGCGGCACCTTGCCGCAGCAAGTCAGGGTCTTCCAGCAAGCGCTGCACTTCATCAAACATGCCCCAGGCCGCCCGTGGGGGCAAGCTGGCCGGGGCCAAGGCGGCGTGGCAGGCGGCCAGGGCTTGGCCTGCGGCGGTGGGGTCAGGCGGGGTGGCCAAGACCTCGGCACGCTGCCACAGGCTGATGTGCCAGGTGCGGCCCTGCGACACCCAGGCATGCGGCCCGGCCAGGTCGCTGTGCGCGCCAAGGAGGGACCCCACAGCCGGTCGCACGGTGGGTGCGCCTGCGTGGGCTAAGGCGTGGGCCACGGCCAACTCGTGCTGGGCTTGCTCGGCCGCTCGCCAGCGGGAGGTGCCGGTGGCCACGCGGGCCACCACGTTATGCGGCGGCAAGCCCACCGCCAGGTTGGAATAGCGGCCCAGCACCTGTGCCTGCGCGCTGCCCAGCCCCAAGTGGGCCGCAAGCTCAGTGCAGGCGCGCAGGGCGGCGGCTTCATCCTGTGCTGAGACAGGCTCGGGCTGCCCGCCCGCGTGCAGGAACAGGCTGGCATCGTCCAAAGTGCCCAGGCCCTGCTCACAAGCTTGGGCAAAGCGCTGGGCGGCCAACTGGCCCAAGCCCGATGTGGGCGAGCCTGCCAGGGCGCAGGCCTGTAGCGCCAAGCGGCTGTCTTTGGCCAGCAAGGTGGTGTGGGCGCGAGGGGCGAAGTCGTTGTCCAAGGCACGGCGCAGGCGGTCGCTGGCGATCCAGCTTTGGCCGCTGCTGGCCTCCATCACGCTCAGCGTTTGGCGGGCGTCCAGCCCCCACTGCTGGGCCAAGGCCAAGACCTCTGCCGCGCCGGCCAGGTTAATGGCGGCCAGCAAGTTGTTCAGCAGCTTGGTGCGGGCTGCGTCACCGGCCTTGGCGCTGATGACAAAGCGCTGGCGGGCCAAGGTACTGAGCAAGGCTTCGTTGGCTTGCAGCACGAAGGGGGGCCCGGCCAGCATCAGGCTCATTTCGCCAAGTTGGGCCCGCAGCGGCCCCCCGGACATGGGCGCATCGATCAGGCTGACGCCCAGCGCGCTCAAGCGCTTGGCTGCGTCTTCCACATCTTTCGGCCCCAATGTGGGGCAAAGCAACACGACGTCACCAGCCTGGGCTTGGGCGTGCAAGCCCTGCTCGCCCCACAGCACTTCGGCGGTTTGTGCGGCATCCACCACCACCACCAGGGTTTGGCGGCAATGCTGGGCGACTTCAGCGGCATGGCGGGCCACGGTGGCCCCCAGCGCCTTGGCAGCGCTGCAGCGCAGCGGGTCAATGTCGTGCACCACCACCGCCAGCCTTCTGAGCGCAGGCGCTGCAGCAGGGCAAAGCCCATATTGCCGATGCCGATGATGCCTATGGGGGGCTTGCAAGTCTCAGTCACGCTGGGCCTCTGGCAGGCGCAGAGTCATCACGCCTTGGCCTTGCTCCAGGCGCAGCCGGCCCAGCACATCCATGCCCAGCAAAGGCGCGTCGGACAGGCTGGGCAGCACGGAGATGGCCATGCGGTCCAGGGTGAAACCGCCTTCCAAAGCAAGGTCCACCGTGCTGCGCCAGCCTTCGGCCTCGCCAGAGGCGGTGCGTGCCACAAAGCGCGGGCCTTGCGGCAGGCCCAGGGCTTGGGCCACCTCGCCGGGCAGCACCGAGCTGGTGGCGCCCGTGTCGATCAAGAACACCACCTCACGCTGGCCCCGGGGGCCGCTCAGCGTGGCCGGCCAGTGGTAGTGGCCATCGGCGGACCGCTGCAGGGTCACCTGGCCCTGGCTCCATTGGATGCGCGGCTTGGCGCGCTCATGCAGCCACCACTGGAAGGTCAAGAAAATGACGGTGCCCAGCAGCAACCAGATCGTCAGCAGCTTGAGGGTCTTGGGAGGCTCGTTCATGTCGTGGGAGGCAGCATTTTCAGGTTCATGCCATTGTGAGGTGTCTGTGCGGTATCCGTGTGAGGGTGCTTTTCTGTTTCTGCGGCGCAAAGTCAAGACCCTCTGGCCCAAGGGTGGTGCTGTGCTGGATGAAAATGGCTTCATTCCTGAACTGACCTGCCCGCCAGTGAGCGCCATGCCTAAGCCTTTTTCAACGCTGCCGTTTTCAAAGTCTGCTTTGGCCTTGGCCGCCAGCATGGTGGTGGCCAGTGCCGCCTGGGCGCAAAGCCCGGCGGCAGAGACCCCGGCCAAGCCTGAGCCTGCTCCGGCGGCCAAGCCGGCCGCGACTCCCACCGAGCGCGTGACCGTCAAGGGCACGCGCACCGAGGACGAGCAGCGGCGCCAATCGACCGCCGCCAAGATCATCATCGACCGAGAAGAGCTGGACAAGTTTGGGGATACCTCTTTGGGTGAGGTGATGAAGCGCCTGCCCGGCGTGAGCACCGACGGCCGCCCGGGCCGGGGCGGCAACCCGCGCATGCGCGGCCTGGGCGCCGGCTACACGCAGATCTTGATCGACGGCGAGCGCGTGCAGGGCGGCCTGTCGCTGGATTCCATCAGCCCCGATCAGATCGAGCGCATCGAGATCATCCGTGCGCCCACGGCCGAGACAGGCGCTCGCGCCATCGGTGGCACCATCAACATCATCACCCGCGAGGGCTTTACCAAGCGGCTCAACGACCTGAAGCTGGGTGTGGGCGTGGAGCGGGGCCAGCCCGGCGGCTTTGTGGGCTGGACGCGCGACGACCAGATCGATAGCTTCAGCTACAACGTCTCGGCCACCACCTGGCGGCGCAAGGGCGAAGACAGCTCCACGACCACCACCACTACACCCGAGGCGGTGCAGGTGGAGCGTGCCGAGAGCACCGACGAGCGCCAGGGCCTGCATGCCAGCGCACGCCTGCAATGGCGCTTGAGCGACACCGACAGCTTGATGCTCATGCCCATGATGGTGGCCTCCAAGAACACCGGTTCGCGCAAGGCTGGTTTCAGCCATCAACCAGTGGCCTGTGATGGCCAGGCGCCCTTTGACAGCAGTCTGCTGTGCAGCACCAACGGGGACAACGACGGGGACTTTGCACTGGTGCGTCTGAATGGCCAATGGCGCACCACGGTGGACGGCTGGCGCCTGGAAACCAGAGGCGGTGTGAGCCAGTCGCGCAGTACCGGCCAGTCGGAGCGCCAGGAGCGCTATGACGGCCGCAGCGACCTGGACGTGGTGCAAGACCAATCCCGCAGCACCGAGCGCACCCAGCAGATCAACCTCAAGGGCAGCAAACTGCTGGACAACGACCACAACCTGGTGATGGGCCTGGAGGCCGAAGCCGCGCAGCGTGACGACAGCCGCGAGCCCTTGCTCAACGGCCAGCCTCGCTTTGCGGGCTTTGGGGACAACCTGGCCGCCTCCACGCGGCGTGTGGCGCTGTTTGCGCAAGACGAATGGAGTCTGACGCCGCAGTGGGCTGTGCATGGTGGCCTGCGCTGGGAAGGCATACGCACTCAAGGCGAGCCACTGGGCGATTTGCCGGCGGTGAGCAACACCAGCAGTGTGGTTACCCCCTTGCTGCATGCGCTGTGGCGACCCGAACCCAAGAGCCGCAATCAGGTGCGTGTGAGCCTCACGCGCAGCTATAAGTCGCCCACCCTGAACCAACTGGTGGCTTGGCCCAGCCTCGCCACCCGCAACAGCGAAACCTCGCCCGACCGGGCGGGCAACCCGGCCCTGCAACCCGAGTTGGCCACTGGCATCGACTTGGCGGCCGAGCGCTACCTGCCCGGCGGTGGCATGTTCAGCGTCAATCTCTTCCACCGCCGCATCACGGACCTGATGCGCTCGGTCGTGTCTTTGGAAGAGGTCTCTTGGCGCGATGGACCGGTTTATGTCTCGCGCCCTCAAAACGTGGGTCGGGCCACCACGCAGGGCGTGGAGTTAGAGGCCAAGGGCCGACTGGCCGAGTGGATGGAAGACGCGCCGCAAGTGGACTTGCGCGCCAACCTGAGCTTGTATGTCTCGCGCGTGGACAGCGTGGCTGGGCCGAACAACCGCTTGGACAGCCAGCCCGGTGGCACCTTGAACTTGGGCGCCGACTGGAAGGTGAAGGACATGCCGCTCACCATGGGCAGTAGCGTCTCTTACACCCCGGGCTACACCACGCGCCTGGCCGAGAACCAATGGTTGGTGCAACCTACCAAGCGGGTCATCGATGCCTATGCGTTGTGGAGCTTCAGCCCGACTTGGCGCTTGCGTGTGTCGCTCAGCAATTTGGCACCGTTGGACACGGGCTCAACCTCTCAAGTGGGGGACGAAGTGGCTCAAACCATTTCGCCCACCGCCATGACGTGGCGGGCCCAGCTAGAAATCAAGATTTAAGCGACGAGATCGGCGGCCTCTGGGTGCCGCCGCATCCACACCGCCACGTAGCTGCACACCGGCTTGATCTTCAGGCCGTGCTGGCGCGCATGGTCCACAGCAGCGGCCACCAACTGGCTGGCCAGTCCGCGGCCTTCTAGCGCCGGGGGCACGCCGGTGTGGTTCATCCACATCACGCCGTCTTTCAGGCGGTAGGTGGCTTCGCAGAGCAGGCCGTCCACCGTCAGCTCAAAGCGCTGGGCAGCGGCGTTGTGGGTGACGGTGGCGTGGCTCATGGTTCAGCGCTTCAGTTGTTGCCAGAGGAAGGCGAACTCCAAGGCCAGGCGGTCTGCCGCTTGGGAGTTGTCGGCAGCAGCACCGTGGCCGCCTTCGATGTTCTCGTAGTACAGCACCTGATGCCCTTGCTCGATCATGCGGGCGGCCATCTTGCGGGCGTGGGCAGGGTGAACACGGTCATCGCGTGTCGAGGTCACGAAGAAGACCTTGGGGTAGGTCTTGCCCTTGCTCACGTTCTGATAAGGGCTGTACTTGGAGATGTAAGCCCACTCTTCGGGCACGTCCGGGTTGCCGTATTCGGCCATCCAGCTCGCACCGGCCAGCAGGGTGTGGAAGCGGCGCATGTCGAGCAGCGGCACTTGGCACACCACGGCATTGAACAGCTCAGGGCGCTGCACCATCACCGTACCCACCAGCAGGCCACCGTTGCTGCCGCCTTGGATGCCTAAATGGCGCGGCGAGGTGACTTTGCGGGCGATCAGGTCTTCCGCCACTGCAGCAAAGTCGTCATAGCTCTTTTGCTTGTTGGCCTTCAGCGCGGCTTGGTGCCAGCCTGGGCCATATTCGCCGCCACCCCGGATATTGGCCACCACCAGCACACCGCCCTTGGTGAACCAAGCCGTGCCATAGCCGCCTGAGTACCAGGGTTGCATAGACTGCTCAAAGCCGCCGTAGCCGTAGAGCAAGGTGGGGTTCTTGCCGTCGTCCACACGGTTCTTCGCGCCGATCACAAAGTAGGGCACTTTGGTGCCGTCTTTGGAGGTCGCAAAGTGCTGCTCGGCCTTCACGGTCGACGCGTCAAAGAAGGCCGGGCGGGACTTGATGCGCTCTAAGCCATCTTTGCCTGCTTCGCCAATGTAGAGCGAATCCGGCGTGAGAAAGTCGGTGTAGGTCAGCATGAAGTGCTCACCCCAGGGGTCATTGCTGACTTGCGGGTCGTGCAGGCTGGACAGGCCCAGGGTGCCGGGGAAGGGCGCTGCAATGTCGCGCTTCTTCCACTGACCGCCTTCAAAGCGCCAGGCTTCGGCGCGGCCGGCCACATTGTCGAGCACGCTGAGCAGCACCTGGCTGCGCGTCACGCTAAATCCAGCCAAGGAGCGGGTGGCCGTGGGCGTGAACAGGGCTGTGAAGTCGCGCTGGCCTTTCATATAGGCTTGTGCATCGCCCACCAACAAACTGCCGCGCGGCCAGGTGACTTCACCTTTGCTGCCTTTCACTTTCCAGTCGCTGCGCAACTCCACCAGCACGCGTTCGCGCCAGAAGCTGAGCTGCGCATCGGCGGGCTTGTCCACCTTCACCGGGGCTTGGCCTTCGGTCCAGACATACATCTGGCTGGTGTAGAAGCTATCAGCGCGGCTGAAGCTCACGCGCTTGAAGCCCGGCGTATGGTCCACATGGGCGCCGGCGGCCACGTCGGCTTTTTCGCCTTCAAAGACCGTGGTGGCGCTGCTCAAGGCTTGGCCACGTTGCCACAGCTTGACCACGCGAGGGTAGCCCGAGTCCGTCTGCGAGCCGGGGCCAAAGTCCGTGCCCACAAAGATCCGGTTCTCGTCCAGCCAGCTCACATCGGATTTGGCCTCAGGCAGGCTGAAGCCGTCTTTGACGAACTGCTTGGTCGCGGTGTCGAACTCGCGCACCACCACGGCGTCAGCACCGCCGCGTGAGAGCATCAGCAAGCAGCGGGTCGATGCACCTTCCATGCACTGGGCATCTTTCCAGACCCAATTCTCCTTCTCGGCTTTGGCCAGCGCGTCAAGATCCAGCAGCACCTCCCACTGTGGCGCCGCCTTGCGGTATTCCGTCAGGCTGGTGCGGCGCCACAGGCCGCGCGGGTTGGTTTTGTCGCGCCAGAAATTGATGAAGAAGTCGCCGTCGCGCTGGGCATAGGGGATGCGGTCGGTCGAGTCCAGAATTTCGCGGAAGCGCTGCTTGTTGCGCGCAAAGTCAGGGTGCGCTTCCAGCACCGCTCGTGACGCAGTATTGCGCTCGCGCACCCAGGCCAAGGGCTTCTCACCTTGCACCTCCTCTAGCCACAAATAGGGGTCTTCGGGGGCCGGAGAGGCCGCGGCGGTAGCGGGTGTGGTCATGGTCAACAGGCTGGAGGCACCGATCAGGGCCAACAGCAGGCTTCGGAAGTTGAGAGGGGTCATGGGCAGCGCGAGTGGCGTTGAGACAGGTTCAAAAAGGCCGCAAATGCCGGGTAGGCGCACGGCGTCAGGCGTGTCGGGCCGCCATGATAGGCCAGCGCGGCTGGCCCCTGGGGGCCAGCGACCTGCCGAAAACCCGAGAACTTGGGGGGCGATTACCCTCGGCGCTGGCTGAGGCTGCGCAGGGCGATGGGTTCGACCTGAATGGAATCTTTGCCGTCGCCCACCCAGATCGCGCCGTCTTGCACCGTCACCTGCAATTGCATGCTGCGCTGGGCCAGTGCGGCCAAGGCCTTGCTGGTCTCGGCCGGCACTTGCCAGACCTCTAAATTGCTGAGGCGCGAGAGCTTCCCTTCCATGCTGCTCCACCACACCGGCACCGCGCTGCTGTAAGCCCACAAGCGCACCACCTCGGCCCGGCCACAGGCCTTGGTCAGGCGGCGCTCGTCCAGGGGTTGGCCCACTTCAATCCACTGCACCAACTGGCCGGTCAGGTCTTTTTGCCACAGATCGGGCTCTTCGGTGTCCGACAAGCCGCCAGCAAAGGTCAGCGCCCCTTGCAGGTCGTCGGCTGGCACGCTCATCGCAAAGGCCAGCAGGCGCATCATCATGCGTTCGTCCGTCTCCGACGGGTGCCGGGCCAGCGTCAGGGCATGGTCCGCATAGAGGTGGCGGTCCATGTCTGCAATCTGCAGCTGAGCCTTGTAGATGGTGGATTTGAGGGCCATGGGCGCGGTGTGGTTCAAACAAAAAGCCCCTGAGGCTCAGGGGTGGCCGAGTGTAGCTGTGCTCAGGAAGCGATCTGCACGCTCAGCTCCGCCCGCTTTGCTGCACTCTCCCGGCCTAAGTCCAGCAGCTGCATCACGGCCAAGGCTTGGCGTGGCGGCACGGGGTTGGGGCCGTGGCCGCGCAGGGCGGCCACCACGGCGGCGGAGTAGTGTGGGTAGCGGCCGGGCGGGGTAGGCCAGGCCTGGGTGTGGCGTTGGTCGGGCAGGGCGGGGTCGGGGGCTTGGGTTAGCTCACCAGATTGCGGGTCGTGGCCCCAACCTTCGGGCAGGCCCGGGTCGGGCAGGGCGCCGGCGCGCAGCGCGTCTTCTTGGGCGTCTAGGCCCCATTTGCGGTAGCTGCCGCGCGTGCCGTGCACCACAAAGCGCGGGGTGGCATGGGCGGCCAAGGTGCTGGCGCTGAGGTGCACGCGCAGGCCTGAGGCATAGCGCAGCTCGCAAGCAAACCAGTCGTCGGCATGGCCGCCGTCACGCAGGGTGGCGATGTCGGCGTACAGCGCGGCAGGGGCGCCAAAACACTGCAGGGCTTGGTCCAGCAGATGCGGTGCAAGGTCTATCCACAAGCCACCGCCAGGGCCGGCGGCCTCGCGCCAGCGCTGGCGAACCTGCGGGCGGTAGCGGTCGAAATGCGAGGCCATGCGCACCACCCGGCCCAACTCACCTTGGGCCAGCAAGGCTTGCAGGGTCAAAAAATCACCGTCCCAGCGGCGGTTGTGAAACACGCTCAAGAACAAAGCTTTGGCTCCGGCCAGGTTCACCAAGGCCTGGGCCTCAGCGGCGTGCAGTGTGAAGGGCTTGTCCACCACCACCGCTTTGCCCGCCTGCAGCGCGGCATGGGCCAGTGCGAAGTGGCTGTCATTGGGGCTGGCCAAGACGACGAGGTCGACGTCCGGGCTGGCGATCAAGGCTTGCGGGTCGGCCCAGACCTGGGTCTGGGGGCCTAACTGCGCATGGACCTCCGCCGGCTGGCTGCTGGCCACGGCGCAGAGCTGCAAACCGGGCGTGGTGCGCAGCAGCGGGGCATGAAAGGTGCGCCCGGCAAAGCCGAAGCCAATCAATCCGACGCGCAAGGGGGCAAGGGCTGTGCTCATGGTGGGGAGAAAAGGGCGGGCAGGGTGGTGAGCCCCCTTGTTTGAGGCGGCCAGCCAACTGGCTATTGGGGTCTTTGGCGAGGCGTGGCCGAGGGCTTCGGTGGCATGATTCTTTGACGATTCAGTGCAAGCAAGACTATCCGTCTTCAGCCTCACTGGGTGTCTGGCGAGGATTATTCCCTGCCGGCACCCGGCCCGGTGCACTGGCCTTCATGTCGTCACCCACGATTGGATTTTCATGCCACTAGACCCCGTTGCGCCCAACCCCTTGCTCACGCCTTGGAACAGCCCCTTTGGCCTGCCGCCCTTTGCGCAGATCACGCCCGCCCACTTTGGCCCGGCCCTCCAAGAAGCGATGCGTCAGCAGATCGCTGAGTTAGACGCGATTGGTGCAGCCACCGACCTGCCCAGCTTTGAGAACACCGTCGTGGCCTTGGACAAGGCCGGGGCCTTGCTCTACCGCATCGATGCGGTGCTCTCCAACTTGACCTCGTCGCAGACCTCGCCCGAGCTGCAAGCGGTGCAGCGCGACACGGCGGCTTTGCTGGCGGCCCACGACAGCCAGGTCAAGATGCACCCGGGCGTGTTTGCCCGACTGGACGCTTTGCATGAGCGGCGCCATGCCTTGGAGTTGGCGCCTGAGCAACTGCGCCTGCTGGAGCGCCTGCACCAAGACGCGGTGCGTGCCGGCGCCCGCTTTGACGCCGAACTGCAGGCCCGTTATTCGTCCATCATGCAGCAGTTGGCCGAGCTGACCACTCGCTTTGCGCAGAACGTGCTGGCCGATGAGTCCAGCTATCAATTGCTGCTGCAAGGCGAAGCTGATTTGGCCGGCCTGCCTGACTTTGTACGGGCAGCCGCCGCCCAGGCGGCGGTAGAGCGAGGCTTGCCGGAGGGCAGCCACGTCATCACGCTGTCGCGTTCGCTGATCGTGCCGTTCTTGACCTTCTCTGAACGGCGCGACCTGCGTGAAACCGCTTGGCGCGCCTGGAGTGCACGCGGCGAGATGGGCGGCGAGACCGACAATCGAGAAGTGGCGCGGCAGATTTTGGTGCTGCGCCAGGCCCAGGCCGAAGCACACGGCTATGCCTGCTATGCCGACTATGCGCTGGCCGACAGCATGGCCGGCTCGCAAAAGGCGGTGTTCGACCTGTTGAACGAGGTTTGGCAGCGGGCTTTGCCAGCCGCCGAGCGCGAGCGCCAAGCCCTGATCGCGATGATGCGCAGCCACGGCGTGGCAGGAGACCCGGAAGCCTGGGACTGGCGCTATTGGTCTGAAAAAGTGCGCCAAGCGCGCTTCAGCATTGAAGAGTCCGAGCTCAAGCCCTACTTCCCACTGGACCGCATGGTCGAGGCCGTGTTCGACTGCGCTCAGCGCCTGTTTGGCGTGCGCTTTGAGGCTCGGCCCGAGGTGGCGGCCTACCACCCCGATGTGCAGGTCTACGAAGTCTTTGACGCCCAGGGCCGCAGTGCCGGGGTGTTCTTGCACGACAACTTTGCGCGCCAGACCAAGCGCTCAGGCGCCTGGATGAGCGACTTCAACTACCAGTCGCGTAACCGTGGGGTTGAGCGGCCCATCATCGTCAACAACAACAACTTCGCCAAGGGCGCGCCGGGCGAGCCCACGCTGCTGTCGTTTGATGATGCGCGCACGCTGTTCCATGAGTTTGGCCATGGTCTGCACGGCTTGCTCTCGCGGGTGACCTATCACCGCCTCGCGGGCACGCAAGTGCTGCGCGACTTTGTCGAGCTGCCGTCACAGTTGTTTGAACATTGGTTGGCCGAGCCGCAAGTGCTGCGCCAACATGCCCGCCATTGGCAGACGGGAGAGCCCATTCCGGATGCGCTGGTGCAGCGTCTACAAGCCGCGCAGCGCTGGGGCCAGGGCTATGAGACGGTGAGCTATTGCGGCAGCGCCTTGGTGGACTTGGAGATCCACGCGCAAAGCGCGCCACCGGCAGACATCGTGGCTTTTGAGCAGGCAGCGTTGCAGCGCTTGTGCATGCCACGTGCGGTGGGGATGCGGCACAGGCTGCCGCACTTTCAGCACCTGTTTGCAGGCGCGTCGTATGCCTCGGGCTACTACGTCTACCTGTGGGCAGAGGTGCTGGATGCCGACGCCTACGATGCCTTCATCGAGGCCGGCAATCCCTTTGATGCTGAAGTGGCGGCGCGCTTGCACCGCCACATCTATGCCAGCGGCGACACGGTCGCGCCGCAGGCGGCTTACACCGCTTTCCGGGGGCGCTTGCCGTCGCTGGTGCCCTTGCTCACAAAGCGGGGCTTGCTGGACGAAGGCGCGCCATCGGTGTGATGGTGAGGGGCACGCTCGCCACGGAAGGGGGCGTGCTCACCACCGGTGCGGGGCTTAGCACCCCAGCTCGGACGGCTGGCGGGCGCGTGGCCACCACCGCCAAAGCCGTTCTCGGCACGGTGGCCGTCACGTTGGGGGCGGTCACCGCCGTATGAGCGTTCGCCACCAAAGCTGCGCTGCTCACCGCCATCGCGGTTGAAGTAGCCCTGTGGGCGCTCGCCAAACGGCGTCTTGGGGGCGTAGGGGCGCTCACCACGCGGTGCGGGGGCAAAGCGGTCATTGCCACCGCCGAAGCTGCGGCTGGGCTTGGGGCCAACTTGGTAAGGACGGTCGCCATAGGCTGGGCGGTCGCCTTGCGGCCTGTCACCCCAATGGCCTTGGCCACCACGGTCGCCACCATAGTTGTTGGGGCGGCCATAGCTGCCACCACGGCTGGGGCCACGACGGTCACCGCCGCCAAAGGCGGGGCGGCCACTCAGGTCGGGCGCAGCACGGCGGGGCTCCAGGCCTTCCACGGTTGCCACCGGGATGGGCTGGGTGGTGTACTGCTGAATGCGGCGGATCATGCCCACATCACGGCGCTCACCCAAGGTGATGGCGCGGCCTTCGCGGCCAGCACGGCCGGTACGGCCAATGCGGTGCACATAGTCTTCAGCCTTCAGCGGCAGGCCGTAGTTCACCACGTGGGTGATGGTGGGCACGTCGATGCCACGGGCGGCCACATCGGTGGCCACCAAGATGCGCAACTGGCGGCTGCGCAAAGCAGACAACACGCGGTTGCGGCGGCCTTGCGGCATGCCACCGTGCAAGGCTGCGACTGAATGGCCCATCTCGCTCAGGCGCTCAGCCAGGCGGTCGGCGTCGATCTGGGTGCTGGTGAAGACCACGGCTTGGTCGACTTCACGCTCGGTCAGCAAGTGGTCCAGCAAGGCATGCTTGTGGTCCAAGTCATCGGCCCACATCAGTTGCTGGGTGATGTTCTCGTGCTTGGCGGTGTGGGCGGCAATCTCGATGCGCTCCACGTCGTCCCTCTGCAGCGACTGGGCCAAGCGGCCCACTTCACCGGCAAAGGTGGCGCTGGCCATCAGGGTCTGGCGCTTCACAGGCAGGGCCTGGGCGACGTGCTCGATGTCGTCGATGAAGCCCATGTCCAACATACGGTCGGCTTCGTCCAGCACCAGCATCTCGACGTTCTCAAGAATCGCCTTGCCGCTGCCCAGGTGGTCGATCAGACGCCCAGGGGTCGCAATCAGGATGTCCAGCGGCATGCGCAGGGCACGCAACTGGTTGGCGTAAGGCACGCCGCCGACGATGGTGGCCACGCTCAGGTAGGGCACAAAGCGGCCGTAGTCTGCAGCAGCCTTGGCCACTTGCATGGCCAATTCACGGGTAGGCACCAGCACCAGAATGCGCGGGCCACGCACTTCGCCACGCTTAGGCTTTTGGGCGGGGTCTTTGCGGGCTTCCAGCACCTTCATCAGGGCCGGCAGCACAAAAGCGGCGGTCTTGCCGCTGCCCGTGCTGGAGCAGACGCGCAAGTCGCGGCCAGCCAAAGCGGCAGGCACAGCGCGAGCTTGAACGTCGGTGGGGGTTTCGTAACCTGCGGCTGTCACTGCGCGCAGAAGGGCCTCATCGAGGCCAAGGGATTCGAATGTCATAACAGTCCTGTGCACCGACCAAGCTATCGCTCACACCATGCATGGTGTGAAACGCAGGCCAAATCGGACGTGCGGTGGGGCATAAACATCGCCGCCGACCAGAGGACCACGCAACACTTTGAAGCGCTGCGCTGAAGCATTCAAGACTCGCTGCTCTTGGCCACAAGGGCTTTGAGAGGCGGCCTTCAACGGTAATTGAACCGGAAGGTCAGGGAGATGGGCGTAGAGATCAAACTCAGAAGGCTGCCTTGATGTCGCCAAGCGCATCACAACCTTTGGGCTGATGTCAGATCAGTCCACGATCATAGCCCAAAACTGGTGAAATCCCTAATCCTATCTTTGTCGGCAGGCTCGACCTGCGGCTTTCGACTCACTTTTTGGCGGGCGTCGGGTTCCACCGCCAGGTCCAGATCAGGTCCAGCGCATGGTCTTCGCCCGATTGCGCGCGCAGGGTAAAGCGTTGGGCGGCGCGGTAGATGAGCTGCCAAGTGCCGGTGGTGCTGTTGATGCTGCGCTCATAGCCCACCCACCAGCGTTGGCTGAGCTGTTTGCCCAGCGCGACGACGGTTTCTCGGGCCTCGCCAGTGCCGGTTTGGCGCACAGAAAAATCAGTGATACCGATTGCGCCCAGCATGGCGTCGGTGGGGGCTTCGCCCTCGCCAGCCAGCAGGGCAATCGCGGCACGTTGCAGCAGGGCGGTGTCGGCCTCGCCCAAGCCGTCGGGCTCGCGGCCCAGCACCAGCCAGCTCAGCTTGGTGGTCTCGGGCATGTCGGGCTCGCTGGCCAGGCGGATGCGCGGGTTGAGTGCGCTGCCGGTGACGGCCACGCCCACGACCACGTCGATGTTGGGGCGCACCGCAAACACATCCAGCCTGGGGTCATCAATCGGCCCCACAAAGCGCAGCACGCCGCGTTCGATCTTGAGCTTTTGCCCATAAGCGGCATAGGTGCCTTGTTCAGCCCGCACCGCACCGGCCACCGAGAGCACGCCAGCGGCCGAGGTAACCAGCTTCAGGTCACCGCGCAGCAGGGTGTCTATGCCGCGGCCTTTGAGCCGCAGTTGCTCGCCCAGCTCAACCTTGAGGGCCAAGCCCAGCTTGCGGCGGGGGCTGCTGACGGCGCTGCGTGGCGCGTCTGCGGTTTGTGGGGCGAGCACGGTCACATCGTCGGGCAGTTGGGCGGCAGAGGCTTGGCTGACATCAATCAGCCCTTCGTCCACCCGCACATCGCCGGTGACTTTGGCGGTGTCGCGGTCCAACTCTATCTGGGCCTCGCCACTGGCCACCAGCTTGCGGTCAATTCGGCCCAGGGCTTGGAACTGCTCCAGGGCCAATTTCAGTTGGGCTTTGGGGCTGGCCCCCAGGCTGGCGCTGCCACTCAGGCGCGCGCTGCCCGCACCGCCTTTGAAGCTGAAGCGCTCGATCTGCGCGGTCGCCCCCTGCAGGCGAATGTCCACATCGCCGTCGCGCAGGTGCACACCTTCCAGCACATTGCGCAAGGTCAGGCCTTGGCCGCTGATTTGGCCGGTCAGCTCCGGTGCACCAAAGCGGCCACCCAGGCTGGCGGCGCTGCGCAACTCACCCCCTAAGCGCCAGCCTGGTGGCACCCACGTGCCCCACGCGCCCAGTTCGGCCACGCGCATCTGCCACACGCCGTCCAGAGGCGCGTCGGCAGGTGGCCAGGCCAGCTCGGGCTGGGTGCGCACGGTGGCCACGCCGGCCATCTCGCCCAGTTGTTGCCCGGCCAGGCCTTGGGTGAAGTGCCACACGCCGTTGTGGGCGGCCAGTCCCAAGCGCAGGTCGGTCAGGCCCAGCGCTTGTTGGCGGGGTGTGGGGCCGAGGCTGTCGGAGGCGACGCTGAGGTCGCCACTGCGGCGCTCAAAAACAATGTCGGCGTCGAACTGCTGTTCGCGGCTGATCTTCAACTCGGCCCCCAAAATCAGGTCGCCTTGCCAGCCCAGCTCGGGCTGGGCACGCGCCAGCAAGGGGGCGACGGCAAAGGGCTCAACCTGGGCCTCCAAGCGGCCTCGGGCTTGGCCTTGTTCCGTCCAACGCCATTGGTTCTGCGCCCAACGGATGGCGGTGCCCGGCAGTGCCACTCGCCCGGGTTGCACGTCTGCGGCTTGCAGGCGTCCGGCAGCATCCAGGTCCAGGCTCAGTCCTAGCTTCTCGGCACTGAGCCAGGCTTGGCTGGCGGCATCGGTGCTGCGGCCTTGCAGACTCAGCACTTGGCCGCTCCAGCGGCCAGCCATGCCCTGGTTGGTTCGATTTTTGTCGGCGGCTGCGGCCTGCCATTGGCCTTGCAGGCTGGCACTGACTTGGCTGCCGCCGCCCGTCTTTGCGCCCAAAATTTGTTCAAACCAAGCCGGTGGCCGGGCCGGGCTCACCACATTGAGATTGAGCCGGTGCTGGGCCAGGCTGCCGCTCAGGTCGGCCTGTAGGCGGTCGATCAGCCAGGGTTGGCCCTGCAGCTTGTCGGCCGTCAAGGTCAGCTCGGCCTGGCCTTCTTGGCCGCTGCCGGTTTGCCCCTGACCCACGAGTTGGGCGGAGCCCAGGCTCATGGACGGCGTGCGAACTGCCTTGAGCTTGGAGGCCAGCCGCCAAGACCAGGCCTGCGGGCCTTGAGGCTGGGCCTCCAGGCTGAGCTCGGCTTCGCCCTCGGTGGGGGCCCAAGCGGCGCTGCCGGGGTAGAGTTTGAACAGCGGTGCCAAGCTGGCCATTTCGGGCCAGTTCAGCCTGACGCCTGTGGTCGCGCCGGTTTGCGCGGTGAAGGTGTTGCGGCCCGAGCTCAACTGCAGCAGGCCTTCAGACAGGGCTTGGCCCTTGGCGGCGCCCGTTGAGGGCGTCACAGTCACCTGGCCTTGCAGCGGCACGCCTGCCAGCACGCTGGGCTCCAGCGTCAGGGCCAGCTTGGCAGCGCCGGTGCGCCACAGCTGCTCGGGCTGGCTGAGCAGGGCCAGCGGGGCTTGGCCGCTGGTGCTGAAGGCCGCCTTCAACTGGTGCGGCCCACGCCGCCAGGCGCTGTCGGGCGCGCCCGGCCACCACACGGCGGGGTCAAAGTCTTGCAAGCTGCCCTCGGCTTGCCAGCGCCATTGCGAGTCTTGCCTCGACAACTCTCCCTTCAGCTGCGCGCGGGCGTTGCCAGCGCTGAGCGTGGCTTGCTCCACGGTAAAGCGGCTGCCTTGGCCTTCCGCTTTGAGGGCTAGGCTGACAGCATGGGCTGTGTGGGCCACGGCACTCAGCGTGCCTTCAAGGCGGCTGTCTATGGTCCAGCTCAGCGCCGCTGCGGGGTCAGCGGGGTTTTCGAGCTTCAGGTTGAGCGGGCCACTCAGCGTCATGGCGGGCGCGCGCTGGTCCAGGGCGGCGGGCGTCACCTGCTTCAGGGTCAAGCTGAGTTGGGTGTTGCTGTGGGGGGCGGTATCGCTCGCGGCCTGCCATTCGGCTTCGCCGGTGATCAGCCCGGTGGCTGTGCGGGCATCGCCCAGCTCTAGCTGCAGAGCTTTGCCACTTAGCCGGCTTAAGGGGGAGGGCGTGCCACTGAGCGTGGCTTGTAGCTTGCGCACGGGCAGCAGGCCTTGGTCCCAACGGCCCGCTGCGGAGTTGCTCAAAGTGACTTGTGCTTGGGCAGCTTGATCTAGGCCTGCGGTGCGCAGCAGCACGTCGCCGTCCAACTGTGTGCGCGGCACGCCTGCGAGCAGCGCGGCGATGTCCAGGGCTTGGGTGCGCAAGGCCAGGTCGCCCAGGGGCCAGGGCGCGAAGGGGCGGATCTGCGCTTGGGCTTGAAGGGAAGGCGTGGAGGCCTCTCGCGTCGCTGCTTCGACAGGCGCTTCGCCTTTCAGTGTGGCGGACAGCTCAAATTGCGCCAATGGCCCTTGAGCGGCGGCCTGCGCTTGCCAGACCGGGCTGCCCGGCAGGCTGCGGAGCATGAGCTTGGCCTGCAGCGGCAATTGGCCGTCGGCCCCCACCTGGCCAGAGGCTTCGACGCTGAAGCGGTCGGTGCGCACACGCAGTTGGTCAAGGCGGTGCTTTGTGCCCGCGTCCGCGCCCAGGTGCAGGGCGGCTTGGAGGTCTTGCAGGGCGGGCAGACCCTCCGCCTGCAAGGTGCCGACGTGGATTTGCGGCAGGGCCAGGCTCAGCGGCAGGCGCAGGCTGCTGGGTGCAGGGCTGGCGGGCTGGGGTGTGCTGGCGCTGTGCCATTGCAGGCGGGCGATCTTCAGTTCGGGCAGGCGCAGTGCCAAGTTGGTGCCAGGGCCGCTCTGCCAGTGCCACTCCAGGCTCTGAACCTGGAGATCGGTGATGTCCAAGCGGCCTGCTGGGGACTCCCAGTGCAGCCGCTGCGCACGCAGCGGGCCGCTGCCGGGGCTGCCTTGCCAGCCGTCAACCTGCAAGCCAGGCACCTGGCCCAAGGCCCAAGCCGTGGCCGTTTGGCTGTGCCACAGCAGCACCGGCGTGGCCAGTGCTGCGGCGGTGGCGCCGGCCAGCAGCCACAAGCCCCAGCGCTTGCGAGTAGCGGGGAGGGGCGTGTGGGCTGGTGCTGCAGAAGTCTCGGGGGTGTGGCTCAAAAGTTCACCCCCAAGCTCAGGTGCAGGCGGCCGCGGCGCCGCTCTTCACCCCAGGCCCAGTCCACTTTGAGCGGGCCGACAGGGCTGCGCCAGCGCAGGCCTAGGCCATAGCCCAAAGCGGGCTTGAGATCGGCCACGCTGTTAGCGGCACGACCGCCGTCGAGGAAGGCCGCCCACTGCACCGAGGGCATCTTGGCACTGAAAGGATGGGCCACTTCCACGCTGCCTGCGGCCAGCAGGGACGAGCCAATTTCTAAGGGGCCAATGATTTCACCACCCAGTGCGCGGTAAGGGTAGCCGCGCACCGAGTCATCGCCGCCGGCCCAGAAGAGCTGGCTCAATGGAACGACGACGTTGTTACTGGAGCCTGTGGCGCCCAGCTCCAAACGCGCCATCGAGGTCCAACTGCCGCCCAGGGGCCAATAGCCAACAGCGCGGGCATAGAGTCGGCCGAATACGCCCTGGTCGCGAGTTTGGTCAAAGCCGTTGTTGTCCATGCTCCAACCCAGGCCTGCTTGCACTTGCAAGGCATAGCCTTGTGTCGGCAGTAAAACGCTGTCCAGGTCGCGCCAAGTGAAATGGGCGTTGAGGGAGGCGGCCTGCGTGGTCAGGCAGGCTTCGCCAGTTTGGTCTTCGCCACAGGCCTTGGAACGCTCAACCTCTGCAAACACCAGCCGCTCATAGTCCGTCCGCTCGTGGGAACGTCCGGCGCGCACGCGCTGCGACGTTTCAGTGATGCCGTCCAGCGTCTCACGAGAAATGCTGGTGCCGACGAGATCGCGGTTGAACTGGCCATTGAGGTGCGTCGAGACTTCGCCATCCCAGCGCTGCAGGTCTCTGGCCCAGTTCAGCTTGTTGCGCATCTGAATCGGTTTGTCCATCAAGCGTCGAACCAAATGCTCGACCCCCGTGCGCGGGCCACTGTTGGCGCTATAGCCTATGGACAAGGTTGCGGTGTGAATGGGCGCTTCTTTGACGGTGACTTTGACCCGCGCTTGGGCAGCCAGTGCCGGGTCTGGGTCCAGCGTCACCGTCGCCTGGTCAAAGAGCCCAGTTTTGGTGAGGCGCGATTGATAGTCGAGCAAGGCGGCCTCCGTCAACGGGCTGCCGGTGGGCAGGTCGGCCAGGGCTTGAACGCGCTCAAGTTGATGGAAGGCCAGACCCTCTACGTCGATGCCGCCCGCACGGTAGAGGGGGCCGCTGTCTGCCACCAAGAACAAACGCGACTCACGCTGGGCGGGGTCGATCTGCGCCGCCGTGCCTGCCCATGCCGCACTGGCATATCCCTGGGCGCGCAGCAGGGCCAGCACGCTGTTCTTGGCGTCGGCCCAGTCGTTCATGCGCAAGGGCACGCCAGGCCTCAGCGGCCATTGGGCCAGGAGCTTGGCCTTCAGCGCTTGTGCGGTGGCGTCACCGGCCTCTGCCAAGTCGGCCAATTCGCCCTGAACCTCCAAGGTCAAACGGCCCACGCGCACGGGCGCGCCAGGGGTGATGATCAGCTTCAGGCGTAGAGGGGTTTCGGACAAACGCTCGACCTGGGCTTGGGCTTCGAATAGACCTTCTGTTTGCAGGGCTTGCTGTGCTTGCTGGGGGGTTACGGCGACAAGCCGAGCCCACTCCAGCTCACTGATGGTGTCGGCATCGGGTGAGACCACGGCGCGCGCCAAGTCCAGCGAGCGCAGCAGCACAGGCTTGAGCGTGCTGTCGGCCTCAATCTCGAGTTGAGGCCGGCGAGCGGCGGCTTGGGCGGCGGAGGCGGCCGCCTCTGGGCTCAGTGCGGGTGCGGCGGGGCCGGGGGCCAGCATGTCGCCCAGGCTCGCGCAACCGCTCAGGCCCAGTGCTAACAGCAGGGCCGCGTAAAGCGCCCGTCGGCTCATTTGCTCAGCAAGCGCATCGCGCCTTCCAGCCCCGCCAAGGTGAGCGGGAACATACGGCGATGGGTCAGTTGCTGCACCAAGGCAATGCTCTGGCGGTAATCCCAGACGCCTTGTGGCTCAGGGTTGATCCAGGCGTACTTGGGGAAGGCATTAGTCAGGCGCTGTATCCACTCGGCGCCCGGCTCTTCATTGTTGTATTCGACGCTGCCGCCGGGCTGCAGGATCTCATAGGGGCTCATGGTGGCATCGCCCACAAAGATCAGGCGCCAGTCCTTGTTGTACTTGCGGATGATGTCCCAGGTGGGCATCTTCTCGCTGTAGCGGCGCTTGTTGTTCTTCCACATGAAGTCGTAGGGGCAGTTGTGGAAGTAATAGAACTCCAGGTGCTTGAACTCGGTCTTGGCCGCCGAGAACAACTCTTCGACGCGGTGGATGTGTTCATCCATGGTGCCACCCACATCCATCACCAGCAGCACTTTGACTTTGTTGTGCCGCTCGGGGATCATCTTGATGTCCAGCAGGCCGGCGTTGGCGGCGGTGCTGTGGATGGTGTCGTCCAAGTCCAGTTCCAACTCGGAACCTTCGCGGGCAAAGCGGCGCAGGCGGCGCAGGGCCACCTTGATGTTGCGGGTGCCTAGTTCCAGCGAGTCGTCATAGTCGCGGTAGGCGCGTTGCTCCCACACCTTGACGGCGCTCTTATTGCGACCCTGCCCCCCAATGCGCACACCTTGCGGGTTATAGCCCCCGTTGCCAAATGGGCTGGTGCCACCAGTGCCTATCCATTTGTTGCCGCCTTCATGGCGCTCTTTCTGTTCTTCCAGACGCCTCTTGAGCGTCTCCATCAACTCGTTCCAGCCCATCTTTTCGATCGCGGCTTTTTCCTCAGGGCTGAGTTCTTTTTCCAACACCTTCTGCAACCAGTCTAGGGGGACTTCTTTACCGAAGTCCGTCAGCATTTCAACGCCCTTGAAATAGGCCGCGAAGGCACGGTCGAACTTGTCGAACAGGGCTTCGTCTTTGACCAGGGTCAGGCGCGCCAAGTGGTAGAAGTCGTCTACTGACGGGCCGATCACGCCCTGACGCAGAGCGTCCAGCAGGGTCAGAAACTCCTTGACCGAGACGGGCAGGCGCGCAGCGCGCAGGGTGTAGAAGAAGTCGATCAGCATGGTGTAGTGGGCGCACCTGAAGAGCAGGGTGAAGACGGTGCAAGCACGATGGTGCCACAACCCTGTCAAGACTTGGTGTCTGCTGCGCGGTGCCGTCTGACAAGAGAGGGCTTGTGGATGGACTTAGGGCAGAGTAAAAGGCAGGGCTCACTTCAACTCCACAGTCGAAAGCCGTACCTCGCCCGACATGAAACTTCCTACCCTGGCAGCCCTTTCTCATGGGCGTCTCGTCATGGCCTTGCGCGAGAGCTTTCTGGCCCTGCTGCCCTTGTTCATCTTGATGCACGCTGTGGGCTTGCTGGTGGATCTGGCCGCCTTGGCGCAATGGCAACTCCCCTGGGACTCGTTGTCCCTCTTGCGCTCGGTGCGGGTGTTCCTGATGTATTGCTGGCCATTGGCCATCGGTTTGGCCTTGACCATTCATCTGGCCCGAGCCTATGAGGTCGACTCGGTGGTTGCTGCCATCCTGGTGCTAGGCCTGCTGCTGGTGGCGGTGCAGACCAACGGTGAATTTGAGTCCATTAAGCTGCGGGTCGCTTGGGTGTCTATGGGCGCTATCTTGCTGCCCTTGGTGGGCGTGTGGATGCTGCGGCTATGCTTGGCCTTGATGCCGCGCTTGGATACGCGAGCTTTGTCCATGATCTCCCCGGCACTGGCACGCACGGTGGTGCACATCATTCCCTTTGCATTGAGCTTTATCAGCCTCTCCGTGGCTCTGACGGTGCTGCCTAGTGAGCTGAAAGCGCCCTTAGGCCCCTGGGTGAGAAGCCTGCCAGAGGGGGTGGCATTGGTTTTGAGCGTCGTGGTGGTTAATGTCCTGTGGTGGACAGGCATACACGGCGCGATTGCTTGGGACTTGCTCACGGGCAACGCGCTGTGGGAGATCCAAATCGGAGGTGGAGCGACTCTGGCAGAGTTGATGTACGGACTGGTGTACGCTGGTGGAAGCGGCTGTGCTTTGGCCTTGGCCTTGTGCCTGTGGTGGTACGTCAAGGATGACCGAGACCGCCGGGTTTTGCGATGGGCCTTGCCTTTTTCGGTGGTCAATATCAGCGAGCCCTTGCTGTTTGGCTTGCCGGTGGTGGGCCAGCGTCGCTTGCTCATTCCCTTTGTGGTGGCTCCTTTGGCGGGTGCTGCCGTGGCGCTGTTGGCCTTCCAGTGGGGCTGGGTGCGGTTTGATCGCGGCGTCTACTGGATGATGCCCTTTGGCGTCAATGCGTGGTCTTTATCGTCTGACCCTTGGCCCTTGGTGGGCATGCAGCTATTGATCTTGATGACGGCCATTGCGGTGTATCGGCCTTTTGTGCGGCAGATGGCAGTGGCGCAAAGCATGACGGAGTTTTCGAGGCATCTGGCCGAGCAATTGGGTGTCGGCCCCTCTCAGGAGTTGGATGCGGAACGGCGCTATGCCCAGTCTCTGGCGGCCCTGCAGGCTTCGCACAGCGAAGCTCAAGAGGCCATGAAGTTGGTGGAGCGTGGCAGCCTGCACCTGTACTACCAGCCCAAGCTGTCTGCCCAGACGGGTCGCATCACGGGCTTGGAGGCCTTGCTGAGGCTGGAATTGCCTGACGGGACGGTTATGGGGCCGGGGCAGTTTTTGCCGGCACTGGAGCGCGCCGGATACGGCGACATGTTTGACTCATGGGTGATCAAGCAAGTCGCTCTTGATCGCGCGCAATGGCGGGATCAGCACTTTGAGTGTTCCGTCGCCATCAACTTGACGGCGGCGTCGCTGGCGGACGATAGGGCCTTCGCGTCGATGATGCAGCAACTCAGTGGACCAGAAGGCGATGGTCTTGAAGTGGAGCTGCTGGAGAGCAGCTTGGCGAGTGACCCCGCCAAAGTCAAAGCGCATTTGGCGGCGCTGCGCTCGCGCGGCGGCAAGGTGCTGGTGGATGACTTTGGCACCGGCTATGCGAATTTGGCGGTGTTCCACAGTGCCGATGTGGATGCCGTCAAGATTGACCGGTCCTTGCTGGTAGGGGCTGTCCAGCCGCGCGGCGCACAACTCTACCGAGAGATCTGCAGCACTCTGCTGCGCCTGGGCTATCGGCTGGTGGCCGAAGGGGTCGAAACCGTGGCCGAGATGCGCTTTGTATGCTCCTGCGGCGTCCAAGATGCGCAGGGCTTCTGGATCAGTCGCCCGATACCGGCCGACGAGGTGCCGGGCTCTATCGCTGGGATAGAGGCCCGGATGGGAGCGCAGGGCTTGGCCTGACTTCAGCCTTTGCGAGCGCCTTTTTTGGCGGCTGCGCGCTTGGGTGTGGCGGCTGGGTCATGGCGCTTCAGCCAGTCGAAGAACTCCCGGTACCACAGCGCGCTGTTGCGAGGCTTCAAGATCCAGTGGTTCTCATCCGGGAACCAGACCAGCTTGGCATCCACCCCCTTGGCTTTGAGGGTGTTGTAGTAGGCTAGGCCTTGCGCATCGGGCACGCGGTAGTCCTTGGCTCCGTGGATCACCAGCGTAGGTGTTTGCATGCTGGCAGCAAAGGCATGCGGGCTTTGGCTGTGCGCCTTGGCCATGTCATTCCAGTACCAGGCGCCTAGCAGGCTGCTGAAATACCGACCGGTTGTGATGGTCGAGCGAGGCGCAGCGAGGACAATGTGAGCATCTCGATCTGAGAGAGACCTATGCGCGGCGCCGACACCTTCACCGAGAGCCTGTTCA
>NZ_JBIKNQ010000066.1:0-28674 GCF_044358605.1 Ideonella sp.
GCTCATGCGATCTGGCTATGATGAACTCTCTGGGATCGAAGCCAGCAACTCGCTCAGGACAGCTCTGGCCTGAAGTAGCGGCCAGCTTCGAATCGGCCAATGATCACATGAGACGTGACAACTAATATGCAAATCACGCCTCACGAAAATTAAATGCACGAGAATCAATTTCTACATTCAGTCGGAACCCAGTTCCGATGACTCACGGCCGTCGTACACCCCCACTTCACCACGCCTGAGGGTGTCCTTGGACTTGCAAAAGGACCATCATTATCAATGGGTGTGAAAGTGAAAATCACACCTTTTGCCCTAGCTGAGTCCATGTTGATAACCACAACACCAGTGTTGGAGTTAATATTCATACTTGTAAAGTTAGACGTAGCTGATGGCAATACATAGCCTTCACCTGCACCTCGTCCACTTGAGAAATTCTCAGTTACCGAATTCTTTGCTGAGGTTGCCAATACCAAGCCCTCAGCCAATCTTGCACGAATGGTGTAGTCTTGATAGGCTGGCAACGCCACCGCAGCCAAGATCCCAATGATGGCCACCACGATCATCAACTCGATGAGCGTAAAGCCTGCGTTGGACGATTTCTTCATGATGCCAATGAAGTCTGATTGCTGCGGACACTCTACATAAGCGAATGGCGTGCCAGCTCTTTTGCCCGCTCTGGCTGTGAACTTAGGGGCAAAACTGACAATTCCTGTCAGTCCTTGCTGACGTGTTCCGTCAGCTCAACGGCGTTGTGACCAGTTTTGTCACTTGGGGCTTCGCTGAACGAGCTTCAGTTGCCCAAGGAGATGCACTGACCGCTGACCAGCATTTGGAAGGGCGTGCCAGGCAGTCGATCGGCCAAATCAGCCTTCACCGCCTCCATCTCCCCCGGCTTTACATGCGTCAGCATCAGGGTCAAGTCGCCTGACACTTGTTTCAGCTCTGCCGCCAGAGAGGACGGGCAGTGGTGCCCGGCATCTTTGGCCAGCAGGTGTTCACTCTCGGGGAAGGCGATTTCAATCACCAAGTGGCTGACCCGGCGGCCTTGTAGGGCTTGCCAGAGCGCAGGGTTGGGGCCGGTGTCACCGGTGTAGACCCAGTCGCCGCCTGGGCCACGCACGGCGTAGCCCACGGCAGGAACGCTGTGGGCAGCGGGCAGCACCTCGATGGCGCGCTGTTGGCGGCCCAAGGTGAGTACTTGGCCGATTTGCAAGGGCACCAACTCCAGCACCGGTTTGTCTTTGCTGGGGATACGGGTGAAATCGGGCCACAACTGGTCGTTGAAGAGGTGGTTCTTCAACACGGCCAGGGTTTCGGGCAAGGCATGAACCTGGATGGGAGGGCGGCCTGTGCGGCGGCGCATCACGCTGTCGGCCAGCAGGGGAATGCCCAAAACATGGTCGAGGTGCGAGTGGCTGACCAGAATGTGGTCGATACAGGCCAGTTCAGTCAGCTCTAGGTCGCCCACCCCTGTGCCCGCGTCGATAAGGATGTCGTCATCCAACAAGAAGGCGGTGGTGCGGCAGTCTTTGGCAATGGAGCCCGAACAGCCCAGGACTCTGATAGTCACGCTGCAGCACCCCCGGCAGGCGAAGTGCCTGCACTCGCTGCGGTCTGCGCAGCGGCTCGGTCCAGATCGGCCTGGAGTCGCTGAGCCAAGGCAGCAAACAGTTCGGCAGTTTGGAGGGAGGGGCGCGAGCCTTCGGCCTGCTGCTGAGGTGTGGCGTGAGAGTTCAAAGCAAGTAGTTCGTTGAGGCGGCCAAGATAGGCGCGCGCCGGTGCGTCATGGTGAAGGCGCGCGGCAGCCAGCGCAAGCTGCCAATTGCGCAGTTGATCCTGTGTTGCGGCATCCGCAAAACATGTGGCGGGAACCGGCGTGAAGATGTTCACAAATTGTTGCCGCCCTTTGACTTGGGTTTGATCGACCTCAACCCAAAAAATGTCCGGCAGGTCCAACCTCGCTGCGTGACAAGTGGTGTCACTGACCAATAAGCCCACACCAGCCTGGCGGGTTTGGCTCTCTAGCCTGGCCGCAAGGTTCACTGCGTCGCCCACTGCGGTATAGGCGCGCCGCGCACTTGAGCCCAGGTCGCCTACACACACCACGCCCGTGGCCACGCCAATGCCATAGCCCACCTCGGGCAAGCCGCGCGCGCGCAGGGTCTCGTTCAAAGGGATGGTGCCTTGAGCCAAGGCCATGGCGGCGCGCACCGCCCGGGCCGCATGGTCGGCCTGGGGCTGGGGGGCACCCCAAAATGCCATCACCGCATCGCCGATGAATTTGTCCAAGGTCCCACCATGCTGGTGAACGATGGCCGTGGCGGTGGACAGGTACTGGTTGAGCAAGTCGCGCAGCGCCAGCGGAGGTAAGTTTTCCGCCAAGCTGGTAAAGCCACGCAGGTCGCAAAACAAGATCGTGAGTTCGCGGTTCTCGGCTTCCAGGTTTTGCGCCTGGGGGTCGCGCGCCAAAGCCCTGGCTCGGTCTGGCGGCAGGTAGCTGCTAAACAGGCGCACCAAGGAGCGTCGTCCCTCCCACTCCCGCACATAGCTCACACTGACGGCGCCAAAGAACAAGATGGCAGAGAGCACCAGTGCCGTGGCCACCGGCAAGACCAAACCCGCTTGAGAATAGGCCAGCAAGTTGCTGACCACCAGGGTGGCGCCCAAGGCGGCAGCCCCTACCATGGCCCAGCGGCCGGCCAATTGGGTGGCCACCAAGGCCGCCAAGAGCAAGGACACCACGATCAATGCGACTTCATAGCCCGGCGCCCAGTCAGGGCGCTGGGGCAGGCGGCCATCCAGCATGCCTGCCAGCAAGTTGGCATGAACTTCTACACCCGGCATGGCCGCATTGACAGGGGTGGAGCGCAGGTCGGCCAAACCAGGCGCAGAGCTGCCGACCAACACCAATTTGCCAGCCAACTCGGCCGCTGGAAGCTGGCCCGCCAGCAATGCAGCCGCAGGCACATAGCGGAACGCGCCCCCCACCTTGCCGCCGCGCCCCCGGTAGGGCACGCGAAGGCCACCATGCTCGTCCAGCGTCAGCAGGGTAGCCCCACCGCCATCGGAAGGCGTGAGTTTGAGAGCCACCAGATCGACCCAACCCGGCCGACCAGACACCGGCACCCACACAGGCTCCACCGCCGGAGAGCCTGCCGCCATGCGGGCGAGCGCCAGTGCCAGGGAGGGTTGAATTTGCTGGTCCACCCGACCCACTGCCGGCACGGAACGCACGACCCCGTCGTCGTCAGGCCAAGCATTGAAGAAGCCGGCAATCGGCGCGGCAGCTTGGAGGGCGGGCACATTGGCACCAAAGCCGCTCCAATGAGGCAGGCGGATTTGCGGTGAGCCGTCTGGCAGCGCAAACAGGGGCTGAGGTAAAGCGCCTACACGCACGCCGCCTCGGTCATTGCTCAGGTAATAGCCCAAGACCACGGGGCGACCTTTGAGGGCCTTGGCAAACACGGCATCGTTGTCTGTGCTTTGCCGCCAGCGGGGCAGTTGCTCGGCCAAGGCCGGGTCTGACTGAGCGAGCGCCTTGAGCAATGGCCAAGCGCCCAGGTCTGGCTCTGCAAAGACAAAGTCAAAGCCGATGGCGGAGACCCGCTGGCGCTGAACCAGTTCATCGACCAGATGCGCAAAGTGCGTGCGGGGCCAAGGCCAGCGTCCCAATTCAGCCAAGCTGGATTCGTCGACATCCACAATGACGATGTCGGGGTGAGGCCCTGGCTGCAGATAGGCGTTCAGACGCAGGTCGTCGAAGGCCAGCTCCAGGCGCTGCAAGGCTGCAATGGGTGACACGGCGGCATGCCAGCCCCCCAAAGCCACCAGAAGCAAGCTGGCGAGCCACAAACCACCACGCGACACCAACCAGCGAAGTCGTCTCACATCAAAGGCCGTGAGTGCGTGGGGCTCTGCTCAAAGCGCCGCCGTCAAGGCGAAGGACGTTTGTCAGCCCTGAATGAATTGCATTTGAGTCCCGGCCAACTCGATCACGTCACCGTTCTTGAGTTGCATGACGTCGTCGGCCAAGCGGACCCCATTGATGCTAGGGCGAGCATCGCCTTCGACGTGTGCCAAAACATAGCCCGTTGGGCGTTTAGCAATAGACGCGACTTGCGTGCCAGGCTTGCCCACCGTGGTCACAACCTTGGTCAGCAAGACTTCACGGCCTGCGGCCCCACCGTTCAACACCTTGATCGAGGCCGGCAGTTGGCTGACGGTAGGCGGCGGCACCACCGCCTGCGCACCACCAAAGGCGCCAGGGCGCAGCACCATGGTCTTTTCGTAGTCAGCCGCTTCTTCGGTTTGATAGCGGATACGGTATTTGCCGATCTCCACGGTATCGTTGTGTGCCAGCAACTGTTTTTTGATGGCCTTGCCGTTGATGTAGGTGCCGTTGGTGCTGTTCAGGTCTTCGATATAGACCTCATTACCCACAGCCAAAAGCACGGCGTGCTCACCACTGACGGCCAAGTTGTCAATGACGATGTCGTTGTAGGGGCGGCGTCCCAGGGTGGTGCGATCCTTGGTGATCTGCACCTCTTTGATGACGACGTTGTCGAGTGAAACGACCAGCTTGCCCATGAAAATCCTCTTGTTGTCGAGTGGCCGAACTGCTCACAGGGCCGCGAAGGCTCGCGGCTGGGCTGCGTCAGCTCAGCGACGGAACGGCCACCAGGCCCGCCCTGTTAGAGCGGCGCCTCCCTTGGCTCGAACCAGAATCACGGCGATATTATCCCGCCCGCCCGCGTCATTGGCGGCCTGAACCAAAGCCCTTCCCATGGGTTCCAGTTCAGATTCCGCACACATCACCGCCTCTATGCGGGCATCTGGCAACATGTCGGAGAGTCCATCGGAGCACAGTAACAGCAGATCGCCCGACTGTATATCGTGCTCGCGTACCTCCAGCAAGACCTCAGGCTCAACGCCAACAGCCCGAGTGACCAAATTGCGGTGCACCGATTTGGCGGCATCTTCTGGCGTGATCAGGCCGGCGTCGAGTTGTTCTTGTAACAGCGAATGGTCTCGGCTGAGCTGCTCCAGGCGGTCGCCTCGCAGGCGATAGGCCCGTGAGTCGCCAATATGGCCAATCCAAAGCCGGTCATTCATGACCATCGCCGCCACCAAGGTGGTACCCATGCCCGCCCATTCAGGCTTGCTGTTGGCCGCCTCAAAAACCTTGCGATTGGCTTCTTGCGCACTGCGCATCAGGGCCTGGGCGGTGTCCGCAGCCAGACGCGGTGCACCCGGGTCAGCCAGCCACTGGGTCATGTGCTCACGCATGGTGGTGGCCGCCATGTCACTGGCCACTTCTCCGGCTTGATAGCCCCCCATGCCGTCGGCCAGCACCACCAACGCCAGAGCCTCGTCAACCTGGACCACGTCCTCGTTGTTGCTCCGCGCGCGGCCCGTGTCGATCACGCTGAAGTAGTCGAGTTGCAAGGTCACGATGTGTCCGAGGAAGTTTGCTGCAAAGAATTACACATTGTGCCTTGTCACGGCAGCATCGTCTGAATGCAGGAGTCCGCATGCCAGTGCCATCTTGCACAACTCTCGGGCCAGTTCGTCCCCGTCAGGCGGGCGGTCGGCCGCTTGTTTGGCGAGCAGGCTGGCGACCAAGAGCCCGAGGGGTTTGGGCAGATCCGGGCGCAAGTCAGGCAACGACGGTGCGGGGCTCTGGGCAATCTGAGACAGCAAATCACCCAGGCTGGGGGAGTCGAATGGCAAGCGCCCCGTCAAGGCTTGGAACAGCAGTACGCCCAGGGCATAGAAGTCGGCTCGTCCGTCCACGGCGCCCCCGGCCAGTTGCTCTGGCGCCATATAGGCCGGTGAGCCTAGCATCACCCCACTGCGGCTGGCAGCGGCATCGGCCGTTTTGGCACAGCCAAAATCAGTGAGCTTCACCAATCCACTGCGACGCTGCAGCAAGATATTGCCTGGCTTGATGTCTCGGTGCAGCACGCCCTTGCGGTGGGCATAGGCCAATGCCGCGGCCACCCGCGCCGCAATAAGCAGGACGGCGGCAGCGTCTGGCCTGATAGGCCCAGCAAGGATTTGCCCCAGGTCTTCACCCGACACCCATTCCATGGCGATCCAGCCCTTGCGAGCGTCTCCTTGGCCATCGGTGCCTGCTGCGTAGCTGCGCACGATGTCGGGGTGCTGCAAATGCGCAGCTGCCGTGGCCTCACGCATGAAGCGATCGCAGGCCACTTCGCTGCGTCCCAGGTGAATGGTCTTGATCGCGACGGGCAGCCCTGTGCCAATGTCGGTGGCCAAGTGCAGCTCACCTTGCCCGCCCTGGGCGACACAACGCAAGAGACTGAAGCCCCCCAAGCGAGTTCCCTTGACGCCATCGGCAGCGTTCGTGCGGTCCGCTGGCCCTGGACGGCTGTCGTCATCGACTTCGGCCCCAGTAGCGCCAGCCGCCCGACCCAACCCTAAACGTCCCCAGAAACCTTTGGTGTTGCCCATGACTCACCCACCTCCCCGGTCGGTTGATCTTTGGGCAACATTACCACAGGGCTTATGCGGAGCTTGACGATTTGCGAGCAGCCAAGACCTTGCCAACCACCAGCACCAACAAGGCACCAGCGACGCCAGCAGCATAGCGCACCGAGGCCGCAACTTCGGGCGCGGCGCCGGGCTTGTCCGGGGTCAGGGTTGGCATGTAGGAGATGACCGCCGGATCAGCCACCGCCATGGTGCCAGCGATCCAGCCCAAGAGCATGCCGCCGACGACAACGATGAGCGGGAAGCGGTCCATCAACTTGATGACGAGTTGGCTGCCCCACACAATGATGGGGATGCTGACCAACAGACCGAACACCACTAGCGGCATTTGATGGCCCGCACCCGCACCTTGGGCTGCCCCCGCAATGGCAATGACGTTGTCCACGCTCATCACCAAGTCGGCAATCACCACGGTCTTCACTGCGGCCCAGAGCTTGTCACTGGCTTGGATGTTGCCGTGCTCATCGCCGTCTTCGGGCATCAGCAGCTTCACGCCAATCCAGATCAGCAGCGCTGCACCGACCAACTTCAGGAAGGGAATGGCCAGCAGCGTCAAGGCAAAGAAGATCAAGATGACCCGCAGGACGATGGCACCCACCGTGCCCCAAATGATGCCCTTGTTGCGCATGCTTGGGTCAAGCCGGCGGCAGGCCAGCGCGATCACGACCGCGTTGTCGCCACCCAGGAGGATGTCGATCATGATGATCTGGCCGACGGCGATCCAAAAGTCGGCGTGCATGAACTGATCCATGGAGGAGATCCTGTCAATCTAAATTCTTGGAAGGGCGCAGTGTAGGCAGCATCCACCGCCTTTGTCGTGCGTGAAACTACAGACAGCGCCCAAGGCAACGCGGAGGCGTTGGCCCAATGCAAACAGGCCGCAAGAGCGGCCTGTAGAGGGGGCAGGCACTATTGTGCCAGCCCGTCAGCAGGGGCGAGGCCCCTAGGCTGAACTCAGAGCATCGCCTTGAGCAGGCGGCCCATTTCAGAGGGGTTGCGCGTGACCTTGAAGCCGCACTCTTCCATGATGGCGAGCTTGGCATCGGCTGTGTCAGCACCACCGGAGATCAAGGCACCGGCATGGCCCATGCGCTTGCCCGCAGGAGCGGTCACGCCAGCGATGAAGCCCACGATCGGCTTCTTCATATTGGCCTTGCACCACAGCGCAGCTTCGGCTTCGTCCGGACCACCGATTTCGCCGATCATGATGACGGCATCGGTATCGGGGTCGTCGTTGAAGGCGCGCATCACGTCGATGTGCTTCAAGCCATTGATGGGGTCGCCACCAATGCCCACGGCGGAGGACTGGCCCAGACCGATTTCGGTCAATTGCGCCACGGCTTCATAGGTCAGCGTCCCCGAGCGCGAGACCACGCCGATGCGTCCCTTGCGGTGGATGTGACCCGGCATGATGCCGATCTTGATTTCTTCCGGGGTGATCAAGCCAGGGCAGTTCGGGCCTAGAAGCAAGGTCTTCTTGCCGCCAGCAGCTTCCTTGGCCTTCATCTTGTTGCGCACTTCGAGCATGTCGCGCACAGGAATGCCTTCGGTGATGCAGATGGCCAAGTCCAGGTCGGCTTCCACAGCTTCCCAGATCGCAGCCGCAGCCCCTGCGGGCGGCACGTAGATCACGGAGACGCTGGCGCCAGTCTGAGCCGAGGCTTCTTTGACCGATGCGTAGATGGGAATGCCTTCGAAGTCTTCGCCGGCCTTCTTGGGGTTCACGCCCGCCACGAAGCAGTTCTTGCCATTGGCATAGGCCACGCAGCCCCGGGTGTGGAACTGACCGGTCTTGCCCGTGATGCCCTGGGTGATGACGCGTGTGTCTTTGTTGATAAAGATCGACATGTGTGTGTTCCTTCGCTCTGGGCTTACTTGACAGCGGCGACGATGGCCGTGGCAGCGTCTGCCATGGTGTCAGCGGCAATGATGGGCAGACCGGAGTCGGCCAACATCTTCTTGCCCAGATCTTCGTTGGTGCCCTTCATGCGGACGACCAGCGGCACTTGCAGATTGACGGCCTTGCAGGCGGTGATCACGCCTTCGGCGATGGTGTCGCACTTCATGATGCCGCCGAAGATGTTGACCAAGATGCCCTTGACGGCCTTGTTCTTCAGCATGATCTTGAAGGCTTCGGTGACCTTCTCGGCCGTCGCGCCACCGCCCACGTCCAAGAAGTTGGCCGGCTCGCCGCCGAACAGCTTGATGGTGTCCATGGTGGCCATGGCCAAGCCTGCGCCGTTCACCAGGCAGCCGATGTTGCCGTCCAGGCTGATGTAGGCCAAGTCGAACTTGGAGGCCTCGACTTCAGCCGGGTCTTCTTCGTCCAGGTCGCGGTAGGCCACGATCTCGGGGTGACGGAACAGGGCGTTGGCGTCAAAGTTGAACTTGGCGTCCAGGGCGATCAGGTTGCCCTTGGAGTCGCAGTTCAGGGGGTTGATTTCCACCAGCGACGCGTCCGTTTCCATGTAGCAGCGGTACAGGTTCTGGAACAGCGTGACGGCTTGGGCGTGCGAGGCCTCGGGCAAACCAATGGCGCCTGCAATCTTCTTGGCCAACTCGGCGGTGAAGCCCACCAGCGGATCGATCACTTCAGTGATGATCTTCTCAGGGGTGGAATGGGCCACTTCTTCAATGTCCATGCCACCTTCGCTGGAGGCAATGAAGGCGACCTTCTGCGTCTGGCGGTCAGTGACCAGCGAGACGTAGTATTCCTTCTTGATGTCGGCGCCTTCTTCGATATAGAGACGACGTACCTTTTGACCTTCGGGGCCGGTCTGGTGCGTGATCAGCTGCATGCCCAGAATCTGGTCGGACAGCGTCTTCAGGTCGTCCATGGTTTTAGCCAACTTGACGCCGCCGCCCTTGCCGCGGCCGCCCGCGTGGATCTGGGCCTTGACCACCCAGACGTTGCCGCCCAGCTTTTGGGCCGCTTCCACGGCTTCCTGCACAGTGAAAGCCGGATAGCCGCGAGGCACTGGCACGTCGAATTGGCGCAGGATTTCTTTGCCTTGGTATTCGTGGATCTTCATGGGTGGTCTTTTCGTGAGTTCAGGACGAAAGAGGTCTAGCGGCCGAGGCCGCGTCGCGAGACGCTGCCGGGGTCACCGGCGCGTGATTTTCCGATACTTTGTTGGCATCAGGCTGACGAAACCAGCGAGGATAGTGCAATCGCACCACCTCGCCGTCTCGCCTGAGTGCATGACAGCGATCAAGCTGGAAAGGGGCCTGATCGCCTTCTCCCTTAGTGTCCAGCACAAGGCCGGCAAACGCTTGGATGACAGCGGTCGGCAGTACATCGGCCAATTCTGTCAGATGTGTACACCCCGCCACGCCACCCAAGCGCTCGCGCACCGCGCGCTTGAAGCCCTTCATCAGGTTCAGGCCTTCCAGCTGGGCATAGGCGTCGCCATGGTCGTCACATTGGCCACGGTAAGGCACAGCCAGGGACTCGGCCCCTGCGCGGTGAATGTGAAATTGGGTGTCGATGACGAGCCGCAGCACCAGATCGTGGATGGCTTCACCGGCGGGCAAGACCCCTTGACTGCCCCGAATTTTACGCGTCTTGGTGTCGCGCAAGCGGGCGTCAACCTCCCACAGTCCGTCCGCACGGGAGTACATCTCCACCTGCACGGCGCGAGTGTGCTGAAGCACGCGTTGGGGATCTGAGGCTGGCAAAGGCATGGGGTGGGGCCGTCAAGCGCCGATCGCGTCTGCTGGATCTGGGGCTCTTGAGCCCACCAAACCTTGCCAGAACGCGAGAGTTACAGCGCTGAAACAGGTCGGCACTGTATCACGCGTGCTGCAATGCAGCATTTTTGCGCCAAGTTGGCGCAATAAGGCCTCGCCACTCACTCCTCAGCAGGGTCCCGCCCACCCACCACACGGCGCACGGCCTCGGCGCTGAAGCCACGCGCGGCCAAAAACCGCATCTGGCGTGCGCGCTCGTGGGCCTCGGAGGCCACAGCCCCAAAGCGCTTGAGCCAGACCTCACGGGCGCGCTGGACCTCGGTGGAACGAAGGTGCTGGGCGGTGTCGGCATCTAGCGCCAGCCCGTGTTGGGCCAATTCATGGCGAATTCGACGCTCACCATGCCGGGCGGCGCGAGCATTCACCCGCGTTTCCACAAAGCGTGCATCGCTTTGAAATTGACGCGTTGCCAGCCAGTCGAGCACGGCTTCAACCTCGGCGTGCAGCGTCTCGGCGCTAGGTGCTTCTACCGGCTCAACCGCTGCGGCCTCGTGATCCCAGGGGTCCACAGGCGGCGCCTGGGCAGCGGCGGCGGCAGCGACCCGCTTGCGAGCGTGGGCCAGCAAGCGGGTTTGCAGTTCAGAGCGGCTGAACTCGCGGCGGGCCAGCAGCGCCAGCGCCTGCGCCTTCAGACTGGGCAAGGGGCGATGGCCGGCCATGCCTCAGCCTCTGTTCAAACAGGCCTTCAAGCAGGGCAGGCCTCAGGCCGCACCCGAGGACTCCGCCAGCAAGGGCACGCCCAGAGCCGCGCGAACCTTGTTTTCGATCTCGCGGGCAATGTCGGGGTTCTCGCGCAGGAATTCGCGAGAGTTGTCCTTGCCTTGGCCGATTTTTTCGCCGCTGTAGGCGTACCACGCACCGGACTTGTCGACGATTTTGTTGGCCACGCCCAGGTCGATGATCTCGCCCTCACGGCTCACGCCCTCGCCGTACAGGATGTCGAATTCAGCTTCCTTGAAGGGCGGCGCCACCTTGTTCTTAACCACCTTGACGCGGGTTTCGCTGCCCACGATCTCTTCGCCCTTCTTGATGGAGCCAATGCGGCGGATGTCCAAGCGCACCGAGGCATAGAACTTCAAGGCATTGCCACCGGTGGTGGTTTCAGGGCTGCCAAACATCACGCCGATCTTCATGCGGATCTGGTTGATGAAGATGACCATGCAGTTGGATTTCTTGATGGTGGCCGTCAGCTTGCGCAAGGCTTGGCTCATCAGTCGGGCTTGCAAGCCGGGCAGGGAGTCGCCCATCTCGCCTTCCAATTCGGCCTTGGGGGTCAGCGCAGCCACCGAGTCAATGACAATCAGGTCGACGGCGCCAGAGCGCACCAGCGAATCCACGATCTCAAGGGCTTGCTCGCCGGTGTCGGGCTGGCTGATCAGCAACTCTTGGAGGTTGACGCCGAGCTTTTGGGCATATTGGATGTCCAGGGCATGTTCGGCATCAATGAAGGCCGCCACACCGCCCACTTTTTGCATCTCGGCCACGACTTGCAGCGTCAGCGTGGTTTTGCCGGAAGATTCCGGGCCGTAGATTTCCACCACGCGGCCACGCGGCAAGCCGCCGACGCCCAGCGCCACATCCAGACCCAATGAGCCGGTGGAGACGACTTGAATGTCCTCCACCACTTCGCCTTCACCCAGGCGCATGATGGAGCCCTTGCCAAATTGCTTCTCGATTTGAGCGAGCGCGGCTTGCAGGGCTTTGGCTTTTTCGGGGTTGGCGTTCTTGGCGTCCATGAGGTTCTCCGGGAATGTTTCGAACAATTATGTCAGAAGCTGGATGTTTGTACAGTATCGCGTTCACGTGAACGGACATCTGGGGTCGGACTGCCTAAAATCGGGGCATCGGCAACAAAGTCATTGCTCACAACGCGGCTGTTAGCGGCGCGCTGTAGCCATGCAAAGAGTGCCCCCACTGAGGAGACAAGCTGTATGCGCATTCTTATCGCCGAAGATGATCAGGTGTTGGCCGACGGCCTGCTGCGCTCGCTGCGTGGCTCGGGCTATGCGGTCGACCAAGTCAGCAGCGGCAGCGAAGCCGACGCCGCCTTGGCCTCCCACGAGTTTGATCTGCTCATTTTGGATCTGGGCCTGCCTCGCCTGCACGGGCTAGAGGTCTTGCGCAAGCTGCGCGCCCGGGGCACCTCCATGCCGGTGCTGATCCTCACGGCCGCCGACTCCATCGACCAGCGTGTCAAAGCGCTGGATTTGGGCGCCGACGACTTCATGGCCAAGCCCTTTTCGCTGCAAGAGTTGGAAGCCCGCGTCCGTGCGCTGACGCGACGCGGCCTGGGCACCGCCTCCAGCGTTATCAAGCATGGCCCGCTGACCTTTGATGCCACCGGCCGAGTGGCCTACATCAATGATCAGATGATCGAACTGTCAGCGCGTGAGATCAGCCTGCTGGAAGTGCTGCTGCAACGCGCTGGGCGCTTGGTCAGCAAAGACCAGTTGGTGGCTCGATTGTGCGAGTGGGGCGAAGAGGTCAGCAACAACGCCATCGAGGTTTACATCCACCGCCTGCGCAAGAAGATCGAGCAAGGTCCGATCCGTATTGCCACGGTGCGAGGCCTGGGTTACTGCCTCGAAAAGATCGCCTCGTGATCCCAACCACCCTCTGAGCCCCACCGGCACTTCGTGATCAAAGCCTTGGGCCGAGAGCAACGCTCGCTGTTTGGCGAGATCCTGGACTGGATGCTCGTGCCGCTGCTGCTGCTGTGGCCCATGAGCGCGGCCCTGACCTGGCTGGTGGCCCAAAACATCGCGGCAAGGCCCTATGACCGGGACCTCGCGCAACTGACCCGCATGGTGTCACGCCAAATGGTGGTCGACCCGCAGGGCAAGCCCGGCAAGGCCAAGCTGTCTGACCCCGCTGCCGCACTGCTGCGCAGTGACGACGTGGACAAGATCTTCTTTCAGGTCTTGGGGGCTCGCGGCGAACTGATCGCCGGCGACCGCGAACTTCCCTCGCCACCCGAGGGCACCAACGCCGTGGTCGGTGAGGTGCAGTTTCGCGACGAAGTGGTGCAGAACGAATCGGTGCGCATTGCCAGCCTGCGGCTCACGCCTGGCATCTCGGCAGAGCCCGGCATCACCCTGGTGCAGGTGGCAGAAACCATGGACAAGCGCGAGCGCCTGACCACGGAGATCATCAAAGGCGTTTTGCTGCCGCAGTATGTGATCTTGCCGCTGGCCGTTTTGCTGGTGTGGTTCGCGCTGGCCCGGGGCATTGCACCGTTGTCGCATCTTCAGCAACGCATTCTGCAGCGAGAGAGCCATGATCTCAGCCCTATTGATGTGCAGGATGCGCCGGAGGAAGTAGCCCCGCTCGTGCGCTCCATCAACGAGTTGCTGACTCGGCTGGATCAGTCCATGAGCGCGCAGAAGCACTTTTTGGCCGACGCTGCACACCAGCTCAAGACACCGTTAGCCGGCTTGCGCACCCAGGCTGAGCTCGCCCAGCGCGAGCTGGATGAGCGCGGCGATGTGGTGTCCGTTCGCAAGTCCTTGCAGCAGATCTCACGTTCCAGCCAACGCGCAGCGCACATGGTCAACCAGCTCTTGTCCATGGCCCGCGCCGAAGATGAAGAACAAGCCCGCCGCCAGCAGGCTTTCAACATCGCTCGCTTGGCCACCGACACCGTGCAGGACTTTGTGCCCAAGGCCATGGACAAGCGCATTGACCTGGGTTACGAGGGCCCTGAGAGCAGCGAGCAAGTGCCACGTTTGGTGGGCCAGCCCTTGCTGGTCCGGGAAATGATCCGCAACCTCGTGGACAACGCGCTTCAGTACACGCCTGAGGGCGGATGCGTGACCGTACGCATCATGGCCGACCCCTTTGGGCAAGTGCTGGTTCTGCAAGTCGAAGACAACGGCCCCGGCATCCCCGAAGCCGAGCGCGAGCTGGTCTTCCAGCCCTTCTATCGCGCCCTGGGCACCAATGTGGATGGCAGCGGCTTGGGCCTGGCCATCGTGCGAGAAATCGTGGAGAAGCACGACGCCACCTTGACGGTCGAAGATGCCCGCCCGCCCGTGGGCGAGCACGCCGACCGCCCCGGCACGCGCTTCACGGTGCGGTTCACGTTGCCAGCCCAGCCCGACGGCGCTACCGAGGCCTGAAGGTAGGGGGTGCGTCACCCCTAGGGCCGGGAGGCCCGTAGGGATGGGTGTTGAGGTCTGCGCTTCCTACAGTGCGACTCAGCGTTCGGTAGGGATCGAGCGCCTGATTCAAAACCACTCAAGGAGTTCTCTCATGAACCGCACTCTGCTGACCGCCGCCGCCCTGTTGACCCTGGCCGGCACCACCTTCGCCAACGACACCGCCGGTGGCGTGTCGTCCACCCAAGCGCGCACCGCGCCCAAAGCGATCCCTAAGGTGGTGATCGCCCAAGACTTCAGCGCGCAAGCCGCCAACCTGATCAACTTTGATGCGGCGTCAGCACCCAGCCTGTTCATCAGCACCACCTCGCTGTTGGCGGTGGGCAGCGTGCAGTTCAATGGTTCCAGCACCGCCACACTGGATGGCGGCGCGATTCTGGACCAAAGCTCGAACTTCGCCGTGACGGGTCAATCCGCCCCGAATTTCTTGGCCTTCAATTGCGAGACCTCCATGGCAGACGGCGGCATTCCGCGCTTGCCGGAAGTGGTCCGCTTTGCCAGCGAAGTCAGCCAAGTCTCGCTGAAGATTGGCTCTGGTCTGGACGTCGGCGCCAAGGTCACGATGTTCGGCATCGGCAGCCAAGGCGTCGAAAAGAAGGTGGCCACCTTGGCTGCGGCGCTCAAGACCGTCAAGTTCACCAAGCCACTGACCCACGTGCTGATGAGCGCTGGCGCCTGCAAGTTTGTGGTGGACGACATCAGCTTCGTCAACTGAAGCCCTTCCGCATGAAAGGGGCCGCTGGCCCCTTTTTCAGCTCTGCATCAGGCGGCGGCTCTTGGCAATGGACATCAACATGCCCAAGGCCAAGCCCAGCGTCACCATGGCGGTGCCGCCGTAACTGATGAAGGGCAAGGGGATGCCCACCACCGGCAAGATGCCGCTGACCATGCCCATATTGACCATGGCATAGGTGAAAAAGCTCAGCGTGATGGCACCCGCCAGCAGGCGCGAGAACACGGTGGGCGCTTCGGCCGCGATCATCAGGCCGCGCAAGAGCACAAAGGTGAAGGCGGCAATCAAGCCCAGCACGCCCATCAGGCCAAACTCTTCGGCAAAGGCGGCAAAGATGAAGTCTGTCGTGCGCTCGGGGATGAACTCCAGATGCGTCTGAGTGCCGTTCATAAAGCCCTTGCCTGTCCAGCCACCAGAGCCAATGGCGATCATGCCTTGGATGATGTGAAAGCCCTTGCCCAGCGGATCCTTGGTGGGGTCGAGCAGCGTACAGACGCGAGTTTTTTGGTACTCCCGCAAAAGCGGCCATTTCACATCCGCCTGGCAGATCTGATCTTCGGACAACACCAAAGCCACCATACCGATCAAGGCCACCAACACCACCGGCAAGATCAGCCGCCACGACAGCCCCGCGAAGAAGATCACATAGAGCCCCGCCGAGAGGATGAGGATGGAGGTTCCCAAATCTGGCTGCTTGGCCACCAAGGCCACCGGCACCATGAGCAGCAGGCCCGCCACCGCAAAGTCCAGCGGGCGCAACTGCCCTTCGCGCTTTTGAAACCACCAGGCCAGCATCAGGGGCATGGCCAGCTTCATGATCTCGCTGGGTTGGATCACGATCCCCACATTCAGCCAGCGTGTGGCACCTTTTTTGGTGATGCCGAAAATCATGGTTGCCACCAGCAAGGTGACGCCCACCACATAGAGCGGCACGGCCAGCGCCATCAAACGCTGGGGCGGCACCTGGGCCACCACAAACAAGATCGCCAGCGCAATCATCATGTTGCGGCCATGGTCGACGAAGCGCGTGCCGTGGTCGTAGCCTGCCGAGTACATGGTGATCAGGCCAAAGGCGGCCAAGATCAGCAAACCCAAGGTCAGCGGCACGTCAAAGCTTGAAAACACGGGCCGAACCCGCTGCCACAAGGAAGGCCGCTCGAACACCACACTCATGGTTGCACTCCTGAGGCGCGCTGCGCAGGGCCTGCATCCAGCGTCATCGCCCTGGGCCGCGCCGCGGCTGCAGCCGACGCTGATGCGGCAGGGCGCGAAGCGGCGCTGCCCGCCGACGCCACCCCAGGGCCAGACGCTGCAGAGGCGGCACCCACGGCCTGCGCCTCTGAACTAGCAGGTGCGCCTGAACTGGAGGGCAATGGCACCGAGGCGGCGGGCCTGGGCGTGCCCACGGGCGCGACGGACTGGCCCTTTTGGGTCAAGGCAATGTCCTCTTCGCTGGGATACAGCCCCAGCAGCACATAGTCAAACACTCGCCGCGCAATAGGGGCCGCCGCTGCCGACCCCCAGCCCGCGTTCTCCACGATCACGGCCAAAGCAATGCGTGGGTTGTCCAAGGGTGCGAAAGCCACATACAGCGAGTGATCGCGCAAGTGCTCGGCCATGCGGGCCGCGCTGTACTTCTCGTTCTGGCGAATGCCCACGGCCTGGGCCGTGCCTGTCTTGCCGCCACTGGCATAGGGGGCGCCCACAAAAATGCGTGTGGATGTGCCTTGCTGGGTCACGCCATGCATGGCCTGCATGATCACATTCACCTGCTCGGGCTTGAGGGCGAGCGGCTCTAGCGCCTTGGCTGAAACGGTGCGCCGCTGATGGGTCACCACGTCTTCAATCTCTTTGACCAAGCGCGGCTCAAAACGCTGGCCGCCCGCCGCCAAGATGGCCATGGCATTGGCCAACTGGAGCATGGTGAAGTTGTTGTAACCCTGGCCAATGCCCAAAGAGATGGTTTCACCGGCATACCACTTGCGCAGCTCGGGCCGCTTATAGGTGCGGCGCTTCCAGTCCTGGGACGGCAGCACGCCGGTGACTTCGCCTTCCAAGTCGATGTTGGTGCGCCGTCCAAAGCCAAAGGGGCTGAGTTGATCGTAGATCATGTCCACGCCCATCTCATTGGCCAAGGTGTAGTAGTAAACGTTGGACGACTCGACGATGGAGCGGCGCATGTCCATCGCGCCACCGCGCTCGTTCTCCGGGCTGCCGTAGCGGTGGCCGCCAAACATGAAGAAGCCCGGGTCGTTGATGATGGTCGAGGGCGAGCGCTTGCCCGCATTCAGGGCCGCCATGGCCATGAAGGGCTTGTAGGTGGAGCCCGGCGGATAGGTACCTCGCAGCGCGCGGTTCAGCAGCGGCTTGTCGATGGACTCGTTCAGCTCGCGCCAGTTCTCGACATCGATGCCGTCCACGAATTTGTTGGGGTCGTAGGTGGGCTTGGAGACAAAGGCCAAGATTTCACCATTGCGCGGGTCGATCGCCACCAAGGCGCCCCGACGCGCGCCAAACATGTCTTCCACCAAGGCCTGCAACTTAATGTCGACCGACAGCACCAAGGTGTTGCCAGGCGTCGCGGGCAAGTTGTCCAGGCGTCGCACTGCCCGGCCCCCGGCCGAGGTCTCCATTTGCTCAAAGCCCGTGGTGCCGTGCAGGTCCAGCTCGTAGCTTTGCTCCAGGCCCAGCTTGCCGATGTACTCCGTGCCTCGGTAATTGGCCTGGGCCTCATCTTCCCAGTCCTCCATGGCCTTTTTCTCGGCCTGGTTGATGCGGCCAATGTAGCCAATCAAGTGGCTGCCCGTCTCGCCCAGGGGGTAGTTGCGGAACAAACGGGCCTTGATCTCGACCCCTGGGAACTGAAACCGCCGGGCAATGAAGCGCGCCACCTCTTCGTCGCTGAGTCGGTTGCGGATGGGCAAGGACTCAAAGCTCTTGCTCTCGTCCAATTGGCGCTTGAAGCGACGTCGGTCGCGCGGTTGGATGTCGATGAACTCAGCGAGCTTGTTGATGGTGGCCTCTAGGTCAGCCACCCGCGACGGCGTGATCTCCAGCGTATAGGCGGTGTAATTGGTGGCCAGCACCACGCCATTGCGGTCCACGATGCGGCCGCGATTGGGCACGATGGGCACCACCGCAATGCGATTGGCTTCGGCACGATTGGCCAACTCCTCATGCCGCACCACCTGCAAATGCACCATGCGGGCGACCAGCAAGCCAAAGCCCAGCAAGATGAACAGCACGGCTGCAATGATGCGCAGCCTGAAGCGGTCTAACTCGGCTTCAAGGTTCTTCAGCTCAGTCATGGGCGGCCCACCCCAGCCCAAGCCGCATCCGCACAGGCGTGCTCATAGCGGTCGGTTCTTGTCCGGATCGGGCGGGCGGCGCTGGGGCGCCAGCAGCAGCCAAGTCAGCACCGGCCAGAGCAAGCCCTCCAGCGCCGGGGCGATCAGCACGCCCCAACCCGGGAAGCCATCGCCCGCCAACAGACGCACGGCCAGGGCCACCAAGGCCGAGGCGTAGAACAGCGGCAACACATGCAGCACTTGCTCGAACAAACTGAACCACAACACCCGCCGGTGAATGGTGATGGCCAGAAAGCTCAGCAAGGTGTAGGAGAGCGCGTGCTGGCCCAGCAAAGAGCCCGCGTGGACATCCATGAGCAAGCCAAACACAAAGGCGGCCCCCACGCCGACCCGGCGCGGTTGATGCACGTTCCAGAACACCAGCACCAGGGCCATCACATCCGGCAAAACGGGTGCATGGCCCAGCGGCACCATGTTCAGGCCCATGGCCACAAACAGGCTGAGCCACAAAAACACCGGGTTGACGGGCAGCAAGAGCTGGTCTGAGCTGCGTCGCATGATCATTTGCGGCCTCCGACCCGGCCGTGCCGGCTGGTGCTGCGTTCGGGCTCGGCGGGCTCTTGCGGCCGGGGCGGCTGGTGCAGGGCCAGGGGCTCCAGCACCAACACATGGCGCACGCCATCGGGCGGGGCGGTGGGCGTCAGGCTGATACGCGCAAACGAGGTGTCGCCCCGGGTGTCCACCTTGGCGACGCGGGCCACTTGCAAACCCTGCGGATACACGCCATCGACGCCGCTGGTGATCAGCACATCGCCCACCTGAACATCGTCGTTACTGGCCATGAAGCGCAGCTCCATGGCGCGGCCATCGCCGGTGCCAAAGGCTGCGCTGCGGTGTTCCGTGCGCGGATTAAGCACCGGAATGGCCGCGTCTTTATCCACCAGCAAGGTCACTTCGGCAGACAGCGGATAGACCCGGGTCACCTGCCCGAGAACGCCCTGCTCATTGATGACGGGCGAGCCCGCGACCAAACCATGTTGAGAGCCCCGGTCCAGGAAGATCTTGCGCGAATAAGCGTCGGGGGCCTCGTACAGCACCTCAGCCGGCTGGGACTTGACGGTGACCTGCGGGCGCAGTTCCAGCAAGGCACGCAAACGCGTGTTCTCTTCGACCAAGCGGTCGGCGCGAGAAGAGCGCTCGGCCTGCTGCGCCAGCTTGGCGCTCATGGCGTTTTCTTGAGCGCGGGCGGCCTCCAAGCCTTGCAGGTAGTCGCCCGCCTGTCGGTAGGCGGCCACAGGCAAGCTCAGGGCTTGCTGGGCAGGCAGCAGCACGGTCGCCATGGCCGCGCGCAGAGGCTGGGTCAAGGTGAACCGGGAATCGGCGGCCATCAGGAACAGCGCCAAGGCAGAGAAAAAGACGACCTTGGTCAGGGCCGAGGGGCCCTGCCTGAAAAACGGCGGCGGTGAGCGTTCAAGCGTGCCGAGAGACATGGCGGTCGGCCAAAGGCCAACAAAGGGGTGAGAGAACGCGCAGCGGCGGGCCGCTTACTCCGAGGTGAAGATCGAGCCCAGGCGCTCCATGCGCTCCAGCGCCATACCGCAACCCCGCACCACGCAGGTCAGCGGGTCTTCAGCCACCAGCACCGGCAAGCCGGTTTCTTCGGCCAGCAGGCGGTCTAGGTCGCGCAGCAAAGCACCACCACCGGTCAGCATCATGCCGCGCTCAGCGATGTCGGCACCCAGCTCAGGCGGGGTTTGCTCCAGCGCGTTTTTGACGGCCGAGACGATCTGGTTGAGCGGGTCGGTCAGAGCTTCCAGGATTTCGTTGGACGAAATGGTGAAGCTGCGCGGCACGCCTTCAGACAAATTACGGCCCTTGACTTCCATCTCCCGCACCTCAGAGCCCGGGAAGGCCGAGCCAATGTGCTTCTTGATGGATTCGGCCGTAGGCTCACCGATCAACATGCCGTAGTTGCGACGGATGTAGTTGATGATGGCTTCGTCGAACTTGTCGCCGCCCACGCGGACGGAGCCCTTGTAGACCATGCCGCCCAAGCTGATGACGCCCACTTCGGTGGTGCCGCCACCGATGTCGACCACCATGGAGCCCGAAGCCTCAGAAACCGGCAGGCCCGCACCAATGGCAGCCGCCATCGGCTCTTCAATCAGGTAGACCTCGGAAGCACCAGCACCCAGGGCCGACTCGCGGATGGCGCGGCGCTCGACCTGGGTGGAGCCGCAGGGCACGCAGATGATGATCCGGGGGCTGGGCTTGAGCACCGAGCGCGGATGAACCATCTTGATGAACTGCTTGAGCATCTGCTCGGTGACCGTGAAGTCGGCGATCACGCCGTCCTTCATGGGGCGGATGGCTTCGATGTTGCCAGGCACCTTGCCCAGCATGGCCTTGGCTTCATGGCCGACAGCTTGGATGGTCTTCTTGCCGCTAGGGCCGCCTTCGTGGCGGATGGAGACCACGGAGGGCTCGTCCAGCACGATGCCTTTGCCACGCACGTAAATCAGTGTGTTGGCGGTACCCAGGTCAATGGCCAGGTCGGTGGAGAAGTAACGGCGCAGAGATGCGAACATGGATGTTTCGATGACAGTGGCGCCCTGATGGACGAGCCAGCGCTGGACCAGGACCAGGGCAAAGTAGGCTCAAAACCTCAAGGCGCATGAATGGAAGACGGTTGTGGCGACGGTTTTGCAGCAGCGGGGCCCGACGTACCCCCACACCAAGCCCTGTTTGCAGGCTGCCAAAAGGGCCTTGGAGCCCCTCGCAGCAACGCTGCCAGGCAGGGTGTGGATAACCGGAGATAATACCCTAACGCCCCACAATGCCCGTGGGGTTCTGGCCCTTTTTTCATGGTTCCAAGCGGGCTTTACAGCCCACTTGGCGGCACTTTGCCAAGGCAATGTGCCCTCGACCTGACACTGCACCTTCCAAGGCACTTCCCCCATGGCACTCACCCCCACGGATGTGAGCCGGATCGCCCATCTGGCGCGGCTGGACATCTCCCCCCAAGAAGCCGACGCCATGCTCACCCAGCTCAACGGCTTTTTCAGCATCGTCGAGCAAATGAGCGCGGTTGACACCCAAGGCGTTGAGCCGCTCTACACGCCCCTCTCCGCCGTCCAGGAAATCCACCTGCGCCTGCGGGAGGATGCCGTGACCGAGGCCAACCAACGCGCCCGCAACCAAGCCAGCGCCCCGGCCGTGGAAGACGGCCTGTTCCTCGTGCCCAAGGTGATCGAATGATGAGCGCCCAAGACCTGCATCATCTGGGCGTGGCAGCCTTGGCCCAGGCCATGGCCGACAAGACCGTTTCCAGCGTTGAAGTGACCCAGCACCTGCTGGCCCGCGCCCAGGCCCTAGCGCCTTTGGGCTGCTTTTTGCACCTGGACGGCGACGCGGCCCTCAGCGCCGCCCGCGCCGCCGATGCAGCCCGCGTCAGCGGCCAATCCAGCGCGTTGACTGGTGTGCCCCTGGCCCACAAGGACATCTTCGTCACCGCCGACATGCCCACCACGGCCGGCTCCAAGATGTTGGCCCACTACCGCAGCCCCTTTGATGCCACGGTGGTGGCCCGGCTCAAAGCCGCCGGTGCGGTGTCGCTGGGCAAGCTCAATTGCGACGAGTACGCCATGGGCTCGGCTAACGAGAATTCAGCCTACGGGCCGGTGCACAACCCCTGGGACACCCAGCGCGTGCCCGGCGGCTCCTCAGGCGGCTCTGCGGCCGCCGTGGCGGCGCGCCTGCTGCCCGCCGCCACCGGCACCGACACCGGAGGCTCCATCCGCCAGCCCGCCAGCTTCAGCGGCATCACCGGCATCAAGCCCACTTATGGGGTGTGCAGCCGCTACGGCATGATCGCCTTTGCGTCCAGCCTGGACCAAGCCGGCCCCATGGCCCGCAGCGCCGAAGATTGCGCGCTGTTGCTGTCTGCGATGAGCGGCTTTGACGAGCGCGACGCCACCAGCGCCGAGCGGCCCGCCCAAAATTTCCACGCGCAGATGTTGAGCGCCCGTGAGGGTGCGAACGCCAGCCAGCCGCTCAAGGGCTTGCGCATCGGCTTGCCCAAAGAGTTCTTCCCTGCCGCCTTGGCGGCCGACGTCAACGGTGCCGTGCGCAACGCCCTGGCCGAGCTGGAAAAGCTGGGCGCCACCTTGGTGGATGTGAGCCTGCCCCGCACCGAGTTGTCGATCCCCGTCTACTACATCATTGCCCCCGCCGAGGCCAGCTCCAACCTCAGCCGTTTTGACGGCGTCAAATTTGGCCACCGCGCCGCCCAATACGACGATCTGCTGGACATGTACAAAAAGACCCGCGCCGAGGGCTTTGGCGCTGAGGTTAAACGCCGCATCATGATCGGCACCTATGTGCTCTCGCACGGCTATTACGACGCCTACTACCTGCAGGCGCAAAAACTGCGCCGCATGATTGCCGACGACTTCCAGCGCTGCTTCACCCAGTGCGACGTGATCGCCGGCCCCGTGGCCCCCACCGTGGCCTGGAAGATCGGCGAGCAAGGCGGCGACCCGCTGCAAGCCTATTTGGCCGACATCTTCACCCTGCCCGCGTCGCTGGCCGGCTTGCCTGGCATGAGCGTGCCGGCGGGCTTTGGTGCGGGGAATATGCCGTCATCGGCAGGGGGCACGCCTCGCGGCATGCCCGTGGGCCTGCAGCTCATCGGCAACTACTTCGCGGAAGGCCAACTGCTGCACACCGCGCATGCGCTGCAGCAAGCCACCGATTGGCACACCCAAGCCCCCGCAGGAATCTGATCATGTCCAACACTTCTCAACTCGTGCGTGGGTACGAGGTCGTGATCGGCCTGGAAAACCACGTCCAACTCTCGACGGTTTCCAAGATTTTCTCGGGCTCGTCCACCGCTTTTGGCGCCGAGCCCAACACCCAGGCCAGCCCGGTGGACCTGGCGCTGCCGGGCACGCTGCCGGTGCTCAACCGCGCGGCGGTCGAGCGCGCCATTCGCTTTGGTTTGGCCGTCGGGGCCAAGGTGGCGCCACTGTCCATCTTTGCGCGCAAGAACTACTTCTACCCTGACCTGCCCAAGGGCTACCAGATCAGCCAATTCGAGATCCCGGTGGTGCAGGGCGGGCAGGTCGAGTTTTTTGTGGGCGATGTCAAAAAGACCGTGCAGCTCACCCGCGCCCACCTGGAAGAAGACGCGGGCAAGAGCCTGCATGAAGACTTCCACGGCCAGTCGGGGATCGACCTGAACCGCGCCGGCACCCCGCTGCTGGAGATCGTCTCTGAGCCCGACATGCGCTCTGGTGCCGAAGCAGCTGAGTACGCCAAGACCCTGCATGCCTTGGTGATGTGGCTGGGCATTTGCGACGGCAATATGCAAGAGGGCTCCTTCCGCTGCGACGTGAATGTGTCGGTGCGCAAGCCCGGCAACCCTTATGGCACGCGTCGCGAGATCAAGAACCTCAACAGCTTCCGCTACTTAGTGGACGCGGTGAACTACGAGGTCAACTGGCAGATCGACGAGATCGAGGACGGCCGCAAGATCCAACAAGCCACGGTGCTCTACAACCCCGACCGGGGCGAGACCCGCGCCATGCGCAGCAAGGAAGACTCGGCCGACTACCGCTACTTCCCTGACCCGGATCTGCCACCGCTGGTGATTGCGCCTGAGTGGGTAGAACGCGTGAAGGGCGAGATGCCGGAGTTGCCGCGTGCGATGGCCGCACGTTTCGTCAGCGACGATGGCCTCGCGGTCTATGACGCCACGATGATGACGCAGAGCCTGGCGTTTGCCCGCTACTACGAAAGCGCTCGTGACGCCTGCAAGGCGCCCAAGCTGGTGGCCAACTGGCTGATGGGCGAGGTCAGCAAACGGCTGAACACAGAAGGCCGCGCGATCGACACATCACCCGTGGCCCCGACGGTGCTGGCCACGCTGATCTCCCGCATCCAAGACGGCACCCTCTCCAACAATTCGGCTCGTCAAGTCTTCGACGCCCTCTGGCTGGGTGAGGGCGTTGACGTTGACGCCCTCATCGACGCCAAAGACTTGCGTCAGTCCAATGATGCGGGGGCCCTGGAAGCCATCATCGACACGGTCTTGGCCGCCAATGCCAAGTCGGTGGAGGAGTTCCGCGCAGGCAAAGAGAAGGCCTTCAATGCCTTGGTCGGCCAGGTGATGAAGGCCTCAAAGGGCAAGGCCAACCCGGCACAGGCCGGTGAGTTGCTGAAGCGCAAACTGGGCGCTTGAGCACGCCCCAAGACCGCCCCCAGCCTCGTGCTGGGGCGGGGCTTCAGAACTTGTGCACGAAGTCCGGCAGCACCAGCTCGCAGTTCAAAACGGGGCCTTCGCCCTCTTGCCAAGTGGCGCGGCGGCCCATCAAGGCCAACGTCACCGTCTTTTTGGCATCGCGATAGCGCACGGTGGGCTCGCGCAGGCGCTTGACGGCCCACCACGTCTGCCCGGCCAGCACCCGTCCGGCTCGCGGAGTGAGATCGGCTTGCAACATCACACCACCGTCGCACTGGTAGCGCGCGGACCCGGCCTGCGCCAAGGGCGCACACAGAGACAAGCAGAGCAGTGCACCCCAAGGTGCCAAGCGGTGACTCATGGTTTGGCTCCAGACACAGCGCCCAATGCAGGCCACAAGGTTTTAAGTTGGGCCAGCTCTTGGTCAAGCCGCTGGTTCATGCGGTCGCGCTCGGTTTCGCGGTCTCGCAACACGGCCGATTGCACCTCCAGGGCGGCGCCGTTGGTTTCCAGGCGCTGACGGAAACCCGAAGCCGCCGACGGATTTTTCTCGATCTTGATCTGCTGCAACAGTGCGTCCCGCTCACGCTCCAAAGCCTGCAGTCGCGTCTTGGACTCGCCCATTTGGCGCAGCACCGGCTCCAGCGCCTTTGCGCGGGCTTGGGCGTGAGCTTGCTCGTGGGGATAGCGGCGCAGCAGCTGTCGCTCTTTGCGCAAGGCCTCGTCTTGCTGCGCTTGGCTTTGCAGTGCTGCTTGCTTTTGCTCCTCCAGCCGCGCCAATTCCTCGGGGCTGGCTAGGGGACGGGTAATCGCACGCACCGAGCCATCGCGGTTCAAGAGTTTCTGCTCTTGGCTTTGGCACTCCGGAATGGGACGGTCAGAGCTGAGGCGCCGACCATTCTTGTCGATGCAGCTGAATATTTTGGGCGCTGGCGCGGGCGCCGGTGCTTGTGCCCATGACGCGTTCACCCACAGCGCAGCCAGCAGGAGCGCAGCGGTGAAGGCGAACCGGGGAGCGTTCATCTCAAATGCCGTAGCGCTGGCGGTAGGCGGCCACCCGCTCAGTGTTAGCGCGCAGGGTCTCGTCGCCGGTGGTGGCGAGAAAGGCCATCAGGTCGGCCAGCGTGGCAATAGACACCACCCGCAAGCCCACCTCTTGCTCAACATACTGTACGCCCGAGCGGGGGTTGGCCGGGTCGTCCTTGGCGCGCTCTTGGCGGTCCATGGTGATGGCAACGCCCACCGGGGTGGCGCCTGCTGCGCGGATCATGTCGGCGGCCTCGCGTTTAGAGGCACCATCGGTGATGACATCGTCAATGATCAGCACCCGGCCCTTGACCGGGGCCCCCACCAAGGTACCGCCTTCGCCATGGTCCTTGGCCTCTTTGCGGTTATAGGCATAGGGCACGCTCTTGCCCTCTTTGGCCAAGCCAATGGCCACCGCAGCCGCCAAGGTGATCCCTTTGTAGGCCGGGCCAAACAGCATGTCGAACTCCAGGCCAGAGGCAATGAGCCGCCGTGCATAGAATTCGCCCAGCCTCATCAGCTTGGCACCGTCGTCAAACAAACCGGTGTTGAAGAAGTAGGGGGACAGCCGACCTGCCTTGGTCGTGAACTCGCCGAAGCGCAAAACCCCCGCATCGACCGAAAACTTCACGAATTCCTGAGCCAGGGCGTCGGTGTGCGGGGTCGTTGTCATTGCGAAGGATTCGTCAAGTGGGTTTCAAACTCGTCACGCTTAATCTCAACGGCATCCGCTCAGCAGCCACCAAAGGCTTCGTGGAGTGGGCCGAACAAGCTGCTGTTGATTGTATTGGCGTCCAGGAGGTCAAAGCGCAAGCGGCCGACATTGAGGGCCGTTTTGAGCAAGTGGCTCAGATGCCAGGCTACTTCCACTTTGCCCAGAAAAAGGGCTACTCCGGTGTGGGGCTCTACACCCGCCACCAACCCAGCGACGTGATCCGGGGCATCGGCGTGCCGGAGTTCGACGACGAAGGCCGCTGGGTGGAGCTGCGCTTCGACAAACCTGGTCGCAAGCTGTCCCTCATCAGTTGTTACTTTCCCAGCGGCTCGTCGGGTGAAGAGCGCCAGCAAGCCAAGTTCCGCTTTCTGGCCGCCATGGCCCCGCGCCTGCAAGCCTTGCGCGCCGAGCGCGAGTTCATTCTGGTGGGCGACCTCAACATCGCCCACCGTGAGGCGGACCTGAAAAATTGGAAGGGCAACCTCAAGAACAGCGGCTTCCTGCCGGAAGAACGCGCCTGGCTGACCCAACTTCTGGACCCCACCCAGGGTGGCCTGGTGGACGTCTATCGCCGCCTGCACCCCAGCACCACCGACGAGTGCTACACATGGTGGAGCAACCGGGGCCAGGCTTATGCCAAGAACGTGGGCTGGCGCCTGGACTACCACTTGGCCACACCCGCCCTGGCGGAGCACGCCCACTTGGCCGCCATCTACAAACAGCAGAAGTTCAGCGACCATGCGCCGCTGACGGTGGAGTACGGTTTCAGCCTGTGATGCAAATCCGAGACGTACCGATCAAGGGCCGGGCGGTGTGGCAAGTGACGATCGTGCGCCTAGGATGAAGCAGCCTTTCATCCTAGGGCTGCTGACCGACGGCCACCTGGACCTTGTCTCGGCCGGCCTTGAGCACCATGACACCCGTGTGATTGACGGCCGACTCAATCGGTTCTTCCGTCACTCAGAGCCGGGGACGTACGCCGCATCCGCGTTGGCATGCAGCGCCTAGGTGCACTCCGCCGTGAAGCAGGTGCGAACTGCCCCACTCTGAATGAACTGGGAATGAGAACACATCGCTTCGACCCAACCCCGAGCAGGTCCAAGACACTGTCTGTTTAGGCATGACCCTCAGCCAAGCCCTGGGTCGCACGCTGAGGCAATGGGGTCGCCCGCACCATGTCGGCAAGGAGCTGGATGACCAAAGCGCGGAGATCAAGGCGGTGGTTGATCCTGTATGGGAAGGCCTCAAAGTATGGGGTTGCTACTTTGAAACTTGAAGTGCTTGTGAGCGCCGGAGATGGCAGTCTTGAAGTCGCCCAGGATGGTGTTCACCCATGTGAAGGCAGACAGTTCACGCGGCTTGCGTTGGTTCGCGCCGATGAAAGAGTAGGCGCAACGAGCATCGATGACGCCTGCAAAGCAGTTCAATCCATCGCTCAACAAACTGGAAGATCTTGGCGCGTCCAGTGCGCCACGGAGTTTTGAGCAAAGCCAGGCACGGGCGACATCTTGATCTGTACAAGCACACCTTGCTCTGTGATCGAGACCGCAGCGACAAAGCGCACCTTATTGGGCGAGCCTCGGCCACCTAAGCCCGGCCGCTCGCCACCCAGATAAGCATCATCAACCTACACATCGCCGCTGAAAGGTGCTGTGTCATTGCACTGCGCCTTGGTCAACATGATCTTTTGATTCACCGTCCAGGCAGTCCGGTACGAGACCCCCAATGGACGCATCAGAGCCAAAGAGGACAACCCAGTCTTCGCTTGGCGCAACAGATACGTCGCCAAGAACCATTTGTGCATTGGCAACTTGCTTCTGTCCATCATCGTGCCCGCCGTCAGCGAGGTTTGATGGCGGCAAGTGCGGCACTGCACCAAGACCCGACCACCCTGACCGATGCGGTAGTGTTCTTGCCCATCACGGCGGGGACAGTGAAACCCGTTTAGCCAGGGCAGAAGTTCCAGCGCACGACAACATTGCGCCTCACTCCCAAAGCGATCAGCAAAGTCGTGAACCCACATCCCACTCTGAAATTTCACTCGATTGATCGACATCGTCGCGGCACCTTGAAAGAACAATGCCAGCTTCTCAGACCCCAGGCTCACCAGTTGAGCTTTGCTGAGCTTGGTGCCGAACCAGGAAGGGCGATGCGAATTAGCTGTCACGTCTCATGTGATCATTGGCCGATTCGAAGCTGGCCGCTACTTCAGGCCAGAGCTGTCCTGAGCGAGT
>NZ_JBIKNQ010000006.1:0-105656 GCF_044358605.1 Ideonella sp.
CAACCATCGAATTCCTCAACGCGCCCTCAACCACCAGACCCCCATCGAGGCCCTGAAAAAATGGCACGCCTCACACCCCAAGCTCTTCACAAAACGTGTGAATGATCTCCCGGGGCTTGACACATAGCTCACATGCAGCTCGCGTTGCAGCAGGCTGCCCATCAGGTTGAGCGCCACCACCGATTTGCCCGTGCCTGGCCCGCCACGCACGATCACCACCTGCTTGCGCTGTTCGGCCCGTTGGGCCACGTGCAAGCAGGTCTCATAGACCACCTTTTGGTCGTCCAGCAGCACAAACTCGGGCTTGCCTTGCAGCAGGGCGCCCACCGCATCTGCCAACACCTTAGAGGGCTTGATGCGCCCGTTTTCAATGGCATAGAGCGTGTGGCGCTGGTCGCCATAACGCACATGCTCGCGGATGAAGCGCTGCAGCTTGGCCTTCTCTTGGGCCAAGAACAGCGGCGCGCGGGCCAGGTGGGCGGCGTAGCTCGGGTGGTCAATCTGCCCGTCGCGGGCGTAGTTGTGCAGGTAGGCACAAGGCTGCAGGCCAATCGGCCCCTCTTGCACCGCTGTGTTGAAGTCCTCCAGATAGGCCGCATAAGACCACGCCTGGTAGCTGGGGTGCAGGCCCTCTGTTTCGCCACTGCGGCCACCACGGTGGGCCCAGACCAAGCCGTCCTTGTCACTCACCCGTGCCTTGGACCATTGCTTCAACTCCACGATCACCACCTTGGGCTGGCGCTGTGCGTCTTGCCCCGTGATCAAGAAGTCAATTCGCTTGGCGCTTTGCGGCAGTTGGTACTCAATGGCTACACCCACGTCGTCGGGGATGTCGTCGTCGTGCAGCACCTTGGCCATTTCCATCAGCGAGTGCTTCCAAGCCGCCATTTGCGGCTGCGCTGCGCCTTGGCCCGCCACCTGGCGCATTTGCTGCAGCAGCACCTGCTCAATATCGTCGTACAGCGCGTGGCGCAAGAACTCGCGCTTGTCAGCTTGGTAGATGATCACAAGCCATCACCTCAATAGGGGTTACAGCGCATCATGCTTGGTGCTGCGGCCCTTGGCCTTGTCCACCGGATAGCGCTGCGCATTGCGGGTGATCTTGGCATGCGCCGCAGCGGGTAAGTCCACCTGCAGGGTGTTGGCCAGTTGCACCAAGTACAGCAGCACATCCGCCATTTCATCCGTCACCGCCGCCAATTGCGCTGGGCTCAGCGCACGGCTTTGCGCCTCCGTCAGCCACTGAAACGGTTCCAGCAACTCCCCCGCCTCCACCGACAAGGCCGAGGCCAAGTTCTTGGGCGAATGAAACTGCGCCCAGTCCCTCTCTTGGGCAAAGTCGGCCAGACGTTGGCTGAGGTGGGCGAGGGTGTCGGGTGGTGTGGGCATGGTGGGCAACAGTAGTTCGTCCAATGTTGTGTTCAGGGGGGTCTAAGCAAAACGACGCGCGTCCTTCTTGAACACATTGGTCCAGTTCCAGTGCAAGAACACGGGTGCAGGAAGTGCTTCGGCGACGACGGGTCGCAGCAAATCCTTGCCGTGATGTTGCAGCTCACCGCTGAGGCCGCGTGAGCCTGCCAGTGCGTGCTCGCTGAAGACCACCTTGAGTGAATCAGGAGCCAGGGTGAAGGCACCCAGGTCAAACAGCTTGTGGTGCAGCGAACAGAGCGAAAGCCCGTTGGTTGTGATGTCGGGCCCACCTACGTTGTGCCATTGAATGTGTGCAGCCTCAAGACCCACCGGTAAATGGCCGAGTCTCAAGTCGAAGCCACAGACGCAGCAGCGGTATTCATAGGCTCGCAGCACCTGGTCTCGAAAGGCCTTGTCGCGCCGTCGCCTGGCTGTTGAGTCATAGCTTGGCGGCTCTTCTTTGGCGAACTGTCCTGGCGGTGTCAGGTCCAGGCCTAAGACGCTGGCGATGTCCTCATGCAGGCTGTCAGGGAAGGTGTTGTCCAGCAGCAATCGAGCCATCTCCACCAGCAATGCGGGATTGCTATGCAAAGCTTGCTCTACGTCCGGGTGCAATCCACCGGTCACTTCAGCGCCGCGAAGGAGAGTCAGGCTAGGTGCCTTGGCTCTTGGATGCTGGGACAGTTCTGCAGGCAGATGCAGTTGCCACAAGTGACCACCACTGTCAGATTGCAGGTGCCAGTAGGGCAAGTGGCGTGTGTTGCGTGCATTGGATGGCCCAAACTCAGTCAGCAACTGACGCAGTGACTCTTCCACTTCGACAAATCCGAACTGCCCAGTGCGGCCGTGCTGCAAGCGCGCCAGCGCTAGCAAGAGCAGCAGTGGTTTGTGAGGGGCGTATCGACCCGCAGTGCTAGGAGCACGTCTCAGGTCATCGAAGAGTCGGCGGACCTCAATACTGCTCAAAACGGTCATGACCAGTACTTCGCCTTTTCCGGAATGATCCAGCGAACACCGCCGCGCGGATCGGGTTGATCCCCGCTGTAGCGTGGAATCAGGTGGATGTGCAGATGTGGCACGGTTTGACCGGCTACAGGGCCGTCATTGACGCCGATGTTGTAACTCTGTGGCGCGTGGCTTACATCAAGCTCGTCATGGGCTTGGTCCAGCAGGGCCAGCAACCCTTGGCACTCATTTGCATTTAACTCAAAAAATGAGGCTATATGGCGTCTCGGAATGATCAATGTGTGTCCAGGCGACACAGGATAAGCATCGCGCGTGACCAAGCCAACTGAATTGCTTGCCAAGATTCTCTGTGGAGGCAAGCTACAAAAGGGGCATTGCATCATTGACGGCATTGCTATCCAAGTGTTGCCTTGTAGGTGGCCGGATCGAGATGAAAGTGGTTTTCGACGGGGCCGGATAGTTCAAAGAATCGAGGACCCACACGGAAGTCAAAGATGCGACAAAGCTTGAATCGCTCGGGCTGGCTGCGGGCAAACTCCAGTTCGTTCTTCGTCACGAAAAAGGGAGTTTCCTCACTGAAGGTGGTGGTCTTTACCTCCAAGAATTGCTTTTCGCCTTGGGGGGTAAAGGACAGCACGTCATAGCCTAGACCATCCCCCTCAGTTACAGAGGCATGCTGGACTTGATCTGCGAGTTGGCCCAAACCAAGCTTCAATAGCCGCCAGCGTTCGTAATCGACGATGAACTTTTCTCCAGCTAAGCCCAAGGTGTGGTTCCGGGTTTCACGTTCCAAGTAGTCACGCTTAACGGGGCGCCTGAGGTAGCCCGGACGGGGCTCATGGGCACGCAGCCTGCGCATGGGAGCAGGTGCCAAGATGCCTGTGAAGTCGTCAGGGGCGTTGGCAACGGCAGGCAGATTGACGGCCGCTTCAGCAGCACGTTCGAGGTCCGGTGAAACATCGAGTAGGCGAGCAACGGCATCTGTCAGCATGTCTGCCTCGGTGTTCTCTGCCGGCAAATACCCGCGAATCCGGGGTAAACCCATACGCATCATGATGGCGCTGACGTTGCGATGCTTGAATTCGATGGCGCCTTCTGAACGTCCATTCAGCAATGGCATCAACGCCTTGCGACGGGCGGACTTGTTATAGGCCTGACCGGTCAACTCCAAGGTCAACATCTGCAAGTACTCGCTGACAAGGATCTCCACTTCTTCGGTGGTCCAAAGTCTGCGATCTCTGTTCGTGTCCACATGGATGTCAGAGCTAGGCCCAACAACCTCGAAATTGAGGTGGCGAAGGAGTCTGACGACAGTTGCCGCGCCTCCTGAAAAGTCTTCGGCCCGAAGCCTACCGTGGGCCGGATGCTGGAGTCCATAAGCCACGCCCACGATGGCTTTAGAGTCGCATAGCACACCGCTAACCGGATGCCGAACGAAGTAGCCGCGGGCTTCTCCAAAACCGAATTGTTCGAGAAATCGCTCTCTACCGAGGTGCTCAAACAAATCCAGTGCCGCCAGGACCGACTGGCGTGTCAATGTGGAGAGAGGCTGGGACATCATCGACTTGCTGCCGCTTGGGTGTGCTCAAAGGCGAGCGTCACTGGGGGGCGGTAGGCCCCGCTTGCTCAAGCAGTTGCTCAATCCGTGCTTGAAGACCACCGAGTTGGGTGGTGACGACTGACCAGACGATCGTGGGGTCAACATCCGCATAGGCGTGAATCAGGATGTTGCGCAGAGCCACGGCTCTTGGCAGATCAGGCACTGTGTTGGCTAGGCTGGGCGCCAGCTTTCTGAACTGGTTCAGTGCTTCACCAAGGATCTCTAATTGCCGTTCCACAGCAGAACGCAGCAGATCATCGTGAACGTAATCGTCAAACGATTTGCCTGCAATGAATCGCTGGGCAGCCTGCGCTGCTTGGCTCGCGTCCCAGAGAAACTTGGCCTGCTCAGGCACCATAGACCGTCACCCGCTCCGCATCGACCCGCTGGCGCAAGTAAGGGTTGCGCAGTGCGTGTTCGGTGAGCAAATCGACGGGGCGCTGGAACATGGATTCCAGGCCGTCTTTCAGGGTGAAGAAGGCGTCGGCGACGCGATCTGTGGGCAGGTCACCAAAGGTGACGATGAAATCCAGGTCGCTGCGCTCAGGCGAGAAATCAGCGCGTGTGGCCGAGCCAAACAATTCGAGTCGGCGCGCGCCGTGGCGCTGGCACAGCAGTGCCAGCTCGGGTCGGCGGTCTAGAACGAATTGCGGTAAGGCCATGGCCTGGATTCAAGCTGCAGCCAGCGAATTCGTCAAGCGTCGATATTCGCCGCCCTCAACGCATTCGTCTCAATGAAGTCGCGCCGTGGTTCCACCTCGTCGCCCATCAGCATGGTGAAGACCTTGTCGGCTTCGATGGCGTCTTCGATCTGCACGCGCAGCAGGCGGCGCACGGTGGGGTCCATGGTGGTTTCCCAGAGCTGGCTGGGGTTCATCTCGCCCAGGCCTTTATAGCGCTGGCGGCCCACGGCGTTTTCGGCTTGGGTCATAAGCCAGGCCATGGCGGCGCGGAAGTCGTTGCCGCAGGCGTTTTCTTTTTGCTTCTCGCCTTCGCCGCGTTTGACCACAGCGTCGTTGCTCAGCAGGCCCTTGAAGGTGCGGCCTGCGGTGGCCAGGGCTTCGTAGTCGCCGCCGTGCACAAAGTCGGGGGTGATGACGCTGCTCTTGATGTTGCCGTGGTGGCGGCGGCTGATGCGCAGCAGCTGCTTGTCGGTGCGCTCGTCAAACACGGCGTCCACGTCGGCAGTGCTGCCAATCTGCAGCAGCGCGGCCTTCAGCGCGCTGGCGCTGGTGGCGGCGTGGGCGGCATCGTCCAGGTTGAGGGTCAGGCCGTCGGAGATGGCGCGCAGGGCTTCCACGTCCATCCAGTTGCTCAGGCGGTTGATGACGCTGGTGGCGGTGACATAGGCGCGGGCCAGCTCGTTCAGGGCTTCGCCTTGCAGCACGGGGCGGCCTTCGCCCGGCTCAATGGCGGCACCGTCCAGGGCCACGCGCATCAGGTAGGCGTCCAGCTCGTTGCCGTCTTTGAGGTACTGCTCGTGCTTGCCTTGCTTAACCTTATAGAGCGGCGGCTGGGCAATGTAGATGTGGCCGCGCTCGACCAAGTCCGGCATTTGGCGGTAGAAGAAGGTCAGCAGCAGGGTGCGGATGTGGGCGCCGTCCACGTCCGCGTCGGTCATGATGATGATGCGGTGGTAACGCAGTTTGTCGGGGTTGAAGTCGTCACCCCCCATGCCTTTGCCAATGCCCGTGCCCAGCGCAGTGATCAGCGTGAGAATTTCATTGCTGGTCAAAAGCTTTTCGTAGCGGGCTTTCTCGACGTTCAGGATCTTGCCGCGCAGCGGCAGGATGGCCTGGAACTTACGGTCGCGGCCCTGCTTGGCAGAGCCACCGGCGGAGTCACCCTCCACGATGTAGATTTCGCAGAGCGCTGGGTCTTTTTCTTGGCAATCGGCCAGCTTGCCGGGCAGGCCCATGCCGTCGAGCACGCCTTTGCGGCGGGTCATCTCGCGGGCTTTGCGGGCGGCCTCGCGGGCGCGGGCGGCATCCACAATCTTGCTGCAGATGATCTTGGCGTCGTTGGGGTTCTCCAGCAGCCAGTCGGTCAGCAGGCGGCTGACGATGTCTTCCACCGGGGCGCGCACTTCAGAGCTGACGAGCTTGTCTTTGGTCTGGCTGCTGAACTTGGGCTCAGGCACTTTGACGCTGACCACGCAGGCCAGGCCTTCGCGCATGTCGTCGCCGCTGACGTCGACCTTGGCCTTCTTGGCCAGCTCGTTGTCTTCGATGTATTTGTTGATGACGCGGGTCATCGCGGCGCGCAGGCCGGTCAGGTGGGTGCCGCCGTCACGCTGGGGGATGTTGTTGGTGAAGCAGAGCACGTTCTCGCTGAAGGAGTCGTTCCACTGCATGGCCACTTCCACGCCCACATTGGTGCCTTGCTCAGAGACTTTGTCGCCCACGGCATGGAAGATGTTGGGGTGCAGGACTTTTTTGCCCTTGTTCACAAACTCCACAAAGCCTTTGACGCCACCGGCGTAGGCGAAGTTGTCTTCTTTGTTGTTGCGCTCGTCGATCAGGCGGATCTTGACGCCGTTGTTCAAGAAGGAGAGTTCGCGCAGTCGCTTGGCCAGGATGTCGTAGTGGAACTCGTTGTTCTCTTTGAAGATCTCGGTGTCGGGCAAGAAGTGCACTTCGGTGCCGCGCTTCTCGGTGTCGCCGGTGATGCGCATGGGGCTGGTCATGGCGCCGTCGCGCTCTTCGAGCACGCGGTCTTGCGGCACGCCTTGCTTGAAGTCGATCTGGTGGACCTTGCCGTCGCGCCGCACCACCAGGCGCAGCCATTTGGAGAGCCCGTTCACGCAAGACACGCCCACGCCGTGCAGGCCGCCCGAGACCTTGTAGCTGTTCTGGTTGAACTTGCCGCCAGCGTGCAGCTCGGTCAGGGCAATTTCAGCGGCACTGCGCTTGGGCTCGTGCTTGTCGTCCATCTTCACCCCGGTGGGGATGCCGCGGCCGTTGTCGGTGACGCTGATGGAGTTGTCGGTGTGGATGGTGACGACGATGTCGTCGCAATGGCCGGCCAGAGCTTCGTCGATGGAGTTGTCCACCACTTCGAAAACGAGGTGGTGCAGGCCGGTGCCATCGGATGTGTCGCCGATGTACATGCCGGGGCGCTTGCGCACGGCCTCCAGGCCTTCCAGGATCTGAATGCTGCCTTCGCCATAGGCCGCGCTGGCCTCGTTGCCGGTGGAGGCCGCTTGGCCTTCAGCAGAGGGCACCTCGCGGCGGGTTACGCCATCGTCGCCGGGTTGGCCAGCAGGGTTTTGCGAGGGGTTCTGGGAGTCACTCATGGGGGTCTATCTCGGCGTTAGGGCGCTTGGGCGGGTGCAAAAAGCGGCCCTTTTGAAACAGCGAAGCGGGCAACTGGGCCCGCTGTTGGTCAACTTAGTGGAGCGCGTTAAATGCGCATCGGCATCACCACATACTTGAAGCCCGGTTGCTCGGGCACGGTGATGAGGGCGGCGGAGGCGCCGTCGTGCAGCTCCAGCCTCACCATCTCTTGGCTGATGTTGGCCAGGGCATCCATCAGGTAGGTGACGTTGAAACCGATCTCGATGGCCGGGCCGTCGTAGTCGATCTCAATCTCTTCTTTGGCTTCTTCTTGCTCGGCATTGCTGGAGGCAATGCGCAAGACGCCTGGGTCCACGTTCACGCGCACGCCCTTGAACTTTTCGCTCGTCAAGATGGCGGCGCGCTGCAGGCTGGACAGCAGGGTCTGGCGGCCCAGGGTGATGATGTTCTGGTGGTTCTTGGGGATGACGCGGTTGTAGTCGGGGTACTTGCCCTCGACCAGCTTGGTCACAAACTCCATGCCACTGAAGATGAACTTGGCCTGGTTGCCGGCAAAGCGCATCTCGATCTGGTCGTCGGCGCCGCTCTTGCCGTCTTTGAGCAAGCGCATCAGCTCCAGCACCGTCTTGCGGGGCAAGATCACCTCTTGCTTGGGGATGTCGGCTTCCAGCTCGGCTTGCGCCAGGGCCAGGCGGCTGCCGTCGGTGGCCACCAGGGTCAGGGTCTTGCCCTCGGCCACAAACAAGATGCCGTTGAGGTAGTAGCGAATGTCGTGCACCGCCATGGCGATGTGGACTTGGTCGATCAGGCTCTTGAGCGTTTTTTGCGGCACGCTGAAGGCGGGGCCGAAATCAACCGCCTCATTCACCAGGGGGTAGTCCTCGGGCGGCAGCGTCTGCAGCGTGAAGCGGCTCTTGCCGCCTTGCAAAGTGAGCTTGGAGGCATTGGCCGTCAGGCTCACCACCTGGTCGGCGGGCAAGGTCTTGAGGATGTCGATGAGCTTGCGCGCACCCACCGTGGTGCTGAAGGTACCCGCGTCGCCACCCAGCGTGGCATTGGTGCGCACCTGGATCTCCAGGTCAGAGGTCGTGAGCTCGATGTTCTCGCCGGTTTTGCGCATCAGGACATTGGCGAGGATGGGCAGCGTGTGGCGCCTCTCCACGATGCCGGCCACCGCTTGCAGGGCGCCGAGCAGGTCTTGTTGTGCGGCTTTCAGAACGATCATGTGATCCTCAATCGCGAGTAAGAGCGAAAACGCATTTTCGCTTGTTTTTCAAGGATTTACGCGGGTGGATTCCGGTTCCAAAAATCCGGGTGCGCCAAGTTTCCAGCGCAGCCGACGCCGGGCCGCCCCAAGGCGGCTGCGCCAACCCGCTCGGCGGGTGGATTTTTGTTCCAAAAATCCGGGTGCGCCATTTACCCTTTGAGGGTCTGCTCCAGCACATGCAGCTGCTGGTTCAGCTCGGTGTTCTTCTGGCGCTCGCCACCGATCTTGCGCACGGCGTGCAGCACAGTGGTGTGGTCGCGGCCGCCAAAGAGCTCGCCAATCTCGGGCAGGCTTTTTTGGGTGAGCTCCTTGGCCAGGTACATGGCAATCTGGCGCGGCCGGGCAATGCTGGCCGGGCGCTTTTTGCTGTACATGTCGGCGACTTTGATCTTGTAGAAGTCGGCCACCGTTTTTTGGATGTTCTCCACCGAGATCTGCCGGTTTTGGATGGACAGCAGGTCTTTGAGCGCCTCGCGGGCCAGGTGGATGGTGATCTCTTTGTGGCTGAACTTGGCGTAGGCCAGCACTTTGCGCAGGGCGCCTTCGAGTTCGCGCACATTGGCGCGCACGTTCTTGGCCACAAAAAACGCCACGTCTTCAGGCAGTGGCGTGCCCTCGGCCTTGGCCTTGCTCAGCAAGATGGCCACCCGCATTTCCAGCTCGGGCGGCTCGATGGCCACGGTCAGGCCGCTGTCAAACCGGCTGGTCAGGCGCTCATCAATGTCCACCAGCCCCTTGGGGTAGGTGTCACTGGTCATGATGATGTGCGCCTTCTTGGCCAGCAGGGCTTCAAAGGCGTTGAAGAACTCTTCTTGGGTGCGCTCTTTGCCGGCAAAGAACTGCACGTCGTCGATCAGCAGCAGGTCGAGCTGGTGGTACTTGGCCTTCAGCTCGTCAAAGGTTTTGCGCTGGTAGTTCTTGACGACGTCGGAGATGAACTGCTCGGCGTGCAGATAAAGCACGCGGGCGTTGGGGTTGTCTTTGAGGAGCTGGTTGCCCACGGCATGCACCAAGTGGGTTTTGCCCAGGCCCACGCCGCCGTAAATGAACAGCGGGTTGTACATGGCGCCGGGCGCACCGGCCACATGCAGGGCTGCTGTGCGGGCCATTTGGTTGGCGCGGCCGGCCACCAGGGTGTCAAAGGTCAGCACCGGGTTGAGCCGGTGGCGGTTGGTCACCGGGGCCTGCGGCAGGGTGCCGGTGCGGGCGGGCTCGGTGGCGTCATGGGCCGGGGGCTCGTCGGCACCGCCGATGCTGCCTTGGCTGGGCACCGGCACGGCCTGCTGGCTGGCCACGGCCATGGCATTAGCCAGCACGCGGGCGGCGCTGTGCGGGCGGCTGGGCAGCGGGCGCACGCCCGTGGCCACAGGGGCCTCACGCGGGGCCAGGGCCAGCTCTAGGCGCACCGGCTTACCGGCGAGTTCACCCAGCACCGCTTCAATGCGGGGGCTGTACTGCGAGCGGATCCAGTCGAGCTTGAATCGATTGGGCACGCGCACGCACGCCACCAAGCCCTCGGCGCCGGCATCAGAGATGTCGGCAGGGGGCAGTGGGCGGATCCAGGTCAGGAATTGCTGTTCAGGCAGTTCGGCTGCGAGTCGGTCGCAAGCACGCTGCCAGAGGTCTAGGCTCATTGTGGACAAGTTCTTTTAGAGCGGGCGGATTCTATGCGCGGTTTGCGCCTCCCAGGACGAGGTTATCCACAGTTTTTGGCCGCAGGTCAAGTCGGTTTAACAATGGTTGCTAAAGTAGCCCTCAGGTCACAGAGGTTTGACCGGCCGTCCAGAATTTGCTTTAATAGTGGGTTTCCCGGAGCGCGGGAGGGCTTAGCTTTGACGTTTGAGCCCTGGCAGGGGTTCGGCATTGCAGGTGTACAGGCTTTTGGGCTGTGTGCGTGTGCAAGGGTCAGGGCCTTCGTCGCTGTGCTCGGGTGGGGTGGGCCTGTTGTTGGCCACACCTGTTCCCTATTTTCTTTCAAGGTATAGATCCATGAAGCGCACCTATCAGCCTTCCAAGGTCCGCCGCGCCCGTACGCACGGCTTCCTCGTCCGCATGAAGACCCGTGGTGGCCGTGCTGTGATCGCCGCGCGCCGCGCCAAGGGCCGCAAGAAGCTGTCGCAGGTCTGACCTTCGCGTCATGATCGGCCGCATCGTGCGTCCGGCCGATTTCGAACGTGTGCTGTCCGCGCATCAGCGGTCAAAGAGCACTCACTTCGCTGTTCACTACGTGGCTGGCGTGCCCTCGCTGGCTGGCCCAGTGAAGGCGGAGGCGGCTGATCCACCGGTTTTCCCACCCTTGTCCACCGAGTTATCCATAGGTGAGCTGCCCGTCAGCACCCCTGCTGTGGATGATGCAGGTCAATGGTTGGGCTTGGTGGTGCCCAAGCGGCACGCCAAGCGCGCGGTCACACGCACGCTCATCAAGCGCCAGGTGAAGGCGGCCATGGCTTTGCATGCCTCTGAACTGCCCGCAGGTTTGTGGGTGGTTCGTTTGCGGGCGCCGTTTGATCGGCAACAGTTCCCCAGCGCTGCTTCGGCCGCGCTGCGCGCGCTTGCGCGCGAGGAACTCGCCACGTTGTTCCACCGCGCTGCGCATTCGCCGCTGCCACCCAGCTCAGGCCGCAAGCCTTTTGGCGGGCGGGGCAAGGGCAAGGCGGCTGGGGCAGGTGTTCCAGATGTCGCCGCGTCCTGACACTCACGACTTTGCGTGGCGTGACTGGCCTCGTCGGCTGGTCGCGCTGCCGGTGCGTGGGTATCGCTTTTTTCTCAGCCCCTGGCTGGGCAGCGCCTGCCGCTTTGAGCCCACCTGCTCGCGCTATGCCTTGCAAGCGCTGGAGCAACACGGCGCCTTGGCCGGTAGCTATTTGATGACGGCACGCTTGCTGCGCTGCCACCCCTGGTGCGATGGCGGGCGCGACGACGTGCCGCTCGCGCGCCCCCGTCTCTTCTCCCATTTGCTGGCCCAAGCCAGCCGCCCCGCGGCGGCCGAGGCGCAAGCCAGCGCAGATTCCTTGACTTCTTTTTCCAGGCCTAAGCCATGACCGATATGCGCCGCACCCTTTTGTGGGTGGTGTTCACGATGTCACTTCTCATGTTGTGGGATGGGTGGAACCGGCACACCGGCCAGCCCACCCTCTTCGGTGCACCGGTGGCCACGACGGCCGCTGGCCCGGCGGCGGCAAGTGCTGCGGGGGCTGCGGCCGCTGCAGGCGGCGCCACGGCCGCAACCCCGCCTACGTCACCTTCCGGCCAGCCGGCTGAGCAGATTGTGGTGAGCACCGATGTGCTGAAGGTGACCCTGGATGGCAAGGGCGGCGACATGCGCCGCGCCGAGCTGCTGGGCTACCCCGACAGCGTGGACCCAACGCGCAACACGTTGCTGATGGACACCAGCGCCGAGCGTACCTACTTGGCGCAAACGGGCTTGATCTCGACCGTGGCCGGTGGCCCGGCGCTGCCTAACCACTTCACGGTGATGACGGCCCAGCCTGGCGAGCGCACTCTGAAAGATGGCGCCAACGAGGTGGTGGTGCGCTTTGAGTCGCCCGAAGTGGGCGGCGTGAAGCTGGTCAAGACTTACACCTTCAAGCGTGGCCAATACACCGTGGCCGTCAAGCATGAAGTGGTGAACGTCAGCGCCGCGCCGGTGCAGCCGCGTCTGTATCTGCAACTGCAGCGCGACGGCAACGCCCCTGCGGGTGAGTCGGCGTTCTATTTCACCTTCACCGGCCCAGCCGTCTATACCGACGAGAAGAAGTTCGAAAAGGTCGAGTTCAAGGACATCGAGAAGCGCGCTCCGAACGACAAGCCCGGCCACAACACCAGTTCCAACGACGGTTGGGTGGCGATGGTCCAGCACTACTTCACCTCCGCCTGGTTGGTGGCCCCTGGCTCGCCACGCGAGTTCGCCAGCCGCAAGCACCCCAGCGTGCCCAACTTGTATGAAGTGGCCATGCTGCAAGACCTGGGTGCCATTGCGCCCGGGGCGACCAAGGCCCACGAGTCCACCCTGTTTGTGGGCCCGCAAGAGGAAAAGAAGCTCGCCGCCTTGGCCCCCGGCCTGGAGCTGGTGAAGGACTACGGCTGGTTCACCATCCTGGCCAAGCCCATGTTTGCCGTCTTGCACTGGCTGCATAGCGTGCTGGGCAACTGGGGTTGGTCCATCGTGGCCCTGGTGGTGCTGCTGAAGATTGCTTTCTATTGGCTCAATGCCAATGCCTATAAGTCCATGGCCAAGATGAAGGCGGTCAACCCGCGCATCATGGAGCTGCGTGAGCGCATGAAGGACAAGCCGCAAGAGATGCAGCAAGAGATGATGCGCATCTACCGCGAAGAAAAGGTCAACCCCATTGGCGGCTGCCTGCCTATCTTTGTGCAGATGCCTTTCTTCATTGCGCTGTACTGGGTGCTGCTGTCCACCGTGGAGATGCGCGGCGCACCCTGGGTGGGCTGGATCGTGGACCTCTCGGCCAAGGACCCGTACTTCATCCTGCCCATCTTGATGACGCTCTCCAGCTTGTTGCAAGTCTGGCTGCAGCCCGCACCGGCAGACCCGCTGCAGGCCAAGATGATGTGGCTGATGCCCTTGATGTTCAGCTTCATGTTCTTCTTCTTCCCAGCGGGCCTGGTGCTCTACTGGTTGGTGAACAACCTGCTGTCGATTGCCCAGCAGTGGGTGATCAACCGGCAGATGGGCGTGAACTGACGGCAGCTTCCTGCCCCTCCCCCAAAACCCCCAGTGGCTCGCAAAGCCCTGGGGGTTTTTGCTAGGTGTCCAGGCCTCAAGTGCGGACTCTGTAGGACGAAATCATGACCCTGGGCCTGTGAAGGCCCTCCCCTTCTATGCGGGGAATTGGTCGGCTTGGCGCCTCCCACTGAGGTGACCTGCCCGCCAGGAGGGTGAGCGGGCGTCAGGCCTTGAAGCCACGCACCGCCACCCTCCCTCCGCGCCAAATGCCGCGTATCCCTTGCTGCCTGAGGTGCGGCGTGAGCCTGAGCCTCAGCCTGAGCATTGCGGCCACCTGGGGTGTCATTTTTTTCACATTTCGAGTTGGCACCCCTCATCTTTCTGCCTGACCGGACGTAAGCAGTTGCATCTGGGTCGTTTGTCTTGAATGGGAGTAGCAGCATGGGAGTGTCAAAGTCTTTGGCCGCTCTGGGCGGTGTGGCCATGGTGGCTGGGGCTGCCTGGGTGGGCAGCGGCGTGTGGGCGGGCATGAAGGCCGAAGACGCCTTGAAAACGCTGCACACCGCCCCCCAAAAACCGGGTACGGCCTGGAAGATCACCCAGCTCAAGCATGAGCGCGGGCTGCTCACCTCCAAAGGCGAGGCGGAGGTCAGCTTCACGCCGGGCTGTGCAGCCGATGTGGGCGAGGACGACAAGTTGAGCGTCAAGATTGCCTACAACCTGGCCCACCTGCCCATGCCGACGGGCGCGGCTAGGTTTGACTGGCAAGCCACGCCCCAAGGCGACACGGCCGATGCTTTCAAGGAACTCTTTGGCTCCGCCAATGCCTTGACCGGCGCAGGCTCGGTGGGCATGACCGGCGCGGTCTACACCGACATGAAGTTGCCCGAAGTCTCGATGCGCAAGTCGCGCGAATCGGTGCAGATCACACCATCCACGGGCTTCTTGCGCGTGAAGGACAAGTCGCTGGGCTTTGGCTGGAAGATGGAGCGTGCCGTGGTGCGCAGCAGCGGCGAGGCTGTTGAAGTCAAGGACATCGTCTTGGATGTAGATCTGGACAACCGCTTTCTGGGCACCGGCAGCGCCCGCTTTGCGATGGCCCATGTCAGCACCAGCGCCGGCACCATGGAAGGCTTTGAGCTGACCTCCAAGGCCTCGGAAAAGGGTGACCGCCTGGACTTCACCTTCACGCCGTCCATCAAGAAGATCGAGGCTAAGGGGCAGGTGCTGTCCGACATGGCTTTGGAGATGGCCGTGAAGGGCCTGGACACCAAGAGCATTGAAACCATCAGCACCTTGTTTGACGCGAGCTGCGGCCTGGACGCCATGACCGCCGATGAAAGCAAGCGCCTGGGCGAAGCCCTGAACACCGTGCTGACCAAGGGGTTCACCATGGGCATTCCCACGCTCAAGGGCAAGGCCAAGGAAGGCAAGATCGACGGCGAGTTGCTGGTGGATGTGCAGGCTGCCAAGGGCGGCAAGCCCTCTTTGGAAGCTCAGCTCAAGTCCAACGGCCGCTTGGATGTGGGCGGACAAGCCCTGACGGACGAGCAGCGCAAGATGGCTGTGGCCATGGGCGCGGCCGTCGAGCATGGCGACGGCCTGCGCGCCAGCTTTGAGTATGCCGACGGCCTGCTCAAGCTCAATGGCCGGTCTATCGACGCTTCGGGCTTCCAGGCGGCGCTGCGCAACGCTGACCAGGCCATTGCCGTGGCAATGCAGACCTTGAACTCGCACACCCAGGTGGCGAAGGCGCCCGCCCCAGCCCCTGAGCCGAAGGAAGAAATCATCGCCGAAGCCCCGGCTCAAGCGCCTTCCGCTCCAGTGCCGACTGAAGCACTGGTGGCCCCGGCTGCGACAGCTCCCGTGGCCGCCGCCGCGCCTGCCGTGAGTGCCGAATGCGAGACGCTGAACGTCTGTGTGGCGCAGAGCTTAGCCGCCGCCAAAGCCACAGATGTGGACGCCGTGCGCAAGATCGCCAGCCGCATTGATGCCCTGCCCAAGCCAGACCTGGGCAACAAGGCCGTGGCCCGCCAGCTCAACACGGCTGCGCTGGAGTCCTTGAAGAAGGAAGACTTTGCGGGCGCCGTGGCCCAGCTGCGCCAGGCGCAAAAAGAGAACCCCCGTGATGTGGAGATCGCTGGCAACCTCGGCTTTGCCTTGGTGAAGGCCGGGCAGGCTGGTGAAGCGCAAAACGTGTTGCAAGCCGCGCTGGTGCTGGACCCCCGCCGCACTTCCACCTGGACGCCCTTTGCCGAATCGCTGGCCCTGGGTGGCAAGGCGGAAGACGCCAAGGCCGCGTTGTGGGTGTCCTTCCAGTGGTCGGGCAACCGCGAGAAGTCGCTGGCCTTCTACCAAGACCGCGCCGCCAAAGAGAGCAACCCGCTGCTCAACGCGCTCTACACCCACATGGCCAAGGTGGCAGCGGCGGCCATGGCGGCCCAGCCGGTGGCCACGCTCTGAGCGCCACGCGATAGCGGACAATCGCGGCTGTGTCACTCAGCCGCCATCAAGACCCTATCGTCGCCATCGCCACGGCACCCGGACGCGGTGCCGTGGGCATTGTGCGAGCCTCTGGCCGCGACCTTCAGCCGCTCATCGATGCGCTGATTGGCGCGCCCTTGGCGCCCCGCCAAGCGCGCTATGGGGCCTTCAAGACGGCGGAGGGCGAGGCCATCGACCATGGTCTCGCTTTGTACTTTCCGGCGCCGCACAGCTACACCGGCGAGGCCGTGTTGGAGCTACAAGCCCACGGCGGCCCGGTGGTGCTGCAACTGCTGTTGGCGCGCTGCCTAGAGGCCGGTGCGGCGATGGGCCTGCGGCTGGCCGAGCCCGGCGAATTCACGCTGCGCGCCTATCTGAACGACAAGCTGGACTTGGCCCAAGCCGAGGCCGTGGCCGACCTGATCGACGCCAGCACCGAGGCCGCCGCCCGTTCGGCCAGCCGCTCTTTAGGCGGCGCGTTCTCCAAACAGATCGACGCCCTGGCCGAGCGCATCGTCAACCTGCGCATGCTGGTCGAAGCGACGCTGGATTTCCCCGAAGAGGAAATCGACTTTCTGGAAAAGGCCGATGCACGCGGCAAGCTGCAGCGCATCGTGCAGCAGTTGCACACCGTGCAAGGCCAAGCCCGCCAAGGGGCTCTGCTGCGCGAAGGCCTGCGGGTGGTGTTGGCCGGGCAGCCCAATGTGGGCAAGAGCTCGCTGCTCAATGCGCTGGCGGGGGCGGAGCTGGCCATCGTCACCCCCATTGCAGGCACCACACGCGACCGGGTCAGCGAGACCATTCAGATCCAAGGCGTGCCCGTCCATGTGACGGACACGGCCGGCTTGCGGGACGACGATGAAGCCAGCGACGAAGTTGAGCGCATTGGTGTGGCGCGCAGCTGGGAGTCCATCGCCAGTGCCGATGCCGTGTTGTTTTTGCACGATTTAACGCGCTTGCAGCAGCCCGACTACCAAGCTGCTGAAGCTCGCATCGCGCAGAGACTCTCGCAGGTCGACCCTAGCCGCTTGATCCAGGTCTACAACAAGGCCGACGCCCCCCAAGACGCGGCCCATGTGGCGCAGGCACACAGCCAAGGCGGCACGGTGCTGACCCTGTCGGCCCGCACGGGCCAAGGCCTGGAGGCCTTGCGGCAGATGTTGCTGGAGCGCGCGGGCTGGCAGGCTGCACCTGAAGGCGTGTTCATTGCCCGCAGCCGCCATGTGAATGCGCTGGCCCGCGCTGGGGAACACCTGGGCTTGGCGGCAGAGCATGCGGCGCAGGCCGATGCAGCGCTGGACTTGTTCGCAGAAGAGCTGCGCCTGGCCCACCAAGCCCTGCAGGAGATCACCGGCCGCTTCAGTGCCGACGATCTCCTGGGTGAAATCTTCACGCGCTTTTGCATCGGCAAATAGGCAAACTCTCGCGCCTTGCCCGGTGCGTCAGCACCTCACGCCGCGCCGACCCCCCAGTGAGGTGCTTGCGGCGCGGGGGACGCGCTGCTCATAATTGCCCCCAACGTTCGCCCTGGGCATGCACATCTTTGCGTGCCGCAGGTCGAGCATGGGGTTTGTGAGGGAGCCAAAATGGCATTCGACCAGGTGATTCAAGCGGTGCAATCGCTCAACGCGGAAGACAGCTTCAGGCCGCGTTTGGACGCGCGGCAATGGCAGTTGTTTGGCGAGTATTTCAACGAGGTGAGCTTGCGCTCGGGCGAGGTGCTGGTGAAGTACCGCGACATGGAGCGCACGGTTTACTTCCTAGAGCAAGGCACGCTGCAGGTCTATGTGCCGGCACCGCCGCAATCGGGCCGGCGCCCGGTGGCGATTCTGCGCCCTGGTTCCGTCGTGGGTGAGGCGGCGATGTTCGGTGATTCACCGCGCATGGCCCAAGTCGAGGCCATGTCGCCCTGCACCGCCTGGGCGCTGCCCCGCCACCGCTTTGATGAAATGACCCTGCGTCAGACCGCTTTGGCCATGGAGGTCATGCGCAGCCTGGGCGCGGTGATGGTGGCCCGGATGCAGGCCAATCTGGAGCGTGGTTTGCCGATGGCCTGAGGGCGAGGCCCCGGCAGCCCTGCACCTGCTCAACCCGTCAGCAGCTTCTTTTCGGCCAGCGCCAGTTGCTCGGGCTTGCCGGCCAGCACCAAGGTGTCGCCACCGGCCAGCACCAGCTCGTCTTGCGGGTCGATCACTCGCCCGTCGGTGCGGCGCACTGACACCACGTTCACACCCAGCACATGCAGGGCTTGGTCCGCCACGGTCCGCCCCACGCAAGCGGCGGCCAGCGGCAGGGGCACGCTGTGCAGCCGCGCTTGCTCAAGCTCTTCAGAGGTGTCGTCGTCGGCGCCGTGGAAGTAGCCGCGCAGCAGGCTGTATCGGGCGTCTCGCGCGTCGCGGGTGAGGCGGATCACCCGCCGCATGGGCACGCCCACCAAGGCCAGCGCATGGCTGGCCAGCATCAGCGAGCCCTCCACAGCTTCGGGCACCACCTCGGTGGCGCCAGCGGCGCGCAGTTTCTCAAGGTCGGTGTCGTCGATGGTGCGCACCACCACCGGCACCTGCGGCGCGTGCTCGCGCACCTGCTGCAAGATCTTCAGCGCCGAGGGCGTGTCGTGATAGCTGATGACCACTGCGCTGGCGCGGGCCAGGCCGGCCGCCATCAGACTTTGCAGGCGGGCTGCATCCCCAAACACCACGCTTTGCCCGGCGGCAGCGGCTTGGCGCACGCGGTCCGGGTCCAGGTCCAGCGCCATGTAGGGAATGGCTTCCTTCTCGAGCAAGCGCGCCAGGTTTTGGCCGCTGCGGCCGTAGCCGCAGATGATCACATGCGCTTCGGTGCGCATGGCCTTTTTGGCGATGGTGGTCAAGGCCACCGACTGCAGCATCCAATCGCTGGCCGCCAAACGCACCACGATGCGGTCGGCGTGCATGATGATGAAGGGCGTAGCCAGCATGGACAGCACCATGGAGGCCAGCACCGGGCTCATCCACTGCGGTGCAATCAGTTGGTGCTCGGCCCCCAGCGTCAGCAGCACAAAGCCGAACTCACCGGCTTGGGCCAGGTACAGGCCGGTGCGGATGGCCACGCCCGTGGGGGCTTTGAAGGCCCAGGCCAAGCCCGTCACCAGCACGGCCTTGGCCACCACGGGCACCGTGGTGAGCAGCAGCACCAAGAACCATTCATCCAGCACCGGGCGCCAGTCCAGCTTCATGCCGATGGTGATGAAGAACAGGCCCAGCAGCACGTCATGGAAGGGGCGGATGTCGGTTTCCACCTGATGCTTGAACTCGGTTTCGGCAATCAGCATGCCCGCCACAAAGGCGCCCAGCGCCAGCGACAGCCCGGCATGTTCGGTGAGATAGGACAGGCCCAGCGTCACCAGCAACACGTTCAAGACGAACAGCTCTTCGCTCTTGCGACGGGCCACCAGCGTCAGCCACCAGCGCATGACACGCTGGCCTCCTACCAGCAACACCGTCAGCAGCAGGGTGGCCTTGAGCAGGGCCAGCGCCATGGAGCTCATCATGTCCTCGGGCGAGGAGTTGAGCGCGGGGATCAGCACCAACAGTGGCACCACGGCCAAGTCTTGAAACAGCAGCACGCCGATCACGCGCTTGCCATGCTGGCTTTCCAGCTCCAGCCGCTCAGACATCATCTTGACAACGATGGCGGTGGAGGACATGGCCATGGCACTGCCCAGCACCACCGCACCTTGCCAGCCCAGCTCCCAAGGGCGGGTGGCATAACTGAAGAGCCAGATCAAGGCCGTGTTGCCCAGCAGTGCGCCCAGCATGGTCAGCATCACCTGGCTCAGCCCCAGGCCAAACACCAGGGTGCGCATGCTGCGCAGCTTGGGCAGGTTGAACTCCAGCCCAATGACGAACATCAGAAAGACCACACCGAACTCGGCCAGGTACTTCACCCCGGCGGAGTCCTTGGCCAGAGCCAGGGCATTGGGGCCGATCAACACGCCCACCACCAGATAACCCAGCATGGGCGGCAGGCGCATCAGGCGGCAGGCGACCACGCCGGCCACGGCGGCAATCAGGTAGAGCAGCACCAATTCAAGCGTCGAGGCCAATCCAAATGTCCTTTTCTTGCTGCCTTCTAGAATCCCCCTATTCTCAATCAGACTCCTGCCTGTGAAACCACTCACCGCACAAGAAGCCGATCGCGCCTTGCAACTGGCGCGCAGCACCATTGATATCGAGGCGCAAGCCTTGCTGGGTGTGCGCGACCTGCTGGGCCAGGATTTTGTGCAGGCGGTGCAGGCCATCCTGAACATTCGCGGCCGGGTGGTGGTGATGGGCATGGGCAAAAGCGGCCATGTGGGCCGCAAGATCGCGGCCACTTTGGCCTCGACGGGTACACCGGCCTTCTTTGTCCACCCCGGTGAGGCCAGCCATGGCGACCTGGGCATGGTGGCGTCGGGGGACGTGGTGCTGGCCATCTCCAACTCCGGAGAGAGCGACGAGATCAACGCTATCTTGTCGGGCTTGCGCCGCTTAGATGTGGTCTTGGTGGCGCTGACCGGGCGTCCGCAGTCCACCTTGGCCACCCATGCCGACCATGTGCTGCTGTGCACGGTGCAGCAAGAGGCCTGCCCCCTGAACTTGGCCCCCACGGCCAGCACCACGGCGCAAATGGCGCTGGGCGACGCGCTGGCGGTGGCCTTGCTGGATGCGCGCGGCTTCAGAGAAGAAGACTTCGCACGCTCTCACCCCGGTGGGGCGCTGGGCCGCAAGCTGCTGATGCATGTGCGCGACCTGATGCGCGCGGGCGAACAAGTGCCGCGCGTGCGCGCCGACGCCGCGTTTTTGGACATGGTTCACGAGATGTCTCAAAAGGGCTTGGGCGCCACGGCCGTGGTGGAGGCCGTCGAGGGCGGCGACCGCATTCTGGGCATCTTCACCGACGGCGACTTGCGCCGCTTGATCGAAACCGGCGCCGACCTCCGGGCGCTGAAGGCCAGCGAGGTCATGTTCGCCCGGCCCAAGACGGTGCGCGCCGACGCACTGGCCGCCGAAGCCGCCACCGTGATGGAGCAACACCGCATCACCAGCTTGCTGGTGGTGGACGAGGCGGACCGCCTGTGCGGCGCCATCAACACCAACGACCTGATGCAGGCCAAGGTGATTTAAGAGACTGCGATGCACGAGATCACCACCCCCGCTCTGCGGTTTGAACCCGAGTTGTTGCTCAAGGCCCAGGGCCAAGGCCTGGGCGTCAAGCTGGCCATTTTTGATGTGGATGGCGTGTTGACGGATGGGCGGCTCTACATTGGCGAAACCGGCGAGAGCTTCAAAGCCTTTCACGCGCTGGATGGCCATGGTTTGAAGTTGCTGGCGCAGGGCGGCATCTTGCCGGTGGTGATCACCGGGCGCGACTCCCCCGCCGTGCGCCGCCGCGTGGCGGACCTGGGCCTGACCCATGCGCTGTTTGGCGTCAGCGACAAGCTGGCAGCGGCCCAACCCCTGCTCGACGCTCAAGGCATTGACTGGGCCGATGTGGCCGCCATCGGTGACGACTGGCCCGACCTGCCGCTGCTGTGCCGGGCCGGCTTTGCGGCCGCCCCGGCCAATGCCCACCCAGAGGTCACGGCCGTGGCCGACCACGTCAGCGCCTTGCGCGGTGGGGAGGGCGCGGCGCGTGAGTTCTGCGACTTGCTGCTGGTGGCGGCGGGCCGCTATGAGCGGCTGCTGCGCGGCCATCTGCAGACCTTGGATGGCCGCTGAGCGGCCGGCTGCATGAACCACCCCCTGCATCTGCCCGACCTGCCGGAGGTGCCCGCCTCGCTCAGCGAGCCGCCGGCGGCAGGGCCAGGGCAGCGCCGCCGCGTGGTGCACTGGCCAACCCGGCTCAAGGGCCTGCTGGCGACCTATCTGCCCTTGATGTTGATGGCCCTGCTGGCGCTGGGCACCTGGTGGCTGGTCAAGAACGCACCCAAGCCCATCGGCCCGGCGGCCGAAAAAGTGTTGCGCCATGAACCCGACTACACCATGGCCACCTTCAGCATTGAGCGCTTCGATGCCCAAGGGCGCCCCACTGACCGCCTGATGGGCGAAAAACTGCGCCACTACCCGGACACCGACGAGATCGAGATCGACATCGTGCATCTCATTGCCACCGGCGAAGACGGCCGCGTCACCCATGCCACCGCCCAGCGAGCCGTAGCGCTGGGCGACGGCTCGCAGGTGCGGCTGGAGGGCGGCGCCAAGGTGGTCAGCACCGGCGCTGAGGGCGACGTGGTGCAGATCGAAGGGGATCGCCTGATCGCCTATCTCAAAGAGCGCCGCATGGTGGCCGACAAGCCCGTGCGCGTGCGCCAAGGCCAGAGTGAGTTCCTGGCCGACGCGCTGGACTTTGACCAAACTCAGGGCCAGTTGCTGCTGCACGGGCGGGTCCAAGCCCGCCTGCAGCCCCGCTTGGCCACTGCCCCCCGAAAGCCTTGATGAACAACGCCCCTGCGGTTTCGCCCCGCCCTTTGGTCTTCATCACCGGGGCCTCCAGCGGCATTGGCCAGGCCTTGGCGCTGCAGTTTGCGCGGTCGGGCTGGCGCTTGGCCTTGGTGGCTCGCCGCGTTGAAGTGTTGCGTGAGTGGGCACTTGCTCAGGGTTTAACCCCCGATCAATGCTGGGTCACGGCCGCTGATGTGCAAGACGTCAACAGCATCGTGGCGGCTGGGCAGCGCTGTTTGGCCGAGTGCGGCGTGCCCGACGCCGTCATTGCCAATGCCGGCATCAGCGTGGGCATGGATACCGCCATCCGCGAAGACCTGGACGTGATGCGCGACACCTTCGCCACCAACAACCTGGGTTTGGCCGCGACCTTCCATCCGTTTGTGGCGCCCATGCGCGAGCGCCGCAGCGGCCGCCTGGTGGGCGTGGCCAGCGTGGCCTCCATCCGAGGCTTGCCGGGTCACGGCGCCTATTGCGCCAGCAAATCAGCCGTGGTGGCTTACTGCGAGAGCCTGCGCGGCGAGTGCCGCCCGTTTGGCGTGAAGGTGGTGACCCTGGTGCCGGGCTACATCGCCACGCCGCTGACGGCGTCCAATACCTATCCCATGCCGTTCTTGATGCAGCCCGAGGACTTTGCCCAAAAAGCCTTTGAGGCGATCACCGCGGGCAGCAGCTACCGCGTCATCCCCTGGCAAATGGGCGTGGTGGCCAAGCTGATGCGCCTGCTGCCCAACCCGGTGTTTGATGCGCTGTTTGCCGGGCGGGGCCGCAAAAAGCGACGCGGCGAAACCTGATTCCATTTCTAAATCATCCGTGTCCTTGTTGCTCCGCCTCGCCGTGCACCAGCACTGTCTTCGGCGTCGCGCCTAGACACGAATGATTTGGAAATGGAATGACGGTCCGCTGAGACGCCCCCCAGAAATGCAAAAAGCGCAGCGGTTGCCCGACTGCGCTTTTGATCTGAGCCTGTAGCCTTAGGGGCTACAGAGCGGCTGATCAGTAACCGCCGCGGCCACCGCCGTAGCCGCCACCACCGCCGCCGCCACCACTGCGGCCACCGCCGCCGTAGGGGCTGCGGCCACCGCCGCCAGCACCGCCGCCGCCGCCGCCACCGTAGGGGCTACGGCCACCGCCGCCGCCAGCGCCACCACCGTAGCCGCCGCCGCCACCGCTGCGACCACCGCCGCCACCGAAGCCACCCGGACGCTCTTCGCGAGGACGGGCTTCGTTCACGACAATAGCGCGGCCTTCGAGGGCCTGGCCGTTCATGCCGTTGATCGCGGTTTGTGCTTCAGCGTCCGAACCCATTTCGACGAAACCGAAGCCCTTAGAGCGGCCGGTGTCGCGATCCATCATGACCTTGGCGGACGTGACGGTACCGAATTCAGAGAAAGCTTGATGCAGAGAGTCGTCGCGCACGCTGTAAGCGAGGTTGCCGACATAGAGTTTGTTTCCCATCGGGGAAGCTCCTTTAGAACAAAAAGACCATGTGGAGCTTCAACCCAGCGTGAACCATCAAGCGAAGGCGCCGCGTCCATACACAGCAACTTGGGGACGTTTCCGACCCCGACCCATTATGAAACCAATTTCTCTTTGGAAGTAAAGTGCAAAGCAACAAAGTGTCGTTTTTATGTGGGGATAGCATCCGGCCTATGCAGACACGCATCGCTAGCCTGGTCCCCAGCCTCACCGAGTTGCTTTTTGCCTTAGGGCTTGGCCCCTGGGTGGTGGCGCGCACGGGTTTTTGCATCCACCCGGCCGCCGAGGTGAGTGCGGTCCCCAAAGTCGGCGGCACCAAAGATGTGAACCTGGCCAAACTGCGGCGCCTGGCCCCCACGCATGTGCTGGTCAATGTCGATGAAAACCGTCTGGAGACGGTCGAGGCCCTGCGCGAGTTCGTCCCCCACATCGTGGTCACCCATCCCTGTGGCCCTGAAGACAACCTGGATTTACTGGCGCAAATGGCCCAGCACTTCGGGGCTTTGGCGCCGGTGCTGCCGCGTGTGCAGGCCTTGAAGCTTGAGCTGGAGAGCGCCTTGGCCGAGGTGCGCGCAGCGACCCCTGCGCAGCCACCCAACGTGCTGTACCTGATCTGGCGCGAGCCTTGGATGACGGTGGCCCGCGACACCTACATCAGCCGCCTGTTGGCCCAGGCGGGCGGCCACACCTGGCCCGACGTCGAGGGTGGGCCGCACGGCGCAGGGCGCTACCCCGTGTTGCAGGGTGATGAGCCCTGGCTGGCCGCTGTGGACGAGGTTTGGCTCTCCAGCGAGCCCTATCAGTTCACCGAGCAACACCTGGCCCAGGCTCAAGCGCTGTGCCCGCAGGCGCGTGTGCGCTTGGTGGATGGCGAGCTGCTGAGTTGGTACGGCCCGCGCGCGGCGGCTGGCTTGCGCTATGCGGCCCAGCTTTTGGGCGGGTCGCGTCCCTTGCGTTAGTTGTTACCAGGCCCTGGCTCGCCAATCGGCAGCGCAGCAGCCAGAATGCGCGGCCATGGAGTTCATTAAGCCTCTGATTGCCCTGCTCGCCATCGTCAACCCGATTGGCGTGGTGCCCTTCTTCATTCACTTCACTCAGCACCTGAGCCGAGAGGAGCGACAGCGCACCATCCGCATCAGCTCTTTTGCGGCCTTCTTGGTCATTGCCATCAGCAGCGTGGCGGGGCTGAAGATCATTGAGTTCTTTGGCATCTCCATTGCCAGCTTTCAGGTCGGCGGGGGCCTGCTGCTGCTGATCTCGGCCTTGAACATGCTGAACGCCCAGCCCGCCGAGAGCCGGGCCAAAGATGTGGATGAAGGCCAGGCCAAAGCGGATTCGGGCTCGTCGATTGCGGTGGTGCCGCTAACCATCCCCTTGCTCACCGGCCCGGCCACCATCTCCACCATGGTCATCTATGCCGAGAAGACTCGCAGCTTCTGGGAGCATGCGGCCCTGGTGGGCTATGGCGTGGTGATTGGTGTGGCCACGTTTTTGGCTTTCTCAGCCGCAGGCCGCATTGCCAAAGTGCTGGGCCAAACCGGCATCAATGTGATGACCCGGCTGATGGGCTTGATCTTGGCGGCCATGGCGGTGGAGCTGCTGCAAGATGGCCTGCTCAAGCTCTTCCCCGTCTTGGGTTCGCACCTGGCCCGCTGAACCCATGCCCCAGGTTTTGCTGCTCGAAGACGACCCGGCCATTGCCGAGACCGTGGTCTTTGCGCTGCGCCGCGAAGGCTTTGAGGTGCAGCACCACCTGCTGGTGCGCGAGGCCCACCAGCAGGCCCAGCAGCAGCGCCCGGACGTGGCCGTGCTGGATGTGGGCCTGCCCGACGGTAACGGCATGGACCTGTGCCGCCAGTGGCGTGCCGCCGCCGACCCCCGCCTGCGCGCGCTGCCTGTGCTGATGCTGACCGCACGGGCCGAGGAGATGGACCGCGTGATTGCGCTGGAAACCGGGGCCGACGACTACCTGACCAAACCCTTCAGCCCGCGCGAGCTGGTGGCCCGCTTGCGCGCCTTGCTGCGCCGCTCTAGCTTGGCCACTGTGCCCGCGCCCGCAGCCGCCGCGCTGTTTGAGCTGGACGAAGACGGCCAGCGCATTCGCTTTGGCGGCCACACCTTGGCCCTGACGCGTATGGAGTTCCGCTTGCTGGCCACGCTGCTGAGTGCACCCGGCCGCATCCGCAGCCGCGAGTGGCTGCTCGACCAAGTCTGGGGCCTGCAAAGCGAGGCCACAGACCGCACCGTGGACACCCACGTCAAGACCTTGCGCGCCAAGCTGCGCGAGTGTCGGCCCGACCTGGAGCCCATCGCCACCCACCGTGGCCTGGGTTATGCGCTGGAGCTGCCGCCAGCCCACGGCGGCTAAGGCCACGCCATGCGCATCGGCCTGCGCCTCTTGGGCGGCTTTTTGCTGATCACGGGCTTGGCGGCCTTCTTTGTGCTGCGCGTCTTCTTAGCCGAGGTCAAACCCAGCGTGCGCGAGGTGATGGAAGACATCCTCATCGACACCGCCAACCTGCTGGCCGAAACCGTCACCGACGACTTGGCCGCCTTGCCGCCCGGCGGCACCTTGGAGGGCACGGCCTTTGCCCAGCAAGTGCACAGCTATGCCAGCCGCCCCATTGACGCCAAGATCTGGGGCCTGAACAAACGCACGCTCGACTTTCGGGTCTATGTGACCGACGCTGCGGGCCGGGTAGTGTTTGACTCTGGCCCCAAGCCCGCCGTGGGGGAGGACTATTCACGCTGGCGCGACGTGGCCCGCACCTTGCGCGGCGAGTACGGCGCCCGCGCCACCCGCGAGGTGCAAACCGATGACCGGACCTCGGTGATGTTTGTCGCCGCCCCGGTGCAGCAAGACGGACGCTTGCTTGGGGTGGTGACGGTGGGCAAACCGCTGGCCACCGTCGCGCCCTTTATCGACCGCGCCGAGCGCAAAATATTTTGGGCGGGGGTTTGGCTGATGGGCTTGTCGTTGCTGGTGGGCCTGGGCGTGACCTTCTGGACCGTGGCCTCGGTGCGCCGCCTGCGCCGCTATGCCTTGGCCGTGGGCCAGCCAGAGGGCGACCTGGCCGCCGCACCCCGTCCGCCCGAGCTGCCCGGCGAGTTGGGCGAACTGGCCCAAGCCATGGACCGCATGCGCCAACGCCTGGAAGGGCGCGACCGGCTGGAACACGATGTGCGCGCCCTGACCCACGAGCTCAAAAGCCCGCTCACGGCCATTCAGGGCGCGGCTGAGTTGCTGCAAGACGATCTACCGCCGAGCGACCGTCAACGATTTACCGCACAGATTGAGGGGCAGGTGGAGCGCATGCGCGAGCTGGTGGACAAGCTCTTGGCCCTGTCCAAACTCGAAACCCTGCGCGCCCCAGCCCACCGCGACCCTATCGACCTGGTGGCCATCACCGACCGCGTGTTGGCCGAGCACGCTGCGCGCCTGAGCCAATGCGGCTTGAGTGTGCACTGGCTGGCCCGCGAGCATGCGCCCGTGATGGGCGACGCCGAAGCCTTAGGCCTGGCCCTCTCCAACGCCCTGGTCAACGCCTGCCAGCACGGCGCACAGGGCGAGCCGCGCAGTCTGGAGTTGGCCGTGCGCCGCGAGGGCCGCCAAGTGTGCTGGAGCCTGCGCGACCATGGCCCGGGCGTGCCCGACTTTGCGCTGCCGCAACTGGGCCAGCGCTTCTTTGCCACCGCCAATCCCAGCGATGGCCGCAAAGGCAGTGGCCTGGGCCTGGCCATCGTTGGTCAAGTGGTGGCCCTGCATGGCGGCACGTGGTCGGCCCAGAACGCCGAGCCGGGCTTGCGCTTGAGTATTCGCCTGCCTTCCAGCATTGGCCTGTGAGGCCCGATCAATCCCTGCCGGCCTGCTCGATAGCATCTGCCAAGCGCTGCGGGTCCGTGAAGCACAGCTCATGGCTGCCTGCACATTCGACCAGCCGAAACAGGCCTAGCTTTTCAGACAAGCGCGGGTGCCACGGTAGGCTGTGCGGCAAAGCCGTGTCTTGCTGGCAGTTGATGTAGCTCTTGCCCATGGGCATCGCCGCCAACGGCATCGACAGCTTTGCCTTGTCGGTGAAGGTCTTGTTGGGGTGCGGATTCAACAGCCCGAACGTGCTTTCTGCCAAGGCCGCATCGGCGTCGTTGATGAAGCATTCGCGCCAGATCGGGTAGGGCAGCATCACGGCGCCTTTGTTGCTGGCCGCAATGCTCTCGAACAGCGCCACGTAGTGCGGCGGCACCAAGTCGTTGAGGGACTCGCCATCCAGAGGCACGAAAGCGTTCCAGTACACCAGACGCCGAATGCGGTGGCCCACCTGATCGGCAGCGTGGCTGATCACCATGCCGCCGTAGCTGTGGCCCATCAGGCGCACGTCCTGGAGGTCGTTCTGATTGAGATAGTCCACGAGCGATGCGACCGCCTCGTCCAGCCCCATGCTGCTGCGGTCATCGCCGGGGCGGTTACCGGCCAAGGTTGGGCAATGAACGGTGTGGCCTTTGGCGCGCAAGTGCTGTGCGACGGGTTCCATCAACTCGCCGGTGTGCCAGGCGCCGTGAACCAGCACGTAGGTATCAGACATGGGGTTCTCCTAGAGTAGGTTTCAATGATGGCGGCCGACGCCGCACGTCCCCAATCTAGGCGCTGATGGGCCTGCAAAATGGTCGATTCACGCCACACAGATTGCCCAATCACGCCGCTTGAGCGAGATGCGCCGCTGCCACCTTGCTGTCACTCAAGGACAACGTGGCCCCGCTCCCGCGCCCAACGCAGCGGCGTCTTGCCCATGCAGCGCTGGAAATCTCGTGAGAAGTGCGACGCGTCGACGTAGCCGCAGCGCCGACCAATCTCCGACATCGCTAAGCCTGCCAACCTGGGCTGCGACAGCAGCGCGCACGCGTGGCCGATGCGCATCGCACGCCAACTGCCAGCCACTGTTTCACCCACATCCGTAAAGGCACGCTGCAAGGTGCGCAGTGAGACGCCTAAGTCAGAGGCCAGATCGGTGGCGCTCCAGCCCGGCTGGTCTAGACGCTCGCGCATGCTGGATACGGCGCGCTGATGCAGCGCTCGGCAGCTCCTCAGCGGGGGTTCCAGAAGGGTTGGCTCCAGGGCCGCACTCAGCATGGCACCGAAGTGCCCCTCCAACCAATCTGGCGCAGTTTGGAGCGCCAAGCCGGGTTGGCGCCCCAGTTGAACGCAGAGTGCCGACAGCATATGCCCCCAGCCCTGCTCACGGTGCGCCACCCGAGCGGCGGGGGTGTCGATGGTCCGCAGCCACTGCCCCACCCAGCTGCGTGGCATCTGTATCGACAGGCAGCTGACCGAGTTCGGGAAGTGAAGCTCATAGGGCTGCGCGGCATCGACCAACACCACATCGCCGGGCCGCAGTTGCAGCCGCTGCCCGCCCTGCTTCACCTGCCAAGGCTGTTCAGTTTGGGTAATCAAATAGAAGGGCTGGGCGCTGCTGCGAGCGATGTTGGCCGGCGTGCGGTAGACCTCTTGCGTGGAGGCGCACACCTGATTCAGGGCCAACTGCTGCAAAGGCAGGTGGGTCAGCGTGCCATCAAAGCACTCCGCTGCACGCGAGTGGCAGTCCATCTCCAAAAAAGCCTCGCAGATAGCACCCACCCAGTAGTCCAAGCGCTCGACTGGGCGCGCCTCGGCGGTGCTCCACTCGCGCGGGCCGAGGGCAGGGGTGGGGCGCACTGCAGGCATGGCGGCAATCTATCAACCCATCCTCAGGCGAGCAAGAGGACTAACGAGGTGCGCGCTAAGAGCCAAACCTGGGTGAACGCCCGCTTCACTTCACCCACGCTTCACACAGCCCATGCTGCCCTCACCCAAGGGCGTGATGCTGCAAGCCTTCTGAACAAGGGCTTGATGAGGCCATCACATGAAATTTCCTGTACTGGGCAAAGTTCTTGCCGTGGGCGCATTCGCGGTGGGGCTGACCATCGTGTTGGCGCGCATTGGCTTCTTGGTGGACGAGCGCGCCGAGCGCCAGCAAGAGGCCGAGCGCAGCGTGCAACAGTCACACGCCGGGGCGCAAACCGTGTTGGGCCCACTGCTGCAGCGCCAATGTGCCGAGGAATGGGACAGCACCGAGGGCGAGGGCAAAAGCAAAAAGAAGGTGGTCGAGAAGCGCGAGTTCCTGCTGCAATCCACCCCTGACAACTTGCGCATCACCAGCAGCCTGAACAGCGAGCCCCGCTACCGAGGCTTGTTCAAAGTTAACGGCTATGTGGGCCGCTTTGCCCTGGAGGCCGACTGGGCCAGCGCCCAGGCCATGCGCCCCGTGGCCGAGCGCGCCGATGGGCGGCTGAAATGCCAGCCCGCCGTGCTTCTGCTGGCGCTGGGCGATGTGCGCGGTGTGCGCCAAGCCAAAGCCGTGGTTCAGGGCACCGAGTTGGCGGTGCAGCCCGGCACCCAACATGCCGAATACAAACAAGGCTTTCATGTGACGCTGCCCGCGCCCTGGCCCTTGGCCGACGACAAGGCCGCTGTCACCGCCCGCATCGAGCTGGAGCTGGTGGGCACCGCCCGCTTGGCCGTGGTGCCCGCCGCCAACGCCACCACCTGGAAGCTCAGCTCCGACTGGCCGCATCCCTCCTTTGGTGGCCGCTTCTTGCCGACCCAACGCGACGTCAGCGACACCGGCTTCGAGGCGCAGTGGCAGGTCTCCTCATTGGCCTCGGCCGCACCCAAGCAAGTGTTGGACGACGCCCCTTTGTGCGATGTGAGCACCTCGCAAAGGTCAATGGATGAACTGCGTTATTCAGCGGAAGCCGCCGCGGAAGCCGTTGCTCCCAAAGGCTGCGTGGACACCCTGGCCGTCTCCTTCATCGACCCGGTCAACCCCTACATGCTCAGCGACCGCGCCACCAAGTACGGCCTGCTCTTCATTGCGCTGACCTTTGTGGCCGTGGCCCTGGTCGAGGTGCTGGGCAAGGGCCGCGTGCGCCGCGTCCACCCGGTGCAATACGCGCTGGTGGGTTTGGCCTTGACGCTGTTCTTCTTGCTCTTGCTGAGCCTCTCCGAACACTTCGCCTTCTGGATCGCCTACGCCGCCGCCAGCACCGCCTGCGTGGCCCTGCTGGGCACTTACACCGCCCACATGCTGGGCCAGCGCAAAGCCGGCCTGCTCTTCGCCAGCGCCATGGCTCTGCTTTACGGCTTGATGTACGTGCTGCTGCAACGCGAACAAACCGCGCTGGTCATCGGCTCGGTGGGTCTCTTCACCGCCGTCGCCGCCGTGATGTGGCTGACTCGCCGGGTGGATTGGTATCGCTTGTTTGAGGATGCGCGGGCTGCGCCGGAAGTCGGCAAGCCGGTGGATTGACCTGAGGGGCGCCCGATGGGCGCCCCCTGGGTTCAGGGGCCAAAGATGTAATCGTCAATGGTTGTGGTGGGTGCGCTCAACAACGTGGTCAGCAGCTTCAGCTCAGTGGCGCTGACGACGGCATTGCGATCGGTGGACTTGAAGTAGTACACCGCAGAATCACTGCCGTTGCTGACCGTGAACAGGCAGGTTTGGCCCAAGGCGTAGTTGCTTGTTGCACTGCCAATGGCGAGTGCTGCACTTTCCGCCGTGATCTCTCCCTGAATGCTCTGAGTGCAAATCACCAACTCGGCTTTGTTCGAGAAGCCGCCCGGGCCGTTGATGACGCAAGCGCCCTCCACAAGTCTGTCGCGGTCACCCACTGGAAGCCCTGCCATGTCAAATCGCAGAACGTCATCTGCGCCGTTGAAATCCCAAATCAGGTCGGCAGCATCCAGGCCATTGAAGACAAACGTGTCGCGGCCTTCCTGCCCCGACAACTCGTCTGCTCCGCGGCCACCTATCAGGGTGTCGTTACCTGTACCTCCCGCCAGTGTGTCTGCGCCAGCGCCGAGCTCTATGTAATCGTTACCGCCACGACCCTCAATGTAGTTGCTGCCCCCGGCCACCAGATTGGTGATGGAGTCGTTGTGCTCGCCCAGTGTCAGGTACAGACGCTCAATGCCAGACACGCTGTTGCCTAAGACGATCTTGACTACATTTGGATCGTTTCGCCAGACGATGCTGGTGGAGGCATTGCTCCATTCGGCCGTAAGGGTGTCGATACCGATGCCGCCGTTGATGACATCGGGGCTAGCGTCTGGCGCTGCGTAATTGCCATCAACAAACTCGTCGTTGCCCGCACCACCCAAGAGCGTGTCGGATCCGATGCCGCCATCCAGAAAGTCGTTTCCATCACCGCCAAGCAGGCTGTCGTTGCCGGCTTCCCCGGAGAGCGTATCAGCCCCTGCTCCACCGTCTATGGTGTCTTGGCCTGCGCCACTGTCGACTCGGTCATTGCCGCTGAATCCGGCGTTGGAAATCTTGTCGTTGCCTGCTCCAGTCACCAGATAGAACTGCTCAAACCCAGATAAGGTCACGCCCTCGGCCCGTAGCGTCTGGCAGGCGCTATTGATGAGGGTGATATTGTTGGTGCTGTATGCCCACAACGCACTCAAAGTGTCAAAACCTTCGCCACCGCTCAGTGTGTCGGAGCCGCTTTGAGTGGCATCCAAGGCGCCATACTGAAAATGGTCGTTTCCCGCTTCACCCGAGACCAAGTCTGAGCCCAGTCCTCCGTCGAACTGATCGTCGCCGACTCCGCCTAGCAATGTGTCATTGCCAAGGCCACCAGAAAGGGAATCATTGCCGGCGCCAGAGGCGAGGTAGTCGTTGCCACCCTCTCCATCTAGCCGATCATGGCCAGTGCTCAGCAGATTGGTCACTACATCATTGCCACTGCCAAGAAGGAGCCCCAGGCTTTCAATGCTCCTAATGTTGGTCCCCAGGAATGTGAAGGCCTGATTCGGATCGTTGCGCCAAGTGAGGGCGGCTTCAGTGGTCCGCAGGTCAACCGTCAGATGGTCTATGCCTGCCCCTCCGTCGATCAATCCTGATGTGCCCGTGGCGCTTGTTGCTTGGAAACCAAAGCTGTCGTTACCGGCGTCCCCCAGCATCTGATCGATGCCAGCCTCACCCTCCAAGTAATCGTCCCCGTCGCCGCCAATGAGGGTATCGGCGCCGCTGTCACCGCTCATCAAGTCATTGCCGCTCCCGCCCTCCAAGCGATCATCGCCGCTGCCACCATGCATGACGTCTTGTTCGGCCTCGCCGTACAGAATGTCGTTACCGTCGTCTCCATAAAGGGTATCGACGTCTTCGCCGCCATGCAAAGTGTCGTCGCCGCCCCCGCCGTACAGGCCATCCCATCCGCCCAAGCCATACAAGACGTTGTTGCTGGCGTTGCCACGGATCACGTTACTGAGGTCATTGCCGGTGCCCCGGATAGCCTCCCCTGTCAGGATCAGGTCTTCAACATGTGCGCTCAATGCCATGCTGACGCTGGCTAGCACGGTGTCGAAGCCTTCTTCGGTGGCCTCAACAACCACATCTGTGGCGTTATCGACGATGTAGACATCGTCGCCGGCCCCGCCTGCCATCGTGTCGGCGCCCTGAAGACCGTCGATCACATCCGCCGCACCGGTTCCAGTGAGGTGGTCGTTGCCGTCTGTACCCACGATGACCTGCTGCACCCCGATAGCGCTCGGGTCAGCCCAAGTGCTGGCATACAAGTCCCACTTGATGGGACTGAATGGCGCGGTCTCGGCGGCATCTGGGTCCAACTCCCAGGGGTGGCGTACACGCTGGGTGAATAGGCGTTGGCTCATGGTCTCTCCTCGCTCCGTGGCTGCTTTGAAATTTGACTGTGTTGGCCCGTTCGTGCTCGCTGGTCACCTTGCGTTGGCGCGCGTAGCATCGCTTCTTGGGGCGTGCGAATTTTCGGCGGCGAGGTCAGGCGCTGCCGGGGTTTCGTGAGAGGTACCCCCTAGATTGAACCGACCTGCCCGGCAGGCTAGCCTTAAGGGTTCACCCGGGCTGTGTCATGGGCGCGCGTCGTGCGGTGGTGCCTTGTCATGCGGCACACTGTCCCATCCCCCTAGCTGTTTTGCATCCATGAGTTCCAGAACCTACGACCACATCGTCATTGGCGGCGGCACGGCCGGTTGCTTGTTGGCCAATCGGCTGTCGGCCGACCCGGAGCGCGAGGTCTTGCTGATCGAGGCCGGTGGGCGCGATGACTATGTGTGGATCAACATCCCTGTGGGCTATCTCTATTGCATTGGCAACCCGCGCACCGACTGGCTCTACAAGACCGAGCCCGATGCGGGGCTCAATGGCCGCTCGCTGCGCTACCCGCGTGGGCGCGTGCTGGGGGGCTGCTCTAGCATCAACGGCATGATCTATATGCGCGGACAAGCGCGGGATTACGACCAATGGGCCGCGCTCACCGGGGCCGAGCATTGGCGCTGGGACCAGTGCCTGCCTTACTTCAAGCGGCACGAAGACCACTGGAAGGGCGAGAACGCTTTCCACGCAGCACCCGGGTTTGACTCCAAGGGCCTGCGTGCCGGCGGCGAGTGGCGGGTGGAAAAGCAGCGCTTGTCTTGGGAGATCTTGGACGCCTTTTCCCAGGCTGCCCAGCAGGCCGGTGTGCCCGCCACCGAAGACTTCAACCGCGGCAGCAATGAAGGCGTGGGCTACTTCGAGGTCAACCAACGCAGCGGCTTTCGCTGGAACAGCGCCAGGGCCTTCTTGCGGCCGGCCTTTCCGCGCCCTAATTTGCAGATCTGGCTGGGCGCCACCGTTCACCGCCTGCTGCTGGAGCCGGACGCGCAAGGCGCGCTGCGGGCGGTGGGCGTGGAGATCATTCCCGAGCAGGGCGGCGAGCCCGTGCAAGCCCGCTGCACCACCGAGATCGTGCTGACCGCCGGCGCCATCGGCACGCCAGCCATCTTGCAGCGTTCAGGCCTAGGCCCGGCTGAGACCCTGCAAAGCCTCGGCATTGCCGTGCAAAGAGATTTGCCGTCAGTGGGTGCTAACTTGCAAGATCACCTGCAGATCCGCTCGGTCTATCAGGTCAGTGGCGTCAAGACGCTGAACACCATGGCGCATTCGCTGTGGGGTAAGGCGATGATGGGCTTGGAGTACGTCCTCAAGCGCAGCGGCCCCTTGAGCATGGCGCCCTCGCAGTTGGGGGCCTTCACCCGCTCCTCTCCCGAGCAGGCGCACCCCAATGTGCAGTACCACGTCCAACCCCTGTCGCTGGACGCCTTTGGCGAGCCGCTGCACCGCTTCAATGCCTTCACGGCCAGCGTCTGCAACCTCAACCCCACCTCGCGCGGCCGGGTGGATATTGCTTCGGCAGACCCGAAAGCCGCGCCCGCCATCCGCCCCAACTACCTCTCCACGCCTGAAGACCGGCAAGTGGCGGCGGACTCGCTGCGCCTGACCCGCCGCATCGTCAACCAAAGCGCGCTGGCCCGCTATCAGCCCCAAGAGATCAAGCCCGGCGTGCAGTTTCAAAGCGACGAAGACTTGGCGCGTTTGGCCGGGGACATCGGCACCACCATCTTTCACCCGGTGGGCACCTGCAAGATGGGCCGCGACGACGACCCCACGGCGGTGGTCGATGCGCAGTTGCGCTTCCGGGGCGTGGCGGGCTTGCGCATTGCCGACGCCAGCGTGATGCCGCTGATCACCAGTGGAAACACCAATTCACCGGTGCTGATGTTGGCCGAGAAGGCCGCCGAGTGGATGTTGCAAACACCCGTCGCCCGGGGTTAGCACTGATGTGAGGCGCGCCCGCGCCCCCTTACAGTGCGCTCACTCTCAGCGATGCACCCTCACGGGGTGCCGCGTTGATGGGGGTCCGAGGAGACAAACTGTCGGGCCGATAACCAGAACTCATCGAGCCAGGCTGCGGCCCTCATCCGGGTCAAGGCAGTCACGACGCAACGCAAAGCAAGGGCACCAGTCACCGCTGGTGCCCTTTGTCTTTGGGGTGCTACCATCGTCGGCTTTGGCGCAAACCGTCTGGACGCAGCAATGTTGGAGTGGATCATCGTCACGGCGGCCTCCGCCCTGGCTGGCTTTGTGGATGCCATTGTGGGCGGCGGCGGGCTGGTGCTCTTGCCCGCGCTGTTTGCCACCTTTCCCACGGCGGCGCCCGCCACGCTCTCGGGCACCAACAAGGGTGCCGCCATCTGGGGCACGGCCTGGGCGGCCAGCCAATATGCCCGTCGCGTCAGCCTGCGCTGGGGGGCTTTGGCGCCTGCGGTGGCTGCCGCCCTGGTGGGCAGCTTTGCCGGGGCCTGGGTGCTCACGCTCATCAGCGCCGAGGGCCTGCGCAAGGCCTTGCCCCTGATCCTGCTGGCGATTCTGATCTACACCCTGGCCAAGAAAGAGCTAGGCCGCGAGCACGCGCCCCGCTTTGAAGGCCGCCAAGAAGCTTGGCTGGCCACTGGCATGGGCCTGAGCATTGGTTTTTACGACGGCTTCTTTGGCCCGGGCACCGGCAGCTTTTTCGTCTTCTTGTTTGTGCGCCTGCTGGGCTACGACTTTTTGCATGCCTCGGCCAGCGCCAAGCTGCTGAACATGGCCACCAATGCCGCTGCCATCGGCCTGTTTGCCTGGAAGGGCCACATCTGGTGGCACATGGCCGCCGTGCTGGCTGTGGCCAATGTGGCAGGCAGCCTGCTGGGCACGCGCCTGGCGCTCAAGCACGGGGCGGGCTTTGTGCGCGGGGTGTTCATCGTGGTGGTGGGCGCCCTCATTTGCAAGACCGGCTACGACGCCTTCTTGCGTTGAAGCCAAGCCGTGACTGCGTGTGGAACTGACAAACTCCAAGGGTAGACGCCGATGCCTGTGCCTGCGGTGAGTCGGTAGGCTCTGCGCCGTAGATTCGTTGGACCCCTAACTTCTTTGCCAAACATGAGCAGCTTCAACCCCGCCACCGATACCCAGGTCCCTGCCAGCCATTTGGCCCTGGAGCGCCTGTATCACTGGGAGCAACACTCGCCCCAGCACATTGCCTTCAGCCAACCCGTGGGTGGCGGTGTGGTGCGCGACTTCACCTGGCGTGAAGCCCTTGAAGAAACCCGCCGCATGGCCGCGTGGCTGCAAGCCCAGGGTTTTGAGCCCGGCGCCAAGGTGGCCATCTTGTCCAAGAACACTGCCTGGTGGCTGATGGCCGACTGGGCCATCTGGATGGCGGGTTATGTCTCGGTGCCGCTCTACCCCACTTTGGCGGCCGACACCATTTCGCAGATCTTGGCGCACTCCGAGTCTCGCGCCCTGTTCGTGGGCAAGCTCGACGGCTTTGCCGACATGCGCTCGGGCATCCCGCAAGGCATGCCCTGCGTGCGCATGCCCCTGAGCCCCGAAGGCGCGCCCGGCCTGCGCTGGGAAGACATTTCCGCCAGCACCGCGCCCCTGGGTGGCAACCCGGTGCGCCCGGGGGATGAGCTGTGCACCCTGATGTACACCTCGGGAACCACCGGCACCCCCAAGGGCGTGATGCACAGCTTCGGCACCTTTGCGTGGTCGGTGGCCTCGGGCCTCAAGCGCGTGCCCATGCGCCAAGACACCCGCATGCTCAGCTACCTGCCGCTCTCACACGTGGCCGAGCGCGTGCTGGTGGAGCACGGCCAGTTGGCCACCGGCATGCGGGTGTGGTTTGCCGAAAGCTTAGAGACCTTCGCGGCCGACCTGCAGCGCGCCCGCCCCACCACCTTCTTCTCGGTGCCGCGCTTGTGGGTCAAGTTCCAGCAGGGGGTGCACGCCAAGATGCCACCGGCCAAGCTCGACAAACTCCTGGGCCTGCCCCTGGTGGGTTGGCTGGTGCGCCGCAAGATCCAAAAGGCCCTGGGCTTGGATCAATGCGAATTCGCTGCTGGCGGTGCGGCCCCCATGCCGCCTGACCTGCTGCGCTGGTATGCCAAGCTGGGCCTGGAGGTGATGGAGGTCTACGGCATGACGGAAAACTGCGGCCTGAGCCAATGCACCATCCCGGGTCAGCCGCGCCCCGGCACCGTCGGCCCCAACCATGCCGGTGTGGAGACTCGCATCGACATGGCCAGCGGTGAGATCCAAATGCGCCACCCCGGCGTGATGCTGGGCTATTACAAGTCGCCAGAGCAAACCCGCGAAACCTTCACCGACGACGGCTGGCTCAAGACGGGCGACCAAGGCCAATTTGATGCCGAGGGCAACCTCAGCATCACCGGCCGTATCAAAGACTTGTTCAAGTCCAGCAAGGGCAAGTACATCGCCCCGGCGCCCATTGAAGACAAGCTCATGACCCAAGGGGCGGTGGAGGCCTGCTGCGTGGTGGGCGCCAATATGGGCCAGCCTCTGGCCTTGGCCATGCTCAACCCCGAGGCCGCGCGCAAGGCCGCCCAAGCCGAGGGCCGCGCTGAATTGGAGACCGCGATGGCGGCCTTCCTGAAGACACTCAATGCCCGCCTTGACCCGCACGAGCAACTCGACTGCGTGGTGCTGATGACCGAGCCCTGGACCGTGGCCAACGACCTCATCACCCCCACCTTCAAGGTCAAGCGCAACCAAGTCGACAAGGCCTTTGGCCACCACTACGAAGGCTGGGTGCGCTTGGGCAAGCCTGTGCTCTGGGCTTACTGAACGGCAGCGCGCCTGGCCAACGCGGGCCTTGTCAGGCCTGCTGCTGCCATTGCGCCACCACCTCCGCCGGTGCCCGGCTGCGCAGGTAGTCGGCCAGGGTGCGGCCGGTCTCGTCGGCAAAGCGGCCCTGCGGCAGGGCTTGCACCTCCACGGCCACCAGCCTGTCCAGCCTGAAGCTGCGAAAGTCCTGGCGCAGCTCGCACCAGGCCGCCAGCGTCCAGCGCCCGCCCCAATAAAAGCAGCCCAAGGGCCGCACGCTGCGCTGGCTGGCTTGGGCTTCAGCATCGCGGTACTGCAGGCTCACCCGCTGGCGCGCTTGCGTGGCCTCGCGCCACTGCTGCAAGCCTTGCTGTTGCGTTGGGTTCAGGCTGGCCGATGCCACGGGCGGCGCAAACAGCGGCAGGGCCTGGGCGGCGGCCCGCGTGCTGCTGGGCAGCACCGACATCACCCGCCCCAAGGCCAGCTCGGCCGCGCGGGCCAAGGCCGGGTCCAACCAAGGCTGGGCCAACCGCACCGAGGCCACCAAGGCCATCGCCTCTTCAGCGGTGAACAACAGTGGTGGCAAGTCAAACCCCGCACCCAGCCGATAGCCCACACCCGCCTCGCCCTCCAGCGGCACACCTTGGGCTTGCAGGTCGGCCACATCGCGGTAAATGGTGCGCTCGGACACCTCCAGCCGCTGCGCCAAAAACGCCGCCGTGGTCAGGCGCCGCCCGCGGATGATTTGGACGAGTTGGAACAGGCGGTCGGCGCGGCGCATGGGCAAGGAAGAGGGGCGTGGATAGCCGAGCGACTATTCACGGCCTGATGCTCAGTCTAGTGCGTGCAAGCCCACGCGGTTGCCATCCAGATCGGTGATGTGCGCAAAGAAGCCCATGCCCGGCGGCAAGGCTTGACGCGGCAGCGCCACCTGGCCCCCGGCGGACACGGCCCGGGCCAAGGCCGCGTCCAGCGAGGGGCTGGCGTCCAGGTACACCAGCGTGCCGCCGCTGGCCGGCGCCGGGGCCGTGGGCCCACACATCAGAGCGCCTCCCACGCCCTGCGGGTAGTCATAGGCAAACACCGCACCTTGCGATGGGCCCATGGCCTCGCGCCGCATGGCGTGGCCGGTCACGGCCTCATAAAACGCCTGGGCGCGGGCCAGGTCTTGCACGGGGATCTCGAACCAGGCAATGGCGTGGGTGGGGTGGGTCATGAGAAAGGGCTCCGGTGAATTGAACGTGAAGAAGAAAACGTCTTCACATGGTGCCCACCCTCTGCTGACACCGTGGTGTCAGTAGGGCTGACCTGCCGTGTCAGTTGCCGCGCTTCGGCTCATGCAGCCGCACAGCGGTACCTCTTCCACCTGAACCCCTTCGCGGCGCAGCAGTGGCAAGTAGCTCAAGCGCTGGTTCTGCTCGCCATGCATGAACATCTTTGGCATGGCAAAGCCAGAATCACGCGATGGCCGTCGAATCCGGTCATGGTGTGCTTCCCTCACAAAACGTCTGGATCGCGTCGCAGGCTCGGGCGAGCGACGCATCGTCAATAGCGTAGGCGATGCGCAGGTACGGCCCTAGGCCGAAAGCGCTGCCTTGCATCACCGCCACCTGAGCCTCATCCAACAGCGCCAGGGCCACATCCTCGTCGGTGCGCAAGAGACGGCCCCCAGCACTGCTGCGTCCGATCAAGCCCTCGCACGAGGCAAAGGCGTAGAAGGCGCCGGCGGGTCGTGCGCAGCGCAGGCCGAAGCCACGGTTCAGGCGCTCAACCACCAAGTCGCGACGCCGCTGGAAGACCTGCCGAACCTCGCTGACGAAGCCCTGCGGGCCCTTGAGCGCGGCCAGCGCGGCGTGCTGGGAAATGCTGCTCGCCCCTGAGGTCTGCTGCCCTTGCAGTTTCTCCATGGCTTGCAGCAGCCACTGGGGGCCGGTGGCGTAACCGATCCGCCAGCCGGTCATCGCATAGGCCTTTGACACACCGTTCATCGTCAGGGTGCGTTCGGCCAACCGTGGCTCAACTTGGGCCATGGTCACAAAGCACTCACCGTCAAAGGTCAGATGCTCATAAATGTCGTCAGACAACAGCAGCACATGCGGATGCCTGAGCAGCACCTCGGCCAGCGCTTGCAGCTCGGCCCGCGAGTACACCGCCCCTGTGGGGTTGGACGGTGAATTGAGGATCAGCCACCGTGTGCGCGGCGTGATCGCGTTGCTCAGCGCCTCAGGCGTCAGCTTGAAGCCAGAGGCCTCGGTACAGGGCACGGTCACTGCTCGCGCGCCGCACAAAGCAACCATCTCGGGGTAGCTGACCCAGAAGGGTGCGGGCACGATCACTTCGTCCCCAGGGTTCAGGGTGGCCGCCAGCGCGTTGTAAATGACTTGCTTGCCGCCACTGCAGACGATGGTGTCCTGCCAGCGCGTGGGCAGGCCGTTCTCTCGCGCAAACTTGGCCGCGATGGCCTCACGCAGTGGCCGCAACCCCGCCACTTGGGTATAGCGGGTGTGGCCTGCGTGGATGGCCGCAATGGCGGCCTCACGCACATGCACAGGCGTGTCGAAGTCGGGCTCACCCGCGCTGAGCGAGATGACCGCCACGCCTGCGGCCTTGCGCTCGGCCACGCGGTCAATCATGCGGTAGGTGGCCGAGGGCTGCGCGGCCGCCAAGTGGGCATTCAAGCGCATGGGCAGGTCTGTCATGCGCGCTCCCGCCAATGGGACAAGCCCAGCAAGTCCACCGTGCTGGCACCCGCAGCCAGGCGACGCATGAACTCCGCCTCTTTGGCCGCTCTGGCCTCGCCTGCCGCAAGTACCCGAGCTGCCTCGGCCGCGGGCAGCACCACCACACCGTCGTCATCGGCCACCACCAGATCGCCCAGAGCGACTTCAACACCTGTCATTCGGATCGTTTGTCCGACCCCCGGTGCGCTGGCTTTGATAGTGCCGCGCACCGAGATCCCCCGCGAGAACACCGGGAACCTGCGGCGCGTCATGGCCGCCACATCCCGCACGCCGCCGTCTATCACCAAGCCTGTGAGGCCAGCGGCCTCGGCGGCCACCGTCATCACCTCGCCCCAGTAGCCTGCCACAAAGTCATCGGTGGTGACGATGAGCACACTGCCGCGCGGCGCGCGCTCTACCGCCAAGTGAATGGCCAGGTTGTCTCCGGGCGAGCAGCGCACCGGGTAGGCCGGGCCAGCGACCGCAGCGCCCACCCAGATGGGGCGAATGGCGGGGTCGATGGCACACGGCAGGCCCGAGGCCTCATAGAGGGTGGAGGTGCCCAAGGCGAGGGCGCGCTGGTGGGTGTCGACTTGGCTCATGCGTCCCTCGTTTGCAGTTGGTGGTAGCCCGTCTGGGCGCGTGCCTCCGCCAGCGTCATGCCCGTGGCGATCAAGCCGCGGATGCGCGATTCGGCGGCTTCAATGCGGTGGGCTACGTCTGCCACCTCGTGGGCACGCGCTCTGGGCACCACCACCACGCCGCTGGCGTCGGCCACGACGATGTCGCGAGCGACCACCCGGGCTGTGCCGATGGACACCGGCCCGTTCACTTCAGCCACCTCCACACGGTCTTTGCCGGTGCGCATGTAGCGGCCGCGAGTGAACAGCGGGTAGCCGTCCCCAAGGGCCTTGGCCACATCGCGGCAGACGCCGTCAATCACCGTGGCCGCAATGCCGCGCAAGCCAGCGTACTGGGTCATGATGTCGCCCCACACGGTGCAGTCGGTCCGGCCGCCGTTGTCGATCACCACCACATCACCTGCGGCCACCTCGTCGATGAAATCCCCGACCGTGCCCGCCGGTTGTCCGCAGCTCACATAGCGCACGGTAAAGGCGGGGCCCACCACCGTGCCCCGGTAGTTGTCCAGCGGGGCAAGCCCCCAGCACTGGCCCGGAATGCCCAGCTTGTCCATGGCGTCCGACACCCCCGGCGTGTCCAAGCCCTGAAAAAGGGCGACCAGTTCTTTGTCGGCTGGGCTCATCGTGCGGCTCCCGTTTGGATGGCGTCAAACTCCTTGTCGTGCATCACGTCCTCGACAGAGCGCCCAGCGCGCACGGCTTGCACCATGCCCTCCTGACGACGGGCGATCCGCTCGGCCAAAGCCAAGACCTCTTCGATGCGCGAGGCAGCCACAAACACCGTGCCACATTGGTCGGCGATGACGTAGTCGCCCTCTGACACCGTCACGCCCGCCACCTGGATGGGGCAGCCGGCATCGCGTTGCACCACGCGGTTGCGGGCGCTGATCATCGTGGCACCACGGCCGTAGACCGGATAGGCGATCTCCTCATTGGCCTCAATATCGCGGCTGAAGCCGTCAATCACCGTGCCGCGAATTCCGCGTACCTTGGCCGCATTGGCCAAGATGTCTCCCCAGCAGGAAATGCCGTCGATGCCGCCAGCAATCACCAGAACGCGGTCGTCGCTATGAATGGCCGCAATCACCGGCGAGATGAGATGCACCGTGGGTGCGCTGCCCTGCTTAGGCCCTAACTGAACCGTGCTGGCCCGGCCCACGATGCGGGGGCAGGCCCACAAAGGCCGCAAGCCCACCGTGGCACCCGGCAGAGAGAGAAAGTCGAGCGCGTCTGAGACGGTGGTGGTGTCTAGGCGGCCCAGGCGAGCAAGCAAGGATTCAGGCATGGCGTTATCGCGGCGATTTGGGCTGTGGTTGAGGTCACCACTGTCGATGCCCGCCAACATTCTGTAAATTCCGATTTCAGTAAGCTATTGATACGCCAAACCTATGGATACGCCATGATCAATTTCCGCCTCATGCGACATCTCTATCTGTTTCTGGCCGTTGCCGAGGAGCAGCACTTTGGCCGCGCGGCCAAGCGGCTTGGCATGTCGCAGCCGCCCTTGACAGAGCAGATCCAAGTGCTGGAGCAGGCCTTGAAGGTGCAACTGTTCGTGCGTTCGCGCCGAGGAGCGCAATTGACGCCGGTGGGCCTGGCCATCGTGCCGGCGGTGCGCAAGTTTGTGCAGCAGATGGAGCAGATGGAGCTGGCCGTGCGCGAGGCCACGGCGGGCCAGACCGGCATGCTGACCATTGGCGCCATCTCATCGGCCATGCTGGAGGTGTTGCCCGCCTATCTGCAGCGCCTGCGCCAGCAGTTCCCCAGGCTGACGCTGTCGGTGCGCGAGATCGACAGTGCTGACGCCGTGCCCGCCCTGCTGGCTGGCGATGTCGACCTGGCCTTTGCGCGCCTAGAGGGCGAGTTGGGCGAGGGCATCCAGACCCAGACCATGGCCCAAGACCGGCTGCAAGTGGCACTGCCTGCGCAGCACCGCTTGGCCCGGCGCCGGCGCATCGACTTGGCCGACTTGGCTGAAGAAGCCTTCGTGATGTTCAGCCGCCGCGTCAGCCCGGTGTACTTCGATCGCATCATCGCGCTGTGCCAGGCCAGCGGCTTTTCACCACGCATTCTTCATGAGGTGCGCAGCGTCGCGACACAGGTCGCTTCGGTCGGCTGCGGGCAGGGCATCGCCTTGGTGCCCGCCACCCTCAAACGCATTGCGCCAGACAGCGTGGTGTTCAAGCCCATGGCGCAGGTGGTGGATGTGGTGACCACCGCTGCCGCCTGGTGCCCTGGGTCCGTCAACCCCGCTTTGATGATGGCCGTGGCGGCCCTGAAGGTTGATCGACGTTGAGTCGGCCGCACGGCCATGCGTGGTCAGAGCGCCTTGCGCCGCGCAGGCCAGGTCTTGCACGGGGATCTCGACCCAGGCCATGGCATGGGTGGGGTGGACGATGGGAAGAGGCTGCGGTGAATCAGACCTTGAAGAGAAAGAAGGGAAACGTCTTCACACGGTGCCCACGCCCTGCTGCCACTGTGGCCGCAGACAGAGCCTGTCCGCTCTTCAAGATGAAGCAAACAGGTTTGCCAATGCTGTGGCTTGCGCTGGGCTGTAGACCACCACCCCAATCGGCACATTGGGCCCAATGTGCTGGCGCATCTGCGCAGCCTCACTCTCCGTGAAGCCCCCACACAGCTCGATCAGTTGCACCCCATTGGTGACGAGCGCTTGGGCCGCCAACTGTGCCGCCGCAAAGTCTGCAACCCCAACAACGAAGGTCGTGAACAGGCCCGAAGACAGCTGCGCGTTGTGGGCGTCGGCCTTGTAGCCCGGACCTTTAACAATGAACCCGAATACTGAAAGTGGCATGTCTGACGCCGCGATGGCGACTTAGTCGGTGGAGGCTTCATTATGTGCCTGTAGCGGTCTGAGGCGGGCCTGTTTTTCGTCGTTGTGCCTGGGTCAGCCCGCCATAGCCCCAATTCTCAGCAGGCACCTCCAGCACCGTCACATAGCTGGCCTCGGCCAGCGGCGTATGCGCGCCCAGGTGGGCCTGCAGCGCGGCATAGGCCTGGGCCACAAACGCGGCATTCTCCTCAGCGCTGTTGCTGCCCTGGCTGATGCGGATCTCCAGCAGCGCCATGGGCGCCTCAGGCGCCGCACCGCCTAGCGCCCAGTGGCTGGGCTCGGCTTGCTGAATATGCAGGGCTGTGACGGCGCTGCGTTTGTGCAGCACCGTGGTGCTGATCTGCGTCAGCGCTTGGCCCAAGGCGCGCAGCGTGGCGGGTGGCTGGGGTGGGCAGAGTTGCAAGTGCAAGGTCGGCATGGCGAGCCTCTCCTCAACCCAAGTTCAGGCGGCTGCGCAGCTTGGTGTGGGCGCGCAAGCGGGCTTGCAGCCGGGCTGCGGCGCGCTGTGCGGCGTGTGTGGCGGCATGCCACAGCGCGTCCCCCGCGTCGTTCAAGGCTTGCTGCCGCAGGCGCAGGGCCTCGGTGCGAGCTTGGGCGTGCAGCAGGTGGCGGGTGTGCTCGTCCAGGGCGGGTGGGGTGTGCATGGTGCGGGTCTCCGGTTTGGCGCCCACAGCGGCAGGGGCTGGGGCGTTGCTTGAACTGTAGGCAGGTAAGCAAACCCGCGAAACCCATCCAAAAGCCAATCTGTTTTGCAGATATTGCAAAACAAGCCGGTGGCCGCCCACAATCAGGCCATGAACCTGCAACTCGACGACCTAGCCCTGTTCCTGCGCGTGCAGGCCTTGGGCTCGCTCTCGGCGGCGGCGCGCGAGCGCCAATGGCCTGTCAGCCAAGTCAGCCGCGCCCTGGTGCGGCTGGAAGCCCAATGCGGCGTGCGCCTGATGCACCGCAGCACCCACGGCCTGTCGCTCACCGACGAGGGCGACACGGTGGCCCAGCATGCCCGCAGCATCTTGGGCAGTGCCGAGGTGCTACAGGCCGACTTGAGCGGGCGCTTGGCCGGCCCCAGCGGCTGGGTGCGCGTGGCCGTGAGCCCCGCCCTGGCCGAGGCCGTGCTGGCCCCCAGCCTGCCCGGCCTGTACGAGCGCTACCCCGGCCTGAAGGTGGACATCAGCGCCGACGACCGCCTGGCCGACATGGCCCGCGACGGCATCGACATCGCCATCCGCACCGGCGAGGTGCTGCAAGACGGCCTGGTGGCACGCCCCATTGGCGGCTACGGCCGCCTGCTGTGCGCCAGCCCCGCTTATCTAGCGCGTCACGGCACGCCCCAAAGCCTGGACGATCTGCACCAGCACCACCTCATCGCCAGCAGCGTCAGCCCCAGCCTCAACCGCTGGCCCATTGCCCAAGCCGCAGGCGGCGGCGAATGGCCCGTGCAAGGCCGCACCCGCAGCGACAACAGCGCCGCCACCCTGGCCCTGGTGCTGCACGGCGTGGGCCTGGCCCGCCTGGCCGAGCCCGTAGCCCGCCCCCACCTGGCCAGCGGCGCGCTGGTGCACCTGCTGCCCGAGCAGATCGACCCCCAGCGCGTGCCCGTCTATGCGGTGATGCGGCCCGAGCGGCAGCGGCTGCCTAAGCTGCGGGCGTGCATTGAGTGGTGGGGGGAGTGGGTGGGAGGGGGTAGCTAGGCAAAGTGAGGGGCTGCTCTAGGCTGAAAACGGAAGAGCATGAAGGTCCGTTTGGCGGTGTCACCGCGTTAGCGTGCGGGCCACGCGCTCTCGCAGTTGGTCTAGACGTTCACAACGACTGGCACGACAACCTGTGCCGTCACCTGCTGTGCGATTGGGGTGTAGAGGTCCACGACCGTTTCCGGCGCGCGAATGGTAATGATCAGGCTGTATTTGGCCGGCAGGTCATACCGATCTTGCGCGGGACGAGTGCGCCACCATCCGTTCGAAGGGTAGACCGATATGAAGCCCCGGCTAGCGAGGTCGGCTGCGTTGCCGCGCCAGATGTCTTGGTGCAGTGAACCGCGATGTCGAAAGTTGTCGCCCAGGACCCAGTTGGAGTCGGCCGACGGCGTAGCGCGTCCGGCCTCTTCGCGGATCACGGCGGCATTGATGCGCGCCTGAAAGTCTTCGACCGTCTCTAGCGGCCGACGGACAGCAAAGCGCAGGCGGTGCGATGGGTAGTGGTACTTGGACGAACTGCCACGGGCAGAGGGATTGGGCTCGACGAAGTACGACAGCGTCACACGCATCTCGACCTGCGTGTTCTGCAGTGCCTCCAATTGCTCTTTGGGCCAAGGCAGAGCGTGGAAGTTCATGTCTCGCGACTTGATGACACTCCCTTCCTTCTTGTACGGGTGCACCTCGTCTTCCACTACCAAAGACAACGAGTTGCCGACGCTCCACAGTGCTCGCTCCAGGCTGGGTACACCCCAGCCGCAGTGGCGAATCAACCTGGCGTATTCCTGCTTGTTGCGCCGGGTGCCGTTCGGCGGGTACATCTGCAGCATCGGCTCGGTCCACTCCGCCGAGTTCACGATCAAGGCGCGGACCGTCTCCGGCCGCAGCGCCGGGTAGGCCGCCATGATCTGGGCCGCCATTCGCGAGCACAGTGCCGATGCGGCGCTAGTGGCATTGGTGGTCCAGAAGACCCGGGTCAGAGGGCGATTGTTCGTGGTGAGCAATTCGAGGCTGGCGAAGGTGTCAGTGTTCACGCCGTCGTTGGCGGCGTTACCGCCTTCGAGCACAACATCGGGCTTAAGCGGCCAGGCGCGCTCATCCCATCCGAACGAGCTTGACGTGAACGGGCTCAGCGCTCCGCTCGCCGCGACTGGGCTGAAGTGCTGGGCTCCTGCCTCGGTGATGGCGGTCTTCTCGGTGAAGGCGCCGACCGTCAACGCGTTCCAGGACTGACCGGGGTCGTGGATCAGGTTGAGTGACAAGCTGTTGGGGTACTGGGCCCAGTGTGCTGGGTCATTCGTGTTCCCCGCCGACAGCACAAAGAGGCGAGGAAAGGCGCCCTCGCCAATGTCGTCGGACGCCAGCGAATCGACGGTTGATGACCATGCCGATGGGCGGCCGAAATCCCGGTAGTCGGACGCCGTCACGGCGGATGAGAAGACGCGCTTTCTTTGACCGAACCCCGCTTCAGGTGTGGTGACACCGTCCAGGAATAGGCGCGCGTGGTGTTTGTCGTCACCCACGTTTGAGCCTTGGTTTGGCGTCAGCTTGACGGACTCAATACGATGAGAGACAGCGATCGGGCCGGCCGATGCCAGCGCGGCATGCAGGTCACCGTAGCCTACCAAGCCCGCCAGTCCGGTGCCATGGTTCGCGATGTCGTCCGTTCCCCAAGCAGCATTGACGGTGTGCAGGTCCGCGGGATCAATAAACGGCTGTAGCAGCGGATGGCCGCGATTGACGCCAGAGTCGAGCAGGCAGACGCGCGGGACCTCGTCCCCCGCACCCGGCGGCTGAAGTCGGGCCATCAGGTCGGCACTCCACTGTTGCTGCTCGGCGGTGCCCATGCCAACAAAGAACTCTGCGGTGTCTTTGGCCCGCCGCAGTTCGGCCACGCAGTTGAGCGCCATCACAGACTGGGAAAGCTGCTGCTGCGATCCGTACATGACCACCACAGATCGCTCGGGGAAATCGACCACTGCGTCACTGACTTGGCAATGCGACATCGCTGCCAAACGACGGAAGTCATCGACGGCAGACACGCCAGTATCCCTGCCGCGCCGCACCCAAACTTCCCACCAGAACGCCTCTTCAGGATTTGCGGGCAGCAAGTCGGGCGTGTCAGTCCACAGGCCCTGGATGGCAGCCGCCCGGATGCTGCCGATGGTGTTCAGTAGCTTCTTGTTGTCTCTGGCGTTGCCGTTGCGGTCTGTCTTCTCTTCGAGATACTCCGTGACCAGGCGTTCGAAGTGCTGAAGCTGACCGTCGGGCACGAACACGTTGGCGAGCACGGCCTTGTTGTCGCGCTCTTGTACGCTGAGCAACTCAATGCCCTTGCCTTTGCCTTCCGCAGCCAGGCGCTCGAACGCCAAGTCGGCGTCCGGTCTAGATAGAAACTGGATTTGGAGGCCGAGGCCGGATTCGAGGCCGATCTCCTCCTGGCGTTGACGTGCCGCATCGGCCAACGGCTGCAAAGCCAGCAGTTGGCTGCGCAGGGTTGCGCCATGTTGTGCTCGATCGAGCTGCGGCAGCGCCACTTTCTTGCCACCCTTTGGCGAGTGGGCCGTGAATGGCTTTGCCTCGGACGTGTTTTGCAGTACGAAATGCGGTTGCTTATCGGGTATTTGATCCGGCATGGTTTAGCGCGTGCATCCTGTTTTTTGCGAGCTTCGCATTGATGAGGCGGCGTTCCTCTAATGCACGCCCCAGCTCAGCTCGTTGCACTTTCGTCTGGTCATGCATGATCGCATCCTTGATGGAAGCGTCTACAGCGCGACATATCTCTGCGTAGCTCAAGCCCTCGGCTTGCTCAACCAAACCATCCTTCTTGAATGGCTTGGGAACGAATTGGCCGAGACGAGAGCGAATCAGTGCCAGCGCCTGTTCGGACGTAGGTAGATGGTATTCCACCACATCGTCGAATCGCCTGAACAGCGCGTAGTCGAGAACTTCGGAGTGGTTGGTTGCCGCGATGATCAAGCTGTTCGACTGATCGTGTTCGATCATCTGGAGGAAGCTATTCAGGACACGACGAATCTCGCCCACGTCGTTGGTTTGTCCCCGCTGTGACCCGATGGCGTCAAACTCGTCGAAGAAGTAAACCCCTCGGATATCGGTTATCGCGTCGAAAACCTGCCGCAGTTTCGCGGCGGTTTCGCCCATGAACTTGGTAATCAGGGAATCGAGTTGAACCACGAAGAGTGGGATACCAAGTTCGCCGGCCAGGGCTGAGGCGGTCATGGTCTTGCCTGTACCCGGCGGACCCACCAGCAACAGCTTACGGCGCGGTGAGAGCCCATGCTCTTTGATCCGCGCCAGTTGCCGCTGCTCCTTGACCACCCGCTGAAGCTGGTTTGAAGTCACTTCGTCGAGGACCATGTCCCCTAGCCGGTTCGCTGGGTGGCTCAACGTCAGCAGGTTCGCTAGTTCCACGCGAGGCTTGGTAACACTGCCAATGGCAACGAGCTTGCCGGTCGCGTCCTGGCCGATGCGGCTCTTGGCAGCATCGATCATCTGGCGCAGTTCCTCTGCCAGTTTGCCGTGACCCAGCTTGGCCTCATGGGCGGCGACCTGCATCGCGATAGACAAGAAATGTCCATCATCGCGACTGATGTGCGACTTGATGAGAGCCTTGAGCTGTTCGGAGCTAGCCACGGGGTCGCTTGGAATCGTTGAAGTTGGTGTGCGAGAGCATTATCGCTTGATGGTCATCCCGATCTCGCGATTTCGAACCCTGTCGTGAGCTGTCTCCCAGCCCGCCAAGAAGCACCTCATGGAATCTAGCACCGTGGCCCTTCGCGACAAGCAAACGGATCTCATTCCATAGTTCAACCGCTCTAGCGGTCAGCAACAACTTTGGTGCGTCGAGTTAGGCACTACGAGTCGCAGCATCCGCTGCATATCCGTCACGTAAAGCCCTGTTCATCTCTGCCCTTCAACACGCCCCAACCCCACCTTCCCCTTCGGTCTCAAGCACACGAGCATTCCGGCACCGGCTCGGCCGCGCCTTCGGGCCAGCGCAGATCAAAGCGATGCAGCTCCATCGCGGCCAGCAGCGGCAGCCCAAGCCTCAAGCGCTGGCGCAAGGGCTCGCTCACAGCGTAAACGTGAACCCCTCAATCAACGCCCCAGGCGTGCGTGAGCCACCCAAGGCCCGCTGGTCATAGGTGTCTACGGCGGGGTCGATGGCGGTGTGGCTGGTCAGCGCGATCAGCTTGGGGCCGAGCGCGTCGAACAAGCTTTCGTCCCAGCGCATGTCTTTGATGGGGCCGACGATGGCGCCGTTTTCGACCCAGAAGCAGGCATAGCGCGTCATGCCGGTGACGCGGGCAGAGACCGGGTCGCTCCAGTTCAGGTAATGCAGGTTGGACACATACAGGCCCGTGCCCAGCGCACTCAAGACGTCGGCTTCCGCCAGCGTTCCGGGCGCGACATCCAAGGCACGTGGCGATTCCCCCTCATTGGCGCCGTTAGGCTGGAGGCCAAACTCTTTGGCCGTGCGGGCGTTGACGAGCAGCGAGGCCAGTCGGCCCTGGGCAATCAGCGGCAGTTGTGGGGCCGACACTTCGCCTTGGTCGTTGAAGCGCGGTGTGAGGCCGAGGTTGAAGTTCTCGGTGATGTTCAGCAGGGGCGAGAGTTGCACCTCGCCCTCTGCCAATTTCTTGAACGGGCTGAGCCCCTGTTTCCAAGCCAAAGCACTGAGGGCATGCCAGCCCATCATCCCGACCAGATCGCTAAGGGCGCGTGGCGCCAAGTAGGTGCGGTACTGGCCAGGGGCCACGCTCTGCAAGGGCTTGTCCATCAAGGCCAGCAGGCCTTGGCTGTGCGCGAGGTTGGCGGCCCATTGCTCGGCGTCCCACTGGCTGGCGGCATAGCTGCCCTTGACGGCGCGTGCACCGTTGTAGAGCGAGTAGTCCAAGAAGAAGTTTTGCGTGGCAAACCAGTGCCGCTGGCCCTTTGAGTTGCGGTTGGCGCGCACGATGGAGCCACTGGCATACAAACCCGCCATGTCGCAGCCTTGGGCGGGGGCCAAGATCGCGGCCACCACATCGGACGCGGCCAACAAATTGGCCCGGAAGCTTTCGTCGCTGCTGCCGTGGTTGTCGATGGGCACCTGGTGGGGGTCAGCGGGCAGCACCAGCAGCTCTTGACGACACTGCGCCAAGAGATGTGCCATGTTCTCAGCGTCGGTGGGCCAATGGCCAGACAGCGTGCGTGAGGCCTGGGTGCTGCGCCCCTGCCCTTGGAGCTCAAGGGCCAAGGACATCTGCTCGACCTGGGTGGCCTGGCGCACTTGATTGTTGTTGATGCGCACAAACAAAGACTCTTCGGCGCTGAGGTTCAGCGTCGCGGCCTCGTCGCCTTGAAGCTGGCCCAGCACCTGATCGCAGAGGGCGTCGAAATGGCCACGCACGGTGTCCAGAAAATCGTGCGTCGTGCTCATGCTTGGCCTCCGAAAACTTCCACGCCCCTGAACAAGCAGGGCGGCGACGCATGTCCGACGCGGATGACTTGGCTGGGTTCTCCCTTGCCACAAAACAGGGTGCCGAAGACTTCGCTGTGCTGGCCCACGGCGGCCAAGCGCCGCCAGAAATCGACCGTGATGCCTCGGTAGTTGGGGTTGCGAACCACCTCACCGAGCTGGCCGTTGCGGATGATGCGGCCGTACTCACAGCCGAACTGGAACTTGTTGCGGTAGTCGTCGATGGACCAGGAGCGGTTGGTGGCCATCAGGATCCCGTTCTCGACCGAGGCGATCATGGCTTGCAGGTCTGAGGTGCCTGGCTCTAGGTTGATATTGGCCATCCGGTCGATGGGGGCGCGGTTCCATGCTGCCGAGCGGAAGTTGGCCACACCGGGCAGGCCGGAACGGACTTGAGACTCGACCGACCCCAGGCCGCGGCGCAGGATGCCGCCTTCGATCAGGAATTCGCGCTTGGCAGGGTTGCCGCCGTCGTCAAAAGCATAGCTGGCCAAGGCGTGTGCTGTGGTGGGGTCGAAGGTCACATTCATCAGCTCAGAGCCATAACGCAGTTGCCCAAAGTCGCTGGGCTGCACAAAGCTCCAGCCGGCATAGTTGCGCTCATCGCCCAAGATGCGATCCAACTCCAGCGGGTGGCCGATGGACTCGTGAATCTGCAACATCATTTGGTCGGGCATCAGGATCAAGTCCATCGTGCCGGTCGGGCAGTTGGGCGCAGCCAACAAGGCCAGCGCCTCTTCGGCCACACGCTGGCCTTGCTGCGCAAACACCGCCGCATCGAACACCTCGCCACCGAATTGGCCGGTGTGGCTCCAGCTTCGGGTTTGCGACTGCACGCCCTCGGCAGCAGTGGCAGCCAAGGTGATGTCCACCATGTCGAATTGTTGACTCGTCTGCGTGCCATTGCTGGCGTAGTAGTCGATCTGGGTCTGCACCAGCGTGGCATGGGCACTGCGACTGACGACCTTGTCGCTCACCGCCATGGCGCGCGACGCCTGCTGCAGGCATTGCGTGACCTGAGCCAAGGGGACTTGGGAGAGACGGCTTTGCGCCGGGCTGATGTAGCTGCCTTGCACGGCGGCGCGCTGAGCCTCGGTGAAGGCATGCACTTTGTAGGGGGCCATGGCGCGCGTGGTCGCAATGGCTTGGTCAAAGGCGCGCTTCAAGCCTTCCGGGCGCAAGTCAGCGGTCGCGGCATAGCCAAAGTGGCCGTCCACCAAGACTTCGCACATCGCACCCTCTTCGCAGCGGGTGTCGTTGCTGTCGGGGCTGTCGTTACGAATGGCTCGTGATTGGGTGACTTCGCGCGAGTAACGCACACCGGCCCATTGCGCCGCCTTTTGAGCGTGACTCAGGGCTTGTTGGGGGTCAAATTGGTGCATAGGCAAGATGAAGAATGGTCATGATGACGACTTTTGGTCGAATCAAGTTTACGTCCCACGCTTCGTCCCTTTCGCAAGGGGTTTGCCGCCTCAAGCGCTGACCACCCCCACCCTCATCCCCCCCTTCGGCCGCAACGTCACATGCATCTGCGGCACCGGCTCGGCCGCGCCGTCGGGCCAGCGCAGCTCAAAGCGCTGCAGCATCATGGCGGCCAGCAGGGTCATCTCCAGCATCGCAAAGTGCTGGCCCAGGCAGACGCGGGGGCCTAGGCCTAAGGGGATGTAAGCGCCTTTGGGTGGGGCTTCATTGGGGGCCATGAAGCGCTCGGGGCGGAAGGCCTGGGGCTCGGGGAAGCTGCGCGGGTCGCGGTGCAGCACCCAGGGGGTGATGCGCAGCATGGCGCCTTGGGGGATGGCCCAGCCGCCCAGGGTGATGGGCGCGGTGGTGCGGCGGGTCATCAGGGCGGCCACGGGCGGGTACAGCCGCATCGCTTCTTTCAGCGTGGCGGTCAGCCAGGGCAGTTGGGGCAGGTCGTCGGCCACGGGGTCGCGGGTGCCGCTTGGGTGGCCCCAGGCGCCCAGCAGGGCGCGCACTTCAGTGCGGGCCTGGGCTTGGGCTTCAGGGTGGCGGGCCATCAGGGCGCTCCACCACAGCAGGGCAGTGGACGAGGTCTCATGCCCCGCCTGAAAGGTCACCATGCATTGGTCAAACACTTCTTGGCGTGACAGGGCCTGGCCGTCTTCGTCGCGCAGGGCCAGCAGTTGGCTCAGCAGGTCGGTGGGTGTGGCGTCGGCTTGGGCGGGTTGCGCCAGCCGCTCCTCAATGCGGTCGTTAATGAGCTGGCGCAGGCTGCGCAGCGCGGCACGCTTGGCGGCTTTGCCCGGCAGGGGCAGCCAGTCGGGCAGGGTGATGGGCCAGAACATTTCTTTGAAGGCGGTGGCCGACAGTACTTCAGTGGCTTGCATGGCGGTGTCGGCTTCGCCGGGGCGGGCCTCACCAAACAGGGTGCGCAAGATCACCTCAATGGTCATGCGGTTCCACAACGCGTCCATGGCGTGCTCGCGGGCCGGGGCGCTGGCCAGGGCGTCCAGGCTGTGGTGGCCGGCCTGGGTCATCAGGGCCGCGTAGCCCGCCACGCGCTTGGGGGTAAAGGCGGGCATCAGCATGCGGCGCTGGCGCTGCCACAGCGCGCCTTCGGTGGTCAGCACGTTTTGGCCCAGTCCCTCGGCAAGCACTTCGACACCGCGCTGCCAGCGCACCAGGTGCTCGGCCTGGTTGATCAGGGCCTCGCGCACCAGCTCGGGGGACATCAGGTCATAGGCCTGTTCGTTACCGATCTTCATCAGGCTGATGTCGCCATGCTCGCGGTGCAGGCGGTCCATCAGGCCCAGGTAGTCGCGACGCATGGCCAGCAGCAGGTCGAAGCCGCCCCAGCGGCTGCGCGGGCCGGGGGGGCAGGGCGGCGGGCTGGGGCCCCAGGGCTGGGCGTTGTGTGGTGTCCATGGGCGTCAGCATGCCTCAGCGGGGCCAGCAGGTATTGAACGATTCCGACAAACGGTCGGTGGTGCGGCTTCGCGCCCTACACTCCCCGGCCATGGCTTCGCCTTGCCACTCTGTTTTCGCCACGCCTGCGGGTTTGTTGCCGTCGGGCGTGTTGTGGCGGCCTGCGCCGGCCTTGGCTTCTTGTGTCTGGGCTTATATGGTTCGCAATACGGTGGGCCACACGCTGCAGCCCGCTCAGCGCCTGAACCACTTTCCGGCCTCGCCCCTGTGTAGCCTGACCTGGTGGATAGAGGGCGAGGCCCTCACCTTGCTGGGGGGCGACGACACGCCGCCCCGTTCGCCCGAGGCCGCCACGCCCCAGGATTTGCCCTCGCGCTGGGTGCTGGGTGGCCCGCAGACGCGGCCGGGCACCAGTTGGAACCCTGGCCCGGTGCACAGCTTGACGGTGGTGCTGATGCCCGAGGCCCTGCAGGCTTTGACGGGCCTGGCCCCCGCAGACCTGACCGACCAATTTGTGGATGCGCATCAAGCCTTGCCATCGGCCTGGGCCGTGCTGCACGGCCAGGTTTTGGCGGCCCCGGATGACGCGACGCGCCTGCAGGCGCTCGAAGCCGCTTTGGACCCCCTGTGGCAGGCCTGCCGCCCTGCTGCATTGCCGGCCATGCACCGCGTGAGCGACTGGGTGGCCCACCTGGCGCAGCGTGCGGCCACCTCCAACAGCGGGCGCAGCCTGCGGCAGTTGGAGCGGCGCATCAAGCAGTGGGCCGGGCAGCCCCTGCGTGACCTGCAAGTGATGGGCCGCTCAGAGCAAGCGTTTTTTGATGTGGCGGCGGCCCACTTGAGGGGCGATGTCAATTGGGCCGAACTGGCGGTAGCGGCGGGCTACACCGACCAAGCGCACTTCTGCCGGGTCACGCGGCGCATCACCGGTTTCAGCCCCGAGGCCCTGCGCCAGGGCGTGCTCTCGGGCGAGGCCTTCTGGCCCTATCGCTTGTGGCTATGAGGCCGCAGCGTCGGCCCCCAAAGCCACCAGCATCTCCCGCCCCCAAGCTTCGGGGCCGGTGAGCGTCAGCGTCACGGTGACCCAGTCGCCGTCTTGGGTTTGCTGCTGTTCCACATCCCAGGCCCCACCTTCGTCCAGCGGCCCACAAGGCCCCGGCGCATGGGCCTGGCACCAGGCCAGTACGGCTTGCACCTCGGCCAGCACGGCGGGCAGGTGCGGCGGCTTGACGCTGGCCATGGCGTCCCAGGTGCCGTGGCCCTCGCCGTCGTCGCTGGCGTCGAAGTGGAGGTAGTTCAGTGGCCTGGTCACGGCTGAGCATTCAACGCTTGCAGACGTGCGCAGGCGCTGGCCAGTGGCAGGGCTTCGATGTCATGCGCCATGGGGAAGCTCTCTGTGCCTGGGTAGATGACCCAGCGCTGCTGAGGCTTCACGTCATCACAGGCGGCATGAAAACCGCGCTCGACTTTGGGCGATAGGCTGCGCTTGACCTCGATGGCCGTGAGGCTGCCGCCCGGCAGGGTCAGCAGGATGTCGATCTCCGCACCGCCGCTGCTGCGGTAAAAACTGGCTTGGGTGTCGGGGGGCGCGCAGGCGAGCAGGTTTTCCAGCACCCAGCCTTCCCAACTGGCTCCCACCACCGGGTGGGCCAGCAGGGTGTGCAGGTTGGCAATGTCCAGCAGTGCATGCACCAGGCCACTGTCTCGCACATAGACCTTGGGCGACTTCACCAGGCGCTTGCCCAGGTTGGTGTGCCAAGGTTGCAGGCGACGCACCAGCAGCAGGTCGCACAGCAGGTCGATGTAGTGGTGGGCGGTCTTGGCGTCCACGCCCAGGTTGCGGGCCAGTTGGGCCACGTTCAGCAGGCCGCCTTGGTGGTGAGCCAGCATGGTCCAGAAACGGCGCAGGGTTTCGGCGGCAATGCGGGGGCCGAACTGGGGGATGTCCCGCTCCAGGTAGGTGCGGATGAAGTTCTGTCGCCAGCGCAGGCTGCGTGCCTCACTGCTGGCGGTAAAACTGTCTGGAAAGCCTCCGCGCAGCCACAAGCTGTCTTGGTGGGCGGCCCCTGTTTCTAGCAGGGTCAGGGGTGCCAATTCCAGGTAAGCGATGCGCCCCGCCAGCGTCTCGCCCGATTGGGCCAGCAGGTCCAGGGAGGCAGAGCCCAGCAGCAGATAGAGGCCCTGGCGGTGCCCGGCGCGCCGGGCTTGGTCGATCAGCCCGCGCAGCACGGGGAACAGCGCGGGCGCCCGGTGGACTTCGTCCAGGATGACCAGTTTGTCGAACAGGCTGGGCAGCAGCAGCTCGGGCTCAGCCAAACGGGCGCGGTCGCGCTCGGACTCCAGGTCGAGATAGACACTGGAGTGGCCTTGGGCCACGGCCAGCGCCAGGGTGGTTTTGCCAACCTGGCGCGGCCCCAACAGGGCCACAGCGGGGCTGTGGGCCAACTCTTGCTGGAGTTGGGCCTTTAGATGGCGCTCAAACATCCTTGCAATTATGGAGTTTCATTCCATGAATTGCAAGGATAAATCGGCTCGATCAGGCCGCCTTGGCCTTCAGGCGCCAAGCGTGCAGCAGGGGCTCGGTGTAGCCGCTGGGTTGGGCTTCGCCCTTGAGCACCAGGTCCAGCGCGGCTTGGTAGGCGGCGCCTTCTGGGTTGGCTGCCAGGGGCTTGTAGGCCGCATCACCGGCGTTTTGCTTGTCCACCACCTTGGCCATGCGCTTGAAGGTGCTCTTGACCTGCGCCTTGGTGGCCACGCCGTGGCGCAGCCAGTTGGCCATGTGTTGGCTGGAGATGCGCAGGGTGGCGCGGTCTTCCATGAGGCCGACGTTGTGGATGTCGGGCACCTTGGAGCAGCCAATGCCTTGGTCGACCCAGCGCACCACATAGCCCAAGATGCCCTGGGCGTTGTTGTCCAGCTCTTGCTGCACTTCCTCGGCGCTCCACTTGGCTTGCTTGACCACGGGGATGCTGAGCAGGCCTTCAAGGATCTCCTCGCGCACGGCCGCACGGTCGCTGGCCTTGTCGGCCTTCTCCAGCGCCTTCTGCACGCCGAACACGTCCACCTGGTGGTAGTGCAGCGCGTGCAGGGTGGCGGCGGTGGGGCTGGGGGTCCAGGCGGTGTTGGCACCAGCCTTGGGGTGGGCTATCTTTTGCTGCAGCATGGCGGCCATCAGGTCAGGCATGGCCCACATGCCCTTGCCGATTTGCGCCTTGCCGCGCAGGCCGCATTGCAGGCCCACCAGCACATTGTTGCGCTCATAGGCCTGGATCCAGGCGCTGGTCTTCATGTCGCCCTTGCGCATCATGGGGCCGGCGCGCATGGCGGTGTGCATCTCGTCGCCGGTGCGGTCCAGGAAGCCGGTGTTGATGAAGGCCACGCGGGCCTTGGCTGCGCCAATGCAGGCCTTGAGGTTGACGGAGGTGCGGCGCTCCTCGTCCATGATGCCCAGCTTGACGGTGTTGGCCTTCAGGCCCAGCAGCTTTTCCACGCGGGTGAACAGCTCATCCGCAAACGCCACTTCGGTGGGGCCGTGCATCTTGGGCTTGACGATGTAGACGCTGCCGGTGCGGCTGTTGCGCACCGACTCACCCGTGGCCAGTTGGCCCCGGCCTTGCAGGTCGTGCAGGGCGATGGTGGTGGTGATGACGGCATCCATGATGCCTTCAGGGATCTCTTGGCCCGCCTCGCCCCACAGGATGGCGGGGTTGCACATCAGGTGGCCCACATTGCGCACAAACAGCAGCGAGCGGCCATGCAGCACGATGGTGCCGCCCTTGGGCGTGGTGTATTCGCGGTCCGGGTTCAGGCCCCGGGTAAAGGTCTTGCCGCCCTTGCTCACGGCTTCGGTCAGCGTGCCCTTCAAAATGCCCAGCCAGTTGCCATAGGCTTGCACCTTGTCGTCGGCATCCACCACGGCCACCGAGTCTTCCAAGTCCAAGATGGTGGACAGAGCCGACTCGATCACCAGGTCGCTCACACCAGCCGCGTCCGACGCACCAATGGTGGTGTTGCGGTTCACGCGGATTTCCAGGTGCAGGCCGTTGTGCTCCAGCAGCACGGCGGTGGGGGCAGCGGCGTCGCCCTGGTAACCAATCAGTTGAGCGGCTTTCTTCAGGCCCACGGTTTGGCCATTGGCCAGGCTGACCTGCAGCGCGCCCTTCACCACGGCATAGCCGGTGCTGTCCACATGCGAGCCCTTTTGCAGCGGGGCGGTGCGGTCCAGCACATGGCGGCAATAGTTGATCACCTTGGCGCCGCGCACGGGGTTATAGGCCTCGCCATTCGGGCCGGCCTTGGTGGCGCCGTCGGCGTCGCTCAGGGCGTCGGTGCCGTAGAGCGCGTCATACAGGCTGCCCCAGCGGGCGTTGGCGGCGTTCAGGGCGTAGCGGGCATTGGTGATGGGCACCACCAACTGCGGGCCAGCTTGCGTGGCCAGCTCAGCATCCACGTTCTTGGTGGTGGCCTTCACGTCGCCTGGGTCAGCCACCAGGTAGCCGATCTTCTCCAGGTGCTTGCGGTAGGCCTTGGCCTTTTTGATCGGGCCGGGGTTGGCTTGGTGCCAGGCGTCCATCTCCGCCTGGATGCGCTCGCGTTCGGCCAGCAGGGCGGCGTTCTTGGGGGCCAGGTCAGCCACCAGCTTGTCAAAGCCCGCCCAGAAGGCGGCTTGCTCCACGCCGGTGCCGGGCAGCACCTGCTCGTTAACGAAGTTGTACAGGTTCGTGGCCACTTGCAGGCCGTGGACGGTGGTGCGGTTGCTCATTGCAAGTCCTAAGAGAAGGTTGGAAAAAACGAAAGGATTAAGTGGGAAAGAAATTCAGCACATCGCGCAAGCTGGTGCCCTGCGCGGTGGGTGCGGTGCCCAGGGCCTCCAGCGGCGCGCCCGCCCGGTTGACCCACAGCGTGGTGTAGCCAAACCAGGTGGCGCCGATGGCGTCCCAGCCATTGCTGGAGACAAACAAGATCTCCTTGGGCGGCAGGCCCAGTGCATCAACCCCGACCTGGTAGGCCGCGGGGTCGGTCTTGAAGCGGCGGGTGGTGTGCACGCTCAGCACGGGGGCAATCAAATCGGTCAGGCCCGCGCTGCGCACAGCGATGGCCAGCATCTCGGGGTCGCCATTAGACAGGATGCCCGCAGGCACGCCCTGGCGTTTCAGCGCTTCCAGCACCTCGCGGTTCTCCGGGAAGGCCGAAAGATGCCGGTATTGGTTCATCAGCCGCTCTTCGGCGTCGCCGCTCCAGGCCAGGTTCAGGCGCGCCGCCGACCACTGCAGGGCGCTGCGGGTCAGCGTCCAAAACGGCTGGTAGTGCTTGGGGCCGCTCATCGACACCAAGCGGGTGTACTCGATCTGCTTGTCGCGCCAGAGCTGGGCCAGGCGCTCGCCCTGGCCCGCAAACAGCTGCTCGGCCACCAGCGCGACGCTGTAAACGTCGAACAAAGTGCCATAGGCGTCGAACAGCACGGCCCGGGGCGCAGGCCGGGACGCGGAGGGTCTCTTTTCCATGTCGCCAATTTATTCGATACTTGGCCACATATTACCCGCAGCAAAAGTCATGGATTCATGACTTTGGCGCACAAATCAAGCCCTCTGAGCACCGCCATGGACCGCCTCAAGCAGATCGAAACCTTTGTCGCTGTGGCCCAAAAAGGCAGCCTGACCGCCGCCGCCCAGGCCGAAGGCGTGGCCCCGGCCGTGATTGGGCGGCGCATGGACGCCCTGGAAGAGCGCCTGGGCGTGAAGCTGCTGCAGCGCACCACCCGCCGCATCAGCCTCACCCATGAAGGCAGCGCTTTTTTGGAGGATTGCCAGCGTTTGTTGGTGGACTTCAACAACGCCGAGGCCAGTGTCTCAGCGGGTGGCGTTAAAGCGAGTGGTCACTTACGAGTCACGGCGCCGGCCGGTTTTGGCCGCCGCCATGTGGCCCCACTGGTGCCCGGCTTCTTGGCCCAGCACCCTGAGGTGAGCTTGTCGCTGAACCTCTCCGACCGGGTGGTGGACATCGTCAACGAAGGCTTTGACTGCGCCGTGCGGGTCGGTGATCTGCCCGATTCCAGCTTGGTGGGCGTGCGCCTGGCCGACAACCGACGGCTCTGCGTGGCCACGCCTGAATACCTGCGGCGCGCGGGCACCCCGAGCAGCCCGCAAGACCTGGGCCGCCACCAATGCCTGACGCTGAGCAGCGAAGCCAGCCAAACCCGAGGCTGGGCCTTTAGCGTGGACGGCGTGGTCAGCCACCTGCGCCCCGGCGGCCGCCTGGATTGCAGCGACGGCCAGGTGCTGCACGAGTGGTGCCTGCGCGGGCTGGGCATTGCCTGGCGCAGCACCTGGGAAGTGCAGGCCGACCTGGCCGCTGGCCGCCTGGTCAGTGTGCTGGACGACTTTGCCGCCCCGCCCAACGGCATCTACGCCGTCGTCCCCAGCGCCCGCCACCTGCCGCTGCGGGTGCGGCTGTGGATGGACTTTTTAAAGCACAGTTATGGGGACCCGGGGTATTGGAGCCGCTCACAGCGGGTGTGAGCGCCCAGCAAAAAGCCCGGCGGGTGCCGGGCTTTGAGGGGGGTGAAAGTCTCGCCAGGGCTCGACTCTTCGCCCGGGCTCAGTGCATTAGCCCTTGAGGCAAGCGCTCATGAACTTCTTGCGCTCGTCGCCCTTCAAATCCTTGGTCTTGGCGTCGGCGTTGCAAGTCTTCATCTTGTCTTGCTGCTTCTCTTGCTTGTTGGCAGACAGGCACTCGCTCATGAAGGCCTTGCGCTCGTCGCCCTTCAATTCTTTGGCTTTGGCGTCGGCATTACAGGTCTTCATCTTGTTTTGCTGCTTGGTCGGCTCTTTGGCGTCCGACGCGGGGGCAGCAGCGGCTGCAGGTGCGGCCGGAGCAGCGGCAGGCTTGGTGGCCGTCACGGTGGCGGGCATGGGCTTGGCAGCAGGCACGGCGGGGGACGCGGCCGGAGCGGTCTGAGCCTGTGCAGTCAATGCGAACAGGGCGATGACGGTAGCGCTGATAACGTTTTTCATGGGTGGGTTCTCCTCAGGATGAAATACCGTGGGTGGCTTTAGTGGACAGCTCTAATGCCGCAGAAGTGCCTTGGGGCGCCTCCGCTGCGCATTGCAGCAGGTTCAGTGCGACAAGACAAGCGCACAACGCTGTCGCGCTGCAAACGGTGCACATGGGGTGCAAATATGTCGCAAGCCTTGGGGCGGGCCGCAGGGGCCGCCGCGCTATGCCCGGGCCACCCCGGCGCTACAAAATGCGGCGCGGGTGGGCCAGCGCCTCGTGCGCGGCATGCAGCCGCCGCACCAGCACCCGGATGAAGGCCGTGTCAAAGCGGTGTCGGGTTTCGGCTTGCAGCTGGGCCAGCATGTCGGGCGTGAAGCACACCACGGTGGCGGCTTTGCTGACCACCACATCGGCGCTGTGGCGCTTGAGGTCAGGGCTGGGGGCCAGATAGGCCATCTCGCCCACCGAAGTGCCCGCGCCCAGCGTGGCGACCTTCTCGCCCTCGCGGAAGACTTCGACCTCGCCTTGGCCAATGATGTAGAACTGATTGCCCTCTTGGCCGCGCCGGTAGAGGCGGTGGCCATAGGGAAAGCGCATCCAGCGGGCGCGGTGCACCACCTCCCATAGCTCCACATCGCCAAAGCCTTCAAAAAACTCCAGCGAGCGCAGCAGGTTGAAGCGCTCGGAGTCCAGCACCTGTTGCAGCCGCCCGCGTGGCACTTCGTTATTGGTGATCAGCGCCGAGAGCGCCTGCGCAAACTCGTCCCAACTGCTGGGGCGCTGGCCACGGTCTTTGGCCAGGGCGCTGCGCACCAGGCGGTCCAGGGCTTCGGTCACGCCTTCCCGCAGGCCCGTCAGGGGCAGGGGCTGGGCGTGGCAGATCAGGTTGAGCAGCGCGCCTTGGGTTTCGGCCTCGAAGGGCGGGCGGCCACAGATCAGGTGGTAGAGCACCGCGCCCAGCGAATAGATGTCGGCACGGCAATCCAGCGTGGCGCCGTCCAACTGCTCGGGCGACATATAGGCCAAAGAGCCCACGCGGTGCACCTGGGTGGCGTCGGAATGAAAGTTCAGCACGCTGCCGAAGTCGCTCAACTTGACGTCGATGATCTCGCCTTGCTCATCGATCGCAGCCAAGATGTTGGCCGGCTTCACATCGCGGTGAATCAAGCCCTGGCGCCAGACATAGCCCAAGGCCATGGCGCATTTGAAGCCGATTTCCACCACCTGCTCCAGCGGCAGCAAGCGGCTGGGCTGGCAAAAGCTGCGCAGGGTGACGCCCGGCACGTACTCCATTACCAGGTAAGGCGCCACGGGGTCGTCAAAGGCGTCCATGATCTGCGCCACATTCGGGTGGTGCAGGCGGCCTACCAGAGCGGCTTCGGCAGCAAAAAAGCGCGAGGCAAAGTGCGCCTCGTTGGCCGGGCGCCCGGCCGTGGGGCGCGCGCGCTTCAAGGCCACTTCCCGGCCATGAAACTCGTCATAAGCCAAGAACACATCGCTGGTCGCGCCTTCACCCAGCTTGCGCAGCACCTGATATTTGCCTATGTAGGCAGGAATAGGCTCTGGCACCCTTTGCGATGGCGGCGGCATCGGCTCGGCCCGCGTGCGGGTCTGGCTGCGCGAGGCGCGGTGGGCGTGGGTGGTGCTCAAGGTCAAAGCGGGCGTTGCGGGCGGCAAATCGGCGCGGCAGACAGCAAGCCGCAGGGTTGCCCTCACTGTGCCGTCACCCCAGCAGCTCCGTTAATTCAATCAAAGCCGGTTTTGGCGGGCAATTGCAAGCCAAGCTGCGGTGGTGGATGTCCGGTCTGGGACGTGCCACCTCGTCAAAAATATGGTCATGATGTCGAAATCCGGCCAGCCAGCGGCGTCTTAGGAGGCCCGCTCGCCACCAAGGAGACCCTCGACTCTCCAGCGCAAGACGAAGGGCGTCAGAGCCCGCCTTACTGGGCGTTTCCTAGCAACTGATCCGCTGACTTTTGGAGAATTCACCATGCAATACATGTTCTTGATCTACCACACACCTGACGCTGAGCCCACCTACGGCAGCCCGGAGTTTCAAGCCATGATGGAAGGCTTCGCGGCCTTCAATCGGCAGGCCGCTGCTGACGGCGTGTTGCGAGCGGGCGAAGGGCTCAAAGGTGTGGAGACGGCCACCTCGCTGCGCGTGCGCGCAGGCAAGGTTGAAACCATGGACGGCCCGTTTGCTGAAACCCGCGAACACCTGGGCGGCTTTTACTTGCTGGAGTTGCCGGACCTGGATGCCGCATTGCGCTATGCAGCACAGATACCCGTTGCGCACTTCGGCACCATCGAGGTCCGTCCGGTCATGGACTACGATCTCCCCGACCACTGAGCGTTGAGCCGGCGATGACCTCCGCGTCTGCACAAGCCATCGCGGTCTCCCAGAGGCTGGAGGCCGTGCTGCGCCGAGACCGGGGTCGTCTGATGGCTGCGCTGACCTACAAGCTAGGCTCCTTGCAGCTCGCCGAAGACGCGCTGCAGGAGGCCTGTATCTCGGCCCTCGGCCATTGGGGCCGAGAGGGGCCGCCGCAGTCGCCGCAAGGCTGGTTGATCCGGGTTGCGTTTCGCAAGGCGCTGGATCGTCTGCGTGCCGAGGGACGCGACGCTGAGCGGGAAGCAGCGATGCATCTGGTCAACGAGTTGTTGGGCCAGGACGACCCCGAGCCCATACCCGACGAGCGCTTGCGCCTGATCTTCACCTGCTGCCACCCGGCGCTGGAGCTTAAATCGCGAGTCGCTCTGACCTTGCGCACGGTCTGTGGCTTGGCCACGGGTGAGATCGCCCGCCTGTTTCTCGACCAAGAATCGACCATGGGCCAGCGCTTAAGCCGAGCCAAGGCCAAGATTGCCCAAGCGGGCATTGCCTACGTCGTGCCGCCCCCGGAGCAATGGGGCGAACGGCTGCAGGCCGTGCTGACCACGATCTATCTGATCTTCACCACGGGCTACACGGCTGCGCCAGATGAGCCGCGTGATCTGTGTCGCGAAGCCTTGTTCTTGGCGCGTCTGTTGGATGCGCTCTGCCCTGAGCAGGCCGAGATTGAAGGCGCCTTGGCCTTGATGCTGTTGGCGGATGCGCGCCGCGAGGCGCGCGTGGGCGCAGACGGCGCCACGCTGCCACCGGCCGAACAAGACCGGGCCCGCTGGTGCCCAGTCAAAGAGGCCGAAGGGCGGCAGCGACTGGACGCCGCGCTGCGCCGCAAACGCGCAGGCCCCTTCCAGATCCAGGCCGCCATCAGCGCCTGCCAAATGGCCGAACCCGGGCCAGACTGGCCCCAGATACTTCATCTCTACACGGCGCTCCTCTTGCTAGAGCCGACGCCGGTGGTGCGCCTTAACCATGCCGTGGCGCTTGCCGAGAATGGCCTGTTGCCCGCCGCACTGGCCACTTTGGAAGACCTGAGAGAGGTTTTGGCGGACTTTCAGCCCTTTCATGCCACCTATGCGGCGGTGCTGGCCAAGGCGGGCCACTCCGCCGCTGCCAAGCTCGCTTATGAGCAAGCCATCACGCTGGCGAGCTTGGAGAGTGACCGGCAGTTTTTGGCATCGCAGAGCGCGCGGCTGAATTGAGTGGCGGGGGCGCGCCAAGGGGCGATGGAGCCCCCGTAGAATCGCGCCCATGATTCAAGCCAAGGCAGAGCTCCAGCACGCGCTGGCCCGCGTGGTCGCCGAGCTGGCACCCGACACCCCCCTACAGCCCCAGTTCGAGAGCCCCAAACAAGCGGCTCATGGCGACCTGGCCATCACGGCCGCCATGCAACTGGCCAAGCCCCTCAAGTCCAACCCGCGAGCGGTGGCCGAGCGCCTGATCGCGGCGTTGCAGGCCACGCCCGAGTTCGCGCGCTGGGTCTCAGCGCTGGAGATCGCCGGCCCCGGCTTCATCAACCTGCGCCTGGCCCCCGCCGCCAAGCAGGCGGTGGTGGCCGAGGTGCTGCAGGCCCAAGACCGCTTTGGGCACCAGCCGGCCAACGGCCAAAAGCTGCTGCTGGAGTTTGTCTCCGCCAACCCCACCGGCCCCTTGCACGTGGGCCACGCCCGCCAAGGCGCCTTGGGCGACAGCATGGCCCATCTCTTTGAGACCCAGGGCTACGGCGTTCAGCGCGAGTTCTATTACAACGACGCGGGGGTGCAGATTGCCACCCTGACCAGCTCCACCCACGCCCGCATCAAGGGTCTGAAGCCGGGCGACGCCGGCTGGCCCGAGAGTGCCTACAACGGCGACTACATCGCCGACATCGCGGCCGACTACCTGGCCCAAAAGACCGTCAAGGCTGATGACCGCGAGTTCACCGCCTCGGGCGACCCGGACGACCTGGACAATATCCGCCAGTTCGCCGTGGCCTATCTGCGCCACGAGCAAGACCTGGACTTGCAGGCCTTTGGCGTCAGCTTCGACCACTACTTCTTGGAAAGCAGCCTCTACAGCAGCGGCCGGGTCGAGCAGACCGTGCAGCGCTTGGTAGATGCCGGCAAGACCTTTGAAGAAGGCGGTGCCCTGTGGCTGCGTACCACCGACGACGGTGACGACAAAGACCGCGTGATGCGCAAGTCCGACGGCAGCTACACCTACTTTGTGCCGGACGTGGCCTACCACGTGGCCAAGTTTGAGCGCGGCTTTGGCAAGTGCATCAACTTCCAGGGCACCGACCACCACGGCACCATCGCCCGCGTGCGCGCAGGCCTGCAAGGCGTGGGCCTGGGCATCCCCAAGGGCTTCCCCGACTATGTGCTCAACACCATGGTGCGGGTGGTGCGCGACGGCGCCGAGGTCAAGATCAGCAAGCGCGCCGGCAGCTATGTCACCCTGCGCGACCTGATCGACTGGACCAGCCGCGACGCCGTGCGCTTCTTCCTGATCAGCCGCAAGGCCGACACCGAGTTCACCTTTGATGTGGACCTGGCGCTCAAGCAGAACGACGAGAACCCGGTGTTCTACGTGCAGTACGCTCATGCGCGCATCTGCTCGGTGCTGACCCAAGGCGCCAAGCAGGGTCTGGACGCTGCGGCGCTGGCTAACGCCGATTTGAGCCTCTTGGCTGCGCCTGCAGAGGCCGCACTGATGATGAAGCTGGCTGAGTACCCGGACATGCTGAGCAGTGCCGCCGCCTCGCTGGCACCGCACGATGTGGCCTTCTACCTGCGCGACTTGGCCGGGGCCTTCCACAGCTATTACGGGGCCGAGCGCTTCTTGGTGGACGACGCGGCCCTGGCCCGCGCCCGCCTGGCCTTGCTGGCTGCCACGGCCACCGTGCTGCGCAATGCGCTGGCGCTGTTGGGCGTGAGCGCGCCCGAGGCCATGCACCGCGACGTACCCGCTGACGCGGCTGCCGCTTCCTGAGCTTTGCAACACGAGTCGGCACCATGCACATCCCCCAGACGCTTGCGGTTTCCCGTCGCACCGCTTTAGCCCCTGCACAGGCTTGGGGCCCGCGCGCTCAAGGCGGTGGCTTCTTCCTGGGGGCCATCGTGGGGCTCTTGGCCGGCCTGGCCATTGCCCTGGCCGTGGCGCTCTACATTGCCAAAGTGCCGGTGCCCTTTGTTGACAAGGTGCCGCACCGCACGGCTGAGCAGCAGCAAGAAGAGGCCGAGCGCCTGAAGAACTGGGACCCGAACGCGGGCCTGGGAGGCAAGCCCGTGCAGCGCCCGGCGGGCCTGCGTGACCCGGCGGCTGCCGCGTCTGGTGCCTCGGCCCCGGCTGCGCCGCTGACGACCGTCAAGTCGCCGCCGCCCACTCAGACCCCAGAGGCACCCGCTGCAGCCGCCAGCCCGGCCAAGGCGGTGCGTCCCAACGCAGCGTCGGCGCCCACCAAGCCTGAGCGCGACCCTGCCGCTTTGCTGTCCGGCCAAGGCGTGGCGGGCGAGAAGCCTGCGGTTGCGGCCTCCGCCCCCAAGGCGGAAGGCGGCTTCATCTACTTTGTGCAGGCGGGCGCGTTCTCCAGCGCCGACGACGCCGAGCAGCAGCGCGCCAAGCTGGCCATGGCCGGCGTGACGGCCCGGGTGACCGAGCGCGAACAAAACGGCCGCGTTGTCCACCGAGTTCGGGTTGGGCCGTTGGATAGTCGTGAAGACGCTGCGACCGTGCAAGATAAGCTCAAGGCCGTGGGCGCCGAAGCCGCCTTGGTGCGCATTGAAAAACCCGTTAAACCCTGATCCAGAGGTCTGAGTTTGAACTTTTGCGTGGCCCTGCGCTCTATCTGAGAACGATCACCCCGAGAGGATGCCCCGATGAAACGCCGCGAGTTCTGTTTGACCACCACCAGCCTGGCCACCGTGGCCGCGCTGTCCAGCCCTGCTGTCCAGGCCCAAGGCGTTCCGGTAGAGGGCACCAACTACGTCAAGCTGGCCCAGCCGGTGCCCGTGGCAGCCTCGGGCAAGATCGAGGTGGTCGAGTTCTTCTGGTACGGCTGCCCGCACTGCTTTGCGCTGGAGCCCTTCCTGGAGCCCTGGCACAAAAAGCTGCCGGCCGATGTGGCCTTCCGCCGCGTGCCGGCTGGCTTCACGCCGCAGCATGAGTTCCACCAGCGCGTCTTCTACGCCATGGAGGCACTGGGCATCCTAGAAGCCATGCACCGTCGCGTCTTCAATGCCATGCAGATCGACCGCAAGCCCATGCGTAAAGAAGAAGAGGTTGCCGCCTTCTTCACCGCCGCAGGCCAGGACGGCGCCAAGGTGGTGGCCACCATGAAGTCCTTCGGCGTGGTCGCCAAGGCCAAGCAAGCCAAGCAGCTTGGCGAGGGCTACCGCATCGACGGCGTGCCCGCCATCGGCGTGCATGGCCGCTTCTACACCTCCAGCGTGCTGGCCGGTAACAGCCACGAGCGCGCCTTGGGCGTGGCCGACTACCTCATCGCCCAGGTGCGCAAGGGCCCGCGCTGATCCGCGCGCTCTTCAAGCCTGCAGCAGCCCCCGCTGCTCAATAAAGCTGATCACCTGCTGCAGCCCTTCTTGGGCGCGCAGGTTGGTCATCACCCAAGGGCGCTCGGGGCGCTGGCGGCGGGTGTCTGCTGCCATCACCTCTAGATTGGCCCCCACATGCGGGGCCAAATCGGTTTTGTTGATCACCAGCAGGTCGCTCTTGGTGATGCCCGGCCCGCCCTTGCGCGGGATCTTCTCGCCGCCCGCCACGTCAATCACATAAATCGTTAAGTCCGACAGCTCCGGGCTGAAGGTGGCGGCGAGGTTGTCGCCGCCCGACTCGATGAAGACGATGTCGGCGTTGGGGAATTTCTCCAACATGCGGTCCACGGCCTCCAGGTTGATGGACGCGTCCTCGCGGATGGCCGTGTGCGGGCAGCCACCCGTTTCCACGCCCATGATGCGCTCGGGCGCCAAGGCCCCGGCCACGGTCAGCAGGCGCTGGTCTTCCTTGGTGTAGATGTCGTTGGTCACCACCACCAGGTCCCAGCGCTCGCGCATGGCTTTGCACAGCACCTCCACCAAGGTGGTTTTGCCAGAGCCCACCGGGCCGCCCACGCCCACGCGCAGTGGGGGCAGAGGCTTGGTGCGGTTGGGAATTTGGTGCAGGGCAGTCGTCGTCATGGTGTGGCGCGCTCAAGAGCGGAAGATGCGGGTGTACTGGGTCTCATGCTGGGCCGAGATGATGGCCAGCAGGGGCGAAAAACATTGGCGCTGCGCGTCGTTGACCTGCAGTGCCGCATGGGCTGCTTCAGGCAGGGCCGCCACCAGCGCGGCCAGCACGCGCTGGCCCGCCGTTTGGCCCAAGGGCGTGGCTTTGATGGCGGCCTGCGCCTGGGCCTCGGCCCAGCCAAAGCCAAAAGCCATCAGAGTGTCTTCCGCGCTGGCTTCGGCGCAGGCGGCCGCGGCGGCAAACATCACCGGCCAGGTGGGGGCGGGTGCCAGCGCTTGGCTGGGCGCTTGCGCTGGGGCCACCGGCCATTGCGGCCAGGTGCCATCGGCCTGGGCCTGGGCCAGCCAGGCGGCTAGGGAGCGGCCCATCTGCTCGCTTTGGCGGCGCAGCTCGGCCGACTCACGGGTCTGCAAGCACCAGTCGTTCAGGGCTTTGAGCCGCGCCAGGTCACTGTGGCGCCAAGCGGCCAGGGCCGCCAGCATCAAGGGCGCCTCCGAGCGCGCCCAGCTCAGCTGCAATTGGTTGAGCAACCAAGCTTGCACGCTGGCCTCATCGCGTACGCCGGTCTGGGCCGCCGCCGCCAGTGCGGGCTCCAGTCCCTCAGAATAGCTGTAGCCACCCACTGGCAAGGTGGGGCTGGCCAGCCACATCAGGCGCATCATGCGCGTGGGGTCGCTCTGTGGGGTGGGCGGCGGGGTCAGCATGGCCACTCAGGCGTGGTGGTGCGTGTGGCCGTCACCGTGATGGTGGTGATGGCCGTGGCCGTGCCCGTGCCCATGCTCGTGTCCGCTGCGGTGGTCACCATAGGCGCCACCTTCGGGCTCAAAGGGCTCACGCGCCTCGGTCACCACCAAGCCCAGGCCCTGCAGCATCTCGCCCAACACGGCATCGGGCTCCATCACCAGGCGGCCGCTTTGCAGCGACAGCATCACATGCCGATTCCCCAGGTGGTAGGCGCCGCGCATCAGCGCATGGGCGGCTTCAGCCGGGCTCAGCGTGGTTGGAGCGGTCACCACGCAGACGGATTCATCCGCCGCCACCACGCGCACCAGGCGGCCGTCCTCGGCCACCAGCACATCGCCTCCGCGCAGCACATGGCCGCGTGGCAAGAACACACCCACATGCTCGTCGCTGCTGAGCCGGGCATCAAAGCGGCTCTTCTGGCGCGTGGCCCAGTCCAGCGCCAAGCTGGGGGCGCGCCGCAACAGCGCTGCCGCCAAGCCCTGGCCTTGAGGAATGCGTTTGCTGAGATGCAGCATCACAAAGCCAGCGTCATGTAGCGGCTGTGCGGGTCCAGCCGGTAGTCGGCAAAGGGCGCGCAGTCCACAAAGCCGTGCGCCTCATACAGCGCGCTGGCGGCAGCAAAGTAGGGCTCGGTGCCGGTCTCCAGGCTCAGACGGCTCAGGCCCATGCTGCGCGCCTCCGTCAGCAAATGCTGCAGCAAGCGGCGGCCCAAGCCCTGGCGCCGCACGCTGGCCCGCGTGCGCATGGACTTCAACTCGCCATGCTGCGCATCCAGCCGCTTGATGGCCCCTGTGCCCACCAGTTGCTCGCCCGGCGTGCCTTCGCCCATCCACAGGCTGAAGAAGCGGATGTCGGGCTGCCGCAGCCGATCCAGGTCCAGCGCATGCACGCTCTCCGGCGGCGAGGTCGCCCGCATATCAGCAAGGTGCTCGTTCAAAAACGCCGCAATGCGCGGATCACTCAGGTCGTCGAGGCGGATGGTGAAAACGGTCTGCTGCGGGTGGGTGGCGTCTAGGCTTGTCATGGACGGTGTCTCCGTTTAGTATTACGAATGTTATAACTTACAGGCAGATTCCCATGACCGCACTCAAAGTGACCCAAATTGGTAACTCCGTTGGTGTGATCCTCCCCAAAGAGGTCTTGGCCCGATTGAAGGTTGAGAAGGGGGATTTGCTGTATGCGACGGATGCCGCGAATGGGGTGACGTTGACGCCATACAGCCCCGAGTTTGCTGACCAGATGAGCCTAGCCCGCGACATCATGAAATCTCGCCGCGAAGTGTTGCGCGAGTTGGCCAAGTGAACACCGCTTGGGTTTGGCTGCGCTTGGATGTGCTGCTTGCGGTGCATGAAGAGCAACTGGTGGAGCACGGTGGCCCCAGCGGAGTGCGGGATCAAGGGCTGCTGGAGTCGGCGCTCGCACGTCCTCAGCAGTTGGCCGCCTATGGTGAGCCTGACGCATCCGCCCTGGCGGCGGCCCTCACTTGGGGCCTGGCCAAGAACCACCCGTTTGTCGATGGTAATAAGCGTACCGCCTTTGTGGCGATGGAGTTGTTCTTGCTGTGCAATGGCTATGTGTTGACGGCCAGCGACCCTCAATGTGTGCTGACCATGCTGGCCGTCGCTGCAGGCGAGATGAGCGAAGAGGCTTTGGCCAAATGGTTGCGGCAGCACATTCACCCCCGCTAACTCAAAACAAGAAATAGCGCTGCGCCATGGGCAGCTCGGAGGCGGGCTCGCAGCTCAGCAGTTGGCCGTCGGCATGCACAGCGTAGGTTTGCGGGTCGACTGACATCTCGGGCAAATAGCTGTTGTGCACCATGTCGGACTTGCGCAGGGTGCGGCAGCCCTTGGTAGCGCTGACAGGCTTGTGCAGGCCCAGACGCTGGGCCAAACCTTCGTGTACCGCATGCTGGCTCAAGAAGGTGAGTGAGCCTTGCGCCAAGGCGCCACCCAGGGCGCCAAACATGGGCCGGTAGTGCACGGGCTGCGGCGTGGGTATGGAGGCATTCGGGTCACCCATGGCGGCCAGGGCAATGAAGCCGCCTTTCATCACCAAGGCCGGCTTCACGCCAAAAAACGCGGGCTTCCAAAACACCAGGTCGGCCCACTTGCCCACCGCAATGCTGCCCACCTCGTGGCTGATGCCGTGGGTGATGGCGGGGTTGATGCTGAGCTTGGCCCAGTAGCGTTTGACGCGGGCGTTGTCGTGCCGGTCGGTGTCGCCGGGCAGCGGCCCGCGTTGGGCCTTCATTTTGTGGGCGGTCTGCCAGCAACGCAGCACCATCTCGCCCACCCGGCCCATGGCCTGGCTGTCCGACGAGAACATGCTGATGGCGCCGAGGTCATGCAGGATGTCCTCGGCGGCAATGGTCTCGCGGCGGATGCGACTCTCGGCAAAGGCCAAGTCCTCGGCAATGCTGGCGTCGAGGTGGTGGCACACCATCAGCATGTCCAGGTGTTCGTCCAGGGTGTTGACGGTGAAAGGCCGCGTCGGGTTGGTGGACGAGGGCAGCACATTGGCTTGGCCCACCACGCGCAAGATGTCGGGCGCATGGCCACCGCCCGCACCTTCGGTGTGGAAGGTGTGGATGGTGCGGTCTTTGAAGGCTGCGATGGTGTCTTCCACAAAGCCCGACTCGTTCAGGGTGTCAGTGTGGATGGCTACCTGGATGTCGGTCTCTTCGGCCACACTCAGGCAGCAGTCGATGGCGGCGGGGGTGGTGCCCCAGTCCTCGTGCAGCTTCAGGCCAATGGCACCGGCCTCGACCTGCTGGCGCAGCGCCTCGGGGCGGCTGGCATTGCCCTTGCCAAAAAAGCCCAGGTTCATGGGCAGGCCTTCGGCCGCTTGCAGCATGCGGGCAATGTTGGCAGGCCCGGGGGTGCAGGTGGTGGCAAAGGTGCCGGTGGCGGGGCCGGTGCCGCCGCCCAGCATGGTGGTCACGCCACTGGCCAAGGCCTCGTCTACCTGCTGCGGGCAGATAAAGTGAATATGAGTGTCGATGGCCCCGGCGGTGACGATCAGGCCTTCTGCGGCAATGATCTCCGTGCCTGGCCCGATGACGATGTCCACGCCCGGCTGCACATCGGGGTTGCCAGCTTTGCCAATGGCGGCAATGCGCTGGCCGCGCAAGCCGATGTCGGCCTTGATGATGCCCCAGTGGTCGATGATGAGCGCGTTGGTGATCACGCAATCCACCGCGTCTTGCGGCCCTGGGCCATTGGGGCGCTGGCCCTGGCCCATGCCGTCGCGCACAGTCTTGCCGCCGCCGAACTTCACCTCTTCGCCGTAGCCCCCGGCGCGCAGGGTGTAGTCGGCCTCAACCTCAACGATGAGGTTGGTGTCGGCCAAGCGCACCCGGTCGCCCACGGTGGGGCCCAGCATCTCGGCATAGGCGCGGCGGTCCACGGTGTTGCTCACTTCAAAGCTCCCTGCACATCGGCCCGAAAGCCCCACACCTGGCGCGCCCCTCCATAGGGCACCAAGGTGACGGTGCGCTGCTGGCCGGGCTCAAAGCGCACGGCGGTGCCGCTGGCAATGTCCAAGCGCATGCCATAAGCGGCCTCGCGGTCGAACTGCAGGGCCGGGTTGGTCTCGGCAAAGTGATAGTGCGAGCCCACTTGGATGGGGCGGTCCCCCGCATTGCGCACCACCACCGTCAGGCGCGGCCGCCCGGGGTTGAGCGCATGCTCGCCCGCGTCCACCAACAGCTCTCCAGGAATAACGCTCATGCTGTGCCCCTTTCTTACTTTCTGGCGCGCAGCCACACCACCACGGCCAGCACCACGCCCACAAACATGGCCACATCGGTGGCATGCCAGTGGCTGGCGCTCTCGTGCCCATGCCCTTCATGCGCCAAGGCCAACAGGGGCGACAGCACCGCCATCAGGGTCAACAGACGAATCATCTTGGGGCCTCCTTGAAGAGAAATGCGCAACGCCAGGGCGTTATGCAATGGGTTGGTGCACGGTCACCAATTTGGTGCCATCGGGAAAGGTGGCCTCGACCTGGATCTCTGGGATCAGCTCCGGGATGCCCTCCATCACCTGGTCACGGCGCAGCACGGTTTTGCCCCCGCTCATCATCTCGGCCACGCTGCGGCCATCCCGCGCGCCTTCCATGATGAAGGCCGAGATCAGGGCCACGGCTTCCGGGTAGTTCAGCTTCAGCCCACGGGCCAAGCGGCGCTCGGCCAGCAGGGCGGCGGTGAAGATCAGCAGCTTGTCTTTTTCGCGGGGTGTCAGGTCCATGCAGGTGACATAGCAGGATGAGTGCCAGGGTGGCGCGCATCCTGCATACAGCCCTGGGCGTGAAGCCCGAGTCCGCCCCCGCCACCCACACCCCGCACCAGCGGGTGGTGACGCTGCGCCGCGACTACAACCGCTGGGTCACTGCCGAAACGCTAGAAGACTATGCGCTGCGCTTCACGCCGCGCTCCTTCAGGCGCTGGAGCGCCAGCCGCGTGGCCCACACGGCCTTTGGTGGTGCGTCGTCCTTTTTGGTTCTGGAGCTGATCGGCGCCACCTTGCTCTTGCAGCACGGCTTTGTGAATGCTTTGGCCGCCATCTTGGCCACCGGCTTGGTGGTGGCCCTGGCCGGTTGGCCCATCAGCGTGATGGCCGCCCGCCACGGCCTGGACATGGACTTGCTGACGCGCGGCGCCGGCTTTGGCTACTTGGGCTCTACGCTCACCTCGCTGATCTATGCCAGCTTCACCTTCATCTTCTTTGCGCTGGAGGCCGCGGTCATGGCCTATGCGCTGGAGTTGGCGCTGGACATCCCGCCCGCCTGGGGTTATCTCATTTGCGCGCTGGTGGTGCTGCCCTTGGTGCTGCACGGCATCAGCGCCATGTCGCGCTTGCAGGTGTGGACCCAGCCGCTGTGGTTGGTGCTGCTGATCACGCCTTATGTGGTGGTGCTTTGGCAAGACCCCGGCTTGGTGCAACGCATGGCGCACACCCCTGCAGCCAATGGCGTGGAGGGCTTTGACGCCCTGGCCTTTGGCGCGGCCTGGACGGTGGGCATGGCCTTGATCACCCAGATGGGCGAGCAAGCCGACACCCTGCGCTTCATGCCGGCCCCTCAGCCCCAAAAGTCCTGGCGCTGGTGGGCGGCGGTGGCGGTGGGTGGGCCGGGCTGGATCGTCCCCGGTGTGTTGAAGATGCTGGGCGGCGCGCTGCTGGCCACCTTGGTGCTGGGCCACAGCATTCCGGCCGAGCGCGCGGTGGACCCGAACCAGATGTACCTGGCCGCTTGGGAGCAGGTCTTCAGCAAGCCGCAATGGGCGGTGGCCGTCACGGCGGTGTTTGTGGTGATCTCCCAGCTCAAGATCAATGTCGTCAATGCCTATGCCGGCTCGCTGGCCTGGTCCAACTTTTTTGCGCGCCTGACCCACAGCCACCCGGGCCGCGTGGTGTGGGTGGTGTTCAACACCGGCATTGCGCTGCTGCTGATGGAGCTGGAGGTCTTCAGCGTCATGTCGCAGGTGCTGGGCCTGTATGCCAATGTGGCGATTGCCTGGTTCATGACGGTGGTCGCAGACCTGGTGATCAACAAGCCCCTGGGCCTCTCGCCCAAGGGTCTTGAGTTTCGCCGCGCCTATCTGCCCGACATCAACCCGGTGGGCGTGGGTGCCTTTGGCTTGGCGTCAGCGCTCTCGGTGTTGGCGCACCTGGGCTTGTTCGGCGCCTATCCGCAGGCCTTCTCGGGCGCACTGGCCGGGGCTATTGCGCTGCTGGCCACGCCGCTGTTGGGCTGGCTGTGGCGCCACCACCCGGCCTTGGCGCGCCAACCTGAAGCCGAAGCCGCTGGACAGCGCTGGCGCTGCGTGGTGTGCGAGCGCCACTATGAGGGCGAGGACATGGCCACCTGCCCGGCGTATGGCGGCCGCATCTGCTCGCTCTGCTGCACCTTGGACGCCCGCTGCCACGACCGCTGCAAACCGCCCGAGGCGCGGCTCAGCCACTGGGGCTGGCGGCTGGTGCAGGCGGCCTGGCCCCAGCGCGGCCTGCCCGCGCCCACCAGCGTGCTGGGCCGTTACCTGCTGACCCTGATGTTGCTGTTACCCGCCACTGCGGCCGTGCTGGCCCTGCTGTACCAACTGGAGCTGCGCGTGCTGGGCGAAGCCGCTGCCGTGCTGGGCCCGGCCCTGCGCCACGCCATGCTGATCTTGGCTGCCCTGTTGGCCCTGGGCTTGGGCGTGGCCGCCTGGTGGTGGGTGCTGGCGCAGCAAAGCCGCCGCACGGCCGAGGCGGAGTCCGAGCGCCAGACCGAAGCCCTGATGCGCGAGATCGACGCCCACCGCCAGACCGACCTGCAACTGCAACGCGCCCGCGAGCAAGCCGACCACGCCAACCAGGCCAAGACCCGCTACATCACCACCATCAGCCACGAGCTGCGCACACCACTCAACAGCATCTTGGGCTATGCCCAACTGCTGGAAGACGACCCGGCCCTGCCCGCGCACCGCCGCCAGGCCGTCAGCGTCATCCGGCGTGGCGGAGACCACCTGCTCAGCCTGATCGAAGGCACCTTGGACATCGCACGCATCGAGGCGGGCAAGCTGCAATTGCAGGTTGCGCCCTTGCGCTTTGCCGCCGGCATGGCTGAGCTGGCCCACATGGTGCAACTGCAGGCCCAGGCCAAAGGCATTGCGTTTGAATTTGAGGCTGAACAAGGCTTGCCCGAGGTGGTGCGCGGGGACGAGCGCCGCCTGCGCCAGATCTTGCTCAACCTGCTGGGCAATGCAGTGAAGTTCACCGACCGGGGGCGGGTCGTCTTCCGCGTGCGCTATGCCCGAGAGATGGCCCGCATTGAGATCGAGGACTCCGGCCCCGGCATGAGCGACGCCGAGCTGGCCCGCGTCTTCGAGCCCTTTGTGCGCGGCTCTGCGGCGGGTGCGGTGGCGGCAGGGGGCACGGGCTTGGGACTGACCATCAGCAAGATGCTGACCGACCTGATGGGCGGCGAGATGAATGCCCGCAGCCAGCCCGGCGTGGGCAGCACCTTCAGCCTCAAGCTGTTCTTGCCCGAGGTGCGCGCAGCCCTGGTGCCCAGCAGTGGCCTGGCCCCGCCAGCCTGCCCACCAAGGGGCGGCGTGCCGCCACCGAAGAGGGCCGTGCCCCGCGCATCTTGGTGGTCGACAACGAAGCCGCCGACCGCCAGCTCTTGCGCGACTGGCTCGCCCCCTTGGGCTTTCAGATCGAGCAAGCGGCCAGCGGCGAGGCTGCGCTGCAAGCCCTGGCGCACCTCCGCCCGGATGCCATCTTCATGGACCTGGCCATGCCCGGCATCGACGGCTGGGAGACCATTCGCCGCCTGCGCGAGCAGGGCTTGAGCGACGCGCCCTTGGCCGTCATTTCTGCCAACGCATTTGATAAGGGACTGGATCATGCCGTCCCGTTCGACAGCGCCGATTTTTTGGTTAAGCCGGTGCGCTTGAGCGAGCTGCTGGCTTGGTTAGAGCGCCGCCTGGCCTTGGTGTGGAGCGACGCGCCTGGAGTGATGTCTACGGTAGCGAGTGCAGCTTCCGTTCGTCCTGAGCTTGTCGAAGGGCCCTCGCCCCACCCAACCCTGCCCCCGCAAGCCGACTTGCGTGTCCTGCAACAGGCGCTCTCACGCGGCCATGTGCGCGGCGTGCAGCGCGCCTTGGCTGACTTGGCCGCCCAGCACCCCGACCACACCGCCCTGTGGCAAGCCTGGCGCGGCCTGGCCGACCGCTATGCCCTTGATGCCTTGACCCAGACCCTGACGAAAGCCCTCCATGAGCGCCCCGAACTTTGATGACGACCCTCGCGATGATGTCGTGCTCATCGTGGATGACATCCCCGACAACCTGGCCGTGCTGCACGACGCTCTGGATGAGTCCGGCTACACCGTGCTGGTGGCCACCAGCGGCGAGACCGCGCTGCAGCGCGCCGCCCAAGCCCAGCCCGACCTGATCTTGCTGGACGCGGTGATGCCCGGCATGGACGGCTTTGAAGTGGCCCGCCGCCTCAAGGCTGAGCCCAGCACCGCCGCCATCCCCGTGGTCTTCATGACCGGCCTGACCGACACCGAGCATGTGCTGGCCGCCTTTGCCGCTGGCGGCGTGGACTATGTGACCAAGCCCCTGCGCCCGCGTGAGGTGCTGGCCCGCATGGCCGCCCACCTGCACACCGCCCGCAGCCAGCGCCAGGCCCAACATGCGCTGGATGCCTTCGGCCACGCCACCTTGGTGGTCAGCGCGCGCCGAGGCCAACGCCTGTGGCAAACCACCTTGGCCCGCGAGCTGATGCGCGAGTACTTCCCCGACGCGCCCGAGGTGGCCATGCCGCCCGAGCTGATGGCCTGGATCGCCCGCGAGGCCCTGCGCCGCCGAGGCGGCGCCGAGAGCGTGACCTTCACCGTGACCCGCGGCCCCAAACGCCTGAACTTTGCCCTGCACGCTATGGAGGAAGAGGGCGGCAGCGAAGGCCAATGGCTGCTGGTGCTGCGCGAGGCCTCAGAAACGGCGTTACTGCAATCTCTGATGCAAGCCCACCCGACGCTGACCGCACGGGAGAGCGAAGTGCTCTACTGGGTCATCCAAGGCAAAACCAACCGCGACATCGGCGAGATCCTCGGCACCAGCCCCCGCACCGTACACAAACACCTGGAGCATGTGTTCGAGAAGTTGGGCGTGGAGACCCGCACCGCCGCAGCGGCCATGGCGCTGGGCAAGGTGCGGGGTGGGGTGGTGGCGTGAGGGGCAGATCGTCGGTGCAAGGCCCCTGGTCATGCTTATCAGGGAAGCACCTCCTCCGCGACTGCCCATCCCGGCATGCGATGAAGCTTGCAGGCCTACTGGCCTCAAGGCTTAGCCGGACTCGTCAGACGCAGCATCAGGATCAAAGGGTCGGTCGGCGAGGCCTGGAAGCCGTAGTGCTCGTAGAACAGCTTGGCGCGCGCGTGCAGTGCATGGACGAGCAGGGCGCGAACGCCCGTGTGCTGCGCCACGGTGAGGGCGCGATGGACGGCGTCCTGCAGCAGGGAGCCGCCCAGCTTGATGCCTTGCGCGCGGAGATCAACCGCCAACCGGGCCAGGACCAAGACAGGCACAGGGTCAGGCATGTTTCTGCGCACACTGCCGGTGGCGTGCTGGTGAGACACGGCACCCGCCGCCATGGCGTAGTAGCCAAACACGCCCTGCGCTTGATCGGCCACCACAAACGTGCGGCTGGCTCCGCTGACCTGATTCGCCATCGCTCGACGCTTGAGCCATTCATCCAGCACCGGCTCGCCGCAAGAAAAGTCGGTGCAGTGATGAGCGAGCGTCAGCGCATGGGGCGCCATGAGCGCTAGGCTCATGCCTTGTTCCAGACAGGCTTCAGTGCCAGCAGGCGCTCTAGCCCGGCGTTGGGCTGCGGCGGTGCATCGAGCACCTCGACAAACTGCTGAAACTTATCGGCATCCAGGCCAAAGTGAACCTGATCGAGGACCACCGCCTGGGCGCGCTCACAGGCGGCCTCCAGCATGAAGTCTGAGCGGTTTTTCCCGAGCAAGTGAGCTGCGTGATCGATGAGGTCACGTTGCTCTGGCAGTGCACGGAGATTGATGGCGGCGGCACGCATGACAGCTTCCTTGTGTCATCACAACAGATATACAAATGCTAGTCTGTTTGTGTATCAGTTGTCAACACAAAGCGCTGAGGTAGCCAGGGCATGCGGGGCCGACATTGCCGCAGCGGCGTTGGCATTGGAGAAGGTGCGGGTGCGGTCGTGGCGTGAGGCCGCGCCAGCGTGCGTGGTGTCGGCCACTGACAATAGAACGATCGAGTTCTTGTCGGTATTGCCATGCCCATCCTCAGCCGAGAGGCCTTTCTTCCGCGCCATTTGCGTGAGCGTCACAGCGAACGTCGGGAATGGCTCGCCAACAGAGATCAGTTATTCGCCGCTGCAACCCCGCGCGAGCAGGAGGTGTTGGTGGCGATGGCCGAATGGGAGTCCAACTGCCGGTACGGGTTGATCGCCCGACCCAATCTGTTTTCCGAGAGTAAGCAGTACTTGGGGGAGTACAAGATGGCCCTTGTCTTCTATACGATTTCTGGCCGAGAGCTTCCCCCCAAACCAAACGCGGTGATCCGATCCCTGGCTCGGATCGATCGCGGACTGGCTTCGCTTGAGGCACGGCTGTCGAGGGTCCAGCGTCGTCGGTTCCTTGCTCACCTGTTGCGCCAAGTCCATGCCAGCGAAGAGGCTGATGTGCTGATGGGAGTCTGCTTCTTGCTCTCGGCCATGCGGCTTGAACCAGATGGGCAATTGACCGAAAGCTTGTCAGCTCAAATCAATGAAAGCTTTACGCAGAAGGGAACACCGGCAGCCCGCAGGCTCGATCGGGTTCTGAGCCTCAGTGACATCAAGGTCGACCGAGATTGGCGATCCCGCGGTGTGCTGACCGCCCTGTTGCTGGAGGTGGCCGAGCAAGACTTGGCGGCTGCCCTGCGCTACTTGGATGAGGACGCTTTGCGTCTGAAGGATCGACGATTCGATTCTTTCCTTGAAGGGCACCCTGAAGTATTGACTCGTTTGGCCCTGTTGCTGCAGTTTGCACGACCAGCCTTAGCCCAAAAATTTTTGGTTCGTGCTGTCGGGTTTGCTGATCATGAATTCTCGAAATGCCTACCAGACGTGCTGCCTCAGTTGCGCAAGGTCATGGACGCCTCCTGTGAGACCCTGGCGCAATGGGTGCTGGAACGACCGCAAGCTGATGAGGAACTAGAGGCAGATTCGCTTTATTGTCTCTTGCGGTATGGTGACCCATGTCAGGCGTATTGGTCGATTTGTTTGGACCGCGCTTGGGAGCGTTGCCAACAAAAAATGCTTGAACCGGTGGTTCATTTCCAGTGGCACCACCGCCTCATTGAAGTGGCCTTCTACAGCCCACCGGGCAGCATTATCCAAGCCCAAGCTCTCGAGCGATTTGACACCCTGGTGCGAGAGCGGTTGTCTCGATACCAATACTTCAGTGGTGACTTTTACTATCGAACTCACATGTCGGGGCTGGGTGACATGAAGTTGTTGGAGTCTGCGCCTTACTCGGGCCGGAATCGACGATTTCAAGCTGCGCCAAATCACCCCTTGAATCAGGTGTTGAGGCGCAACTTTCAGCAAGCCTTGCAAGACCGCGAGCAAGCCCATTCTGTGGACGAACTGGGTCTGCTGGTTGATTTTGCGATCGATCTGCAGAACGAGGCGTTCGCCGCCGAATGCCTCGAGCAGATCTCCATACGCTTCGAGTCGTTCGCCCGTCGCTTTCCAAAGGAGGCAGGGCAGTGTCTTCGTGACATAGGCAGGTGCACAAAGTACCACTCGACCCGCGCGGAAAAATGTGCGGAGACCTTCGAAAAGCAGCTGCCCCTCTTGGATGAGATTTCCGTGGAGGATGCAGCCGTCGCACGCACTGCGAGTAACTGGAGTCCCAGGGGAGTTACATAGGACTCGATGCTCGAGTCTAGGCCGACCCTTCGAGCAATTTCGGAGTCCGGAAAGGCTGGTCTTTCAAGGGCAGTCAGGTCATGGCATTCCAATGCGCGAAACGCCACACCGGCGAAGCAGCTGGGCGAGTGGCACAGTGAAGTAAAGGCGGAGCCCTCGGCCCAGAGGGGCGCGGGCGGGGGACATGAACGGAGCCACTCGCCCAGCGGCTTGGCGCGCTCCTTGGGCGGCATGCAATGCGCACTGAACGGGCCGACCCTACGCCACTGTGCGTATGGCCGCGCGAACCCATCGCTCCTAAGCTGAAGGCATCGATTCTTCCGTGCCATTCAACTCCTTGGAGCCCTCCTCATCATGAAGCTGTCCCGTCGTTCCCTCACCGCCCTGGCCGCTGCCGCGTGCGCCTTGGGTTTCACCTCGCTGGCCCAGGCTGCTGACACCATCAAGGTGGGCGTGCTGCACTCGCTGTCCGGCACCATGGCCATTTCGGAAACCGTGTTGAAAGACACCGTGCTGATGGCGATTGACGAGATCAATGCCAAGGGCGGGGTGCTGGGCAAGAAGTTGGAGCCGGTGGTGGTGGACCCGGCCTCCAACTGGCCGCTGTTTGCCGAGAAGGCCAAGCAGCTGATCGACAAAGACAAGGTGGCCGTGGTGTTCGGCTGCTGGACCTCGGTGTCGCGCAAGAGCGTGCTGCCGGTGTTTGAAGAGAAGAACTCGCTGCTGTTCTACCCCGTGCAATACGAAGGCGAAGAGCTGAGCAAGAACGTGTTCTACACCGGTGCGGCGCCCAACCAGCAGGCCATTCCGGCGGTCGAGTACCTGATGAGCAAAGACGGCGGCTCGGCCAAGCGCTTTGTGCTGCTGGGCACCGACTATGTTTACCCCCGCACCACCAACAAGATCCTGCGTGCCTTTTTGAAGAGCAAAGGCGTGGCCGAGGCCGACATCATCGAGGAGTACACCCCCTTCGGTCACTCCGACTACCAGTCCATCATTGCCAAGGTCAAAAAGTTTGCCTCTGAAGGCAAGAAGACGGCGGTGATCTCCACGATCAACGGTGACTCCAACGTGCCCTTCTACAAAGAGCTGGGCAACCAGGGCTTGAAGGCGACGGACGTGCCCGTGGTGGCCTTCAGCGTGGGTGAGGAAGAGCTGCGCGGCGTGGACACCAAGCCGCTGGTGGGCCATTTGGCGGCCTGGAACTACTTCATGAGCCTGAAGAATCCGGCCAACGCCGAGTTCGTCAAGAAGTGGAGCGCCTATGCCAAGGCCCGTGGGATTGCCGGCCACAAGGACAAGCCGCTGACCAATGACCCGATGGAAGCCACCTACATCGGCATCAATATGTGGGCGCAGGCCGTGACCAAGGCCAAGAGCACCGACACCGACAAGGTCATCGCCGCCATGGCCGGCCAGACCTTCACCGCACCGGGCGGCTTCACCTCCACCATGGACAAAGAGAACCACCACCTGCACAAGCCCGTGTTCATCGGTGAAGTGAAGGCCGATGGTCAGTTCAATGTGGTCTGGAAGACCCCCGGCCCGGTGGTGGCTGACCCTTGGAGCGACTACATCGCTGAGAACAAGGGCAAGAAGAACACGCCAGAAAAGAAGTAAGCCCTACAGCGTCGGCTGAACGGATGGATCCACTCAGGACTTTCCGTTCAGCCCACCTGTTCTCTGGCCGCTCGCCCTGAGCCCGTCCAAGGGCCGGGGCTGAGTTAGGCCCAGCCCGAACGGATCGCCGACGCGCCACCGGATCTCCCATGTTCAAACGACTTGTGTGGGCCGCAGCCTTGCTGCTGGCCGCCTGGTGCCCTGCGCACGCCCTGTCCCCCGAGCAAGCCCGCGCCATCGCGGCGGGCGACACCGACAGCCGCCTGGCTGCGCTGGCCGAGGCCTCGGCGCAGGCCGATGCGGGACTGCCCAGATTGGTGCAGGCCTTGCTGGACGATGCGGTCAAGCTCACACCCACCCAGGTCCTGATCGTCCAGCCCGACGGGCAAGCGGTGGATGCCAGCAGCGGTGTGACCGCCGCTCTGCCTGCGGACGCCGAGGACGTGATCAACAACAACCGCCTGCGCTCGGCCCTGCAAGCAGCGCAGGCCGCGCTGCAATTGCTGGCGCCTGATCTGACCCAGCGCCGACTGGCTTTGAAGTCTTTGCTTGGCGAGGCCTTGAGCCCGGCACAAGCGCCGCTGATCGACAAAGCCTGGGCCCAAGAAACCGACCCCGCGCAGAAGGCCGAGTTGGCCGAGTTGCGCGCGGCTTTGCAGCTGAGCGACCCCGCTCCCGAGCTGCGCCGTGCCGCCATCAGCACCCTGGCCCAGAGTGACCGCGCCCAGGTGCGCAGCCTGCTGCAAGAGCGCTTAGACCCCAGCGCCGAGAGCGTGCCCGAGCTGCGCTCCGCCCTGCGCCGGGCCATTGCCGACATCGAAGATCGCCTGGCCTGGGGCGAGCGCCTGGGCGTCTTGTTCACCGGCTTGTCGCTGGGCTCCATCTTGCTGCTGGTGGCACTGGGATTGGCCATCACCTACGGGCTGATGGGCGTGATCAACATGGCCCATGGCGAGCTGATGATGATCGGCGCCTATGCCACCTATGTGGTGCAAAACCTGTTCAGGCAGTTGGCGCCGGCAGCCTTTGATCACTACCTCTGGCTGGCTGTGCCCGCCTCCTTCTTGACGGCCGCCCTGGTGGGCGCGGTGCTGGAGCGCACGGTGATCCGCTGGCTCTATGGCCGACCCTTAGAAACGCTGTTAGCGACCTGGGGCATCAGCTTGGTGCTGATGCAGTCGGTGCGCTCCTTGTTTGGCGCGCAAAACGTGCCCGTGGAAAACCCAGCCTGGCTCAGCGGCGGCGTGGCCGTGGCCAGCAACCTGACGCTGCCTTTCAACCGCATCGCCATCATCGTCTTTGCGGTGTTGGTGCTGGCGGGCGTTGCGCTGTTGATGGCCAAGACACGCTTGGGCTTGTTTGTGCGCGGTGTCACCCAAAACCGCCGCATGGCGGCCTGCGTGGGCATTCCCACCGCGCGCATCGACACCTATGCCTTTGCGCTGGGCGCAGGCCTGGCGGGCTTGGCCGGTTGCGCCTTAAGCCAGGTGGGCAATGTCGGGCCGGACTTGGGCCAAACCTACATCGTCGACAGCTTCATGGTCGTGGTGCTGGGCGGAGTGGGCCAATTGGCGGGCACGGTGGTGGCGGCGCTGGGCCTGGGGGTGATCAACAAAGTGCTGGAAGGCCTGGCAGGTGCCGTGTTGGCCAAGATCATGGTGCTGGTGTTCATCGTCATCTTCATTCAAAAGCGTCCGCAAGGCTTGTTTGCCATGACGGGCCGCAGCGCCGAGGGCCACTGACATGCTGACGACACAACCCTTTCTCTCCCGCCCGGCTTGGGCGGCTGTGGTGGCGGCCTTGCTGTGCACTTCGGTGCTGGCGCCGCTGCTGCATTTGGTGGTGCCCGAGGACAGCGCCTTTCACCTCAGCGACTATGCGCTGGGCCTCACGGCCAAGATCATGTGCTATGCCATCTGCGCGCTGGCCATTGATTTGATCTGGGGCTTCACCGGCATCCTCTCGCTGGGCCATGGTTTGTTCTTTGCGCTGGGCGGCTATGCCATGGGCATGGGCCTGATGCGCGAGATCGGCCGCGAAGGCAATTACAAGAGCGACTTGCCGGACTTCATGGTCTTTCTCGACTGGAAGGAGATGCCCTGGCATTGGGCTTGGTCCGACAGCTTTGCGCTGCAGATGCTGCTGGCTGTGGCCGTGCCGGGCCTGCTAGCCTGGGTGTTTGGCTACTTTGCGTTTCGCTCGCGCATCAAGGGCGTTTACTTCAGCATCATCACCCAGGCCATGACCTTTGCCGCCATGCTGCTGTTCTTTCGCAATGAGACGGGCTTTGGCGGCAACAACGGCTTCACCGACTTCAAACGCATCCTGGGCTTTTCGCTCTCGCATCCGGGCACGCGAACCGTGCTGTTTGTGCTGACGGGGCTGACGGGGCTGACGCTGGTGGGCTTTTTCTTGCTGGCGCGCTGGCTCACGCGCAGCAAGTTTGGCCGCGTGCTGCAAGCCATTCGGGATGCCGAGACGCGGGTCATGTTCACCGGCTACGACCCCCTGGCTTACAAGCTCGCCATCTGGACGCTGAGCGCCGTGATGTGCGGCATTGCCGGTGCGCTGTATGTGCCGCAGGTCGGCATCATCAACCCCAGCGAGATGAGCCCAGCGGCCAGCATCGAGATGGCGATTTGGGCGGCGGTGGGTGGGCGTGGCACCTTGATCGGGCCGATTGTCGGCGCCTTCTTCGTCAACGGCGCTAAGAGCTGGTTCACCCAAGTGGTGCCTGAATTCTGGCTTTACTTCTTGGGCGCCTTGTTCATTGCCGTGACCTTGTTCTTGCCCGAGGGCCTGATGGGGCTGTCCAACAAGATCCAAGACAAGCTGCGGCGCAGGCCCGCGCCTGAACCCACGGATAGCCCCACACCCGCTGCCACCCCGGAGGGCCGCGCATGACGCCCGAACTCTTGGAGGCCGGCGCGCGCCAGCGCGAGGCCCATGCCCAAGCACCCTTGCCCAAAGCCACGCAATCGGGTGACCGAGAGGCGGCGTTTGGCCGCGTTCTGGCCACGGGTCAGCCTGACTTTGCGCATGGCGTGGCACTGTACCTGGAGGACATCACCGTCAGCTTTGATGGCTTCAAGGCGCTGAACCAACTCAGCTTGACGGTGGACGTGGGCGAGCTGCGCTGCATCATCGGCCCCAATGGCGCGGGCAAGACCACGATGATGGATGTCATCACCGGCAAGACACGGCCACAACAGGGCAGTGCCAGCTTTGGTGCCAACATCGACCTGCTGCGCCTGCGCGAAAACGAGATTGCGCAAATTGGCATCGGCCGCAAGTTCCAAAAGCCCACCGTGTTTGAGCAACTCAATGTGTTTGAGAACCTGGAGTTGGCGCTCAAAGCCGACCGACGCGCCCGCGCCAGCCTGCGGGCCAAGCTCAACAGTGCGGATCTCGACCGCATTGCCGAGGTGCTGCGACTCACCCATTTGCGCAGCCTGGCCCACCTGCAAGCGGGGCTCTTGAGCCACGGCCAAAAGCAGTGGCTGGAGATTGGCATGCTCTTGATGCAAGAGCCCAAGCTGCTGCTGCTGGACGAGCCCGTGGCCGGCATGACTGATGAGGAAACCGAGCGCACTGCTGAGCTGTTTTTGACCCTGGAGGGCAAGCACTCTTTGGTGGTGGTGGAGCACGACATGAGCTTTGTGGCCACGCTGACCCAGGGCTTTAAAAAGGTGACGGTGCTGCATGAAGGCAGCGTGCTGGCTGAAGGGCGGCTGGATCAGGTTCAGGCCAACGACAAGGTCGTCGAAGTCTATTTGGGGAGGTGACGCAGCATGCTCAAAGTCGATCAACTGCACCAGTACTACGGCGGCTCGCACATCTTGCGCGGCGTCAGCCTAGAGGCGCCGGCTGGCGCCATCACTGTCATCTTGGGCCGCAACGGTGTGGGCAAGACCACGCTGCTCAAAAGCTTGATGGGCGTGGTGCCCGTCAAAGGCGGCAGCGTCAAACTGGGCCAGCGCGACATCACCCATGCGCCGCCCTATGAGCGGGCTCGCGCGGGTGTGGGCTATGTGCCCCAGGGCCGCGAGATCTTTGGCCGCTTGACGGTGGAAGAGAACCTGGCGATGGGCCTGGCCCCCAAGCCCGGCCGCGAGCCGATTCCGCATGAGCTGTTCGAGCTGTTTCCGGTGTTGAAGCAGATGTTGCATCGGCGCGGGGGCGATCTCTCTGGCGGCCAGCAGCAACAGCTCGCCATCGCCCGCGCCCTGGCTGCCGGGCCTAAGGTTTTGATCTTGGACGAGCCCACCGAGGGGATCCAACCCAGCATCATCAAAGACATTGGCCGCGTGCTGCGCCGCCTGGCCGACGTGGGCTGGCGGGGCGAGCGCATGGCTGTGGTGCTGGTGGAGCAGTTCTACGACTTCGCCGCCGAGCTGGCCGACCACTACCTGGTGATGGAGCGCGGCGAGGTGGTGCAGCGCGGGCGCGGCAAGGACATGGAGGCAGAAGGGGTGCGGGGGCGGCTGGCAATTTAGGGTCTATTGGCACGAATCGAATGATTCGGCTAATATGATCGCTGAGCGCCTCAAAAGAGGGTGCGCAGGAGTGTGTCATGCAGACCTTCACCGCCAACGAAGCCAAAACCCGCTTTGGGGAGTTCATCGACCTCGCCCAAAGCGAGCCTGTGCGCGTCACACGGCGTGACCGCGTCGTGGGGGTGATGGTCAGCGAGCGCGACTATGAAGCCATGCGAGCTTTCTACGCCAACCGCCTGCAGCACCGTTTAGACCAGACCGCCGCCGCGGCGAACCTCTCGGCCGAGCAAGTCGACCAGTTGCTCGCCGATGAAAGTTGAGTCACTGCCGCGCGTGGTTCTGGACACCAATGTCTGGATCAGCGCGGCGCTGGCCCCCCAGGGCGCGCCTGCCAGCGTGGTGCGTCGGGCCTTAGAGCACGCCCGTGTCGTGATGACGCCGCCCATGGCGGCTGAGTTGGAGAGCCGACTTTGGAAGCCCAAGTTTGATCGCTACCTCAGCCTAGAGGATAGGCGAGCGTTGGTGCATGACATCCGCGCCCTGGCGCTGTGGGTGGACCCGCCGGCTGCCTTGATGCAGCGCACCTTCAGCCGCGACCCCCAAGACGATATGTTCATTCACGCCGCCCTTGCGGCCCAAGCCCACCTTTTGATCACCGGCGATCAAGACTTGTTGGTGTTGTCGGGGACCTTGCCCGTGAGCATCTCGTCACCTGCAGACGCGCTCGCGCGCGAGGTTTGGGGTTGACGCCCTCCGGCCTTCACACGGGCCTTGTTTAAGGCTTGGTTTCGAGCTTCAGCAGCCTCTGGCTGTACCCCAGAAACTCATCCAAGTGTTGCTCGATGATGCTGACCGTGATGGCCAGTTGCAGTGTTTGATAGTCGTGCACGGCGATGTTTCTAAAGCCGACCATGCGTTTCAGCGCCTCGGCCATGCCGTGCTCAATGTGCCCGGCTTGAGCCAGCAGATTGAAGACATCGCGAGCGCTTTGGGGCACGCCTAACTTGTCGCGGCGGATCAGGTGTTGGCCCATGTCCAGCGCTGCTTCGCAAGCGCGTTGGATGTTCAGGATGGCAGCGTCTTGCCTTGTGAAGTTGCTTGCAAAGCTGGCGGGGTCGGCGTGATATTCCTCGCGGGCACGGGCGACGCAGCGCTCGATGGTGGCGGCTTTGTTGATCAGCACATCATCGGCCATAGACCACTCCGCTTTGTTGAATGTCTTTCAGCAGGCCAGCGCGGGCCGTGTCCAGCTCGGTTTTCTCGCTGAGGATGGCGGCTTCAAACAGATCGGCTTGCAGGTCGGCGGCCCACCAGCGCGCTCCCGTCGTGATGACTTGATATTGCATCACCGTAGAGGCGGCACGCAGGTCCAGCAGGTCCACGGGGCTAGCCGCCAAGTCTGCCAGCGGGCCCGCCAGGCGCCAGAGCGCCACGGGGTCGGCATAGCCCGCCACCAACACCGCCAAGTCCAGGTCGCTGTCCGGCCCGGCCTGCCCGGTGATGCGGCTGCCAAAGGCGTAAACGGCCATCAGCCCAGGAACTTGGGCTTGCAGTTGTTGCAGCAGGGCGGCACGGGTGGCGTCGGTCAATGGGCTCACGCGGGGTGGGGGTGGGTTGTCTTGCCCGCCATGCTAGCGGAGATGCGCCGGGCTCGGTGGCCTCTCACATCCGCCACACCCTCGGCTCCACCCCGGCCCGCCCTAGGGCCAGAGGCCGCCAAGCCAGGCGCACCGCGCGCAGCGCGTTCATCAGGGGCTCGACCTGATGCGCCAGGGCGCGCAGCACGATGAGGCGCGGGTCGGGCGAGGTGGCGCCGCACAGCAGGCTGGTGTGCGGCGCGCTGGCGAGCACGCTGCGGGCGGCGTCTAGCAAGGTCTCACGCTCGGCGTCTGTCCAGGGGCTGCCGCTGGCCAGCCACAGGGTGCCCAGGGTGCTGTGGCCTCCTAAGCCGGTGGGGCCGTGCATCAGGGCTAGGTCTTGGGCGTCGATGTGGCCTTGCTCCAGCCAAACGCCGGGCCAGTGCAGGTGCTGGCACAGCTCGCCGTGGTCAAAGGGCTGCTGGGCGGCGGGCAGGCCCAGGGCCAGCACGTCCCAGCCCAGCAGGCGTGCACCGGGCGCCAGTTGCATGGTGAGCGTGTTGCGGCCCATGCAGCCGGGGTAGGCCAGGGTCTCCATGGGCAGCCATTCCAAGCAAGCGCCCTCGGCCAGGTGCAGGTGCACGGTTTGCAGCGCGGGCTCGCCCTCGCTGCGGTAGAAGCGCGCCGCGCCCGGGGTGGTGACCAACGCTTGGCTCTGGGCGGCCAGGTGCAGGTTCAGCGTCAGGCTGTCGCCGCCCACCAAGCCACCGGGCGGGTGCAGCAGCACATGCTGGGCCAGCACCGGGCCTTCGGGGTAGAGCCGCTTGAGCACCCGCATGGGGCCGCTGTGCTGCTCTTGGCTGATGGTGCGGCCTTGGGCGTCTAGGGTGTAGCGCAGGTCGAGGGTGGCGAGCCAGGGCATGGGGGTCGGGCGGGGTGCAAAAGGCCATTGGTGAAGTTGCTGGGCCAGACGGCCCTAGGCTATTAGAATCCTATGCAACTTTCGTGCCGTACTCATGTTCATGACCCGCCCCTCCTCTCGCCTGCTGCTGGCCTTGGCCGTTTCGACCGCCGCTGCGGGCTCGGCCTGGGCTGAAAAGGCCGACCGCACCAAGCCCCTGGTGGTCGAGAGCGACAACCAGAAGGCCGTGTCGGTGGACCTGGCCAAGAAGATCACCACGCTGCAGGGCAATGTCTCGGTCAGCCAGGGCACGCTCTTGATCCGAGCAGACCGCATGGAGATCAAAGAAGACGCTGCCGGGCGCTACCTGGCCACGGCCCAGGCCGGTGCGGGCCGCTTGGCGGTGTTCCGCCAAAAGCGTGACAAGGTTGAAGAGTTCATCGAAGGCCAAGCCGACCGCATTGAATACGACGGGGCCACCGAGCGGGTGCGCTTGATCGGCAATGCCAAGCTGCGCTTGCTGCGTGCCGGAGCGGCCTCCGACGAGGCCACCGCCTCCACCATTGTTTATGACCAGCGCGCTGACACCATCACCTTTGAAGGCGGCACCGCGACGACCGGCACCCCGGGCAAGGCCCGCTTGGTGTTTGTGCCGCGTGAGACCCCCGCCGCCGAGCCTGCGGCCAGCGCAGCCTCTGGGGCCGCTCGATGAGCACGGCGCCCACTGCAGCCCCCAGCCTGTTGCGGGCCGAGGGGCTGAAAAAGAGCTATGGCGCCCGCACCGTGGTGCGCAATGTGCACTTGGAGGTGGGCGCAGGCGAAGTCATTGGCTTGCTGGGCCCCAATGGCGCCGGCAAGACCACCACCTTCTACATGGTGGTGGGCTTGGTGCGCTGTGATGCCGGCACCATCCACATCGACGGCACGCCGGTACACCGCATGCCCATTCACCAACGCTCGCGCTTGGGTCTGTCGTACCTGCCGCAAGAGGCCTCGATTTTTCGCAAGCTGACGGTCGATGAAAACATCCGCGCGGTGCTGGAGCTGCAAGTGGGGCCGGATGGCCGCGAGCTCTCGGCCCAGACCATCCAAGCCCAGCTGGATGGCTTGTTGAATGACCTGAGCCTGACCAGCCTGCGCGACTCTCCCGCCCCAGCTTTATCGGGCGGCGAGCGGCGGCGCGTGGAGATTGCCCGCGCCCTGGCCACCCAGCCGCGCTTCATCTTGTTGGACGAGCCCTTCGCGGGCGTGGACCCAATTGCGGTGATCGAGATCCAACGCATCATCGGCTTTCTCAAAGCACGCGGCATTGGCGTGCTGATCACCGACCACAACGTGCGCGAGACCCTGGGCATCTGCGACCGCGCCTACATCATCAGCGAAGGCGCGGTGCTGGCCGAGGGCACGCCGGACGTCATCATCGAGAACCCGGACGTGCGCCGCGTGTACCTTGGTGAACACTTTCGCATGTGAGCCATGTGTTCCCCCCGGATGTTTGACACCGTTCGAGTGGTTGTCGCGGACCCCAGGCCAAGTCATAGCGCACTGAGTTCGCGATGAAGCCCACCCTACAGGTTCGCCTGTCTCAGCATCTGGCGTTGACGCCGCAGTTGCAGCAGTCGATTCGGCTGTTGCAGCTCAGCACGCTGGAGCTTCACCAAGAGGTGGAGCAGATGCTGGAGCAAAACCCGTTTTTGGAGCCGGACGACGAAGGCCCGGTGCCCGACTACACACCGGCCGCCCCCAGCGCGCCCAGCAGCGAAGAGCGCCGCGATGAAAGCGCGGGCGAGGCCGTGGGCAGCGAGCCCACCGCCAGCGGCAGCGACGATGGCGGCATTGATGGCGCCGACTTTGGCACCACCAGCCGCGACGACTGGGAAAACGGCACCGAGCGCGACGACTTTGATGGCATTCGTGAGCTGCCCAGCAATGCTGGCAGCGGCTCGGGCGACGACGACTTTGAGCCCTCCGAGCGCGACCACGCCGGCCCCACGCTGCAAGACCATCTGCGCCTGCAAATGCGCGGCATGCGCTTGGGCGCCGAAGACGCCGCCGCGGTGGAAGTGCTGATCGAGTCGCTCGACGAAGACGGCTATCTCGACGGCACGTTAGAGGACATTGCCGAGCGCGTGGCCGCTATTTTGGAGATCACCGACGAAGACGGCCGCGACAACCTGCTCAGCCAATTGCGCTGCGGCCTGAAGTGGCTGCAAAGCATGGAGCCCTGCGGCGTAGGCGCGGCCAATTTGGCGGAATGCCTGAAGCTGCAACTGCTGCAACACCCGCCCAGCGGCCCGCGCGCCTGTGCGCTGAAGATTGCCGCAGAGCACCTGGAGTTGCTGGCCCGCCGAGACCTCAAAAAACTGGCCGCTGCGACGGGCGTGGACGAGGCCACCGTCAAGGCCGCGCAGCAGCTCATCGTGCACTGCGAGCCCAAGCCCGGCCGCCCCTTTGTACCGGCCGAAAGCCTGGTGGTGATTCCCGACGTGATCGTGGTCAAAGCAGGCCGCCAGTGGCGCGTGATGCTCAACCCCGACGTGATGCCCAAGCTGCGCATCAGCGACCTCTATGCCCAGGCCATCCGGGGCCAGCGCGGCGGCAGCAACAGCGGCTTGGCCACGCGCTTGCAAGAGGCTCGCTGGTTCATCCGCAATATCCAGCAGCGCTTTGAGACCATCCAGCGTGTGAGCCAGGCCATTGTGGAGCGGCAGAAGAACTTCTTCACCCATGGCGAAATCGCCATGAAGCCCCTGGTGCTGCGCGAGATTGCCGACGAGCTGGGCCTGCACGAGTCCACCGTCTCGCGGGTGACCACGGCCAAGTACATGGCCACGCCGCAAGGCACGTTTGAGCTGAAGTACTTCTTCGGCTCCTCGCTCAATACCGAGGCGGGCGGCAATGCCTCCAGCACGGCGGTGCGCGCGCTGATCAAGCAGTTTGTGGCCTCAGAGTCGCCCACCAAGCCGCTCTCCGACAGCCAGATTGCCGACATGCTCGAAGAGCAAGGCATCCAGGTGGCCCGCCGCACCGTGGCCAAATACCGCGAGGCGCTGAAGATTGCGCCCGCCAACCTGCGCAAGGCCCTTTGAGCCAAGCCAACCTGACATGACCGCACCTCCTACCCGCCCGCCCGGTGGCCCCCGCCGCATTCCCCGCGAGGCCAACGCGCCCGGCTCCTACCGCCCAGAGCGTGTCGAGCCGCCCCCGGGCGGCTCGCTGTTCCTGCCCTGTGCGGCGGGCGTGGAATCCCTCTTGGCCGAAGAGTGCGCCCGCCTGTTGCCCCAAGGCATGGTCATCGAAACCAGCCGGGGCGGTGTCTACATCGACCCACCCGCCAGCGCGGCCATTGAGACCGCCATGCGCCTGAACCTGGGCAGCCGCCTGGCCCAGCGCGTGCTGTGGCAAGTGGCCTCGGGCCGCTACGAAGACGAACACCATCTCTACGACATCGCCCGTGGCGTGCGCTGGGAAGCCTGGATCACCCCGCGCCAAACCCTGCGCGTGGACACCTCGGCCTACCGCTCACCGCTGCGCAGCCTGAACTTTGCCTCGCTGCGCATCAAAGACGCGGTCTGCGACCACTTGCGCGATCTGTGCGGCGAGCGCCCCAGCGTGGATACCTACCGGCCCGATTTGTCCCTGGTGCTGCACCTGGGGCCCGAGCACGCCACGCTGAGTGTGGACCTCTCCGGCGAGGCCTTGTTCAAACGCGGTTGGCGCGAGGTCAAAGGCGAGGCCCCGCTCAAAGAAACCCTGGCCGCTGCCATGCTGGCCGCAGCGGGCTGGCACGGCCGCGAACAAGACGGCGGCCTGCTTGACCCCTGCTGCGGCGCCGGCACCATTGCCATCGAAGCCGCCCAAGTGGCCTGCGGCATTGCACCCGGCTTGAACCGCGCTTTCGCGTTTGAGCGCCTGCTGCCCTTCCGCGAGCACCTCTCCCCCTGGCGCCAGTTGCGTGAGCAAGCCCAAGACGCCATCCATGCGCCCACCGTGCCCATCTGGGCCGGTGACGTGAGCTTCCGCATGACCGACTTTGCCACCCGCAATGCCGAGCGCGCCGGTGTGGCCCGAGCCATCGAGTTCAAAACTGCCGATGCCTTGCAGCGCCCCTGCCCCGCCGAGCGCGGCACCTTGCTGATGAACCCGCCTTACGGCGAGCGCATTGCGCCCAAGGGGCAAGGCCAGGGCTCACAAGGCTACGCGCCCCGTGAAGATGACCGTTATGGCGACCGCTACGATGGCCGCAATGACAGCCGCTATGCCCGCGAGCGCCAGCCCGCTCCGCGCCAAGACGGCGGCGAAGCCTTTGAAGGCGCCGCAGACGCCAGCGACTTCTACGCCCGCTTGGCTGCCCACTGGAAAAAGCAGTACACCGGCTGGACCGCCTGGGTGCTGACGCCCGAGCCCAAACTCCCCAGCCTCATGCGCCTCAAAGAAAGCCGCCGCGTGCCCCTATGGAACGGCGCCATCGAGTGCCGTATGTTCCGCTTTGACATGGTGGCGGGGGGTAACCGCAAGGGTGGGGAAGACGGGGCGCAGTGAGAGGCGCTCAGTGATAGTCGTCCTCGCGCTGATGCCGCAGCGCCAAGATCGTCACGGTGTGCGCGTCTTCAACCTCGAACAAGGCGACATAGCCCCCGCGCCGAAACGGGATGATAAGTTCCCTTAAAAATGGGTTATCTCCAACTTTGCGGCAGATGAAAGGGTGATGACTCAAGTGCTGCTCTACCTCTCTGCGCAAGGCGTCGATGGTGGACTGGGCAGCGTCGAAGTCTTCAGCCGTCTGGGCCCGATCCAGCAAGAAGTCGTAGAGGCGGAAGAGATCGTCCCGCGCTGCGGCGCTGTAGCGCACCGCAAAAGGCCCCTTCATCCCAGCACCTTTTTGCGCCGGGCGTCCAAGCGATCCTGCAGGGCTTGGTGAACATCCGCCGCTTCGAAATAGACGCCGCTGCCGCGAGCTTCTTCACGTGCTTGCAGTCCCCGCGCGATGAAGGCCGCTTGGGCTTGCCTTCGGTAGATGGTCTCTCTCACGGCGGTTTCGATCAAGCTGCTGAGCGATTCACCCTCTTGCAACACGCCTTCGGCGGCCTCACGCAGGGCGGTATCAACGCGCAGGGACGGCAAACTTGCGGTTTTCATGGTTGTGCGTTGCATTTGCGATGCATCACTGTAGCGCTTGGCAGGCGGCCCCGCAAGAGGACACAGGCCCAAATGCCGCTATCCTGAAGCGCCCGCCTCACTTCGAACCTGTGCCTCACAACACCGCCCTCCCACCCGCCTTCTCCCGCCTGCTTTGGAGCGACGCACTGATGGTGCTGGCGCTGATGGTCGGGCCGGTGGTCATCCCTTGGTGGATCGTGCATGAAGGCGGCGCGGCCGACCTGGCCACTTATGGCGTGGTGGTCTCGGCGGTGTCATTCCTGGCCATTCCGCTGCTCTCGCCCTTGGGTGACCGCTTTGAAAAGCGGCGGCTCATTGCCTGGGGTTTGGCGGCGTTTGCCCTGGCGGCGGCGGGCACGGCGAGCTTGGCGACGCTGGGCCATTACCAGTTGTGGGCCTTGCTGAGTTTTGAAGTGGTGCCTGTGTTAGCGATGGCCGTCATCGCCCCGGCCTCGGCCAGCTTTGTGGCCGAGCTGGTGCCACCCACCCGCATGGCCGAGGCGCTGCTGCGCCAGCAAACCGCCCAGGCCATGGGCCGCATGGTGGGCCCGGTTTTGGGCGGCATGGTCTTAGCTGCCACCAGCACGGCGCTCACCTTGTGGATGTACTGCGGCTTGTTGGTGGCCGCCGCCCTCTTGGCGCGGCAGCTCCCCGTCAGTGGCGTGCAGCACAAGCAGCCCGTCACGCGCGCTCAGTGGTGGGCCGATATGCGTGCCGGCGTGCGGGCCAACTGGGCCGTGCCCGTGGAGCGCGGCTGGACCTTGGTCAACGCGGTGTCCTGGGTGTTCCTCTTTCCGACCTTTACGCTGCTGGTGCCGCTCAAAGTGCAGTCGCTGGGCCTGTCGGCCTTGTGGTTGGGCTTGTGCGAGGCGTCACTGTCTTTGGGCTTCCTGCTGGGCTCGCTGTGGCTGGCCAAGCGCTGGGTAGCCTGGCAAGGCCGCTATGCCACGCGCATCACCGCCGCCTTGGTGCAAGGCCTCGCCTTGGCCGTGGCAGGCTGGGCCAGCGAGCCGCTGCTGCTGTTGCTGGCCTTTGCGGTGGCGGGCCTGTGCAATGCGGCCATGGTGCTGGTGGGCATGACCCACCGCATGTTGGCAAGGCCGGTGGCCTTCCGCGCCCGCATGACCGCTGGCGCCATCATGACCACCAAGCTCGCCGCCACCCTGGGGCCGGCCTTGGCGGGCATTGCCCTGCTGCAATGGAGCGTGCCCGCCGTCTACATCAGCTTCGGCCTGATCGGCGCGCTGGCCTCCTTGGCCCTGATGGCCGTGCCCGGCTACAAAGCCTTCATGGCGCTGGAGCACCACGAGATTGAAGGCTGGTATCAGCGGGCCTATCCGAAAGCGTTTGAGCCTGCCCCACCATGACCGCCACCTTCCACACGCCCGGCTTCCATGCCCGCCCCTTGCGCCGAGACGAAATCCCCGCGCTGCAAGCCCTGTTCGACGCCAGCCCCGAGTACTTTCAGATCGTCAATGGTCGCCATGCCAAGCCCGATGAAGCGGCCGAAGAATTTGATGAGCTGCCGCCACCCGACATGCCTTTTGGGGGCCGCTGGTGCCTGGGCCTTTATACCGACAAAGATGAGCTGATCGGCGTGGCCATCGGCCTGTCGGATTTTCTAGCTCCGCAGGTCTGGCACTTGGGCTTGTTCTGGCTGGCCACACCTTGGCACGGCCGGGGCGTGGCGGCGGCGCTGTACCGGGCGCTGGAAGCCTGGGCTCAAGCCAGCGGTGCGCGCTGGATGCGACTGGGCGTGGTGGTGGGCAACGCCCGCGCCGAGGCCTTTTGGCTGCGCGAGGGCTACATCGAAGTGAAGCGCCGCGAGGCGGTGGACACAGGCGGGCGCCTCAATGATTTGCGGGTGATGGTCAAGCCCTTGGAGCCGGGGGCGACGCTGGCGGCGTATTTGGAGAGGGATCAGAGGGATAGAGCGTAATTCGGGGGCTGGCAACCGCACGCGAGGCTCGCGCCTTAGGTTGAACCGCTTCCGCCCGACGGCATGGTCTTTGGAATCTTTCCTGGGTTCTTGATATCCAGCTTATTCCCATTGATATCAAGGGATAGATGCGAAGCGCTTCCCATCAAGGCTGAGGCCAGTTCATCGGCCGGGTGGAGCACCGGAGGTGTCGTTTCCCGTCCGACAAAGAGGCCCCGGGTCAAGCTCTCAATCAATGGCGTAGGGATGTCTGAATCAGTTTCTTTTCTCCATTCAAGGCATGTCTCAACGACCCAATTTGCCCTATTGACGTCAATGTGGAACTGCTGAAGGGACTGCTCCGTTGCTGCGAATGAAGTTGCCCATTGGTTTTGCCATCGGATGTAATAGAGAATTGAAGCAGCCAAGCCAGTAGAGAGCAAAGCGAATCGAATCCAAAGCATGATTCGATCGATGCCAGCGCTTTCCGCCCCACTCGCGGAGTTATTCGACATGACTTGCGGGCGTGGGGTTGTCGCAGATGCGGAGGAGCTTGCCGCAGGACTGCTCTTAGCAGACTCAGCGGTGGTTTCTCTAGACGTAACCTGGATCTTGTGGCTGGAGGTCGAATCCAACTCGAGCAAAGTCATCGAAAGCAAAGTCGTCAGCAAGGCGCACAGCACGAGCATGCCTGCAGCAACAGGCTTTCTTGTCGCCACGGTAGACGCCGAAAGGCCAAAATTCTGTACCCGAGCTGCTACATCGCTAAGCATCCGATCGCGGATCTGACGCCTGGCGAACGTATTGTCGCTCTCATCGAGAGACTTTCGTCGTTCTTCTAGAGCCTGCTCTTGCTTTGAAAGCTCCTCTATCTGTCGCTGAATTCGTTCTGTAGCTTCGACTTCCCGTTGTTGAAAATTTTGCTCAAGGGCGGCTTCCTTGTGGCGCACTTGTTCATCAAGTTGACCCCTGAGCTCAATGGTTTGCTCGAAAACCTTTTCAAGTTGCAGTTGCAAGCGTGAGAAGGAGGACTCCTGCAATGCTCTCTGCGCCTCAAGCAAAGAAGTTGAATCTGATGGAGGGGGCAGTTGTACAGGCCTGAACAACTCAAGCGTGCGAGCCATGACCTTCAATTGGAATTCGTCAATACCCGTGAGATCCATTGCTAGATCATCGAAAACATGGGACTTCTCCCATTGGCTTCCTTGGGAACCACCCCTGTGGTACGAGACTGTCACGCCTTGTAAGGCAAAAGCAAAGTACGAGATCAGTTCGCTGTTTTGCGCCAAAGCAGCCGCAAGCTTTGGGTCATTTGCCTCTGGATAGACTATTTGTCCAAGCGACTTGTCTCCGACGGAAAAACCAACCTGTAGTTGACCGAAGTCCTCAGACAACTTCTGAAGAGATCGATGGATCTGCGCATCAGTAACGCGCGGAATCTTGTAGTTGACTTGTCCCATTTGATCGCTGCTCCTGTCAAGCTACACAGCTACAAGTACGAAAGCTGTGCGCTTGTGAATGGTGGTTGAAAGGGGGCTGTCCGTTCTGATACTCATTCTGTTCATTATGACCAAGCTATTGGGCCGGGAAATCAGAGCGGATTTTGTTTCGAGATCAGGCTTGATCGGCAAGTCGGCATGCTTTCTGGCTTGGTGTTGATTCATCAGCGTTGTGATTTGGAGCGTGCAGATAAAGGTCTGCGACTAGCAGTTCACTCAACGCGGAAGAGACCACCTCTACAGATCACAGATCACTGCACTGAACCTGAAACCCCACCCGCCACTCCCTCGGCGTCACCCCAAACCGCTGCCTGAAATGCTGGCGCAGCGACAGCGCCGTGCCAAAGCCAGCTAAGGTGGCGATGTGTTCGATGGGTTGTTGGGTTTGCTCCAGCAGGCGCTGGGCCAGGCTTAGGCGCTCGGCCAGCAGCCAGTCGAGCACGCTGGTGCCGGTCAGGGCTTTGAAGTGGCGGGTCAGGCTGCGGCGGCTCATGGCGGCGTGCTGGGCCAAGCTGTCGAGGCTGTGGGGCTCATCCAGATGCGCGCGGACATGGTCGATCAGGGCGGCGAGGCGGTGGCCGCTGGCGGTCTGGGGCAGCGGCTGTTCAATGAACTGGGCCTGGCCGCCTTGGCGGTGTGGTGGCACCACCAGGCGGCGGGCCACGCGGTTGGCCATCTCGGCGCCTAAGCGCTCGCGCAGCAGGTGCAGGCAGCAGTCGATACCGGCGGCGGTGCCGGCCGAGGTCAGCAGGCGGCCTTGCTGCACGTAGAGCACGTCGGGGTCCAGGTCAATGGCCGGAAAGCGCGTTGCAAAATCGGCGGCGGCGCTCCAGTGGGTGGTGGCGCGCAGGCCGTTCAGCAGGCCCGCAGCGGCCAGCACATAAGCGCCTAAGCACAGGCCGACGATGTGGGCGCCGCGCGCATGGGCGCTGCGCAGCGCCCGCAGCAGGGCGGCAGGCGGTGCTTCGTGCACGTCGCGCCAACTGGGGATGATGATGGCGTCGGCCGTTTGCAAGGCGCGCAGGCTGGCTAGGCCTGAGATGTCGAAACCGGCGGTGCTGCGCAGGGGTTGAGGGTCGGCGCTGCAGACCTGCACGCTGAAGTGGCCGGGCTCGGGCATGGCCTCGCCAAACACCACGCAGGGCACCGAGAGGTGAAAGGGGCTGATGCGGTCAAAGGCGACCACGGCAACGCGGCAGGGGGCGGTCTTGCGGGGCATCTAGGAGCCTGTCGGACTTGGGGAGTGTCGGCTGCAAATCGGCCGCAGCGGCCCATTTCTCACCGCCTTCTTGCCCCATAGCTGGGCTATGCGCCTGCGAATTCGGCAAGAACTGGTCTCGCTGGGGCCGATTTTCGCTATCGACACCCCAAGCCCGACAGGCTCCTAGGCGAGCGCAGTGAATTGGCCCAATCTTAACCAAGGTGACGCTTCAGGCCACTGGTTCATCATGCGCCTGAGCCCAACAATGTGCCCATCGCAACCCCCTTTGGAGATTCTGATGAGCCGTCCCGCCTTGATCGTGATCGATCTGCAAAACGACTATTTCCCTGGCGGCGCCTTTGCGTTGGCCAATACCGAGGCCACGCTGGCCCAGGTCGAGGCGGCCATGGCCGCCGCCCGTGCCCGTGGCGTGCCCGTGGTGCATGTGCAGCATGTGGCGGACCCTGCAGCGGGCTTGTCGCCCTTTTTCAATGCGGGCACCGAAGGGGTGCAGATCCACCCCCGCGTGCTGGCGGCCGCGCCCGACGCGCCGGTGGTCATCAAGCACTTTGCCGACAGCTTTGAGCGCACCACGCTGAAGGCCACGCTGGATGGCCTGGGTGTGGATGAACTGATGGTCTGCGGCATGATGACCCAGAACTGCGTCACCCACACCGCTATCAGCAAGCAGGCTGAGGCCTACGCCAAAGTCACGGTTTTGAGTGACGCCAGCACCACCGTCAGCGAGATGCTGCACGCGATTGCGCTGCATGCCTTGTCGACCCGCGTGCGCTTGGCCACGGTGGCAGAAGCTTTGGCCTGAGCCTGCTCAGCCAGGCTTCATCGCCAAAGGGTCTAATAGCGTTTGCGACTTTGCTTTGAGACCCTGCCATGAACATCACCCCGCCTTTCGACGAGCCCGAAGACGACGAACACAGCCCCGCTGAGCGAGCGGCGGCGGCCTCGCGCAGCACCTGGGTCAGTGTGGTGGTCAATATCGTGCTCACTGCCGTGCAGATCACGGCGGGCGTGATGACCAAGTCGCAGGCCTTGGTGGCGGATGGCATTCACTCCCTGTCTGACTTGGTGTCTGATTTTGTGGTGCTGTTTGCCGGCCACCATGCCAAGAAAGATGCCGACGAGGACCACCCCTACGGGCATCACCGCTTTGAGACAGCGGCTTCGCTGGCCCTGGGCGGCTTGCTGCTGGCCGTGGGCGTGGGCATGTTGTGGTCGGCCGCACAAAAGTTGCAGACGCCTGAGTCTGTGCAGCCGGTGCACATCGCCGCCCTGTGGGTGGCCGGCGGCGCGCTGGTGGCCAAAGAGCTGCTGTTTCGCTACATGCTGGCGGTGGCCAAGCGGGTGCGCTCCAGCATGCTGGTGGCCAATGCCTGGCATGCACGCTCAGACGCTGCGTCTTCATTGGTGGTCGGTTTGGGCATCATCGGCAACTTGGCGGGCTATCCCATTCTCGACCCGGTGGCCGCCTTGATTGTGGGCTTCATGGTCAGCAAGATGGGCTGGCAGTTTGGCTGGGACGCCCTGCACGATTTGATGGACCGCGCCGCCGATGACGAAGAGGTCGCGGCCATCCGCGCCACCCTGCTGGAGACACCCGGCGTGCGCGGTGTGCACGACCTGCACACCCGCAAGATGGGCGACATGATCGTGGTGGATGCGCACCTGGAAGTGGACGCTGAGCTGACCATCGAAGCCGGCCACGACATTGCCGTCGAAGCCCGCCACCGCGTGATGCAGCGCCACCGCGTGCTCAACCTCATGACCCACCTGGACCCGTGGCAGAAACATGATGGGGATCACGAAACCTCAGCCACGGTGTAGCGCAACAATGGTGGCCTCTCCGGCTGCATTTGCCCTATGCGTTTTCTGACTCTTCTGCTGCTGTGTGGCTGCGTTTTGGCAGCTCCAAGGGGCCTGCTGGCCCAATCGAACACGCCCGCGCCAGCCTTGCAGCGCTTTGGCGTGGTGCTGCTCTTGCCGGATGCGCAAATGCAAGAGCGGGTGCAAAGCATTGATGCCATGGCCACTTACCTCAAGGCGGTGGAGGCGGCGGTGGCAAGCGTCACCGCCCAGCCCGGTTGGGCTCCCAATGCCGGTTTTGTGGTGCTGGTGGTGCGGCCCGGACCCGAGGCTCGGGTGTGGTGGGATTGGCAGCAGCCCTTGCCCGCGGCCCAACAGCAAGCGTTGACTGCGGCCGTGGCCGCGCTGCCGCCCTTTGTGGTGCGCCGAGGGCCGGTGGTGGTGGCGCTCAAGCTGGGTTGGGGCGGTGCGCCTGAGCCCCAGCGCCGCGCCCCAGCGCCACCCGAGTGGAAGGCCGTGGCCCAGGCCGCAGGCCGCGCTCTGCCCCTCGATGATCTGGTGGTCGCCGCCTGGCCCACCGCGCCTCTACAAGCCGCATCGGCGGCCTCTGCACCATGAGCCATTCCTTCGTGATCAGTTTGGCCGACAGCGAAGTCGCCCGCATCGAGCCCCGAGGCGCTGCCTTGCAGGTGGTGTTCTCCGCGACCACCGCGCAGGCCCATGAATTGGCCCAAGCACCGGTCGCCGGGTCTTTGCTGGGCCTGACCTTGGTGGTCGATCAAGCTCATGCCCAAGGCATGGCCGTGCTGGGCGACGGCCTGGGCCGCTTGCGCAGCGGCGTGCTGCACACCGGCAGCGAGCGCCTCACAGGCTGGGCCCGGCCCTGGGCGGGCGTGGCGGAGGGCACCCTGGCCTTAGAGTTTGCCAACGGCAGCCAGATCAGTATCACGGGCACCGATTGGCGGTTGATCGGCACCGAACCCTTGCGCTTTTGCCCGTCTTACGCATGTTGATGAAGCTCCTAGCGCTGGCCTGTTGTGTCTATCTGCTGGTCGCCGCTGCGGTGTGGGCTTTCCAGCGCTCGCTGCTCTATCACCCACAGCCCCAAGGCGCGGCCGTGCCTACCGTGCTTGTCCAAGGGGCTGAGGTGGCGGTGCATGCCGCTGTGCATGGCGCTCATCATCGCGACGCCGTGGTGTATCTGGGGGGCAATGCAGAAGATGTCTCGCAGACCTTGCCCTCGCTGGCCCAGGCCTTTCCGGCGCATGCCCTTTATGCCTTGCAGTACCGGGGGTATGGGCAGAGCCAAGGCCAGCCCACCGAGCCCGCCTTGGTGGCCGACGCGCTGGCGCTGGCCCAGCAAGTGCTGGGTGTGCACAGCCGCCTGACGCTGGTGGGGCGCAGCCTCGGCTCAGGCGTGGCGGTGCAGGTGGCTGCCGCCCTGGCTGTGCAAGCCACGCTGGAGCGGCTGGTACTGGTGACGCCCTATGACAGCATGGCCAATGTCGCGCAAGGCCACTATCCGTGGCTGCCGGCCCGCTGGCTCATCAAGGACAAACTCAACGCTGCCGTCCATGCCCCGCGCGTCAGCGTGCCTACGCTGATCTTGGTGGCGGAGCATGATGCGGTGGTGCCCAAGGCGCGTGCGCAAGCCCTGCTGCAGGCCTTTAGGCCGGGCTTGGCCCGTGGTGTCGAGCTGCCCGGGACCGATCACAACACCATTGGCCTGCATCCTCGTTATGCAGCGCTGTTAGGAGCCACCGATGGACTTTGACAAGGCTCATGCCAAATGTTTTGCGGCCTTGCCCAAGATCGCTAAAGGCGAGGTGTCGCCCAAGGTGGACAAGCATGCGCAAGCGCACCTGGCCGAGTGCGACGAGTGCCGCGAAGAGTTGGCGCGCCTGAAAGCAGGTGGCGAGCCTCTGCCCAAGAGGTCTCGCGCCAGCGCGACCACTTTGTCGGAGCTGAGTCCGGGCAGCATTCCCGTGAGTGCAGGTGTGCCCAGCCTCCCCATCCCTTTGGTGACCAGCGTCGAGCCCTCTGCTTGGTTGCGCTGGGGTCCGGTGTTGGCGGGCGTGCTGGTGTTGGAGACCGCTTTGCTGGGCTGGATCCTGTTCCAATCTGGCCAGCCTGTTTCGGCCTTCATCCGCTGCTTAGCGGGCAGCGTTTGAGCGCCAGCGCGGCGGCCTATCACCATGAGAACCATGAAAGTTTTGCTGTCGATACTTGCCGTGCTGGCCTGGGGCCTGACCGGCTGCGGCGGGGGCGCGACCGACACGCCCAACACCACGCCCCCAGAGAAAACCACCGGCCCTCAGTACGTGGCGCTGCACCAGGGAGACCGCTGGCTTTTCAGCACCGAGAAGTGGTATCGGTGGGTGGATGTCGAGGCTGCAGTCACGGTGGAGGGGAGGCCCGGATTTAGCCTGACGGAGGTGGATAGCCAAGGCGATGTGGTGGCCCGCTACCACCTGATTCCGCAAGCCGACGGTTTGTATGAGGCCCCCGCCGAAGGTGCCTCGGCCATGGCCCAGGCGATTGGCCGCTATCCCCGTATCAAGTATGGCCTGCGCCAAGGCGAGCAGTTCCTGCAGTTCGACAAAACGATGGTGTCCAGCCAAGACATAGACGGCGATGGGCGCTTGGACAGTGCACGCATTACCTCGGTGGTCGAGGTGACGAACTTCGACTACGCGTCCTTTGTGTCACCGTTTACATGTGGTTCTTGTGTGAGTCTGCACCAGACGATCACCACCGTCATCACGGGCAGCAGCAGTGGGCAGCAGGTGACGACGCGGGATCAGTTCTTTGAAACCTGGGGCGCTGGCGTGGGTCTGGTGCACCGCCTTGGCCCTTCGCAGACCTATCAAGCGCTCAGTGCCTGGCGCGTGAACGGCGTCTCCACGGACACCCAGCCGCCGACCAGCAGCTACACCTTGCCGGAGCCCGGCCGGCAATCCCCCAGCAGCTTGAGGGTGGCGATCGGGCTCTCCGAAATGCCCGACCCCAGGACCTTGAAGAGCCCGAACCTTAAGGTCGTGGACGCGCAGGGGCAGGTGTTGCCAGGGCGCTTTTCATGGGACGGTTATGGGCTTGAATTTGTGGCTTCAGCTCCCTGGGGAGACTCGACCTACACGGCCACCATCCCTGCCAGCCTCACGGACGCGATGGGCAACCCTTTGGGCAAGGCGGTCAGTTGGTCCTTTCAGGTCGACGGCATGGCGCCTACGCTGCTGTCCACCACACCCACCCAAGGCGCGATGGATGTGGCGCTGAACCAGCCCATCGTGCTGACCTTTTCAGAGCCCGTGCCCTTCAGGGACTATCACCAAGAGGTGTTTCGCATTTTTGGACGGGATGTGAACGGGGTGAACGTCAATGTGAAGTACGACGGTCCTGTCATCACGCTGGAGCCCGAGGGCGGCCAGTGGCCCGCCGCGCAAACGCTCTTCATGATCGGTGGCCTCATTCAAGACGCCGTCGGCAATTCGACCGAGATTCCCGCTTTGACCTTCAGCACCAACCAAGAGGCCTTTCAGGCGCCGCAGACCTTGTGGCCCGAGGCCAGCGTGCTGTCGTCTGTGGCGGGTCAATTTGGCGGCGATGGTCGGCTCGATGTGCTGGCGCTGACCAAGCCCTTGCCAACGCAGCCTCAGCAGCTGCAAGTCAGGACCCAGCAGTCAGCCACCACCTGGAGTGCCCCCCGCGTGGTGGCTGAGTCGACGGCGCTGAGTGACTGCGAGGCGGCCTCCGTGCATGGCATGGACATCAACCTTGACGGTCGGCAAGACCTGGTGGTTCTGGGCAACTGCGCGGCGTCTGTGTTGATCCAGGGTGTCGATGGCAGCTTCAGCCGCTTGATGCACGCCACCGCTCCAGCACTGCGACTGTTGCAGGTGGCGGACAAAGACGGGTCGGGGGCGCCGCTGATCTACACCTCGTCGACCAGCGGCACCGGTGTGCAGCAGTGGCACATCACACCCAACGGTGAATGGCAATTGCGCGCGCAAGTGGCTGTCGCTGCCGGCGTGCATGACTTTGCCGTGGCCGATGCCAACGCCGACGGCTTGCCCGACATCGCCTTGCTCAACGCTGGGGACTACATCGCCCAGACGCCGCTAGACAAGATGGCTTCGTAGATTCGGGCGGCCCATCTCCAGCGCGATCGTAGGTTGCAGGCCATGGGCCTGCCGAGCTACACCAATGCACCTGGCAGGTGTTCTGCCAGGGCGTTGCCAATATGCA
>NZ_JBIKNQ010000095.1:0-9528 GCF_044358605.1 Ideonella sp.
TACCAACAGCGGCGCCAGCTCTGCCGGGCCTTGCAGCCGGTACAGGCGGGTCTGGTCTTGCAGCAGGCGTGCTAACGCACCAACGATGGAGACGAGGCTCACGCGAGGGGTCCCTTGTAGTGTTTATAACGGTTCATCTGCGGCCCCTGGCGGCCACTCTAGAGGATGCTAGCAGAGCAGCAATGTCCCACCCCACCCTCCGATGGGGTGCCTGTCGGGGGAGTCAGCAAGCTGGCGCATGTGGCGCTGGGCGCCGATACAGAGGCCCGCCCCACCACACTCAGACACAGATGTGATGTAGTTTGCATACAAGACACCTTCAAACTAGGGACATACACCGCGCAAATGATTCTGTTTTGGTAGCCTCCTCCTTCAAAGAGTATGTTGTTTCACTACACACCTAACTGACAGGAGACTTTCGCATGCATGTCCGTCGGACGACGTCTTGGCGTCTATTGGCCACCTTGAGCTGCGCGTTGGCATTGGTGTCCATGCACCCAGCTCAGGCACAAGCGCCCAACTTCAAGTCCACCAACCAGTTGGGATCGGCCTCTGAGATCAACAGCGTCACCCAACAGAAGGCGGCCGTGTTTCGCGTGTATTCGGCCAACGCCACACGCATGGAGGTCTGGCTGTATCGCAGCAGCTTCGGCGCCAATGAAGTCGCGCGTTATGAAATGAGGCCCATCGCTGGCAAGCCCGGCTACTGGCGCCGCGACGTGAGCTTTACCGAGCTGCAAACCCTGGGCTTTACGCCCGACACCACCGCCATGTTCACCGACGTGATGTATGGCTACCGCGCGTGGGGGGCCAACTGGCCCTACAACGCCGCTTGGCACCCACGCACCAACCCATCGGCTGGCTTTGTGGCAGACGTGGACAGCAGTGGCAACCGCTTCAACCCCAACAAGCTGCTGTCAGACCCCTTCTCGCTTTACAACACTCACGACTACGCCAACCCACAGAACATCGATGGCGCCGTGTTTGCGAGCGGTGCGGGCAGCCGCCACCTGGACTCTGGCCCCCTGTCGCCCAAGTCCATGGTGGCCTCCGGCAACCTAGACGCTTGGCGCATCAATGTGGGCACCAAGCCCCAGCGCCCGATGACGCAAGACGTGGTCTATGAAGTCCACCTGCGCGGCTTCACGATGAACGACCCGAGCGTCCCCGCAGACAAGCGCGGCACTTATGCAGGCGCGGCCATGAAGGCGCAGTACCTGCAGTCGCTGGGTGTCACTGCGGTTGAGTTTCTGCCTGTTCACGAAACAGAGAACGAAGCCAACGATGTGGACTCGGGCAGCCGCTCCTCCACCACCACGGCAGGCGACAACTACTGGGGCTACATGACCAGTAACTTCTTCGCCCCCGACTCGCGCTATTCCTCCAACAAGGCGCCCGGTGGCGCCATCAAGGAGTACCAGGCCATGGTGAAGGCCTTCCACGACCGGGGCATCAAAGTCATTGCCGATGTGGTTTACAACCACACCGCAGAAGGCGGCCTGTGGAACAACACCGACCCGAGCAAGCTCAACATCTGGAACCTGCGCGGCCTGGACAACAGCACCTACTACCTGCTGGCCAAAGGCTCGCAACCCAACCAGTTTGACTACGACATCACCGGCACGGGCAACACGGTGAACACGCGTCACCCGGTGGTCAAAGACCTGATCCTCGACTCCATGCGCTTCTACATTGAGCGCATGGGTGTGGACGGCTTCCGCTTTGACCTGGGCATCGCATTGGGCAACAGCTACGACAACAACACCAACCCCAGCGACACCCAACGCTTCTACTTCGACCGCAACAACACCACCACGGCTCTGGCGGCCATCTCTGCCAAGTGGCCCAACCTGTTCCGCACCTCTGAGCCCTGGGGCTTGGCACCGGGTGGGCAAGGCTACCAACTGGGCAATATGCCTGCAGGCTGGGCCGAGTGGAACGGCGGCTTCCGCGACATCATCCGCCGTGACCAAAACGAGCTTGGCGTCAAAGCCATCTCGCTGCGCTCGGTCATCCTGCGCTTGTTGGGCTCGCCAGACCTCTACGCCGACGACGGCCGCAAGCCCGAGCACAGCGTGAACTACCTGTCTGTGCATGATGGCCTGACCTTGAAGGACGTTTACTCCTGCAACGGCAAGAACAACGCCCAAGCTTGGCCCTATGGCCCCTCTGACGGCGGCACCGACGACGAAGACAGTTGGGACCAAGGCACTGCCTCTGGCCAAGCCGTGCGCCAGCGCCAAGCCGCACGCACCGGCTTTGCGCTGCTGAGCATGGCCGTAGGCGTGCCCATGCTGCAAGGTGGTGACGAAGGCCTGCGCAGCATGAACTGCAACAACAACCCCTACAACCTCGACAGCACCGCCAACTGGCAGTCTTGGCAGCTCAGCGCCGAACAAACCGCCTTCTTCAACTTCAGCAAGGGCATGCTGGCCTTCCGCAAGGCGCACCCGATCCTGCAAACCAACAGCTACCTGGGCATCAACACCGATGGCAATGCCAATGGCCTGAGCACCGTGGACATGTTCACCAGCGACGGCGCTTGGACGGCCTGGAGCAACAACCATTGGGACCGCACCGACCAGCAGGCCTTCATGCTGCGCCACGACGGCACCGAAGCCGGCACCAACACCATCTTGACCGCCTACAACGGCTGGACGGACCAGATCAACTTCAAGCTGCCCTGGCCGGGCGCCGGTAAGTCTTGGCACCGCGTCACCGACACCGCCGCATGGAACGAGTTTTCTGCCACCCCTGTCGATGTGGCGGCCTCCGTCAACATTGGCGGCGAGAACGTCAACTACGGCATTGCGGGCAGGTCCCTGGTGATCTTCATCGCCAAGTAAGCCAGGCCAGACGAGTGGGGGCTCTACAGTGAGCCCCCATTGTTTTTGAACCACGCGGATCAAGCAGTATGAACGCGCCAGCAACCCCTCGGCACTCACCCATGCCGGGTGCAGTGGACATTGCCACGCCAGACGCGCTGGCGGGCTGGGCTTGGGACCCCGCCAACCCAGACGCGCCCGTGGAGGTGGAGGTGCTCGATGGCGACACCCGCTTGGCAGTGATCAAAGCTGACTTGTTGCGCCCCGATCTCGTGAAGTTCGGGAGTGGCGGCTGCCGCTATGGCTTTCGGATTGCGCTGGGGCGCACGCTCTTGCCTCTAGCCAGGCACACCTTGACCGTGCGCCGCATGACGGACGGCGTAGAACTTGCCAAGTCACCAGCCACCATCATCCGCCCCATTGCCCGCTTAGACGAAAGCGTACAAGCCTACGTCGCAGAGCGCATCACCAACGAGCTAGAGCAGGCTCAAGCGCCGGATCACTTAAACGACGCCCTGCGCTTCTTGGCGGCGCAGATGGCACGCCTGCTGGAGTGCCAAGCACAGTTGCGCCCCCAGGTGGACGAAGCACAAAGCCAAGCCAGCGCAGCGGCTGCTGAGTTGCTAAACGGCATGGCCCTGCCCCAATGGTTTGGCCTTGTGGGCCAAACCCTGGCGCAGCACTACCCGCCCCTGCTGCTGCCCCCGGTGCCCCAGCACCCGGATGTCAGCATCATCATCCCCGCCTATGGCAAGTTCAAGCTCAGCTACAAGTGCATTGCCAGCATCCAAGCGGCATTGCCTGAAGCCAGCTTTGAAGTCATCTTGGTGGACGACGCCAGCCCCGACGAAACCCTGTTGGCCCCGCTGGTGTTTGGCGGCACCGTGCGCGTGCTGCGCCACCCCAGCAACCAAGGCTTTGTGGCGGCCTGCAACCTGGGCGCACAAGCGGCCCAGGGTCGCCACCTGCTGTTCTTGAACAACGACACCCTGGTGCAGCCCGGTTGGCTGGATGCATTGCTTGGCACCTTCCGCAGCGTGCCCAAGCTGGGCGTGGTGGGCGCCAAGCTGCTGAATGCCGATGGCAGCCTGCAAGAGTCTGGTGGCTTGATCTGGCGGCTGGGTGATGGCGCTAACCTCGGCCGTGGCGCTCATGCGGACGAGCCCCGCTTCAACTACCTGCGCGATGTCGATTACGTCTCTGGCGCCGTGCTGATGCTGCCGCGCGAGCTGTTCCAGCAACTGGGTGGCTTTGACCCCGAGTTTGCCCCCGGCTATTACGAAGACACTGACCTCTGCTTCCGCGTGCGGCAGGCGGGCTACCGGGTCATGGTGCAGCCCACCGCCGCCGTGGTTCACCTTGAAGGCCAAACCTCTGGGCGCGATGTGGCTGGCACCGGCATGAAACGCTTTCAGGCCATCAACCACCGCAAGTTTGTGCGGCGCTGGGCTGGTGTGCTGAGCCAGCACCGCCTCAGTGGCGACCAGCCCGAACGCGAAGCCGAGCGCAGCGTGCGGCAGCGCGCGCTGTTTGTTGACGACGTGACCCTGACCCCAGACCAAGACGCGGGCTCCAACGCAGCGCTGGCCCATATCCTCTCTTTGCAGCGGCAGGGCTACAAGGTGAGCTTCATTCCGGCGGACAACATGGCCTATGTGCCGGCTTACACCGCGAAGTTGCAAGCCATGGGCGTCGAATGCCTTTACGCCCCCTTTGTGCGTGGTGTGGAGGAATATCTGCGCAGCCTGCAAGTGCCCCTCGATGTGGTCTACCTGCACCGCCACAGCAATGCCACCCGCTACACCGGCTTGGTGCGGCGCTTTCAGCCCCAGGCGCGAGTGGTTTACAACGTGGCCGACCTGCACCACCTGCGCATGCAGCGTGAAGCCGAGTTAAGCGGCAACGCCGAGCTGGCCGCAGCCGCCCAGCGCATGCGCCAAGCCGAGCTGGGTGCCGTGCAAGGCGCCGATGCCACCATCGTGCACAGCCAGCACGAACAACGCCTGCTGCAGCAAGCCTGCCCCGCGGCCCAAGTGTGCGTGGTGCCGTGGAGCTATGCCCTGCGCCCAGGCCCCACCGCACACGCCCAGCGGCGCGGCGTGATGTTTGTGGGCGGCTACCGCCACCGCCCCAACGTAGACGCGGCCAAGTGGCTGGTGCAAGAGGTCATGCCCTTAGTGTGGGCCGAGCTTCCTGGCCTGCCTTGCACCCTGGCAGGCAGCCACATGCCTGCGGATGTGCAGCAACTGCAAGGGCCTGATGTGCAAGCCGTAGGCCAGGTGGCAGACCTGAGCCCGCTTTATCACCAACACCTGTTGGCGGTGGCGCCCCTGCGCTGGGGCGCAGGGCTGAAGGGCAAGGTGCTAGAGGCCTTTGCGCATGGCACCCCCTGCGTGATGACTCCCACCGCCTCGGAAGGCGTGGCGCTGAGTGGCTATTTGCACCAAACCTTGGTGGCTGAAGACGCCGCCGGCCTGGCTGCGGTGATCGTGCGGCTGCACCAGCATGCAGATGACGTGGCGCATTTGGCCCACTTAGGCGAGGCCATGATCAACCAGCACTACAGCCCCAGCCGCCTAGACACGGCACTGGCCAAAGCCCTGCTGCCCCCAGCTGCAGCCCCCGCCACCTGAGAGGCCCCACGCTGTGAGCCGCCCGCGCCTTGTTTTGCACATTGGCCCGCACAAAACGGGCACCACCTATTTGCAAAGCCGCTTGCTGCGGCACGCAGACGCGCTGCGTGCCAGGCAAGGCCTTAACTATGTGCAAGCAGGCCTTGGCCCGCAGTATGGGCACCACAAGCTGTGTGCCGAGCTGCGCCACACCGGCCCTGCAGAAGCTTGGGCAGCAGCGGCGCAAGAGTGGGCGCAATACCCCTGCCACATCGTCTCGTGTGAAAACTTTTCTCGCCTGCCTGAAGCAGCTGTGGGCACCTTGGCCGGGCTGCTGGCCGGTTTGGATGTAGAGCTGTGCTACCTGCTGCGCAGCCCCGAGGCTTTGCTCTATGCCATGTGGCAAGAGCAGGTTAAGCATGGAAGCACACTGAGCTTGCCCGAGTTTTTGGCACCGCACTTGGCGGAGCCAGAGTGCAGCAAGCTGCTCAACCCTAGCGTGCTGCTTGCGCCCTATCTGGCGGCCTTTGAGGGGCGCTTGCGCTTGCTGAGCTACGACGCTATTCGCGCCAGCGGCGAAACCCTGGTCTCTGCGCTGTTTGCCAGCCTAGCGTTGGGGCCTCCCCCCGCGGTGAACAACGCAGTAGAGAACAAATCTATGCGCCTAGAGCGCGTGGAGACCCTGCGTGCATTGAACGCCTGGGAACAAGGCCAGCAGCCCCCAGGGCAAGACTCGCCCCACCGCCGCGCAGATGGGGCGCTGTTCAACACCCGCAGGTTTTTGGAAGTAGCCAACCAAAGCCCCAGTTGCTGGAGCCGCTTGCTTGAAGCCCAAAAGGCGAGCCTGGCCGCGCCGCCCCCCGACCCGCTGCGCCTGCTGGCCGTTCACCAGTTGCGCCAGCAGTTTGTGGCCCAGCACGCCCAGGCCTGCGTGGGCCCTTGGCCCAGCACCGGGGTGGCGCCACCCAACTACAGCGCCAGCCTGCAGAGTGTGCAGTCTGATTGGCTGCTGCGCCCGGGCGTGCCCCAGGCCTTGGCGGAGCTGGCAGGCCTTGTTCGGCAAGCTGAGCAAGAAGGCTTGGCAACCATTGCCCCTGCTTAAACAACACCCCCACTGCCATGTGCATCATCAACACCACCCACGGCTTTGTGTTTGTTCACATCCCCAAAACAGCGGGCACCTCTGTCAGCCAAGCCTTGGCCAAGCATTGCGGCGTGCTGGACTTAGAGCTGGGCGGCACAGCCTTCGGAGAAGCCATCCAAACGCCTTACTTGCGGCGCCACGGCTTGCGCAAGCACTCCACCGCCCAAGAGATACGCGAAAGCATTGGCGCCCAACGGTGGGCCAGCATGAGCAGCTTTGCGGTGCTGCGCGATCCCGTTGAACGTCTTGCCTCGGCCTATCGGTTTTTGAAGGGGTGGAATTCGCCCCTCAACACATCCCGGGTGCACATGCTGGCCCTGCCCACCTTCACAGACTTTGTGGCCTCTGGCCTGTGGGAACAAAGCGATGGCCTGGACCAAATGTTCAGGCCGCAGGCCGCCTGGGTGCTGGGGGCCAATGCAGAGCCCTTGGTGCAGCACCTGATCCCCATGCATCAACTCAAGTCGGGCCTGCTGAAGGTGCTGAGCCAAGCAGCACCGACCGTGGATTGGCAAGCCACCGTTGACGGCATGGGCCACCTCAACCCCAGCAAGGCCGAGCCCATGGGCTTAGACGCGCCGCTGCTGCAACGCTTGAAGCGGCGCTATGCGGTGGACTATGACTTGCTGGCCAAAGGGCCGCAGAGCGCTTAGCCGCCCGTCTCTTGCAGCATGCGCAAAACGCCTTGCTCCCAGGAAGGCAAGCGCAAGCCAAAGGCTTTTTGCAACTTGGCCGTGCTTAAACGGCTATTGAGTGGGCGGGCAGCGGGCAGCGGATAGGCCGTAGTGGGGATGGGGCGAATGGCCTCTGCCGCCACCCTGATGGGCTGGCCATTGGCCCGCGCCCATTCAATGACATAGCGGGCGTAGTCGTACCAACTTGTCTCGCCCCCGGCCACCAAGTGATACAGACCACCCAACTCGGGCCGCAGTGCCAAGGCACGTACAGCATGGGCCGTGACATCAGCCAACAGCTCGGCGCCCGTGGGGGCGCCAATTTGGTCGTCGATCACGTTCAAGGCATCGCGCTCTGCAGCCAAGCGCAGCATGGTCTTGGCAAAGTTGCCGCCCCGCGCCGCATAGACCCAACTGGTGCGAAAGATCAGATGCTGGCACCCACTGGCCTGCACCAATTGCTCGCCTTCCAGCTTCGTGGCGCCATAGACGCTGAGTGGGCTGGTGACCGCCTGCTCTTCCCGAGCGTGGGTGCCTGAGCCGTCAAACACATAGTCGGTGCTGTAGTGCACCAAGGTCGCACCCAAGGCTGCGGCCTCACGCGCTAGCACACCGGGCGCAGTGGCGTTGATGGCACGCGCCAAGTCTGGCTCACTTTCGGCTTTATCTACTGCAGTGTGCGCTGCGGCGTTCACGATCAACTGCGGGCGCGCCGTGCGCACGGTTTGGGCCAGGGCTTCAGGCTCTGCAAAATTGCCATGCAGCTCAGTGCTGTCGTGGTCCAGCGCTACCAGCTCGCCCAAAGGCGCCAAAGCGCGTTGCAGTTCCCAGCCAACTTGGCCGCCTTTACCCAATAGGAGAATTTTCATATATAGCATTTCCACATGGCACGAAGACAGCGGTACTCTATCAATAAACTCTGGTCTTTGACAAACTACAGAGAAGGGACGACCCGCATAAAACGTTCAATTGTTTGACCGACGACCAAATCGGGTTTGAGAAATTCAATTTCTTCAGGACTCATCTCGGGACTCCAAATGAAGTGAAACTCTGAGAATATTCTTGCGAACCACCACGATAATGATGTCGAATCACCACCCCTCTCAAAAAAGGAGTTGCCGAATACAAGTACCTTCATTTGAATAGGTGCAGCAGGACAGCGCCACGATCGCCTTATCCCTATCCGACCTTCTTTCGGATCAACCGAATTTATCACCTCAGGCTCACATCGCTCACCGTCTGAACTGATAATACTTTTGGCAATGAAGAATTTTTCCTTGTCAATCGGCAAATTTTCAGCTAAGAATTTTTTGACAAATCCCCCCCGGAGTGGGTACAAAGAAAATCATGCGCCGAGAAATTCAAATGCAGCCCTAGCCTATTTATTACTCCAATGACCATGGCTTCGGCGCCTCTGTGCGCGAGGTGGGAATCAAGCAATCGGTACGCACAAACTGGATCCTGTAGAGCATCGAATGTTGCTGCGCCGTCGATAACATGCTGGGGTAATTCCGCCTTCGAAAGCCCAACCACCTTGCGCCAAAGCCCACTAACGCCGCTTACAGGGAAAGGCGCTAAGTGGCTACAAATCGATGATTTCTCTGGTATGAAAAGCTGAATATATTTTGCACCAATCCTTGTCGCTCGTTCAATCCGTCTATGCATCAAGTCTCGCCAAGCAATAGCTACTTGTTCAAAATTTTCCGCAGGCTCCAAATATATTGAAGCTAGACTATTTGTTCCACCATAAACGAACAGACTGCCATTGTGACCAACAATAGCCGCACCATCAGCCGATACTAGGCCCACCGCTCTTCTGCCAGAGATATCATCTGGATGTATTTTGAAGGCATTTGAAATGGATTGCAGCGCTGTTGGTTTCACGAATTCCAAAGCTCTTACAGAAAAATCTGAAGCTGCCTTTTCCAAGTGCGCCGCGCAACGAATGAATTTGGCAAGCGGAACCCGAAGTGAAGTGCCACCAATCGCCGCCTCAAGAACCAAATCACCGGACGCCAAATCAGAAACTGAGCAATCGATGCCGCTGACAATCTTGAAACCACTTTTCTCCGGGTCTGCCACGAGATCGCTCCTATCGTAGTTAGCAGATCCCAACCCAACGACATTGCCACGAAGGTAGAGGGTTAGATGTCAAGCCCCGGGAGATCATTCACACGTTTTGTGAAGAGCTTGGGGTGTGAGGCGTGCCATTTTTTCAGGGCCTCGATGGGGGTCTGGTGGTTGAGGGCGCGTTGAGGAATTCGATGGTTGTA
>NZ_JBIKNQ010000007.1:0-103750 GCF_044358605.1 Ideonella sp.
TCAGCGGCCTCGCCGGCAACGACACCCTGGACGGCGGGGCCGGTGCCGACACCCTGGCCGGCGGCGCCGGCAATGACACCTATATCGTCGACACCCTGACCGACCAAATTGTTGAGGCCGCTGGGGATGACAGCGACACCGTACAGGCCAGCGTGTCCTTCGTCTTGGCCACCGATCTCGAAAACCTGACCCTGACTGGCAGCGCCAACCTGAGCGGCACGGGCAATGCGGTGCACAACGTGCTCACGGGCAACAGCGGCGCCAACCTGCTCAGCGGCTTGGACGGCAACGACAGCCTGAACGGCGGCGCGGGCAGTGACACCCTGGACGGTGGTGTCGGCAATGACAGCCTGGTGGGTGGCGCGGGCGATGACACCTACATCGTCGACGCCGTCGGCGACAGCCTGGTCGAAGCCGCCAGCGAAGGCAACGACACCGTGCAAGCCAGCGTGAGTTTCACCCTGGGCGCCAACTTTGAAAATTTAGAGCTGCAAGGCTCTGCCAACCTGGATGGTTCGGGCAACAGCGCCGACAACCGCATCAGCGGCAACAGCGGCAAGAACATCCTCAGTGGCGGCAGCGGCGCCGACACCTTGGCCGGCGGCTTGGGCAACGACACCTACGTGGTGGACTCAACGCTGGACGTGATTCAAGAGGCCGAAGGCCAGGGCCAAGACACGGTGCTCAGCAGCGTGGCCTGGGTGCTGGCCGACGGGCTGGAGAACCTCACACTGACGGGCAGCAGCAACATCAACGGCGGCGGCAATGCCGCAGCCAATGTGCTGTTGGGCAATAGCGGCGCCAATGCGCTCAGCGGCGGCGCGGGCGACGACCAACTGGACGGCGGTGCCGGTGCCGACACCCTGACGGGCGGCAGTGGCGACGACAGCTACAGCGTTGACAACGCAGGCGATGTCATCACTGAGTCCACTGGCGAAGGTAACGACAGTGTGCAGAGTTCGGTCAGTTGGGCCTTGGGCGCCAACGTCGAGCATCTGACCCTCACCGGGGCCAGCGCCATTGACGGCACAGGCAATGCCTTGGCCAATCAATTGCTTGGCAATAGTGCCGCCAACACACTGGATGGCGGTGCTGGTGCTGACACCTTGAGTGGTGGCGCGGGTGACGACACCTATGTGGTCGATGACGCGGGCGATGTGGTGCAGGAGGCAGCCTCGCAAGGCCAAGACACGGTCATCGCCTCGATCAGCCTGAGCTTGGTCAATGACGTCGAAAGCCTCACCCTCACCGGCACGGCCAACCTCAACGCTACGGGCAACAGCGCCGCCAATGTGCTGACGGGCAACAGCGGCAACAACACCTTGGACGGCCTAGCCGGTGCGGACACCCTGATCGGTGGTCTGGGCAACGATGTGTACGTGGTGGACAACACGGGCGATGTGGTCACCGAAGCCGCCGCCCAAGGCACCGACACCGTGCAAGCCAGCGTCAGCTATAGCTTGGCTGCCAACGTCGAGAACCTCACCCTGACGGGCGCAGCGGCCATCAACGCGACGGGCAACACCCTGGGCAATGTGCTGATGGGCAACCAGGCCGCGAACACTTTGGACGGCGACAGCGGTGGCGACACCCTGCAAGGCGGGCTGGGCGACGACACCTATGTGGTGCACAGCCTGGCCGATGTCATCACCGAGAACGCCGACGAAGGCACTGACACCGTGCGCAGCAGCCTCAACTGGACGCTGGGAGCCACGCTGGAGAATCTGGTGCTCACCGGCACGTCCAACCTGTCGGGCACCGGCAATGCCGCGACCAACCAGATCACCGGCAACAGCGGCGCCAACCTATTGAGCGGCTTGGCCGGTAACGACACCCTCAGCGCTGGCGCGGGCAACGACACGCTGGACGGTGGCAGCGGCAACGACAGCCTGGTGGGCGGCGCTGGTGATGACCTGTATGTGCTGGATGCTGCTGGCGACAGCGTGCTTGAAGCCGCGAATGAGGGCAACGACACCGTGCAGGCCAGCGTCAGCCACAGCCTAGGCGCGAACGTCGAAAACCTGCAGCTGCAAGGCAACAGCAACCTGGATGGCACGGGCAACAGCGGCAACAACGTGCTGACCGGCAACCGAGGCGATAACCGATTGGACGGCGGCGCCGGAGCAGACACTCTGAGCGGTGGCCTGGGCAATGACACTTATGTGGTGGACAGCGCTGGCGACCAAATCGTCGAAGGCGCAGGCCAAGGCACTGACAGCGTGAAAGCCAGCGTCAGCTGGAACCTGGGCGCCAACTTGGAGAACCTGACCCTGACCGACAATGCCAATCTGCAGGGCCAGGGCAACACGCTGAACAACGTGCTGACCGGCAACAGCGGCAACAACGACCTGGTCGGGGGCGGCGGCGTAGACACCTTGCTCGGTGCAGAGGGCAATGACAGCCTGACCCTGGCCAGTGCAGGCAATATCGGCCAAGTCGATGGTGGCAGCGGTTATGACACCCTGACCCTGCTGACGCCAGAGTCCTCCATCGACCTGTCTGCCTGGGTGGGCCAGGTCAGCAATGTGGAGCAGATCCTGCTGAGCGATGGCACCGGTGCCGACAACGTGACGGTGGACCTCAACGCCCTGCTGGGTCTGACGGATGCCAACCACCACCTGAACATCGAGCTCGATTCGGGTGACAACCTGCTGTTGAACGGCGAGCACGACGACGGCACCGTCAGCGTGGACGGCAATGGCTACACCACCGTGCTCTACCAGGTCTATGCCGACGCCAGCCGCAGCACGGTGGCCAGCACCCTAGAGGTGCATTACCGGCCCGACCCGGGCGGGGGCGCCTGAGACTCCCTTCCCATGTCGAAATGCCCGTGGTTTTGGCCGTAGTTCACACGATGGCCCGATCTCAGCCCTTCTTAGACTGACAGAGCCCCGCTCTGCCCGCTTGCTGCGGGTGGGCGGGCCCTGTTGCTGATGTTGTGCTGATGGAGACCCCATGTTTCAGCCCCTGCTGCTTTTTGTCCGTGCCAACCGTCGCCACCTGCTGGCGATGGCGGTCGCCAGCGCGCTGATCAATGTGTTCTTCTTGGCCATGCCGCTGTTCACCATGTTGGTGTATGACAAGGCCATGGGCAATGCCATCCACGACACCCTTTGGGCCCTGTGCGTCGGCATGGGCCTGCTGCTGGGGCAAGAGCTGTTGCTGCGCCTGGCCCGAGTGCAGGTGGTGGAACATGCGGGCGCGCGCTGGGACATGTTCTTGGACGAACGCCTCTGCCGAGGCCTGCTGCAAGCCCCTCTGACCGAGCGCTTGGCGCCGGGCGAGGTGCTGTCGCGCTATCGCGAGGTGGGCCATGCCCGCGAGGTGCTCGGGTCCAGCATGATGCTGGCCCTGATCGACCTGCCCTTTGCGCTGCTGTTTCTGGGGGTTCTGGTGCTCATCGGCGGGCCGCTGGCCTGGGTGCCTGCGCTCTTTGCGCTGGGGGTTCTGGCCTTGGGCCTGGGCACCCAGGCGCTGGCCACCCGCTGCCAAAAGCCCATGGCCGAAGCCCAAAAACAGCGCTTGACCAGCATCATCGACGTGCTCTCCGCCCGCGAAGGCCTGATGGGCACCGGCGCCCAACGCCACTTCAAGCAGCGCTTTGGGCATGCGGCCAACCAAGCCGCCCGGCACGGCGCCCGTGTGCGCTGGTGGCAGCAGGTCGGGCAGCAAGCCACGCCCATTTGGCTGTCGCTGGCCACCGTGGCCCTGATGGCCTGGGGCGTGCTGCGGGTGGAAGAGCAGGCCTTGTCGGTCGGCGGGCTGATCGCCCTCAACCTGCTGGCCGGTCGCTTCTTGTCGATTGTCGTGGCCATCGCCCCACTGGCCCACCGGGGGCGGGAGTTCCAGCACAGCCTGCTGGCCTTGGCCGATGCCGTCCGCCTGTCCGCCACCCCCCCCGCCACAGAAGTGGCCCCCGCCACCGCGCTGGCCACTGAGGGCTTGCGGCTGGAAAATGTGGCCTTTCGCTATGCCCAGGCCCACCGCCCCACCTTGCAGGGCTTGAGCCTGCATCTGCCGGCCACCGGCCTGGTGGCCGTGCTGGGCAACTCTGGCGCGGGCAAGTCCAGCTTGCTCAAGGTGTTGGCCGGACTGATGGCCCCGCAAGAAGGGCGTTATCAGTTTGCGGGCCAACTCATCAGCAGCGACGCCGACCGCGACTGGCTGCGCCATCACCTGGCCTACAAATCGCAAGACCCCCACTGCCTGCCGGGCACTGTGCGGCAAATCGTCACCGACTGGGCCGACAACGTGGATGATGAGCCTGTGGTCGCCGCCTTGCGCTTGGCGGGCCTGGGGCCCCAACTTGAGCGCAATGAACTAGGCCTGAACACAGCCGTCGGCACCAATGGCGACGGATTGTCGGGGGGGCAGCGCCAAATGCTGGCCTTGGCGGCCGCCTTTTACAGCCCGGCCCCGGTGTTGCTGCTGGATGAGCCCACCTTGGGGCTGGACAGAGCCGCCCAAGCCAGCCTGATGGCCGGGCTGGTGGAGCTTTCCAAACAGCGCTTGGTCTGCGTGAGCACCCACGCCACCGAGCTGATTCGCTTGACACAAAGAGTGTTGGTGTTGGACCAAGGCCGCATCGTGCTTGACGGGCCTCCTGCACTGCTGCTAGAAGCCAAACCGGGCGCAGCCAAAGCGGCTCGCCCTACACCACAGTCACAAACACCGCCGTCACCACCCAAAGCCGTGGTGCACGAGCCCAAGGAGATCCTGCAATGAGGCCCATGCCCTCCACCGTCACGTCCATCCGCTCGCCACTGCCCTTTCGCCGCAGCTGGCTGGCCTTGAGCCTTGCCGCCTTAAGTTCTGCGTCAAGCAGCGCCTGGGACCTGAGCTTTGACATGGGCGACGGCCTGCCCCCTGTGTTCATACAGGCCTTCACACCGGGCGTTCAGGTGGCGGGCATGAGCAGCGGCCGCACCGTCTTGGCCACCCTGGCCGGGGCCCTGGCCAGCGCGGTGCAACCCCAGCGCCCGATCCAGATCCTGCAGCTGTCTGAACTGCTGAAGATCCCCGCGCAACTGCCCTTGGATGGTGTCAGCCAGCCCAGCAAGTCAATGACCCTGGAGCAGGCGATTGCCCTGGGCGTCCAAAACAGCCTGGAGGTGCAGGCCAATGCCGCCCGCGCCGACTCCTTTGCCCACACCAGCCGTGCCGCACGCGGCGCGCTGCTGCCCCACCTGGACGGCCGCGCCGCCGTGGGTCGAGGCCGCCTGGAAAGCGACGCACTCCAGCCACTGACCGACCGCCGCGAAGGCACGCTGACCCTGCGCCAGCCCTTGTTTGATGCGGGGGCCTACCTGGAGTGGCGCCGCCAAGGCCAGCTCTCCGACGCCGCCGCGCGCCAGTTGGACGCAGCCATGAACGACGCCGCGCTGGAGACGGCCTCGGCCTATCTGCAAGCCTTGCAGGCCCGCATGGTGATGGAGCTGAGCCGCGATTACGAACGTCTGCTGCAAGAGCTGCTGGATCACATCACCGCCCGCGCAGCTGGTGGTGGCGCCAGCGTGGCCGAGCGCGACCGCGTGCGTGCCCGTGCCGCCAATGCCCGGGCCCAGATTGCCGACAGCCGGGCCAACCTGAGCGCAGCCCTGCGCAACCTCAGCACGCTGACGGGCGTCAGCCCTGATGCGCTGGAGCTGAACATTGCCGCAAGCTTGGGGGCCCCCTCCACGTTGGACATGGCGGTGGACCGCGCCAACCAAGCCAACCCTGAACTGCTGGCGGCGCGCTTGGAAACGGACGCCGCCAAGCTCGAAACCCAGTCGCTCTACGGCCGCTTCTTGCCCCGCGTGGACCTGGAACTGAGCCACACCCGCAATGTGAACGGCTCGGGCACGCTGAGCTACCAACGTGACTCCAAGGCCATGGTGGTAGTGAATTGGTCGCTGCTCAATGGCTCGGCCGACTACTACCAGAGCCGTGCGGCCCAGGCGCGCCAGCAAGAAAAGCTGGCTCGGGCCAGTGATGTGCAGCGCAAGCTGCGTCAACAGTTTGACGGGGCCTATGCCAGCTTGGACGCGATTGCCGAACGCATTGGCGCGCTGCGTGAAGAGGTCGGCGCCAACACCTCGGTGGTGGAGGCCTTTCGCTCGCAACTGGGCGTGGGCAACCGCTCGCTGCTGGACGTGCTGGACGCCTGCCAGCGCCTGCACCAAAGCCGCCTGGATGTGGCCGGCCTGATGATGAGCGAGTTGCAAAACCACCTGAAGGTGGCCCACCTCACCGGACGACTGGCCGACAACACGCCAGACGCCCCCACCCAGCCCTGAGGAGCCGCACACACCATGGAATCGGGAAAAGGCGGCGGCAACTCCTACTGGCCAGGGTATGTGGACGCCCTGACCAATGTGATCATCGCCATGATCTTTGTGGTGGTGGTGCTGGCCATTGCGCTGTCTTTTGCAGCTCAGTTGATGGGCAAGCGTGTGGCCGACAAGATGATCAGTGAATACAAAGCGGCGGCTGCGGCTTCCGCAGCGTCCGCCGCAGCCGCGGGCCCCCAAGCCCAGGTCGCGGCCGCCTCGCCCGAAGTGCCCCCCGTACCAGAGTCCAAGCTCTTGGGCCGCACGGTCATCAATGTCAAGGGCAACGAGGCCGCCTCAGCCGCCAAGAGCCCGCAAGTCACACCGGCTCGCAATGTGCTGCAACTCAAGTACGTGCCCGGGGCCATCACTTTGGACGAAGCCGCCATCAAGGCTTTGGGCGAGGCCGTCAAAGCCCTGCCCGAATCTGCCCGCGACAAGCCTGTGGTGCTGGTGGCCACCGGCCCCTCTATGGTGCTCAGCGACAACCAACGCAATGCCTTCATGCGGCTGATGGACGTGCGCAACGCCCTGATTGCGCAGGGCTATCCGGCCACCAGCATCACCACCCGCATTGATGCCAACAGCGACGCCGCCGTGCCCATGGTCAGCGTTGCCTTCACGGAGAGCCCATGAGCGCCATCGCCACCGCCCAGCCCAGCGCCCTGGACGCCCTGTGCCGCCACTTTGAGCAAAGCCTGGGCCAGCACCGCCGCTTGCAGGTCTCGCGCAGCTTGATTTGGGGCGTGGCCCTCAGCACCGTGGCCCTCGGCGTGTGGATGGCCGTGGCCGAGGTCGACCGCGTCGTTCACACCCAGGGCCGCATCATTCCCTCGGGCAAGCAACAACTGGTGCAGCACTTGGAGGGCGGCATCGTCTCTAAGGTCTTTGTGAAAGAAGGCGACACGGTGCAGGCTGGTCAAAGCTTGATCGCCGTCTCTGACCTGCTGGCCAATTCCTCGCGCGGTGAAAAGCGCGCCCACCTGGAGGGCTTGCTGGCCCGCGCTGCCCGCCTGCAAGCCGAGGCCGAAGGCACGCGCTTTGCCGCGCCGACGGGGGTGGACGCCAACTCCCCCGCCATGAGCAATGAGCTGGACGCCTTCACGGCCCGGCAGGCCAAGCTGTCGCAAACACTGCGCGTGTTGGACGAGCAGATCACCCAGCGCCGCCAAGAGTTGGTCGAGCATGAGGTGCGCGCCAAGGGCTTGACGGGCGAGTTGGATGTGGCCCGACAACAGCTGAGCTTGGTGACGGCCATGCATGCCAAGAACGCCGCCTCGCAACTGGAGCTGTTGGAGGCCAAAGCCAAGCACGAGCGCCTCAGCACCCAGATCCGCGAGGCCGAAGCCGCCCTGCCCCGCCTGCGCGCCGGGGCCCAAGAGTTGCAAGCCCGCCATGCCGAGGTGGCAGCACAGTTCCGTAGCGAGGCCCGCAGCGGACTCTCCGACACCCGCATCGAGCTGGAGCGTTTGCAGCAAGAGCTGGGCGCCGAGGACGACCGGGTGCGCCGCACCGTCATCAACGCTCCCATGTCGGGCACCGTCAACAAGGTCTTCTTCAACACCGTGGGCGGGGTGGTCAAACCCGGTGACACCTTGATGGAGCTGACCCCCTCACAAAGCAATGTGGTGATCGAGGCCCGTGTCTCGCCCTCCGAGCGCGGCGCCATGCAAGTGGGCCAGCGCACGGTGGTCAAGGTGGCTGCCTTTGACTACACCACCTACGGCACCTTGGAGGGCAAGGTCACCGAGATCAGTGCCGACTCGCTGCCCGACGAGCGCGGTGAGCGCTACTTCCGCGTGGGCATCGACGTAGACCCCGCCAGTGCCCAACAGTTTGGCCAGGCCTTGACACCGGGCATGACGGTGATGGCTGATGCCGTCACCGGCCAGCGCACCGTCTTGCAGTATCTACTTTCGCCGATTCGGGGCTTGAACAGCACCGCCTTCAGGGACCGCAAATGATGGAACTCTCCACTTCCCCCAAGCCTGTGGTGGCTGCCGACAAAGGCAGTTTGAGCCGCGTCTACGCGGTGATGATTTGGTCGCCGATGTTGGCGGTGGTGGCCGGGGCGGCGGCGTTCTGGCACTTTGTGAGCTTTGCCTTCGTCTCCAACCCGGCGCTCAACGGCTTGATCTTTGCCGTCATGCTCTGGGGGGCCGTGACCATGCTCTTGCATGTGCGCGAAACCTACAAGGAAGACCGCGTCTTCTTCTCGGGGGTGGACTGGCTCAAGCGCGGCGTCTGGAGCGATGAGCCCCCGCCGCGACTGGGCCCCAAGGCCTATGTGCAGGGCATGCTGGAGCGGCTGGAAAAGCTGGGCTTGGGCCACCAGGTCTATGTGCAAAGTGCGGCCATGGAGCCTGAGCTGGAAGCCTTGGGCCACCACTTTGAAAAGAAGCAAGAGCTGTCGCAGTTTTTGGTGGGCTTGATGGTGGGCTTGGGCCTGTTGGGCACCTTCATCGGCCTGCTTGAAACCCTGATCGCCACTTCCGGCCTGATCGCCACCATTGCCAACGGCGTGGGCGGCTCGGGCGGCGGCGGTGGCATGGAAAGCGAGTTTGCCCGCATTGTGGGCGGCCTGCAAAAGCCGCTGGAGGCCATGGGCACGGCCTTCTCGGCGTCGATGTTCGGCTTGGTGGGCTCCATCATGCTGGGCTTCCAGATGATTGTGGTGCGCAAGACCGAGGCCGCCTTGATCGACAACATCCGTGAAGAGGTGCTGTCCCTGGCCGAGAAAACCAAGGTCAATGCCAATGTTGAGATCACCGAACGCTTTTTGGCCAACCTGCTGGCCGACGTGATGGAGCAGCACCGCAAGTCCGAAGAAAGCATGCTGCTGATCACCGACAAACTCACCGCCCTGTTGCCGCGCATTGAACAGGCCTCCGAGGTCAACAGCACCCTGGCGCGGGCCATGCTGAAGCAAGTGGAGGCTGCCGACAAAACCAGCGCCGTCTTGAGCCAGTTCACCCAGGCCGTGCCGCTGATGGCCCAAGTCGCCCAAGCCTCGCAAGCCGTGCATGCTGAAGTGCTTCAAACCCGCACCATGTTGGACGATATGGCGGCGCACCTGCCCGGCCAAGAAGACCTGAGCGCCAAGCTCTCGCTCAACCTGCGCGCCGTGCAAGAGATGGCGGCCAACTTGGGCAAGTCGCAATCTGCGCTGCGCGACCTGACCACCGAGGTTCGCCTGCAAGGTGACGTGGCCAAACGCCTGGACGCCACGCTCTGGAACTCTGAGAAGAACGCTCTCAAAACCATGCTGGACAAAGCCACATCATGACTGTCACCATTGCCAACCCCAACGCCACGCCCCTGGGCTTTATTGACGATGTGCTGACCGGGCGCATCACGCTGCCCATGGTGCCCCGGGTGGTGGAGCAGGTGCTACAAAGCTTGCGCCGCGACGACTTCAGCACCCATGATGTGGCCGAGCAAATTGCCCAAGACCCGGTGCTCTCTTCGCGGGTGCTGCGCTTGGCCAACTCGGGCTACTACGCTCGGGGACGACAGCTGAGCTCGATCGCCGAGGCCATCTCCATCATCGGGGTCAAAGCCTTGCAGACCTTGGTGGCCGTCAGCGGCTCCATGGCCGCCTTTGTGGACACGCCCGGGGTCAACCTGCGGCACTTTTGGCTGCGCGCTGTGATCACCGGCAATGCAGCCCGCCAATTGGCCGCGCGCAGTGGCAACAATCCCGATGCGGCCTATAGCGGCGGCCTGCTGCAAGGCATTGGCCACCTGATCTTGTGCCAATGCCACCCTGACAAAGCCCGCCAAGGCTTCTCGCCCTTTGTGAACGAGTGGGGCCTGAAGCTCGCCGCCCGTGAGGTCAGCGTATTTGGCATTGCCCACCCCGAGATCAGCGCCCTGTGGGTGGACAACCTGGGCATGCCCCAACTGGTGGCCGACGCCGTGCTGACCTCGCTCTACCCCGTTGAAGTGGCCGCCCCACCACTGGCGCGCATTTTGCGGCTGGCCTGCATCGTGGCCGACGCCGTGGCCGAAGGCCGCAGCCTGGACACGGCCCTGGCCGAGCTGGAGCCCAGCTTGGTGGACCAACTCGGTTTGAACGACTACGTCGGCAGCGAAGAGTTCTCCACCGACTTTGCCGAGCTGCAAACCCTGCCCGGCCCGCTATGAGCTCCCGCCGCACCTCACTGCCCAGGAGGCCTTCATGTCTGTGATCCGCTGGTCTTACGCCTGGGTCGTGCTGATGGCTGCGCTGTGCATGTCGGCCAATGCCCTCTGGTGCTTGTGGAGCCCGCATGACGACCGACTGGTGCTGCTGGGCGGTGTGCTGGCCATCGTGGCGGTATGCGGCGCGCTGACGGTGGGCGGGCTGATGCTGCTGGTGAGCCAAGCCAAGGCGCCGCTGCGGTCTTTCAAGACCCAGATCCGGGCGCTGAGTGACCGCCAGTTCATCGAGCTGCAAGAGCCCAAAGTCATCGAGTGGGTCACGCTTTCCAAAGCGCTGAATGTGATGGTGGCGCGGGTACAGATGATGTTGAGCGAGCGCGATGATGAGGTTGAGCGCATGAAGCGCAAAGCCGGCCAAGACGCCCTGACTCAGCTGGCCTCGCGCCAGCGCCTGATGGAAGTGATGGCCCAGGCAGTGCGCCATGAAGGCCCCGGCGGCGCTGTGGCCATCTTCCGACTGCAAGACCTGGACGGGCTGAACAAGCGCCTGGGTCGGCAACGCGCCGATGACCTGCTGGTGGCCGTGGCCACGGCGCTCAATGCCCGACTGCTGCTGGACAAGCAAGCCGCCGAAAGTGCCGTGCTGGCCCGGCTCAATGGCTCCGAATTTGGCCTGCTCTTGCCGGCCTATAGCGTAGAGCCCCTGGCGCATTTGCTGACCGCCATGTCCAACACCATGGCCCAGTTGAGCATTGATGGCTTGGCCGACATGCCCTTGGTGGTGCGCATTGGGGCCACCCTGTTTCGGGCGGGCGAAGAAACCTCTGACGTGTTGTTGCGGTCTGATGCCGCCGTCAGCCGGGCCGAGTTTGAACAAAAGGCCATGGTCATCAGCGAGCCTTCTCCCAAGCACCAAACCTTGGCCGTGGCGCAGTGGCGAGTGATCATTGAGTCGGCCTTGGACAACGGCCACCTGAGCCATGTGTTTTACCCAGTCACCAATCGTGAAGGTCAGGTCTTGCACCAAGAGGCCTTTTTGCGCCTCAAAGAGCCGCATGGCGTGGTGTATGAGGCGGGCGAGTTCTTGCCCCCTGCGGTGCGTTGTGGCCGCTCGATGGAATTGGATTTGCGCGCTGTGGCCTTGGGCTTGGCCCACATTGCCCAGCAGGGTCAGCCTGTGGCGGTGAACTGTGCGTTGCAATCCACGCAGCACCCCATGTTCATGCGCCGCCTGGACGAGATCCTGACCCAGCACGCCGCTCAAGCCCCCCTGCTGTGGGTGGAGGTACGCGACCCCGACGTAGCCGCCGTGGCCCTGCCCAGCCTGATGGGCCTGGGCCAACTGCTGCAGCGCCACGGCTGCCAGTTTGGTTTGGACAATATGGGCTGGTCCTATTCGCTGCGCCAAGCCATCAGCATTGAAGGCCTGCAGTACATCAAGCTGGCCTCCGACCTCTGCCGCGCCGCCTGCCAAAGCGTGCGCGCCCGCAGCCTGGTGGAAGTGATGGTGGCCTGGGCCAAACGCAGCCAGTGCGTGCTGGTCGCTTGCGGCCTTGAGGACGAGGCCCAACTCCAGGCACTGCAAGCCCTGGGCCTGCAGTACTTCAGCGGGCAAGCGGCCACCGAACTCAGCCAAGCCACTGCGCGTGCGGTGGCCGAGACCGCCGAGGCTTGACCTCCCCCTTCCACGGGCCCCCAAGGATGTTCAGGTGACCGCCTTCTTTGCGCAACTGCTGTCGGGCGACGTTCAACTGCCCACCATGCCCCGGGTGATCCGAGAGCTGTTGCAAGCGCTGCGCGACGAGAGCGCCAGCGTGTCGCAGGTGGCCGCCCAGGTGGCGCTGGACCCGGTGTTGACCTCGCGCGTTTTGCAGATGGCCAATTCGGCGCATTACGCCAGTGAGCGGCCACTGGCCTCGGTGCGAGACGCTGTGGCCGTGATGGGCCTGCGGGCCTTGGAGGGCGTGCTGCTGCTGCATGGCTCGGTGGGGGCCTTTGGCAACATCAAAGGCGTGGACCTGCCCGCCTTTTGGCGCCGTGCCGTCGTCACTGGCACCTGTGCACGGCAATGGGCCCGGCGCTGGGGTGCACCGGAAGACCAGGCCCAAAGCGCCGGCTTGTTGCAAGGCATGGGCCACATCATCTTGTGCCATTGCCTGCCCGAGCAAGCCCACCGCGCCTTTGGTGCCATGTCTAGCCAAATGGCCCTGTGCAGCAGCCAAGAGATGGCGCAGCGCGAACTCGACGCCTTTGGCGTGGCCCATCCTGAGGTCTCGGCGTGGTGGGCGGCGGAGATCGGCCTGCCCGACAGCGCGGTAGAGGCCATTGAGCATTCACTGCAGGCCCCCGACATGAAGGCCCCGGCCTTGACCCGCGCTCTGATGGCTGCTTGCCTGATGAACACCTTGTTGGAACGCGGTGTGACTGCCGATCAAGCCATGGTGGAGGTCGAGCAACTGTTTGCAGGTGAGACCCAGGAAGCGCCAGACCTGAGCGACTGAGGCCCATCGCACAGTGCGGACTCAAGTCTGACGGCCGTGTACCGAAAGCCATAGAGCCACGGGTATCTACATGTCCCTCAACCGCCTGCACGTTCACCGCCCACCTTCAAAGGGCTTCACCCTGATCGAGCTGATCACCGTGATCGTGATCCTCGGTGTGCTGGCCGCTACCGCCTTGCCCAAGTTCCTGAACTTCGGCAAAGAGGCGCGCGAGGCCGCCTTGCAGGGTTTGGCGGGAAGCCTCAGATCAGCCGCCAACTTGGGCCGCGCGAAGTGTGCGTTGGCAGTGAGCACTTGCAGCCTCACCGCTGGCGCCGGCAGCTTGCCCAATTACATCGATGGCGGCACCACCGTCTGGACCCACTATGGATGGCCCACGGCCATGGGGCGAATATTTGTGGACAACTGGGCAGGGTCCATCGACAACCTGATCAACCGGTCGGCGGAGTTTGAACGCATGCCCCATGTGCCGGGTAGTTGGGCGGGTGTCTACCAATTCAAAGGGGCACCAACCCCGGCCAATTGCAAGGTGACCTACCAGATGAATGGCACCTCAGACGCGCTCACCGTCGTGGTGGACAGCAGCGGTTGCTGATCACAGCAGCACGATGTCGTACTGCTCCGGGTTCATGCTGGGCTCGGCCGACAGCGAAATAGGCTTGCCGATGAAGGCGGAGAGATCGGCCAGGTGGGCGCTTTCTTCGTCCAGCAGCATCTCCACCACGGCGGGGCTGGCCACGACGCGGAAGTCTTTGGGGTCGAACTGCCGGGCCTCGCGCAGGATCTCTCGCAGGATGTCATAGCACACGCTGCGGGCTGTTTTGACTTGGCCACGGCCTTGGCAAGTGGGGCAGGGTTGGCACAGCATGTGGGCCAAAGACTCGCGCGTGCGCTTGCGCGTCATCTCCACCAAACCGAGCTGCGTGAAGCCACTGACGGTGGTGCGGGTGCGGTCGCGCGAGAGCTGTTTGCGGAACTCAGCCAGCACGGCGTGTTGGTGTTCTTCGCGCACCATGTCGATGAAGTCGGCAATGATGATGCCGCCCAGGTTGCGCAAGCGCAGTTGGCGGGCAATGGCGAGTGCGGCTTCGAGGTTGGTCTTGAAGATGGTGTCGTCAAAGTTGCGCGCACCCACGTAGCCGCCGGTGTTCACATCAATGGTGGTCAGGGCCTCGGTCTGGTCGATGATGAGGTAGCCGCCTGACTTCAAATCAACCCGGCGCGCCAAGGCGCGGGCGATTTCTTCTTCCACGCCATAGAGGTCAAAGATGGGCCGCTCGCCCTTGTAGTGCTCCAGCCGGGCAATCGAGGTGGGGGTGTAGGCCTCACCAAAGGCAGTCAACTGGTCGAACTGCATTTTGGAGTCGACGCGGATGTGCTGGGTTTGCTCATTGGCCAGGTCTCGCAGCACGCGCTCGGCCAGCGAGAGGTCTTGGTGCAGCAAGGTGCCAGCGGGTTGCTTCAGCCCGCCTTGTTTGATGCGGGCCCAGGTGCGGCGCAGGTAGGCAATGTCATCGGCCAGTTCTTGGTCGCTGGCTTCTTCGGCATTGGTGCGCAAGATAAAGCCACCGCCGCCGCCGTCTTCGGGCTTGCCCACCAGGGCTTGCATGCGGGCGCGCAGTTGCTCGCGGGCCTCGGGCGAGCCGATTTTTTGCGAGATGCCGATGTGGTTGTCTTGCGGCAAGAACACCAGCATGCGCCCGGCAATGCTGACCTGGGTAGAGAGCCGCGCGCCCTTGGTGCCTATCGGGTCTTTGATGACCTGCACCATCAGGGTCTGGCCTTCAAAGACCTGCTTCTCAATGGGTACCAGGGTTTGGCTCTCGCCGCGCACGCCGTGCGGTGTGGTGTGCAGGTCGGCCACATGCAAGAAGGCTGCGCGTTCTAGGCCAATGTCGATGAAGGCGCTTTGCATGCCGGGCAGCACCCGAGCCACCTTGCCCAAGTAGACATTGCCCACCAAGCCGCGCTCTAAGGTGCGTTCGATGTGCAGCTCTTGCACGGCCCCGTTTTCAATGATGGCGACGCGGGTCTCTTGAGGAGCCCAGTTGATCAGAATGTCGTGCATAGGTGCGCAGTGTTGCCAGTACCACTGCCTGCACTCATGTTGGCGTTAGGGCCATGCGCACACGTGCTTGCCGCAGCAGTTGGGTGGTCTCGTGGAGGGGCAAACCCATGATACCGGAGTAGCTGCCCTTGATCTGGGCGATCCACCCCCCAAAGGCGCTCTGCACCGCATAGGCGCCGGCCTTGCCAAAGGGCTCGCCGCTGGCCACATAGGCGGCAATGACCTCGGGCGGCAGCAGCGCCACCTGCACGGCAGAGCGCGACAGCGCCACGCGGGTGCGGCGCCCGTCGTAAACGGCCACCGCCGTCAGCACTTGGTGGGTGCGGCCCGACAAGGCCTCCAGCGTCTGGCGTGCCTGTTCGGCATCGGCGGGCTTGCCCAAGATGCGGGCGCCCAGCGCCACCGTGGTGTCCGAGCACAGCACCGGGGCCTGGGGCCAGCCCCGGCGCGCCAGGCGCTCGCGGGCCGCCAGCAGCTTGGCGCGGGTCACCCGCAACACATAGTCCTCGGGCGGCTCGCCGGGCTGCTCGGCCTCTAGGCGCTCGGCATCTTCGTTGTCGTCGGGCAGCAGCAGCTCATGGGCCACGCCCAATTGATCCAGCAGTTGCGCACGGCGCGGGCTTTGAGAGGCGAGGTAGAGATAGGGGTGCAGGCTCATGGCGGGTGCATTGTGCATGGCACACGCCCCTCATGTCGTTGAAAGCGCAGTTCAACCGATAGAGCGCCCAGCCGTGGCGGGCACGCGTTGAAATGGCAGACTCACATCTGGCCCGATGACCGACCTACCTCGCCTCTCCTACCCCGCCATGCGCACCCTGGCCGTGCGCGCTGCCCTGCGCTCGGCCTTGCTGCGCTGGGGCGCCTGGGTGTTGATGGCGCTGGGCTTGCTGGCCGCCGTGGGCAACACGCCTGAGGTGGCGCTGGCCGGGGTCGCCAGCCTGTTGGCCCCCCTGTGGTGGGCATCTGGGCAAGGCGGCTGGCGGGGCACTTTGCAATGGGCGGGTGTCAGCCTGCTGTATGCGCTGCTGGGCATGGCTTGGTTGCGGGCCTGGCGGCCTGCGCTGTGGCCGGCACATTGGCGCGATGTGGAAGCCACCTTGCCGCTGCCCGCCGCTGTGCTGCGCCGCAGCGACCAAGCCGTACTGCGCTGGGTGCTGGCGCCCTGGGCCGCGCTGCTGTGCACGGCCTGGGGCTTGCTGCTGTGGTGGCAGCCCGGCCCGGTGTGGGCCCAAGCCAGCCGAGCCGCCGTGGGTTTGCTTGCGGCACTGGGCACGAGCCTGCTGGTCGGCCAATGGGGCTTGAGCCGCTGGCGACACCCCACCGCGCCCAGGTGGAAAGGGGCTTGCAACGCACGCAGCGAGCGGCCTGCTTGGCGGCGCGTTCACCCCGTGTGGGCGTTGGTGCTGGCGCCGGTGTGGCGCGGCCAAGCGCCACAGAGCCGGTGGGTTTTGAGCACAGGCTTGCTGATGCCTGCGTTGGCGCTGGTGGCTCTGTGCGTAACGCATCGCTGGATCACCGCCTGGCTGTGCGCAGCCACCACCGTCGCACTCATTGGCACCAGCTTGGCGGTGCAACGCCTACAACGCGAAGGCGCCCGCCTGCAAGCCGCCAGCCTTCACCTGCCCTTGCCCCAAAGCCATCTGCAAGGCTGGCAACGCGCCCTGGCTTTGGGCCCTGTGCTGGGCTTGGTGCTGGGCTTGGCGGTGACCCTGTCGCTGTGTGCTCTACCGCTTCACCCATTGCCCACACTGGGCTTGGCCCTGAGCTTGGCCTGCGCTGGGGGCTTGGAAACCCACTGGCCGGTGAGAAAACCCGACCACCACGCCAGCCGCTGGCTCTTGATGCTGTGCATCTGCCTGGCATTTGCGAGCGAAATCAACCCTGCTTGAGACCCCCATGCCCACGCCTGTCTTGAACGTTACCCACTTGGTGTTTGGCTATGCCCATCGCCTCTTGTTTGCAGACTGGTCTTGCAGCTTTGAGCCTGGGCTGACCTGGGTGCAGGGTCCGAACGGCTGTGGCAAGTCCACCTTGCTGCGCCTGATGGGCGGGGCGCTGGCGCCACTCAAGGGCACGTTGAGTCTCTCGGGCTGCGACGCACAGAACGATCCGCTGGCCTACCGTCAGCAGGTGCTGTGGCTGGGGCCGGACCGCATTGCTTTTGACCACCTCACACCCTTGGAGTACGCCGGTTTCATGGCCGGGCTCTATCCAGGCTTTGACCGCCACGCCTTCGAGCAGCACTGGCAGGCCTTTGCGCTCGCGCCCCACCAGCATCAGCGCATTGCGGCACTCTCCACCGGCACCCAGCGCAAGCTGGCTTTGGCGGTGGCTCTGGCGGCCCAAACCCTAGCGCTGCTGCTGGATGAGCCTTTGTCAGGCTTGGACGCCGCTGCGCTCATCCACGCACAGCAGGTCTTGGCCGAGCGCGCGCAGTCTGCGAAGGGGGTCACGGTGGTGGCCAGCCATGAGGCGCTGCACGCGACCGAGGCCCGTGTGCTGAGCTTGTGAAGGTGTGCGGGGGCGGCTGAGCAGCCCGGCCGTCGGCGAGCGCGATGGCTCGCTATTCCCGGTGATAGGGATGGCCGTTGCGCAGGGTCCAGGCGCGGTAGAGCGCCTCGGCCAGCATCACGCGCACAAAGGCGTGGGGCAGGGTCAGGTCAGAGAGGCGCAGGGTCTCGTCGGCCGTGGCCTTGAGGCTGGGGTGCAGGCCGTCCGGCCCACCGATGAAGAAGGCCACATCGCGGCCATCACCCAGCCAAAACTCCATGCGCTCGGCCAATTGCACCGTGGTCATGCGGGTGCCGCGCTCGTCCAGCACCACCCGGCGCACGCCTTTGGGCACGGCGGTCTCTAGGCGCTGGGCTTCGGCGGCCATCATTTGCTCGGCCGAGCGTGAGCCGCGCGGCTCGGCTTTGACGGCCTTGAGCACCAAACGCGCTTCAGCGGGGAAGCGCTTGGCAAAGTCGTCATAAGCGGCGTCAGCCCAGGCGGGCTGACGCTGACCCACAGCGGCGAGGATGATCTGCATGAGGCGTTCTCGCGGACCGTGGGTTCAGGCTGAGGGCCTTGAGGGGCCTATCGCCGATCAGGCCTTGCGCTTGGGCGCCAGCTTGCCAGCCGTGACGGTGACGGCCTTGCGAGCAGCCGTCTTGGCCGGAGCTTTGGCCGCAGCTTTAGGAGCAGCCTTGGGCGCCGCTTTGGCGGCTGCCGACTTGGTGGCGGCAGGCCGGGCGGCGGGGCGCGCCGTGCCGGTCTTGGCAGCGACCTTGGCAGCAGCCGCCTTGAGCGGCGCCTTGGAGGCCGACTTGGTTACCTTCTTGCCGCTGGCCAGCACGACCACGGTGGTCACGGGCTCGGCGGCCTTGCGGCGGGTGGCCGGGGCCTTGGCGGCGGCCGTTTTGGCGGCAGCCGTGGTGCCCACGCTGACCTTGCGCGGTGCGCTGGGCTTGGCGGCCACTTTGGCGGCAGCCTTGGCCGGTGCGGCCTTGCCTGCGGCAGTCTTGGCAGCGGTTTTGCCCGCTGTCTTGCTGGCCGGGGCTGCCAGCGCCGCCTTGCCCGCAGCCGACTTGGCGGTGGACACAGCCTTACCCGGCTTGGCGGCTTTGGCGTTGAGTGTCTTGCGCGCCACTTTCTTGGCGGGCTTGGCGTCTTCCTCGTCGTCTTCAGCGTCTTCCGCCTTCACCAGGCCCTTGGTGACACCGAGCTTGACGTTGACGGGCTTGCCGCCCCAGATTTCTTCGAGGTTGTAATAGGCGCGGATGGCCGGCTGCATGATGTGCGCCACGGCCGCGCCGCAGTCCACAATGATCCACTCACCGTTATCTTCGCCCTCGGTGCGCAGGATCTGCAGGCCCCGGCCCTTGACCGTCTCGCGCACGCTGGAGGCCAGCGCTTTGGTCTGACGGTTGCTGGTGCCCGAGGCGATGATCACGCGCTCGAAGAGCGCCGAGAGGTGCTCGGTGTTGTAGACGACGATGTCTTGCGCCTTGACGTCTTCGAGAGCGTCGACGATAGCGCGTTGGAGTTTACGGATGTCCATTCAGGGTGTGCCCTGGTAAAGGTGGTGTTGGTCAATATAGCGCGCAACTCGGGTGCCGACCAGCGAATCCACCGGCTCGCCAGCCTTAACCCGCGCGCGGATCTGGGTTGAACTGATATCCAGCCTGGGCAAAGGCAGGGGCATGATGCGGTGCGGCAAACCTGCCAGCACCTCGGAAGGTTCGGGGCTTTGCCCCTCGCGGCCCGCCACGGCCAGGGTCACCGCAGCCAGCAATTCGGCCGCGCCATGCCAGGTGTGAAGCCGGGCATATTGGTCTTGGCCGATGATGAGCACGATCTCCGCACCGGGGTGTTCAGCCTGCAATTGTCTGACAGTCACCAAGGTGTAGCTGGGGCCGCTGCGTTGGATCTCGCGCTCATCGAGCACAAAGCCGGGCTCCCCCGCGATCAACTCGGCCACCATGGCCGCCCGGTGCGGGCCGTGCGAGACCTCTTGGCCGGCCTTTTGCCAAGGCTGGCCAGCGGGCATCCACAAGACCTGGGCCAGGCCCAAGCGCTCAAAAGCCAAGCGAGCCAGGGCCAGGTGCGCCAGATGCGGCGGGTTGAAGCTGCCACCGAACAAGCCAATCGGCTGCACGGGGCCGTCCTCCAGCCCCGTCTCGGGTGCCAGCCCCAGTGACTCTGTCATGCGTCAGGGGCCCAGGCCGCCCAATCACGGGGCCGCAGAAAGTCGGTGTAGAGCCGGGCCTCTGGCGTGCCGGGCTCTGGCGCCCATTGGTAGCGCCACTTCACCTCGGGCGGCATGGACATCAAAATGGCCTCGGTGCGCCCGCCCGACTGCAGGCCAAACAAAGTGCCGCGGTCGAACACCAGGTTGAACTCGACATAGCGGCCGCGCCGATAGGCTTGGAAGTCACGCTCGCGCTCGCCATAGGGCGTGTCGCGGCGCGCTTCAGCAATGGGCACCCAAGCGTCCAAGAAGGCGTCGCCCACGGCGCGGGTCATGGCAAAGCTGCCCTCGGTGCCCAGCTCCGCAAAGTCATCAAAGAACACGCCGCCAATGCCGCGCGGCTCCTGGCGATGTTTCAAGAAGAAGTACTCGTCGCACCAGGTCTTGAAGCGCGGGAACAGGCCCTCGCCAAACGGTGCCAAGGCGGCCTGGCAGGTGCGGTGGAAGTGAGCGGCGTCTTCTTCTTGGCCGTAGTAGGGCGTGAGGTCCATGCCGCCGCCAAACCACAGCACAGGCTCACGGCCTGCGGGCTTGGCCAAGAAGCAGCGTACGTTCATGTGCACGGTGGGCACATAGGGGTTGCGCGGATGAAAGACCAGGGACACGCCCATGGCTTCAAAGGGCGCCCCCGCCAACTCGGGCCGGTGTTGGGTGGCCGAGGGCGGCATGGCGGGGCCGCGCACATGGCTGAAGTTGCAGCCGCCGCGCTCCAGCAGGCCGCCGTTTTCGACCAGGCGGGTGATGCCATCGCCTTGCAGGCGCTCTTCGGGGCCACGCGTCCAGGCGTCGGTCACAAAGGGCGTGCCGTCCAGGGCTTCAGCCCGGCTGACGATGCGCTCTTGCAGGCCCAAGAAATAAGCGCGCAGCGCAGAAGAATCAAAACTCACATCAGCCTCGCAAAGTCAGGCGGGTTCATTTGAATCGCACCGGCCCCGCCAACTCGGGCCGCTTGCCTTGCACATCGGCGTAGTAGGCGGCGATGAGCGGCAGGTCGATGTCGGGGTTGCCACACAGGCGCAAGAAGTGATCAACGCCCACGCGCTTGCGCTTGAAGTCAAACACCACCAAGCCCACCGGCACCTGAGCTTGCACCGCCACTTGGTAGAAGCCGGACTTCCAGTAGGGCACATAGCTGCGTGTGCCTTCGGGGGTGACGGCCAACCACAGGCGTTGGTCTTGGGCCTTGGCCGCCAGAAAGCGGTCGACCATGGAGCCGACCATGCCGTTGGCGCTGCTGCGGTCCACCGGCAGGCCGCCGAGCCAGCGCAGCCAAGCGCCCAACAAGGGCACTCTGAACAGGCTGTCTTTGGCCCAGAAGTTGGCCTGCATGCCCGAGCCCCACTTCAGCAGCACAGCGATCACAAAATCCCAGTTGGAGGTGTGCGGGTAGCCCAGGAACACCCCTTGTTGGCTGGGCAGACCTGTCCAGACCAACTCCCAGCCCGCGAGCTTGAGCACGGCGCGCGCCAAACCCACCCCCTTGGTCTGAAAGGGCCGCTCCGTCAACCACGGCGAAACCGCCACGGCCTGCTCGGTACCGGCTGAGGCAGCGCGATCAGCGCTTGATGATGGCGCGGTGTCCAATGTCTGTGCGCCACTGCGCCCCGTTGAATTGAATGGGGGCCAGCGCGGCATAAGCATGCTGCTGGGCGGCTTTGACACTGTCGCCCAAGGCGGTCACACACAACACGCGGCCGCCGCTGACGGCGAGTACGCCGTCTTGCAGCGTGGTGCCTGCATGAAACACCATGGTGTCTTCAGTACCTGCCGCTTGGGTCGGTAAGCCCGTGATGACATCGCCCTTGCGCGGCGCGGCAGGGTAGCCCGCAGCAGCCATCACCACGCCCAGCGCCACGCGGCGGTCCCATTGCAGCTCGACCTGGTCCAGCGTGCCGTCGGTGGCGTGCAGCAGCACGTCCACCAAGTCGCTCTTCAAGCGCATCAAGATGGGCTGGGTTTCGGGGTCGCCCATGCGGGTGTTGAACTCCAGGGTCTTGACCTGGCCTTCGGGCGAGATCATCAAACCGGCATAGAGGAAGCCCGTGAAGGGCACGCCGTCTTTGGCCATGCCGGCGATGGTGGGCAAGATGATCTCTTGCATGGCCCGCGCATGCACATTGGGCGTGACCACCGGAGCGGGGGAATAAGCTCCCATGCCGCCGGTGTTGGGGCCGGTGTCGCCGTCGCCAATACGCTTGTGGTCTTGGCTGGTGGCCAAGGGCAGCACGTTCTTGCCGTCGCACAGCACGATGAAGCTGGCTTCTTCGCCCTGCAAAAATTCTTCGATCACCACCCGCGCGCCGCCCGCGTTGTGCACCACGCCCAAGGTGTTGTCTTCCAGCATGAAGCGCACGGCCTCATGGGCTTCGTCCAGGCTCATGGCCACGACCACGCCCTTGCCCGCAGCCAGGCCATCGGCCTTGACCACGATGGGTGCGCCGATCTTGTCGATGTAGGCATGGGCCTCAGCCGGATCAGAGAAGGTGCCGTAGGCCGCGGTCGGGATGCCGTGGCGCTCCATGAAGGCTTTGGCAAAGGCCTTGGAGCTTTCAAGCTGGGCGGCCGCCTTGGTGGGGCCAAAGATGCGCAGGCCCCGAGCCCGGAAGATGTCGACCACGCCTTGCGACAGCGGCGCTTCGGGGCCGACCACCGTCAGGGCGACTTTGTTCTCGACCGCAAAGTCGGCCAGCAGGTGCGGGTCGGTGAGGGCCAGGTTGCTCAGGCGCTTGTCCAGCGCGGTGCCACCGTTGCCCGGCGCCACATAAACATGCTGGACTTTGTCGCTGGCAGCGAGCTTCCAGGCCAGGGCGTGCTCACGGCCGCCACTGCCGATGACAAGAACATTCATGCGGGTTGACTCACTCGTCGATCTCTGCGTTGTGGAACACATCCTGGACATCGTCCAAGTCTTCAATCACGTCCAAGAGCTTTTGCATGCGAGCCGCGTCGTCGCCGGTCAAGGCAATCGTGTTCTCGGCGCGCATGGTGACTTCGGCGATTTCGGCCGCGAGCCCGGCCGACTCAAGCGCCTTTTTCACCGCCTCAAAGTCGGATGGTGCGCACAGCACTTCAATGGAGCCATCGTCGCCGGTGACCACGTCTTCGGCGCCGGCTTCCAGGGCCACTTCCATGACCTTGTCTTCCGAGGTGCCGGGCGCAAACACCAACTGGCCGCAGTGCTTGAACTGGAAGGCCACCGAGCCTTCGGTGCCCAGGTTGCCGCCGTGCTTGCTGAAGGCGTGGCGCACTTCGGCCACGGTGCGGACGCGGTTGTCCGTCATGCAATCCACAATGATGGCGGCGCCACCAATGCCATAGCCTTCGTAGCGAATTTCCTCGTAGGTCACGCCGTCGAGGTTGCCCGTGGCCTTGTCCACATTGCGCTTGATGTTGTCGGCCGGCATATTGGCCGCCTTGGCTTTGTCAATGGCCAAACGCAAACGTGGGTTCATGGCCACATCGCCGCCACCTTGGCGGGCGGCGACGATGATTTCACGGGTGATGCGGGTCCAGACCTTGCCGCGCTTTTCGTCTTGGCGGCCTTTGCGGTGTTGGATATTGGCCCATTTGGAATGCCCTGCCATGGCGTTTTTCTCCTGCCAGCGCCCGGGGGCCTGGCGATGCAGTGTTCTTGGATAGACTTCGATTTTCTCATTCTTTCAGCCTGGAGACTGCTTGTGGCCGATCCGATCCTTGTCGCCCAGCATGGCGATGTCGCCTGCCATCTCTTGCCGCAACTGGCCAACCGCCATGGCCTGATCACCGGGGCCACGGGCACCGGCAAGACCATTTCGCTGCAAAACCTGGCCGAGAACTTCTCCAAGCTGGGCGTGCCGGTGTTCCTGGCGGACGTCAAGGGCGACCTGACCGGCATCTCGCAGCGTGGCAGCATCTCTGAAAAGCTGGCCGGCATCCTCAAAGAGCGCGGCCTGCCCACCCCCGAGCCCGTGGCCTGCCCCACCACCTTGTGGGACGTGTTCGGCGAAGCCGGCCACCCGGTGCGCGCCACCATCTCCGACATGGGGCCGCTGCTGCTGGCCCGCATGCTGGCCCTGAACGAAACCCAGGCCGGCGTGTTGAGCCTGGTATTCAAGGTGGCCGACGACAACGGCCTGCTGCTGCTGGACCTCAAAGACCTGCGCGCCATGCTGCAGTACGTGGGCGACAACAGCAGCCAGTTCACCACCGAGTACGGCAACATCAGCCCGGCCAGCGTTGGTGCCATCCAGCGCGGCTTGTTGCAGATCGAAGAGCAAGGCGGCGACAAGTTCTTTGGCGAGCCCATGCTCAACATCGCCGACTTCATGCAAACGGTTCAAGGCCAGGGTGTGATCAACATCCTGACGGCCGACAAGCTGATGAACGCGCCGCGCCTCTACGCCACCTTCTTGCTGTGGATGCTGTCGGAGCTGTTCGAGACCCTGCCCGAGGTCGGCGACCTGGACAAGCCCAAGCTGGTGTTCTTCTTTGACGAAGCCCACCTGCTGTTCAAAGATGCCCCGGCCGCCCTGGTCGAGCGCATTGAGCTGGTGGTGCGCCTGGTGCGCTCCAAGGGCGTGGGTGTCTACTTTGTGACGCAAAACCCGCTGGACGTGCCCGACACGGTGCTCGGCCAGTTGGGCAACCGCGTGCAGCATGCGCTGCGGGCCTTCACGCCGCGCGACCAAAAGGCCGTCAAGAGCGCGGCCGAAACCATGCGCGCCAACCCTGGCCTGGACATTGCCACCGTCATCACCGAGTTGGGCGTGGGCGAAGCCCTGATCAGCTTCTTGGACGCCAAGGGCCGCCCCAGCGTGACGGAGCGCGTGTTTGTGCTGCCCCCGGGCAGCCAGATCGGCCCCATCACCGCCGCCCAGCGCCAGCAATTGATCCAAGAGTCGCTGGTGGCCGGCGTCTACGAAAAGACACTCGACCGCGAATCAGCCTACGAAAAGCTCAAGGGTGGTGCGACCACGAGCGCCGGCGCCAGCGGCGGCCTGGCCCAAGAGGCAGCCAATGCCACCAAGGGCGGCATGATGGACGCCGCCAAGGGTGCCGCCGACGAAGCCAGCGGCGGCCTGATGGGCGGCTTGAGCGACCTGCTGTTTGGCTCCACCGGCCCGCGCGGCGGCCAGCGCGACGGCCTGGCCCAGATGGCGGCCAAATCCGCCATTCGCACCATGGGCACGGCCGTGGGCCGCGAGATCATCCGCGGCGTGCTGGGCGGCATTTTGGGCGGCGGCAGCAAGCGGCGTTAAGGCGCTTGGCGCCTGATCGGGCCAGGGTGGCGCCAGCGGGCGGCCATTGATCGCAGCGCGGGTGCGCTGCGGCAGAGGCCTGTGGCACCATCGCCCCGATGCTGCCTGACCCCCGCTCCACCCACCCACTGGGCTTCTGGCCCGACTTCATCAAGGGCCTGCCGGCCACCCAAGCCTTGTGCTTGGTGGTGGCCGTGGTGCTGACCCTGCTGGGCACACCGTGGTGGCCTGCGGCGCTGTATTCGCTGCTGATCGGCAACCTCTGCGCCCTGTTCATCAACCTGGGCTTGCGCGGCATCAGCCTCTACCGGGTGCGGCGCGGGCACACCGCCCATGAGGGCTGGCCCAATGCACTGACCACCGGCGTGGTGATCGTGGTCAGCGTGCTGGGCGGCATGCTCATGGGCTCACGGGTGGGCGACTTGCTGCTGGGCCACCACACCGACTGGTTCAACCCCAATCTGCACACCTGGGCGGTGATCTTTGCCATCTCCTTGCTGCCCTCGATGGCGGGCACGTGGTTGTTTCGCAGCCGCGCTCGGCTGGCCGCCGCGCAGGCTGAAGCCGAGCAAGCCCTGCGCCACGCCACTGAAGCCAAGCTGCGCCTGCTGGAAAGCCAGTTGGAGCCGCACATGCTTTTCAACACCCTGGCCAATCTGCGCGCCTTGATCGGGCTGGACCCGCCCCAGGCCCAGCACATGCTGGACCGACTCATCGACTACCTGCGCGCCACTCTCAACGCCAGCCGCAGCCCGGCGCACCCGGTGTCGGCCGAGTTTGCCCGGCTGCAAGACTATTTGGCCTTGATGCAGATCCGCATGGGATCACGGCTGACGGTGGAGTTTGAGCTGGCCCCCGACGACGCCGCCCTGCCCATGCCGCCCTTGCTCTTGCAGCCCTTGGTGGAGAACGCCATCAAGCATGGCCTGGAGCCGCATCGCCCGGGCGGGCTGCTGCGGGTGTCGGCCCACCGCGAGGACGGGCTGCTGCGCTTGCGCGTCGAAGACTCAGGCGCGGGCCTGGCTGCAGCGCGCCCCCCCGAACCCGGTTCAGGCTTTGGCCTGACCCAAATTCGCGAACGCCTGGCCACCCTGCACGGCGCCGCCGCCCACTTCAGCCTGCAGCCGCGTGACGGTGGCGGCACTGTGGCCCAGATTGACCTCCCCATCACCCCGACATGACGCACACCGCCCTGATTGCCGAAGACGAGCCGCTGCTCGCCCGTGCCTTGCAAGCCGAATTGGCCCGGGCTTGGCCCGAATTGCGCCTGGTGGCCCTGGCCCAAGATGGCGACGAGGCCGTCAGCTTGGCGCTGCAGCACTTGCCCACGGTGTTGTGGCTGGACATTCGCATGCCAGGGCGCGACGGCCTGGACGCCGCCCAAGCCATCGTGGAGGACTGGCCGCAAGGCCATGCGCTGCCGCTGATCGTCTTTGTGACCGCCTACGACCACTATGCCCTGCAAGCCTTTGAGCGCGCGGCGGCAGACTATCTGCTCAAGCCGGTGCAGCCTGAGCGCTTGCAGGCCTGCTGCCAGCGTCTGCAGGCCCGCTTAGCCGGGCCAGAGGCGGCCGCCAACGCGAGCACCGGGCCAACATGCCCGCCAACCGAGGACGCCGCCCTGCTGGCCCGCCTGCGCGACTTGCTCAGCCCTGCACCCACCCCAGAAAGGCTGCAGGTGTTGCAGGTTTCACAAGGTGCACACATTACCCTGGTACCCGTAGACGAGGTGATTTACTTCGAGGCCGCTGACAAATATGTGCGCGTCATGACAGCGGCGAAGGAGCATCTGATCCGTTTGTCGCTGCGGGAGCTGTTAAGTCAGTTAGATCCACAACAGTTTTGGCAAATTCATCGGGGCACGGTCGTGCAGTGGCGCGAAGTGGCGCAAGCCTTGCGCGATGAGACCGGCAAGATCACGCTTTGCCTGCATCGGCGCCCAGAGCGCTTGGCGGTGAGCCGGGTCTACGCGGGGCGCTTCAAAGCGCTCTGAGCCGGGGTTACAACTGGGTCTTTGGGCCGCGAGAGCCCACTCAACCGCTCAGCACCGGGCAGGCACCGCTCGTCGACCCAAGCCCTTGAAGCTCTCATTCAGCAGAGCTTAACTGGCGCATTCGAACAAAAATCTGAAGTTAACTCGCGGTGATTGGAAATTAGATTCAATGCACTCGGTTGCGAGAGTAATTTTTATATCGCTACTCCTGCTAAATATTTACGCTTTGCCACACAAATAACCCTCCATCTGGAATCAGGGCTTTCGATAATCTATGTGGGCCTGCCAATGGGCGGGCCACAGCGATACGGAGTCAATCATGGGGTGGTCAAAGTCTGCAGTTCTCAAGGGAGTGCGTTGGACCGTGGGCATTGCGAGCTGCGGCATGTTGGCGTGGGCGGTCGCCCAAAGCCAAGTCAAGTCGCCGCTGGGCAGCTACCTAGAGATCAACGGGCAGGTGATTGCGCCCAGTACCTCCAAGGCCATCAACAGCACCTTCGACCTCGAACCCTTTGACACGGTGCGGTGGACCACCTCGTTCAACACCCGCATTGCCAGCCCCTTTGAGTCAGAAGGCCTGCTGACGCTGCCCCCAGGCCACTCCTGGGTGGCAGGCTCGGTGCGCAAACCGGCCAATACCACCTTGCAATGGCAAGTCAACGGCAACTGGACAGAAACCGAGCCCGCCAACGGCGCGTCTGTGACCGCCGTCAAGTGGATGTTGAGCTACAAGTTCAAAGGCTCCACCAGCACCGTCAACAAAGCCGTGAACTTCAGCGGCACGGGCGACGGCTATCGCATCATCCCTTACAGCGACGGACTGTTCGTGGTCAACCACCACAACTACGGCACCGTGCTCAAGTGCCGTAGCGCCACAGATGGCCAGACCTGCAAGGGCTGGAACGCCAACGGCTACGCCTTGAACGGCAGCAATGGTGCTGCCTTGACGCAGTCAGGGCCTTACTACACACCCAACCTGCCTATTGAGGCCCTGAACTACAACACCGGTGAGTTGTTTGTGGGCGTCGATGGCCCCTCGGGCCCGACCATCGTTTGCACTGACCTCGACACCATCACCTCTTGCGGATCCTGGGTGTTGGGTGGTACGGCCGGCCCCGGCAACACCATGGGCCTGACCTCGGTGGGTGACCAGTACTTTGTCATCACCAGCAGCAGCACGGTGTGGTGCTTCGACATCAACACCCGCAACACTTGCGGGTCCACCAACTACCCCGGCGCCTGGTTTTCCGGTGCTGGCGGAACGACTTCGGTAACCCTGGGCAACAAGCTTTACTTCGCCAACAACACGGGTCGGGTGTTCTGCCACGACCCGGCGATCAAGAGCACTTGCGCGGGTTGGTCCAACACAGGCCTCACCATCGGTGGCAACGGCATCTACCCCTACCTAGAAGCCAATGGCACGCCCAAAGGGGTGTGCACCATGAACAGCAGCACCTGTGCGGCCATCAATGGCACGACCTTTCTCTCACACCCCAACTTTCAGAGCTTTGTCACCACGTATGGCTTGTTCCCTGCGGTGTTCGCGGGCTACCACTATCACAACCTCTCCGCCATCATCGGCACCAAGATCTATGGCGCCAAAACCAGTCAAGCGGGCTGCTATGACTTTGCGACCAACAGCATGTGCGGCACATGGACTATCGGTTCCCTCTACCCCTACTCCTCGATCATTGACCCGACGCGGCCCAATTGTTTGATGATCATTGGTGACGATGCCAATGCCGCCATCTTTGACCCTAGTACACCAGCGGGCGGTGAGTGCAAGAACGGCATTCCGGCCAAGCTGCCCGACTTCGTGTTCAACCCGATCGCAGACTACTTCCAGTGCGACGGCAGCCGCGCCAATGTCACCAAGTGGGGCAAGCTGCGCTTGAGCCCAAGCCTGCCCTGGGGCGGCGCCAACGGCCTGGACCGCGTAACGGCCACCCTCAAAGACGGCAATGGCAACCAGTTGCCAGACGCGCTGAGGCCCGTGCGCAATTTCGCCACAAACAGCTATCAGCTGGACATCTCAGACATCAAGTACGCAGATTACCCCGTGCTCAAGATCGGTCTCGAACTGCACAGCCCCTCGCTGCTTCCTGCCACGGCCGTGTTTGGCATTGACCTGACCTACGAGGGCGACCCCATCCAAGTGTGTGTGGCCACCAAAGCCCCGGGTGCGCCCGACTGCCAAACGGGCGCAACTGTGGTGCTGAAGAGCCGCGCCATTGACCAAGTGGGCGAAGGCTTCTCTGAAGAGCAAACGGCGACCAAGATCATGTCTCCCGGCGGCCTGACCACCGGCTGCGCGGCCTTCCCCTCGTCCACCACTGCACGCTTGAACAACACCACTTTGGGCCCACGCGACCCTCGCACCCAAATCGTGCAAGGGCGTTGGTCTTTGCAGTACTTCAGTGGCGACCTCTGGGCCTTTAACGTGAACCAGAGCGGCCAGCTCATCGGCAGCCCCTTCCAGTCCGCGCAAAGCAGCACCTTGGTGCCATCGCAGCGCAAGATTTTCACTGCGCAACCCACGGACAATGTCCAGACGAAGGCCGTGACCGACCTGAACTGGGCCAATCTGGCGGATGTGCAGCGCGAGGTTCTGAACCTGGACCACAACGGTGTGAGGGACAACCAAGGTGTGGCGCGGCTGAGTTATCTGCGCGGCACCGATGCCGGAGCGTTCCGAGGCCGCAATGGCTTCACCTTAGGCCCGGTCATCAATTCGGCCCCGGTCATCTTGCCCAACTGGGCCTCCGAGTCGCGCCCTGAAGCCAACTTCCCCGGCTTCTCCGACTACCGCAAGACCCTGCCGCGCGCCTTTCCCTTGGCCATATACGGCGGCAATGATGGTGCTCTGCATGCCTACGAAACCAAGGGCGAATCACTGAGCGAGGCTTGGACGTTTGTGCCCGACGTGATGTTGCGCCGAGCCGCGCATTACAGCGACCTCAACCCCGCCGAGATCCGCAGCAAGCCCTATTTTGTGGACAACGTGCCCATCGTCGGCCACACCAACATCCGTTCTGAAGCCAACCCAGACTGGCGCGCCGTGGCCGTCATTCTCTATGGCCGCGGGGCCCGGGCCATCACCGCCTTGGATGTCAGCCAAACCGACTTGAAGCAAGGCAGTGGCGTGCTTTTCGAGTACACCAACACCAGCGCGCCAGACCTCAAGGACCTGGGCTACATCATCAGCCAACCCGACACTGGCGCTGGCATCAGCTCTGCGCAACTGGTCAAGTTGGCCGACAAGCGCAGCGCTGTGTTGGTGGGCAATGGCATTGAAAGCAATGATGGCAAGTCCGGCACGCCCGCCGATAGCGGCACGGGCACGCCGGTGCTCTACGCCTTCTACCTCGACAAGGCCGATGCCGCCACCAAGTACCGCGCTTGGTCTATCGGCGACAAGAACGTGTGGTCCGGCATTGAGACCGAACCCGAGGTGGCCTTTGACAACGGCCTGAGCACACCCACACCCGTGGACATCGACCACAACGGCACCATCGATGTGGTTTACGCCGGTGACTTGAAGGGCAATTTGTGGCGCTTCGACGTGAGCACGCCCAGCGCCGTGAAGGCCACTCGCCTGTTCAAGACCGATGTGAACCAGCCCATCACCCAGGCCCCCTTTGTCAGTGTGAACACGCTGGCCAAGAACTGTGGGGCAGACAATGCCCCAGCCAACGCCAAGCGCTGCTGGCAGGTGGTGTTCTCGACTGGCGCGGCCATCTCCCCGCTGATCGGCTCACCCAATGTGTCCACTCAGTCGATTTACGGCATCCTGGACAAGGGCAAGGGGCGATCCGTGGAATTGGGCAACCTCACCACCATCAACTACGAGACCAACCGCGTGATCAACGGCGTGGAGTACCGCGCCTTGAAGCCGACCACCGTGAACTACAACAACGACGCGGTCTTGGGCTGGCGCGCGAACCTGCAGGCCTTTGAGCACGGCGTGGGCGCACCGCGCGTGCAACCCACGGGCTTGGTCATGTTCTCGTCGGTGCGACCGACCACGCCGAACCAGGCCACCAACATTTGCATTGGCCCGCGCTCTTGGCTCAATGAGCTGGACCCGCTGCACGGCTACAGCCCCATCGTCGCTTTTGACACCAATGGCGACGGCAATATCGACGGCCAAGACCGCTTTGATCCCAACTCCAGCAACCCCATCTCGCCCACGAGCATGGCGGTCAGTGGCTCGCAGTTTGGCCCGCCGACCATTCTGCGGTCAGCGTCCACGCAGTCCCAGCAGATGTCCTTGCTGCTGCCCAGCTTGGGCCAAGACACCGGGCAGTCCAATTCTTGGTCGGGTGGCAATAGCGGTGGGGGCGGCAGCCCTGCCCCCGGCTCCAACAGCAAAGCCCTGACCCATTCCAACAAGGCTAATCTGGGTCGCATGACCTGGCGCGAAAAGTACTGACCGAAAGGTACAGCCCGTTCACGCCCTGGGCTGGCCATTGGCGCCCCCTACAGACGCCTCGTCGCACACCCCGCGACGAGGCGTTTGCTTTGGCGCACCATGCAGGCACTGACTGATTGATTGATTGATTGATTCACCTCACCCCAGGAGCCCGCCATGACCACCACAACCTCCACCGACCTCTACGCCCAAGCTGAAGACCGGGTGAACCGCAAGATCGGCCTGATGACCCATGCGGCCGTCTATGTGCTGGTCAATCTGGGCCTCTATGTTCTGGCCCAGCAGCGCGACGCGCACTGGAACCTCTTTCCCCTGCTGGGCTGGGGCGTGGGCCTGTTCTTTCACGCCCTGGGCACCTGGCTGAGCCTGAGCCGCGACGGCTGGCGCCAACGCATGGTGGACGCCGAAGCCGCCAAGCTGCGCAGCCCACGCTGAGAGCCGCCTAGACGCTGGGCAGCGCACCTGCGGGCACAGGGGCGCTGGCTACAATCAGCGCTCACTTCAAAGACCGCCGGGCCACCCCCGGCACGCCTCCTATGAGCGACCATCGCCCCACCGACGCTGCGGCCAAGCCCGCCCCTGCCAATTTCTTGCGCGCCATCATCGAGCGCGACCAGCAGGCTGGCACCTACGAGCAGCGTCGCTTTGCGGGCAGCCCGGGCGATGCCGCCCACCATGAAGCCGGTGGCATCGACCCCGCGCGCGTGCGCCTGCGCTTTCCGCCTGAACCCAACGGTTACCTGCACATTGGCCATGCCAAAAGCATTTGCCTGAACGTGGGCCTGGCGCGCGACTTTGGTGGGGTGTGCCACCTGCGCTTTGACGACACCAACCCCGAGAAAGAAGAACAAGAGTACGTGGACGCCATCGAAGAGATGGGCCGTTGGCTGGGATGGGACTGGAACTTCAATGGCACCGCCCACAAGTTCTACGCCAGCAACTACTTCGACTTCATGTACCAAGCGGCCGAGCTGCTGATCGAGCGCGGCCTGGCCTATGTCGACGAGCAAACGCCCGAGCAAATGCGCGCCAACCGGGGCGACTTTGGCAAACCCGGCGTGGACAGCCCCTTCCGGGGCCGCACCCCGGCCGAGAACCTGGCGCGCTTTCGCGAGATGCGCGACGGCGTGCACCCAGACGGCGCCATGGTGCTGCGGGCCAAGATCGACATGGCCGCGCCTAACATCAACCTGCGTGACCCGGCGCTCTACCGCATTCGCCGCGCCACCCACCACAACACCGGCGACAAATGGTGCATCTACCCGATGTACACCTACGCCCACCCGATTGAAGACGCGCTAGAGCGCATCAGCCACAGCATTTGCACGCTGGAGTTTGAAGACCAGCGCCCCTTCTACGACTGGGTGCTGGAGCGCCTGACTGAAACCGTGACCCTGCCCGACGGCCGCCAAGTGGGTGGCCTGCTGCAGCACCCGCTGCCCAAGCAATATGAGTTTGGCCGCCTGAACCTGAGCTACGTGATCACCAGCAAGCGCAAGCTCAAACAACTGGTGGACGAAGGCCATGTCAACGGCTGGGACGACCCCCGCATGCCCACCCTGGCCGGCCTGCGCCGCCGGGGCTACACGCCCGAGGCCATCCGCAAGCTGGCCGACGACAGCGGTGCCAGCAAACACAATATCTGGCTCGACTACTCGGTGCTTGAAGGCTGCCTGCGCGACGACCTGGAGCAAAAAGCCCACCGCGGCATGGCCGTGCTGGACCCGGTCAAGCTGGTGCTGAGCAACTGGGCCGAAGTCTTCGGCTCAGACGCCTACACCGAAGACTGCAGCCAACCCGCCCTGCCCCACTCGGCCATTGCCGAAGGCCAAACCCCGCCGCCCGACCGCGCCTTCAATATCGGCAAAGAGGTCTGGATCGAGCGCGAAGACTTTGAAGAAACCCCGCCCAAGGGCTACAAGCGACTCTTCCCGGGCAACCTGGTGCGCCTCAAAGGCGGCTATGTGGTGGAGTGCACCGGCTGCAGCCGCGACGCCAGCGGCCAAGTCACCGAAGTGCTGGCCAAGGTCATTGCCAACACCAAGAGCGGCACCCCGGGTGCGGACAGTGTCAAGGCCAAAGCCGCCATCACCTGGGTGGCCGTGGCCGACGGCGTGCCCGCCGAAGTGCGACTCTACGACCGCCTCTTCAGCGAAGCCCAGCCCGACGCCGGTGGCAAAGACTTCTTGGAAGCGCTGAACCCGAACAGCCTCAAAGTCATCACCGCCATCGTCGAGCCCTCCCTCGCCGCGGCCCAACCCGACCAGAAGTTCCAGTTCGAGCGCCACGGCTACTTTGTGGCCGACCGCAAGGACCACGGCGTGGGCGGCAAGGTGGTGTTCAACCGGGTGACGGGGTTGAAGGATTCGTGGGGGAAGTGAGCCTCGTGCGCCAACTTCGCCCCCGCTACACTCCACCTCATGCACCCTGCCATCGCCATCCACCAAAGCTCTATTGCTGAGCTATGCCAACGCTTCCGCATTCAGCGCTTGGAGGTGTTTGGCTCTGCAGCGCGGGGGTCGGACTTTGACCCAGCTCTCAGCGATGCGGATTTCTTGGTGGAATTCGAACCCGAGACACCGCCTGACCTACGGCGCTTCTTCGGCGCCAAGTTGGCGCTTGAGGCCTTGTTGGGCCGCAGCGTAGATTTGGTAGAGCCAAGCGCTGTACGCAACCCCTACGTGTTGGCCAGCATCAATCAAAGCCGCGAACCGGTTTATGCAGCGTGATCCCCGGGCATTTTTGTGGGATGCGCGGGAGGCTGCGCGGGACATCCAATGCTTCACACAGGGCATGAACGTAGACGCCTTTGTCGCTAGGGTCTGTTGACATATAAATCCTGCCCGCGCAGGAGTGTCCAAGGGCGCTGGAGTAGGCGCGATCCGCAGCCCGGGCTGGTGCCCGGGCAAGGAGGGCAACGCCCGCCAGCGCCCTTGGACGCACTGCCCTGAGGGTGAGTCCTACAGGCCACGCCATTCGTTGTTGCGCCGCTTGCCCGCACAGAGGTGCGGGCGGCGCAGCGCGCCTAGACTGGCATGGCCTGTAGGGCTCACGCGGGTAGGATTTATAGGTCAACAGACCCTAAACATTGCCTGGGCCGATGTCGTGATGGTCATGGAGCAAAAGCACAAGTCTCGGCTCATGGCTGACTTCTCTGAAGCGCTGCGCCACAAGCCGCTGCATGTTCTCGACATTCCCGACGAGTACGCCTATATGGACGCTGAGCTGGTGGAGATGCTGGAACAGTCCGTCACCGGCCTGCTTGGGCTAGAGTGAGCCAAGCTCTGGCCCCGTCGAACCCTCATCAATTTAGGATTTTTCCCGTGGGAACTCGCTACGGCTTTATCGCCGTCACTTCAGACCTTGACCCATTGGTCAGCGCCTTTACCGAGGTTTGGCCGAGGTACGAACTGACAGAAAGTGCCACGCTGGCTTCTGTGGACGACTATCTGTTGTGGCAGAAGCAGCATACGAAGTTCGTTTCCGCCAATGACTGGTCGCCTCAGAACACTGGAATTGAGGTGTATGGCTGCTTGCAAGACGGTGCTTGGGCGGTGCTGCTGGACAGCTCCTATGTACTTTGCGCCGACGATGCTGCGCTCGCTCGCTTGAGTGTCAAATTCGGTCAATGCCTTTCATTCGTCGTTGATTCAGGCAGCACCACGGCCAGCTTCATGTGCTTTGAAAACGGTGCGTTGGTACGCAGCATCGACAGCGTCGAAGGTCACATCCGCCTGGCCGGAGTTCCCGTTCCGGAAGAAGCCGGATTGAACATGAACGCATACGGCGCCCAAGACGCTGAAGTGTTGCAACGAAAGCTCGGTTTGCGCGTCGTGACAGAGATGCTTTCAACAACGGTGTTGGCGATGGCTGTCACCGACCGTACGGACTTTGGCGGCACGCTCGGGCCAAGCCAGGCACGTGAACAGGCTCTGCCCGACAACAAGCCTTGGTGGAAACTCTGGTAGGTGGGCTTGTCCATCTACCGTGGATCAACAAGAGCCTGTGCCGCCCCCTCTCCAGTGAGATTGAGGCAGACTGACGCTGGTCTATCTCGGCCAAACTCCAGGAGCCACCTCATACCATGACGTTTCAGATCACCCCCCAAATGGCTTGGCTCATCCTCCTCCTTGCGGGCCTGCTGGAGGTCGTCTGGTCGGTCAGCATGAAGGCTTCTGAGGGCTTCAGCAGGCACCTCTACACCACCATCACCTTGATCGCCGCCTGGCTCAGCTTTTGGCTGCTGGGCTTGGCCATGCGCCAGTTGCCGCTGGGCACCGCCTATGCCGTGTGGGTGGGCATTGGCACCGTGGGGGCCGCCTTGCTGGGGGGCTTGTTTTTTGGCGAGCAACTCACCTTGCCCCGCTTAGCCTGCATTGGGTTGATCGTGGTGGGCGTGTTGGGATTGAAGTTGCTGGGCGGGGAAGCCACCAGCTAGGCTGCTCGCGCCCTATCACCGCCACACCCAAGATGCCCCACATGCCCACTTCAACAACGCTGCACGGCGCCTGCCACTGCGGCCGCTTGCGGCTGAGCTTTGACACAGCGGTGGACGTCAGCCGCTTCAACCCCAGGGCGTGTGATTGTTCGTTTTGCACCAAGCATGGCGCGGCCTACATCTCTGACCCCCAAGGGGCATTGCGCTTGAACGTGTCGGAGGCCGCCGCACTGCACCATTACACCCAAGGCTCTGGCAGCGCCAAGTTCATGCTTTGCAGCCATTGCGGCGTCTTGATGGGCGTGGTGGTTGAGCAAGGCGAGCAGGTGTTTGGCGCTGTCAACGCCAACTGCTTGGTCGAGCGTGCCTCTCTTGGGGCTTCGCAGCCTGCCTCGCCACAGGCGCTGAGCCCAGCCGAGCCGCAGCAGCGCTGGGCCGCGCTGTGGACGCCCAAGGTGCAGATCAGCCAGGGCTGAGTGGCTGGGCATTTCAGTGCAGCGGGGTACTCTCAAGAAAGCGTCGGGCCGCTCGAAGTTTTCTTGCGCCCCTTCGAGGGGGTGGGACGGGCTAAGTCCGGCCCTTGGAACTGGACAAGGTTCGAAACCGTGCCCACGCCCAACTCGACGCTTTGATGGTGTGAGCGTACTGGGGGCAGCATCCGAGCGGCGAGCAGAAAGACAGAGACTTCGCCAAGCGCAGCACCCCTCCGCCTCAGGGTACCGCCCTACCTCATGCGAAGGAAGTCGAATCCCCCCCCGCCTTCCCAGTCGACCTCAGGCGAAATTCCGCCAAGTTCACCCTCCACTACTTGACGTAGGCGAGCCGCCGCCACGCTGGAGGCGTGTTCGCCTGCTTCAATTCCGACGAAGCGCCGATTCATCTTGAGGGCAACAGCTCCGGTCGTTCCAGAACCGAAGTACGGGTCCAAGACCAAGTCCCCGGGGTTGCTTCCAATGTGAAGAATCCTCGCGAGAAGCGCTTCAGGCTTCGGCGTATCGAACAGGGGCTCGCCTGGAAAGAGCGCGTGGATGTGCTTCTTGGCGTGGTCATTAGTACCAACCTGGTCTGCAGTCCACAGCGTTTCAGGTGTCAGACCACGGTGGGAGCTTGACAAGAACTTCTTGAGCCTTGGCACGCCGTTTCCATTCTTGCCGAACCAGACGTTGCCTTGCGCAATCTCCAACTCCATGCGCTGCTGGTTGTAAACCCAGCACCTGCCATTCGGCGGATAGTGTTTGCGGCCGTTGGGTGCGGTAACTACGTAGAACTGAGAGGCAACCGCGTGACCGGCCTGCACGTTGGCAGATACCGACTGCCAAGGACCTCTTGGGTCATCGTCATGATTGACGTAGCGCCCTTTCATATCTTCGGTCAAGGTCAATCCGTTCCGAACCTGACTGAACTTGCGCGGGTTCTTGGCATAAACAAGAACGTACTCATGGTTGTTGGAGAACACCTTTCGGTTCTCCCGAGTGGTGCGCTGTTGCCAGATGACGGTCGTGACAAAGCTTTCGCGCCCAATGACTCGGTCCACTGCCACTTTCAGGTAGTGGAGTTCATGGTCGTCGATGGAAATCCAAACGCTCCCGTCGTCACTAAGCAGTTCCCAAACTCGCCGCACCCGCGCACTGACATCCCTCAGCCACTCTTCGTGTTCTGCGTCATCGTTGTAATGCGTAAAGCGCTCTCCAGTCCGATAAGGCGGGTCCATGTAGGCACACTTAACCCGGCCGCCAATGGACTGCCCGAGCAGGGACAAAACGTCGAGATTTTCCCCATGGACCAGGAAATTTCCGGTGCCGACTGGTCCATGGGATAGGCTCTTGACACGACCGAGCCGTCGCGGAAGGACCTGGCCCATCGGGGCCGCCTGGTGGCTGAAATGCTCTAAAACACTTCGCGGTGAGAGGTCGTCCATGCGATACCTTACGATACTAAGCTTTACGCGCTCGCCCTCCGTGCCTTCCAACGAACCACCGCAACTGCAGCTCGAGCTCCGCGAAGGGGCGGAAGCAACGCCATCCGATGCACTCGAAGCGGTCGTTTTCAGGCCTATTCACTACCTTGGCAGCAAGCTTAGGCTGGCCTCAGCCATTGCTGATGCGCTTGATAGTGCAGATGCTACCCGAGGAACCGTGCTTGACCTATTCGCCGGCTCCGGGACGACGGCATTGGCCCTCGCAGGACACCGCCGCGTGATTGCTTCGGACATCCAAGAGTACTCTCGCGTCATTTGCAGCGCCCTCCTGGCAAGCCGGTCGGCCGACTCGGACATCGTTTCAACGTTCGCTGCCCGTCTGCAAGCGGGTTCACCACGACTCGACGCGTTGCGACAAGCCGTGGAGCCTTTGGTTCAGTTCGAGCGCGACGCCTTGCACGCCGCGAAACACGGCGAAACGGACGCCATCTGCTTGGTGCTGGAGCATGGCTCCATCCTTGCTGCAGAACGCGGGGTAGCCAGCGGTTCATCGGAACTGCAGAGCCGGTTGAAAGAGGTCGCGAAACGTATGAAGCTAGCCGGCTTGGCCGGCTCGCCCCTTGCGACCACCGTTCGTTACTTCGGAGGAGCCTATTTTTCTTACGCCCAAGCTGTCGAACTTGACTGCCTCGCAGCACTTGCGTACGAGGCTATGCCTTCTGCGCTCACCGATGTTTTCACTGCTGCGCTTCTGAGCACAGCAAGCGACACCGTCAACACGGTCGGAAAGCAATTCGCCCAGCCAATTCGACCGAGGAACAAGCAGGGAGTAGTGAAGCAGCACCTTCTGGCGAAGATTGACCGCGACCGCCACCTAGACGTGCGGACAAAGTACATGACCTGGCTGCAGCGATACGCGCTTCACCGCACACGAGGAACTGGGCACGTCGTGGCAAGGGCCGATTATCGCGAAGCGCTCACTCAATTCGCCGGACAGTACTCAGTGGTCTATGCGGATCCCCCCTACACCCGAGACCACTACAGTCGCTTCTATCACGTGCTCGAAACCATGGCTCGGCGAGACAACCCGTCGATAGCCCGCAGCCCCGGTTCATCCGACGATGAGTTAAGCCGAGGCCTGTATCGAGACGACCGGCATCAGTCGCCGTTCTGCATACGAAGTCAGGCGCCCGGGGCATTCCGCGACTTGTTCCGTCTCGCTTCGCAGACGGGCGCCCAGATGGTGGTCTCCTACTCGCCGTTCCAATCAGGCGCGCATCCCAGGCTAATGCAAATTGATGCGCTTCTCAGCCTAGCTCGCGACTTCTACAAGTCCGTAGAGCTGGAAAGCGTCGACGGCGTCAGCCACAGCAAGCTCAACCACTCCAGTTTGAATTTCGACATGCCTCCGGAGGCCGAGGTCCTTATCGTCTGCAGACTCAGACGGTGAGTCGACGCCAAAGTGGTGCCAGGGGCCACTCCGCAAGCACCTTGGCGGCAGGAAATACGATTCGCTTCAGGGTGCCCCCGCCAACCAGTGCCGAACGGGCAAGCAGATTCACCATTTCTTGATGGCCCGCATGGTTCGGCATGAGCAGCATGTAGACGAAGGTTCGAGCCCCCACCTTCGCGAAAACCCCGATTGGTCGGCCATCCGCTGGGTACGCCAGTCCGGATGCGGCCTCCAACTCAAAACGGTAGTTCTTACTTTGGACTGCTACGGCAGGGCGAACCTCTTGGAATCCGAGCGTTCCATCCGCGCGCAAGTGGAAGAAGTATGCGCGTCGTTTAACCGTTCGAGACGCACCGAAAAAGCCGAAAAAGGTAGCTTGGTCGAAATTTGCTTGCCCCCACCGGTTGCTTGCGCGAGGAATCTCTGCGACAAGTATTTCGGTTGCTGGCCCGATAGTCGGCAATTCATCCGCAGGCTGACCCGCTGGCGGTTCGGCCAATTCACATTCCCGAGCCACTACTGGCGCTTCTTGCGGTGGCTCTTCTCCGCCTTCGCCCGGCGTTGTGATATTGGCTTCTGTCATTGCGCGTCGGCGGGCTGCGTTGCGCTCCAAAAGAGCCACGACACGACCATCTTCGGGTTCAAGCTGGCACTCGGCGGTCAGCGCGAGGTATTCATCCCAGCGCGAACGCAAGTCAGCCATCGCAGGCGCATCCAAATGCTCGACGGCAAAAGCTTCGATGTTCCAGCGCAGACCACCGGCCGTGAGGTTACCCGAGCCGGTGACAAGCAGTCCGCCGTTGCCTGAATCAAACCACGCCACCTTTGGGTGGAAGATGGAGCGGGGATGCGAGGGCACGAAGACGCGCGCACCAATGCTCGGATGTTCCCTTCTAACCGTGGACAGCGCGTCAATGGCTGCTGTATCAGTAATGGCATCCACGCCCACGAGCAGATCGAACCGACCTCGCGCAAGGAAATCCTTGAAGATTTCATCTTTCAATAGCAGTTGCACGCCTCCAGCTGAGAGGAATGCGAACGCGCCGCCACCAATAGTCGCATCTCGGCAGGCATCTAGGAGTACGTCAACCAAATAGTCGCTGTCGGGATTGGTCGGGTCTTGGATTTGAAGCGGCATCTTCCCTCCTGCAGATATTGAGGGCTCCATCTCACCACATTGGCAGGCCTGAAAGTCAACGACAACCTCCGGTGCCCGGTGGCCCGCTACCTGGTCCGGATCTCAGTAGTGATATCTGAGCTGCGCAATCAACAGACTGCCATCCTCGACCTTGTAGACCATGCGGTGCTCGTCCGTGATGCGTCGGGACCAAAAACCCGACAAGGCGTGCTTTAGTGGCTCGGGTTTGCCCACGCCCTCAAAAGGTTGGCGTTGGGTTTCGCGGATCAGCTTGTTGATGCGATCCACCATGCGCCGGTCTTGCTTTTGCCAAAAGAGGTAATCCTCCCAAGCTTCATCCGCAAACACCAGCGTCATGGCACCAAGTCTCGCGGCGTGCCTTGGCCTGCCGACAGTTGCGCAGCGGCGGACAGCAAGCGCTTGGCATTGGCCGGGTTCCGCAACAGATAAGCGGTTTCTTCCAGCGCTTGGTAGTCCTCTAAAGAGAGCATGACCACCGACTGCTCGCCATTGCGCGTGATGATCAAGGCCTCGTGGTCATTGCAGACACGGTCCATGGTCGATGCCAGATTGGCGCGGGCGGCAGAGTAGGTGATGGCGTCCATCTGAAAGCTCCGTAGTTGTACCAATAACTGTACAACATGTACCCGAGGCTGTCGAGGCCTTGCCCCCACGCATCCACCATTCGCGCCCCTGGACCACCACTCGCGCCGCCCTTCCCCCGCTCGTCGCACAGCGGCTGCGCCCACACGCGCATCGGTTCACAGTCCGCTCATTCCGTTTCCAAATCATTCGGGTCTAGGCGCGAAGCCGAAGACAGTGCTGTCGCACGGCGAGGCGAAGCAACAACGACACGGTTGATTTGGAAGCGGAATCACCCCCACTCACTGGAGACTGACATGACCCGTTCAAAGCCCCTGATTCGACATTTCTTGGCCACCCTGACTCTCGCCGCTCTGGCCACGGGCGCGGCCCATGCCCAAGGCAGCTTGCCCGCAGGCTGTGGCCTGCAGTTGGAGATCAAGCGGGTGGCGGCGAACCAAGGCCCGGTGATGGTGGCCGTGTATGAAAGCGAAGCGCAGTTCATGAAAGAGGCGGGCGTGGCCGTGGCTGCGCAGGCCAAGGGCGAGACCTTGAGTCTGTCGCTGTGCAATCTCAGCGGTGAGGAGGTGGCGGTGATGATCTACCAAGACCTGGACCGCAACGGCAAGCTCAATACCAACTTCATGGGCATCCCCAGCGAGCCTTATGGTGCCTCGGGCGAGCCCAGCTTTGGCCCCCCGAGCTGGGCCAAGGCCAAGGTGCGGGCCGACGGCCGCAGCATCAGCATCACCCTCAACTGAACAGGGGCCATGACCATGACGCACTACCCCCTCCAACGCCGTGATTGGCTGCGCCTGATGGGCGCTGCCACCGCCACCGGCCTGGCCGCGCCTTGGGCGCTGGCCGCCAACGAGAGCGCAGCCTCGCGCTTTGCCCAGAAGGTCCAACAGAACCCGACCCTGACGCCGCTGCAAGGAATGCCCGAGCACGGCCCTGAAGCGTTGCGCTGCGATGCACTGACGGTGGAAGGCCGCTGGCCCGAGGCCTTGAAGGGGCGCTTTCATCGCAACGGCCCGGCCCTGTTCGAGCGCAACGGCCAGCGCTATCACCACTGGTTTGACGGCGACGGCATGGTGCAGCAGTTCAGCCTGAACGGCCGCCAAATCAGCCACCACGGGCGCTTTGTCAACACGCGCAAGCTGCAGGCCGAGCGGGCTGCGGGCCGCTTTGTGACGGCGGCGTTTGGCACCCCCATCAAGCTGGAAGTGCCCGTCACCGGGCCTGACAGCGTGAACGCGGCCAACACCAGCGTCATCGAGCACGGCGGCAAGCTGCTGGCCCTGTGGGAAGGCGGCTCGGCCTATGAGCTGGGCGTGGCCGACCTCAGCACGCGTGGCCCCGTGGCCTGGCAAAAAGACTGGGCCGGTGTGCCCTTCTCGGCCCACCCCAAGCTAGACCCTCAAGGTGTGCTGTGGAACATCGGCACCTGGGCCGACAAGATCGCCACCTACCAGATTGGCGCCGACGGCCAACTGCAACGCGGCCAGATCGCGACCCTGCCCTGGGCCATGGGCATGGTGCACGACATGGCCGTGACCCAGCGCTTTTTTGTGGTGCCGCTGCCGCCGCTGCGCATGGACATCGCCGCTGTCAGCCAAGGTGTGCCACTGGAGCAAGCCTTTGCCTGGCAAGCACAGCAGCCCCTGCGCATTTGGGTGGCGCCCAAAGACGATATTCAAAAGGCCCGGGTGTTTGAGTTGCCCTCTGAGTTCATCTTCCATGTGGGCAACGCCTATGAAGTGGGCGAGGAGATCGTGCTGAGCTATGTGGCCAACCCCAATGCCGACGTGTTGACGCGCAACATCCCCGCCATGATGCGCGGTGAGGCCCGGCCCACGGCCGCCGTGGGCGCGGCTTCAGTGGTGGTGCGCCTGAACCTGCGCACAGGCCAGGCCAGCCGAGTGGCGGGCACAGACCAATCCGAGTTCCCCCGCATTCACCCACGCCTGAACGGCCTGCGCCACCGCTGGCAGCTCACCGCATCCGCCTGGCGGCCACGCAGCGGCGTGAACAACAGCTTCTTCCACGGCCTGGCCCTGACGGACCAAGACAGCGGCCGCACCGAGCGCTATGACTTTGGCGAACACGCCATCGTGGAAGAGCACCTGTGGATCGCCAAACCAGGGGCCAGCGACGAGCGCGACGCCTGGCTGCTGGGCACGCACTTTGACACCCGCGCTAAGGTCACCAAGCTGAGTGTGTTTGACGCCCGCAGCTTGGCCGATGGCCCCCTGGCCGTGGCCTCATTGCCCTATTGGCTGCCGCTGGGGTTTCATGGGAATTTTCAAGAGGTGTGATGAGCGGGGTTGGGGACTTAGCGACGGCAGCTCTAGTGCCGCCCCCTGACCCAGGTGCTGGAGGAAGCCGGCCATGAATTGCCGCCAGGCAGGCTCTTGACTCTCCTGCATAAGTATCTACTTGAGTAAAGTGGACGCGAGGTTCTTACGTTTTGTCATCATGTTGGACGCCAAGCGCGCCCACCAATGCTTGAATATCTGTGCGGCTCCCGGCAGCGAATCGCATGTACCCCAAAGATCGCTCGTAGTAGAGGCCGAAGTGCCTACCGTCCCACTCAAGTTGACCTTCAATAAAGTCTTCTTGTGGTGCTTCTGGAGGCAGAATCCACTGGATGCCACCTCCGAGCAGATTGTTCATCTGGCTGAAGGCTGCTCGAAAGGAGTAGTCATCAAACGGCAAGCAGACCCAAAGTACCAAGCAAGTGACGGACCCCTTGTCTTCGATCTCCGCGGAACGCAGTAGCTCGATCCTTCGGTACTCAACGCAGAGTTAACTGGGCGAAGACAAATGGCTGCTTTGCCCGCGAGGTGCAGAATAAGCAGCAAACGAAGCGCAGGCAAGATGACCAGCAGTTGGGGCGCAGGTTGAAAGACCAGTGCCCTCACTGGATTTCTGCATTTGAGTTGCTGGATACGCCCAGGCGCCTCAGCAATGTTGTTTGACTAAGCCGACTCTCGGTGACGTGCCTAGGGTACTTGTGCGAAGCAGACGGGCTGTCCGGCCGGGCACGGTGAATACCCTTCTCAAAAAACAAGAAGACTGCCCTCTCGAGGCTACTTGATAGGTCAATGAAATCCTGTCTGATCAATGTCGCAAATTCAGGGTAGCGTTCAGAAGGGACGTCAGCTAGATGAAGGTGCAGCGTGATCAAGTAGTCCTGAACAAGCGCGACCTCTCGCTTGGCACCGGTCGTAAGCCACGAAGAGCCAACCACTTGCTCCTCCGTGAAATGGGTGAACCAGGCCTCAAAGGCCTCTTTCGACTGGAGAACGTTTGGGCCACGTTCAACTTCGCCGGATTGATCGAATCGACCAGAGGAAACCATGACCCGCATTTCTTGGGCCAAAGATAGAACGCACTCATGCGCCGCGATCTGGCGATCAACAAGCTTCGATCGGAGCTGATAGTTCAACTCGCGGCGTTTCAGAATCAGCGATGCGACAAACGAAAGCACACCGCCGCCGAGCGCGCCGAGCAAGCCGAAGATTGCGCTTGCATTCGTGTTGAGGAACTGCTCAAGTGCTGGAGACATTTGCTTTCTGACGAGTACCGAGGCTGACCATAGCCCTATTCTCGCCAGTCCGTGACTTTCTCGATGTTGTGGATCATGCAATACCGGTTTCAGTACGTGCGGGCCAAGGCTTGACACCGGTGGGCCAAACGTGTCGTGCGCTTGTTGTAACCAAGTTTGGAGAAGACTGGATCACCGAGCCAATCCATTGGCCGTGGAGCTGCCTTCCTCGGGGAAAGTCAATCGCTTAACTTGATTTTTCTGGGGTCAGCTGGATATATCACCCCGGGCAAATAGCGACAGAACTGGCACTCCGCGCCAATGGCACCCGTTGTCGGCTCATCTTCAACGTTCCAAATGGTGCTTGACTCAAAAGGAAGTCCCTGTGAGGGTTAGGCAACATTGCGGCTAGGTCCGTGTGAGTGAAGTCTTGCCTCAATCGACCTTTCAATCAGTTTGTGCAACGGCTCTCCCTTTGCTTGCAGTTCTTTCCACCCTTCGGACTGCATCCTCCAGTCTTCGGCCTCGTGGCCAGCCTCATTCGACGTCAAGGCACTCCAAAGGATCGGAAGCATCTCTGAAAACTGTTGCTTGAGCGCAGGAGGCAGGAAAAGGCCTTGAGATGCGACATAGGTCTGCAGTTCACTAACTGCCTTCTTCGCCCGCCCCATACGATGCCAGAAGATCTGAGACTGATATATCTTGTCGCGGTCTCTGGAGTCGGCGCCTCGAACTCGCGTCTTCTGTGATTCCAAAAGCTCGGAGTCTTTCAGAAATTCCTCGAGCTGATCATCCGCCATTCGGCTGACAGCAGGAAACTGCTGCAATGGTGAAATGACCCAGCCAGTCAGGGAGTACGCCTCATTGAGCTTATGCCACGCGTCGGGTAGAACGGTGAACTCTCTGTCTTGAAGCTTGAGCGCACCACTGAGGACCGATTCAACTTCGACTTTCATACGATGAAGTTCCTTGGCCTGTTCGTGCTTGAACGCTTCAAGCCGTTCGGCGAATCTTGCTTCTATCCAGCCTTTGCCAAGGTACTGGAACAAGAGAAACGCAACGGCCGCGCTCCCCCCGCCGTAAACAACGACTTCTCCGAGAAAGCGTAGGACTTGGTCAACAGCGTTCATTGAGGCGCCTAAAAATAGCGTCTATCTGCCGCGCCACGCAGGCCGGAGACCACACAGTCGCTGGTCGGGGCAGATAAATCAGGTTTGGATGAACCCATGGACTCTGTCACGCTACTCATCCCCCTCAACACCGCCTGTGCTTCAGCGCCGGCAACTGCGTCCGCACCTCCGCAATGCGCTCATGGCTGATGTCGGCCAGGACCACGCCGGGGCCTTCGGCTTGTTGGGCGAGGATCTGGCCCCAGGGGTCGATGACCATGCTTTGGCCCCAGGTGCGGCGGCCATTGTCGTGTTGGCCGCCTTGGCCGATGGCCAGCACATAGCATTGGTTCTCTACCGCGCGGGCGCGCAGCAGCAGCTCCCAGTGGGCTTGGCCGGTGGTGTAGGTAAAAGCGGCGGGCACCACCAGCACGTCGCAGGGCGGGTTCATCAGGCTGCGAAAGTGCTCGGGAAAGCGCAGGTCGTAGCAGATCGACAAGCCAAGGCGGAAGCCTTCGGCCTCAAAGGCCTGGGCTTGCGTGCCTGCCTCCAGCACGCGGCCTTCGTCATAGCTCTCGCGGCCGTTGTCAAAGGCGAAGAGGTGGATCTTGTCGTAGCGGGCCACTTGCTGGCCCTGCGGGTTCCACACCAGGGTGGTGTTGCGCACGCGGTTGGGCACTTCGGCATGCAGCGGCAGGGTGCCGCCGATCAGCCACACGCCGTGGTCACGTGCCGCCTGGGCCAAGGCCTGCTGGAGCGGGCCGCTGCCTTCGGCTTCGGCGTGGGTCAGCTTGTCTTCATCGCGCCGGCCCATCAGGCAAAAATATTCGGGCAGTGCCACCAGCTTGGCCCCGGCCGCAGCGGCCTGGGCGATGAGTTGAACAGCGTCGGCGAGGTTGCGGTCCACATCGGGCGTGGAGACCATTTGCAGAGCAGCGATTTTCATGGCTGCCAGCATACCAAGTTAGCGTGCGCCGGACGCCGCCCCCGACGCCGCACCCTGCGGCGCGGACGCCGGGCTGTCCAGCCAAGCGGGCAGGCCTTCGCCGGACTTGCGCTCGACGGCGTCTACCGTGGGCTCGCTCCAGGTGCCGCCGATGGTGAATTCGCGGGTACCGGCCTCGCGCAGCGGTTTGCGGAAGAGGTATTGAGCGATGAAGGTGCCCAGCCCCACAGCCGGGTTGACGGCGGCATAGGCCAAGGACGCACCGCCAGCGTTGATGTCGGGCACCACGAACATGCGGGCCTTGAGCGTCTCTTTTTGCAGGTGGCTGCTGCCCTCTAGCAAGACCTGGGCTTGCACGCCTTGGATGCGCAGGTTGCCGGTGCGGGCAATGCCGTTGGCCACTTTGACCTCGGCGTTCACGGTGTCGAAGCTGAAGCCTTGGTCAAACACGTCCCGGAAATCCAGCGTTAAGCGGCGGGGCAGAGACTGCAGGCTCAAGATACCGAGCAGGCGCGCGGCACCGGGCTCGGCCCGCAAGAACTGGCCTGCGCCCACATCGAGCTGGAACTGGCCACTCAGGTGCTCCCAGGGCATGTCAAGGGGTGAGCCGGGCCAGCGCAAGCTGCCTTCGATCTTGCCCTTGCCACCGCGCACCACTTTGCCCGCGCCCAAGCGCTCTAGCAGCGCCCCGGCGTCCTGCAGTTCGGCTTTGAGGTCCAGCGCCATCTGGGCTTGGGGGCCGCCTGTCCACACACCGCTGCCCACCAGGGTGGCCTCGGGCTGGGTCAGGGCTAGGCGCTGCAGGCGCCATTCACCGCCGCTGCTGCGCTCGCGGGCTTCAATCTCTAGGCGGCCCAGTTTTTTGCCGCGCATCTCAAATTGCTCCACGCGCAGGTCCAGGGCTGGCACGTGGGCAGGCAGGCCTTCCGCCTCGGCCGCAGGTGCGGCCTGGGGGTCGGCCGCAGGAAGGCTGAGGTGGGCCAGCTTGGCGGCGACTTTGGTGACTTCGCCATTGCGGGCCAAATGCCATTCAAGCTGCCCGCGCGCTTGTTCGCTGCGCACTTGGCCCCGCCACACTTGCCCGTCGGCTCGCAACTGGCGCTGCAGTTGCATGTCCACGTCCGTCCAATGCCGCTGCGCGGCCAGCAGGTCTTGGATGCGCACTTGCACCGTGCCGGGCAGGTAGGCCGTGGCCTCGTCCTCCACCGCCGGGCCTGCTGCCGATGCGCTAGTCGGCCCAGGGGTGGCTAACAGGGGCACCAAGGCTTGCTGCCAAGCTTCAAGGTGGGCCTGCGGCACCTGGACTTCGGCGCTCACGCCACTCTCCGGCAACTTGAGGGGGGCCGACGCCGCCGCACCCACCACCCAGGCACCGCGCAGCACCTTGGCGCGGCCATTGGGCCATTCGCGCTGCACTTGGCCACGCAGTCTTTCGCTCAAATCAACCGTTAAGGTCTCGCGTGCAGCGGTTGTTCCGCTGGTGGCCACGCCGCGGCTGTTGACCTTCAGGGGCCAGCTCTCGGCTGCGGCTTTGCGCAGCGGCTCGGGCAGCGCCAGCGCCAAGCCGGTCAGCGTGCTGTTCAGTTCAAACGCGGTGCCTTCGCGGCCCACATCGAGCGTGAGGCTGTAGGGTGCATCGCCGCGCATCACAGCGGCGAGTTTGGCGGGCAAGCTGAGCTGGGGCGTTTGGGCCAGGCCTTCGGCGCTGAAGCGGCCTCGCACCTCAAAGCGCAGGCGGCCGTCCGGGGCACTGCCGCCTTCCACCGTGGCGTCTCCGCCGGCCACGCGCACACTCGTCTGGCTCAGCGTGAGCTGCTGCTCGGTGAACGCCACTTGGCCTTTGGCCTGTGACAGCAAGGGCAGGTCGGGCTTGAGGCTGATCTCATGGCCGGTCAGGGTCAAGCCGCCTTTGACAGTGGTGTTTTCAGGCCGGTCCAGCGGCACGCGCAGCGCCAGTTGCAAGGCGGCGTCACCGGTGGCGGTGGTGTCGTTCAGGGCCTTTTGCGTCCAGCCATTCACCGGTGACTCGCGCACAAAGCGCAGCGCTTCGTTCAAGGGGCCGGTGATGCTGCCGCCGATCTCCAGCACCGGGGTGTGGACCAGGTCGGCAATGCGGCCATCCACGCCGCCCAAGCTCAGGCCCCACACGCGGCCGCGCGCGCCCTTGATGGCCATGGAGGTGCGGTCAAACACCAGCTCGCCGCTGACTTGGCTCAAGGCCGGCCAGGCTGATTGGGGCTGGCCAGGCTCTGGCGGCACATAGACAAAGTCCACGCCCCTCACTTGCCCGGCGATGCGGAAATCGCCCTCGCCCGAGCGCGGGTAAGGGAATTCCCAGAGGTCGCCCTTGACCTTGAAGTCCACGCCATGCACGGTGCCTGAGCGCACGGCCTGGGCCACGTAGTCTCGGGTGTGCTGGGGGATGCCCAAGGGCAGGTAGCGAGCCACTTTGGTGGCCTGGCCTTGGTGGATGCGGCCTTGCAGCTCCAGCAGCCCGGGCAGGCGCTTGCCCGTGCCAAATCCCTCGCCGGGGCCGGTGTGCCAGCGGGCCTGCAGCTCGCCTTGGGCGTCAGCGTTGGCAAACTGGGCGTCTTGCACGCGCAGCTCCACCGCCGCCGGTGCGGGGGGCTGCCCGGCCACCGCCGCCCCCGGTTTGATGGCCCAGACCAAGCGGGTAGAAAAGCGCTGCAGCGGCACCACCGGCTCTTCAAACACACCGGGGAAGATCAACTGCCCGTTGCGCATGGTCAGCTTGGCTTCGCCGCCAGTCTCATTGGCGTCCAGCTCCACATCGGCCAGGCGCCAGCCAGGGCGGCCCACGCTGCCACCGCCGGGGGCGGGCTGGGCGGCAATGGATAAGCCCGCGCCCTTGGCCTGCAAACGGTAGTGGGCCGGGGCCTCTGCCGCGCCTTGCCAGCTCAGGCGCAGGCCCTCGATGCGGCCCTCCGGTTGGGTTTCTTCCAGGCCCTGGCGCACATCGGCGGGCAGGGGCAGGCGCGCGGCCAAGCGGGCCAGCAGGGCCACATCCAGCCGGTCGGCTTCCAGGCGGCCACCAGTCACGGGTTGATCTGACAGCCAATCAGCCTGCTCAGCTTGGGCTTGATCCAAGAACAAGGCCACCCGCCCGTCGGGCCAATGCTCGCCCTCGGCGGTGGTGAAGCGCAGGCGCTCGGCGGCGGCCTCCACGCCTTTGTCGGTGCGGGCGGCGGTCAGGCGGCCCACCACCTCGCTCAGGCCCAGCGGCGCCAGGGCCGGGGCCAGGCGCATCTCCACCTCGTCCAGCGCCACGTCCAGGGCCAGTTGGCGCCAGCGGCCCCGGTTCATGTCCAGCCAGAGGCGCAGCGCGCCATTGCCCTCGCGCAGGTCAAAGGGCAGGTTGACATAGCGGCGCAGGCTGGCCACGTCGGCCAGGGGCAGGTCGGCATAGACGGTGCCCGACCAGCGCCGCCAGTCGCCCGCGCGGCTGAACAAGGGCTGGGTAAAGCGGCCACGCAGGCTGAAGCGCTGGCCCCACTCCGCAGGCGGCGTGCCGTCCAGGCGGATCTCATGCTCGCGCAGGCCATTGCGCACCACCAGGTCGGCTTGGGTCAGCTCCAGCGGCGGGGCCATGCGCTTTTCATCGACCCAGCGCACGGTGGCGTCGCGGATCACAAACTCGCGCTGCTGAAAGAACCAATCAGCGGCGGTGTGCTCCGGCACGGCGGCTTGGGCAGCCGCGTCCATTTGCAGGCCGCCCACATGCAGGCGGCCCAAGGCGTCCCGGCGCACTTCCAGCTGCGCACCCGAGAGATGCAACTGCGCAAAGATCAGCTTGAAGGCGAACAGGCTCTTGGGCGAAAGGGCGGCATCCACCCGGGGCAGGCGCAGGGTCTCGCGGCCTTGGGTGTCGCTGAGCACCACATCCGTCAGCCGCAAGGCCGGCACCCAGCTGCTGGAGGCCGCCTCGATGTGCCCAATGCGCACCGTGGCGCCCAATGCCTGGCTGGCCTGGGCTTCGATCTGGGGCCGCCATTGGTCAGCCTGCGGCAGAATCCCCCAGTGCAATGTCAGCCACCCCAGCAGCAGCACACCCCAAGCGCCCAGCACGAGCACAATCAAGGTGCGCAAGGCGGTACGCACAAAGCGCAAGGTGGCAAGACGGCGGATAAGCGGCACAGGCGGCAGGGAACAAGACTATGAGTTTGGCAATACGGCTCACCAGCCCTTGTGGGGGGGCAGGCCACCAGTGCGTCGCCCGTGCGCGGCACGTTGCCCCCGCCAAGCCCAGCCAATCTAGCACAGCCCTTTGTGCTTTCTATGGCGTGTTTGAGTCAACCTATGTCTAGCCTGCCGCATCCAGCACACGCCTTGGCCGAGCACAGCCGCTTTGTACAACGGGTTCGCCGCCGTTATGACCCCGAGCTGAGCCTGCTGCCCCCCGGCGTGCCCGACGCCGCCACCATCACCGCCCTGGTGCAACGCCTGCAAACCGAAGGCCGCGCCTTGCCCGCTGCGCTGCGGGTGGCCCGCCAGTTGGTGATGGAGCGCCTAGTGGTGCTGGATGTGGAGCAGCAAGCCCCGCTGACGGACATCACCCACACCATGACGTTTTTGGCCGAGGCCACGCTGGAGCTGGCCCTGGCCCAAGCCCGGGCCGAGGCCGACGAGCGCCACGGCGCCCCGCACACCGAAGACGGCCAGCCCATCGACTTTTGGATCGTGGGCATGGGCAAGCTGGGTGCTAGGGAGCTGAATGTCTCGTCCGACATTGACCTGATCTATGTCTATGAAGAGCAGGGCCAGACGGACGGCCCCCAGCCCGTCAGCGCCCATGAGTACTTCAGCGTGGTGGCCAAAAAGCTGTATGCGCTGATTGGCGATGTCACCGAAGACGGCTTTGTCTTCCGGGTGGACTTGGCGCTGCGGCCCAATGGCAACTCCGGCCCGCCGGTGGTCAGCTTGGCCATGCTGGAAGAATACTTTTTGGTGCAGGGCCGAGAGTGGGAGCGCTTTGCCTGGCTCAAGAGCCGGGTGGTGGCGCCGCGCGAGGGCGTCACCAGCGGCCGGGCGCTGCAACTGCGCTCGCTGGTCACGCCTTTTGTCTACCGCAAATACCTGGACTACGGGGTGTTTGAGGGCCTGCGCCAACTGCACCAAAAGATCCGCGACGAGGCCCAGCGCCGCGCCGCCGGCCGCCCCGAGCGGGCCAATGACGTGAAGCTTTCGCGCGGCGGCATCCGCGAGATCGAGTTCATCGTGCAATTGCTGCAGGTGGCGCGCGGGGGCCAGTTCCCCGAGATCCGCACCCGCTCCACCCAAAAGGCCTTGGCCAAGCTGGCCGCCGGTGGCCTGATGCGGGCCGACACCGCCCTGCGCCTGAGTGACGCCTATGCCTTTTTGCGCCAGGTGGAGCACCGCATTCAATACCTGGACGACCAGCAAACCCACCTGCTGCCCACGGCGGATACCGACCTGGCCTGGATGGCGGCCAGCTTGGCCATGGTGTGCAATGCCGAGACCTGCCAGCTGATGGACAAGCTCTGCGAGGTGCGCGAGCTGGTGGCCACCGAGTTTGACGCCCTGCTGCATGACGGCCGAGCCCCGGCGGCCAGCCCCAGCGGCGGCTGCAAGGGCTGCGGCACCGCGCCCCTGGCCCTGGACAACGAAGCCCTGCTGGACAAACTGCCGCCCGAGCTGGCCGAGCGCGTGCGCCCCTTTGCCCTGCACCCCCGCGTGCAACAACTGCGCGACGAAGCCCGGATGCGCTTGGGCAAGCTGGTGCTGCGGGCGGCCCAATGCGCCGAAGAGGGCCACTGCACCCTGGCCGCGACCCAGCGTTTCATCGACTGGCTGGAGCCCCTGCTGCGCCGCGAAAGCTATATCGCCCTGCTGGTAGAACGCCCCGAAGTGCTGCGCCGCCTGCTGCGCCTGCTGGGCCTGGCCCGCTGGCCCATGCGCTACCTGATGCTGCACCCCGGCGTGATCGACGAGCTGGCCGACGAGCGCCAAATGGCCGACCGCTTTGACCGCGCCGCCTTTGTGGCCGACCTGCAAGACCGCCACGCCGCCTGGGTGCGCTCGGGCGAGGCGGATGAAGGCGCGCTGCTGGACACCCTGCGCCGCGCCCACCATGCCGAGGTCTTCCGCACCTTGGTGCGCGATGTGGAGCAGCGCATCACCGTGGAGCAAGTGGCCGACGACCTCTCGGCCCTGGCCGACGCCGTGCTGCAAACCGGCCTGCAATGGGCCTGGGGCCACCTCAAACAGCGCCACCGCGAGGAGCCGCAGTTTGCCGTCATCGCCTACGGCAAGCTGGGCGGCTTGGAGCTGGGCTATGGCTCGGACCTGGACGTGGTGTTCTTGTATGACGATGCCGACGAGCCCGACCCCGACCGCGCCCAAGAGGTCTATGCCGCTTTTGTGCGCAAGCTGGTCAACTGGCTGACCCTGCGCACCTCGGCCGGCGAGCTGTTCGACATCGACACCGCCCTGCGCCCCAACGGCAACTCAGGCCTGCTGGTGACCTCCATCACCTCGTTTGAAAATTACCAGCGCGGCCGTGGCAGCAACACCGCCTGGACCTGGGAGCACCAGGCCATCACCCGGGCCCGCTGCTGCGCCGGGCCTGCGGCCCTGGCCCAGCGCTTTGAAGCCACCCGCCGCGCCGTGATGGCCGCCCCGCGCGATGCAGACGCCTTGCGCCAAGAGATCAGCGCCATGCGCGAAAAGGTGCGCCAAGCCCACCCCACCCGCGAAGGCCGCTTTGACGTGAAGCACAGCGACGGCGGCATGATGGACGCCGAGTTTGCCGTGCAATATCTGGTGCTGACCCACAGCGCCAGCGTCTCGCCCCTGCAAGACAACGCCGGCAACATCGCCCTGCTGCAACGCGCCGACGCCGCAGGCCTGCTGCCCGCAGGCACGGGCCAAGCGGCGGCCAACGCCTACCGCGAAATGCGCCGCGCCCAACACCGCGCCCGCCTGGACGAACAAGCCACCGTGTTTGAACCCGACTTCATGGCCGCCGAGCGCGAAGCCATTCGGGCGGTGTGGCGGGCGGTGTTTGGGGCCACGGTCTGAGCCTGGGCCGCACGCCCTCGCACGGCCGCCTGCTGTGGCTGCTGATCTGCCTGTGCGCCGCGCTGGGCAGCTTGGCGCTGCGCGAATCTGCGCCCGGCACCTGGGACTGGCAACCCGCCCTGGCCCTGCAGCAGCCCTGGCGCAGCGTCACCGGCGCGCTGGTGCATTGGACCCCGCAGCACTTGGGGCTGAACCTCATGGGCGCGGCCCTGGTGGGCCTGTTGGGCTGGCGCAGCGGGGTGACGCTGCGCGACAGCCTGGCCTGGCTGCTGAGCTGGCCGCTGACGCAATGGGGCTTGATGCTGCAACCCGAGCTGCTGCACTACGGTGGCCTCTCGGGCGTGCTGCACGGTGGCGCGGCCATTGCCGCTTGGCGCTTGAGCCAACAAACCGATGTGCGCCAGCGCTGGGTCGGGCGGCTGCTGGGCGCGGGTTTGGTGCTCAAATGCCTGAGTGAGGCGCCGTGGCAAGGCGCCCTGCAGCGCGTGGAGGGCTTTGACTTTGCGCTGGCCCCGCTGGCCCACAGCAGCGGTGTGCTCAGTGCAGGCTTGATGCTGCTGCTGCTGAACTTGCCTTCTGTGCTTTCTTCTTTGTTTGCTTCATCCCATGACCGACCGCCGCGCTCATCTTGATCTCTTCGCCATGGTCTGCTTGGTGGGCTGCGCTGCACTCTGGGGCTTGAACCAAACCGCCACCAAGATCGCGCTGGCCGAGATCCCGCCGCTGCTTCAAGCGGGCGTGCGATCGCTCTGCGCCGCCGTGCTGCTGGCGGGCTGGATCATTTACAAAAAGCTAGACCTGGCCCCCGGCGAAGGCCACTGGGCCTACACCTGGCGCGGTGGCTTGTTGACGGGCTGCTTGTTTGCCGCCGAGTTCGCCTGCATCTTCATCGGGCTGCAATACACCACGGCGTCGCGCATGGTGGTGTTTGTGTATTTTTCGCCCCTGGTCGTGGCTGCGGCCATGCCCTTGGTGGCCCCGCAAGAAAAGCTGCATGCTCGCCAAGTGCTGGGCTTGTTGGGCGCCTTCGCCGGTTTGGTATGGGCGTTTTCTGAGGGCTTCCACACCCCCACCGTGGGCGACAAGCAATGGCTGGGTGACGCTTTAGGCGCCTGCGCCGCCGTGCTGTGGGCCGGCACCACCTTGAGCATCCGTGGCAGCCGCTTGGCCACTGCGCTGCCCGAGCAGACGCTGATGTATCAGTTAGTCGTTTCGGGCGTGGCCCTGGCCGGGGCCGGCTGGCTCAGCGGCGAGCTGTGGCCCGCCCAAATCAGCGCCCTGGCCTGGGGCTCCCTGGCCTTTCAAATCGTCATCGTCACCTTTGCCAGCTACCTGCTGTGGTTCTGGCTGATCCGCCACTACGCCGCCGCCACCATCTCCGCCTTCACCCTGCTCACCCCCGTCTTTGGCCTGCTGTTCGGCGTCTGGCTGCTGAACGACCCCCTGACCGACCGCCTGCTGCTGGCGCTGGTGGCGGTGGCGGGGGGGATTGGGTTGGTGAGTTGGCCGAGAAGGGCTTGACCGAATGCACGGGTCGCCAGCCCAGCGCTTAGACTGATGGACAAAAGGGACACGTATCCCACTCAATAAGGACCCGGAGGAGCTAATGATGTTGGTTCAGAAACTCAGCATAGGTGTCGCCTTGTTGTGCAGCTTGGCTGCACCCACCACGGCCCAAGAACTCCCCAAGTGGCTGGTCGAGGCCAAGGCTCGCGAGGCCAAGTTGGGCGATTTGACGGAGGTATCAAGTACCGATGGCTGGCTCAAAACCAAGGTGCCCGGCAGCGTGGCCAGCAAGGTCACCTTGGACGACGAGGCCTATCAGATCGGCATTCAGCTCGATGGAAGCGTTCAGGTGAGTTGTGAGGTGCTGAAGGGAACAAAGGATATCGCCAGGCTGATGTCCAGAACATCCGAAATCACCTTCGAAGCGCTTCAAAAGCTGCACGGCACCATCGAGTTCAAAGCCATCGAAGCTGCAGATGCTGGCGCACTGGAGGGCATCCCGTTCATGACCCAACAGTGGATCTACCGAGCGAACCTCAACGGGGAAAAGAAGGTTGGGGGATTGAAGCAGTTTGTGGCCTCACTCGATCAAGCGGTTGTCTATTGCGCGCACGATGAGCTGGGGTTCGCCAAGACCTTCGACACAGTGTCCAAGGCACTGACCCGACATCTGACGATCCAAGGAGAGCAGGTGCCGAAGACCCACTTCCGAGATGTCAGCGTCATGAGCCTGGACGACACGCGCGTGGGTGTAGCCACTACAACCATGGCCAAAGACGCTGACGGTGACACCAAGGTGGTCACCGTGTCAGCCATGGTGATACAGACTGCTCCGGGCAAGCTGGTCACGCAAGATAAATATCGCGTCGAGTGGGTTCGTCCTGATGGCTCTTTGATCAACGCGCTCGAGTCCAAAGCGAGCAATGGTGAGTTGAGCGCAGAGGTTGCGCTCAAGCGGACGGATGGACGCTGGAAAGTCAGCGGCTCTCTTGCAGGCAAAGAGATTGAGGCGGAGTTGCCCTCTGCGCCCCGTTCTTTCTTGGAGATGGCCCGAGACCGCCGCCAGCTCATGGCCCAGGCCAACCCTGAAGGGGCCAAGACGGAAGCCATGGCCTGGATGTCGCCGGACTTCACTCGTTTGGTGTCCGTGCGTGCGACTTTGCTCAAACCTGTTGGCAGCACAGGTTTCGGCTCGCGTGAGGAGCTCAGTGGCCTCGTGATGGAGGCCGTGCTGGACAAGAGCACGGGCACGCTGATCAGCGCCAAGATGCCCATCGCCGCAAGGCAGCTTTCCGTCGACCGCGTCTTCTTGCAGGGCGAGTTCTGATGACTGCAGCGGCTCGTGGTCGCCTCTGGCGAACAGCCCTGGCCACGTTGGTACTGGCGATGCTGGTGATGCCAGTGCCGCTGTCGGCACAGTCCTTGGCGGCTGTTCCGGTCGAGGCTCTTGCCGAGCCCAATGGTGCTTCAACGTCGCCCAAGCCCCGAGTCAGGGTGTTTGCCCAAGACGCGCCCGGCTTGGCGCGCATGTGGGGGCAGGCAGACGGCCAGAGTGGGTCGAATGGCTACGTGGAGCTTGAATTGATGCTCGGCACCCACCCGAGCTTGGATGAGCCTTCAGCGGCGGCGTTATCGGCGAGCTTCATCGTGGACTTCAACGATGCCGCCGTACAGAGACTCCGTCATCAGCTCCTGACCGACCTTGGATCGCGAGTACCCACTGGCGATGATGTCGTTCGCTTTGTTGCGAGATCCATGCGCGGTGATTACGCCAGCAGTTCGCCGTATGCCTCCAAAGTCGCGCGCTCGCTGCAAGGTGACTGCACCGAGTATTCCTTGCTCACAGCCGCGCTGGCAAGGTCCGTGCAGATTCCCGCAAGAATCGTGAACGGTCTGGCCTTGGTGTACGTCGAAGAGCGTTGGCAGGCCTATGGTCACGCCTGGGTACAGACTTTCGAAGCGGGGCAATGGGTGGTGCGCGACAGTGCTTTGGCAGACCTCCCTGGCCCGGCCTTCTATGTGCCGGCTTTCTCATTCAGCGACGAAGGCCCTGGCTACCAACTCGACCAGATGCGACACATTGGCCGGATGCCTAGCCGCGTACAGATCATTGATCTAGGCCGCGCGGGCGGCATGCCCAATCGAGACTGAAGCCCAGAGCATGCCCGGGTTCACCCACACCCTGAGCGAAGGCCTGCTGTGGTTGACGCATCTAGTGTTGCCCATCAGTTGGATGCGTCTGAATGTGGACGACCCGAGGCGCTTGGAGATCACCAGCAGTCGCGGCCATGTGGTGGTAGACAGCTACCGAAGGGTCATCACCCGCCGAGGTCGGGTGATGACCCACTTCGACGAAATCAAGTTCATTGTGCTGAGCAAGGAGCGGCGCGGCGAGTACGGCATTGTGTGGGCCGTTCGTCTGCACAGGGGGCCGTTTGTACACATCAAGCTGGGCACCTGCGAAGATGACTTGGACGCGGGTCTGATCGCCGCACGCATCTCCAAGGCACTGGATGTGCCGGTGAAGTACTGGTGAGCCAGAGCCTACCTTTGGAATAGCGTTGATATGGTCAACATCCCCACTCCCGCTTTCTTCGTCGATCTAGAACACCGCCGCACCCAGGCTTTGGTGGCGCGCGACATGGCCACTGTGGAGCGCCTGCATGCTCTCGACTATGAGCTGATCACGCCCGGAGGAGTGGTGTTCAGCCGCGAGCGCTATCTGGCGGCCATTGCTGAAGGGCCGTTCTACACGGCCTGGGAGATGGGCGAGGTGCGCGTGCAGGCGACGGCCGAGATGGCGGTGCTGCGTTATCAAGCCCGCCTACACTTTCCGTCGGGCAAGGTCGTGCACTGCTGGCATACCGACAGCTATGCGCTGCTCAGCGGCCAATGGCAAGCGGTGTGGTCGCAGGCCACGTCCATTTCGACGCCCACGTCTTGAGGATTTGCATGGCTACTGTGCGCTCAGGGCATCAGCCCGTGTTGTTGATCGTGGATGTGCAAGTCGGCGTGATGGCTGAGGCTTGGCACGCTGAGCGCGTCATCGCCAACGTGCAAACGGCTGTGGCCCGAGCGCGCGCGGCCCAGGTGCCGGTGCTGTGGGTGCAGCATGGAGATGCTGAGATGCCGAGGGACTCAGCCGCGTGGCAGTGGGTGCCCGGCCTCGGGCCGCAAGGCGATGAGGTGTTGATCCACAAAGCCTTCAACTCGGCTTTTGAGCAGACGCCGCTGGAGCAAGCCTTGGCGCAGTGTGGGGCCACACATCTGTTCCTCGCCGGAGCCTCCACCAACTGGTGCATCCGAGCCACCGCCTATGCAGCCCTGGAGCGCGGCTACGACCTGACCCTGGTGCAAGACGCCCACACCACGCAGAGCATTCCTTTGGGTAAAGACAAGGTCATCGCCGCCGGAGACATCGTGCGCGAGTTGAACATCGTCATGAAGTGGCTGAGCTATCCAGGCCGACGCAACGCAGTGGCCAAGGCAGACGCCTTGGATTTCAACGCAGCAGGTGCCACCCCTGGCTGAGGCCCCCCACGTTCCCGACGCTAGAGACTCCACGGCTGCTGTTGCGCGAGGTGGTGGAGGCCGATGTCCCGGCCCTGTTTGCTATTCACAGCGACCCCAGGCGGGGCGCCTGAGTCAGCACTCCGCGCAGCCCGCTGCGCTTCACCTAGGCGACAGTCGCACCCAGATCGCTGTGGGACACTGCCCGCTCTTCGTGTTGCTTGAGGAGCTTTGCCATGATCACGCTGTGTGGATTTGCGATGTCCAACTACTACAACAAGATCAAGCTGGTCTTGCTGGAGAAGGGCATTCCCTTCACGGAGGAGTTGGTGATGACCAACAGCAAGGACGAGGCGGTGCTGTCGGCCTCTCCGCTGGGCAAGATTCCCTTCATCCGAACCCCCGACGGCGTGCTGTGCGAAAGCAGCGTGATTGCTGAATACTTGGAAGAGCTGCAGCCTCAGCCCAGCCTGCTGCCGGGCAGCGCGTTGCAGCGCGGCAAGGTGCGCGAGCTCAGCACTTTTGTGGACCTGCACCTGGAGCTGGTGGTGCGCGAGCTGTATGCCCAAGCGTTTTTTGGCGGCACGGTCAGCGAAGGCACGCAAGCCCGCGTCAAGCGCCAACTCGAGAAGAACATTCCCGCCTTCAAGCGCTTGGCCCACTTCAGCCCCTATGTCGCGGGCGACACCTTCACGCTGGCCGACTGCGCCGCTTATGTGAGCCTGCCCTTGGTGGCCATGGCCACCAAGGCGGTGCTGGGGCAAGACATGCTGGCTGAGGCCGGCGTGGATTGGAAGGGCTACGTCAAGCTTTTGGGCGAGCGGCCTAGCGTGCAGCGCGTGGCCGCAGACCGCAAAGCGGCGCAAGACGCGCAGATGGCGGCCATCAAGGCGAAGGCGGCTGCGGGCGGCTGAGCCAGCGCTGCATCAAGGCCTCTAGGGGGCCTGTTGAGTAGCGGGTCAGCCACCAACCGGCTCCCGCAACTTGGACTGCATAGATCGCGGCGGCGACGCCCAGGGTCTGCGCCAACGTGAGCTGGCCCACCCAACCCAGGCCGTAGCCGGTGAAGAGCAGGGCGCAGATCAGGGACTGGCTCAAGTAGAGCGTCAGGCTCATGCGGCCGGCCTGGGCCAAGGGCTGTAGCCAGCGCTGAGCCCCCGGATGGTCCCAGGCGCGCACCATCAGCCATAGATAGGCGGCGCTGAGCATGGGGCCTAAGGCCACCAGGGCCCAAACACCGACAAGCTGGCTTTGCCCGTCAGTGGCCACCATGCCGCGCGCATAGAGCCACGCGCCGAGGACGCCGAGGCCCCACAAGAACAACCCCCGGCTGACAGACCAGGTGCCGACGCGAGCCCTGAGGTCTCCAGATTGCGCTGCAGCACTGCCCAACAGCATCCACATCAAGGTGCTGGGCACCTGGAGCAGCAGCAAAGAGGGCAGGGCTTCTGCCCAGTCTGTCAGGCGCTGCTGGTGCATGGGCCAGCCGCCCACCTGCAGGGCCTGCTGGGCTGCTTGGGCTTGGGCCAGGGCTTGCTCCAAGCCCGAGCTGCCGAAGGCGCTGGCAGCCTCACCACCCAGCGTGAGGACCACGGGTAGGGTGCCGTACACCACGGTCAGCAACAACCACAGGCTGAAGGCCACTTTCAAGCGCCGGGCCACCGCCCAGCCGCGCCAGCGCAGCACCAGTGCGCCCAGCACACCATAGGTCAGCAGCACGTCCCCAGGGAAGAGCAGCGCCGCATGCGCCACACCCAGTGCGATCAGCGCCCACTGACGACGTTTGGCCTTGGATACCGATGTGGGTGTCTTCTCCTGGCCCAACTGCAGCACCAAGCTGTAACCAAACAAGAAAGAGAACAGGGGGTAGAACTTGCCCTCAAAGAGCAGGCTGATCAGCCAGCGACAGGCCACATCCCAATCGCCCACAAAGCTGGGCTCTGGCAGGCCGCGCCATTGGTAGGCCGATGAAAACCATTGGATGTTGACCACCAAGATGCCACCCAAGGCCAAGCCTCGCAGTGCATCCAGACCCCATTGGCGGGGGGGCGCTGCGGGCAAAACAGGGGGAGCGGGCTCGTTCATGGTGGGTCGGGCAGTGCGCAGATTCCACATGGTCGCACGACCGAGAAAGGAAATTTATGAACGGACACTGGACAAAATGAACCGTTTGGTTCTACATTTGAACTTATCAGTTCATTTGCAGACGACGGGATCAGAGATTCTTTGTCAGCAATGTGCAACTTGTCACATTTTGGAGAAGCGAGCAATGGAACTTCAGGGTAGAAACGCGGTCACACCCATGTGGGTTGGGTTTCAGCGTTCCGGCGCTGGCCCCAGTTCCAACAGTCTGACTGCTGGAACTGTCTTCCTTGAACTGCGTGGCGAGCCAGGTGATCTGGCACTCCGGGAGCGACTCTCCTCCTCCCTCCCTCCTCTTTGCGCCCCGGAGGCCACGCAGTTCCTTTCTATTCCGCGCCCAGCATGGGTGGCCCTTCCTACCGGAGGCCACCATGCTTGACGCACACCGCCGTGTCGCCATCGTCGGCTCAGGCATCTCTGGCCTGGGCGTGGCCTGGGCCGTGCGCCAGCAGGCGCCCAACACCGAGGTCGTGCTGTTTGAAGCAGGCGCTCACTTTGGGGGGCACGCCCATACTGTCGATGTCACCCTGCCTGGCCCTCAAGGGCCGGTGACGCATGGCGTCGACGTCGGCTTTCTGGTGTTCAACGAGCGCACCTACCCCCGGCTGATCCAACTGTTTGCCGACCTGGGCGTGCCCACGGCGGCGTCGGACATGTCCTTCTCGGTGCAAGCCCCGGCCGGTGGGCTGGAGTGGAGCGGCTCAAATTTGAACAGCGTGTTTGCCCAGCGCAGCAATCTGTTCAAGCCGCGCTTTTGGCACATGCTGCGCGACATCATGCGCTTCAACAGCCTGACAACGGCCCTGGCCGAGTCGGGTGAAGACGCAGCCATGGCCGAGCCCATCGAGGCCTTTTTGCAGCGCCACCGCTTTGGCCAAGCCTTCCAGCAAGGCTATCTGCTGCCCATGATTGCCTGCATCTGGTCCTGCCCCACCGAGCAAATGCTGCGCTTCCCCGTGGGCACCTTGATCCGCTTCTGCCACAACCACGGTCTGCTGCAGGTGCAAAACCGCCCGCAGTGGTTCACCGTGGCCGGGGGCTCGCGGGAGTATGTGCGCCGCATCATTGCCTCCGTGCCCGACGCACGGCTCAACTGCCCCGTGCATTCCGTGCGCCGCTTGCCGCCAGGCCAAGGCCAAGCCGGTGTGGCCGTGACGAGTGCGCGCGGCACCGAGGTGTTTGACGACGTGGTGTTGGCCTGCCATGCACCGCAAGCTCTGGCCTTGCTGACCGACGCCACCGCGCAAGAACGCGAGGTGCTGGGCGGCTTGCGCACCCAGCCCAACCGCGCCGTGCTGCACACCGACACCCAGCTGCTGCCCAAACGCGAGCTGGCCTGGGCCGCTTGGAACTACGAGCGCGGCCAGACGCCTGACCAAGAAGGCCGGCAAGTCTGCCTGCACTACCTGATCAACAAGCTGCAGCCCTTGCCGTGGCAGCAGCCCGTCGTCGTCAGCCTGAACCCCGTGCGCGAGCCGGCCCCAGAGACCGTACTGGCCGAGTTTGATGTGGCCCACCCGGTGTTTGACCTGGCCGCCATTGCCGCCCAAGCCCAAGTGCCCAGCCTGCAAGGCCAGTCGCATGTGTGGTTCAGCGGCGCCTGGACGCGCTACGGCTTCCATGAAGACGGCTTGCGTGCCTCCCAATTGGTGGCTGAAGGGCTGCTGAAGCAGTGGTCTGAACAGGCCGCACCCCGGGCCAGCGCATGAGCACCCCAGGCCGCATGCCCGTGAAAGCCCTGCTGGGCTGGGGCGAGGTCTTGCACACCCGACTGCGGCCGGTGCGGCATGCCTTTCGCTACCCGACCTTTTTTGTGATGCTGCCCATGCGGGCCTGGCGTGCGCAGGGCGAGCAGCTCAGCGCGCTGGCGCGCAACCGCAGCGCCTGGATCAGCTTTCATGACACCGACCATGGCGACGGCGGGCCTGACAGCCTGGCTTGGCTGGAGCAGTTGCTGGCCCGCGAGGGCATTGACGATGCCGATGGCGAAATCTGGCTGCAATGCTTTCCGCGCGTGCTGGGCTATGCCTTCAAGCCGGTGAGTTTTTGGTACTGCCATGCGGCCGACGGTGGCTTGCGGGCCATCGTCGCCGAGGTGCATAACACTTTTGGTGAGCGGCACAGCTATCTGCTGCATGGCGAGAGCCTGGGCTTTGGCCGGGAGATGAGCGCCCGCAAGGTGTTCCATGTCTCGCCCTTTTGCCAGGTGGAGGGCGGCTATCGCTTTGCCTTCATGCGTACCGACGTGCGCGCCAGCCAACGGCCCGAGCCACGCTGCGTGGTGCGCATCACCCATGACGACGCCCAAGGCCCGCTGGTCATCACCAGCATGAGCGGCGTGCTGCAACCGCTCACCGCCGCCGCCTTGCGCCAAGCCGTGCTGGCCATGCCGCTGCTGAGCTTAGGCATCACCGCCCGCATCCATTGGCAAGCGCTGCGCCTGTGGCTCAAGCGCGTGCCCTTTTTCAGCAAACCCGCGCCGCCGACCTCTGCCGTCACGCACATGCAGCAGGCCGCTCTTTCCACGACACACCCTTCAGTGACATCGTCATGAACACTGCCACCCAAACCAGCGCCCTTCGCGGTGGCGCTCTGCCCACGCGCATTCCCCCAGCCGCCAAGCAGGTCTTGCGCCTGCTGCAGCGGCTCTCCATCGGCACCTTGGACTTGCAAGGCCCCGATGGCGAGCAGTGGCACTTTGGCAGCGGCGCCGAAGACCAACCCCGCGCCGCCCTGCGCCTGGCCGATTGGAGTGTGTGCAGCGCCGTGATGAAGTCCGGCGATGTCGGCTTTGGCGAGGCCTATATCGACGGCCAATGGAGCACGCCCGACCTGGCCGCGCTGCTGCGCCTGTTCTTGGCCAACCGCGAGGCCCTGGAGACCGCGCTCTACGGCAGTTGGTGGGGCTCGCTGCTGCACCGGGTGCGCCACCTGCTGCGCCGCAACTCCAAGTCCGGCAGCCGCCGCAACATCCACGCGCACTACGACCTGGGCAACCCGTTCTACCGCCTGTGGTTGGACGAGACCATGAACTACTCGTCGGCCTGGTTTCAGGGCGATCACACCCGGCCCATGGCCGAGGCCCAAACCGCCAAGATGCAGCGTGCCTTGGACGAGTGCCGCCTGCAGCCCGGCCAGCGCGTGCTGGAGATTGGCTGCGGCTGGGGCGCGGTGGCTGAATTGGCCACCCAGAGCCCTGGCGTTCACCTGACCGGCGTGACGCTGTCCACCGAACAACTGGCCTTTGCCCAAGCCCGCTTGGCCGCCACCAGCCACGGCGAGCGCGCCGACCTGCGCTTGCAAGACTACCGCGACATTCCTGAAAGAGACTTCGACGCCGTGGTGTCGATAGAGATGTTCGAAGCCGTGGGCCGCGAGTACTGGCCGCAGTTCTTCGAGGCCGTGCGCAGCAAGCTCAAGGTGGGCGGCAAGGCCTGTATTCAGACCATCACCATCCGCGACGACCTGTTCGAGCGCTATGTGCGCGGCACCGACTTCATCCAGCAATACATCTTCCCCGGCGGCCTGCTGCCTTGCCCCAAAGCCTTCCGCGAAGCGGCCCAACAAGCCGGTTTGAAGGTGGTCAACGAGCTGTCCTTCGGCCCCGACTATGCCGAGACCCTGCGCCGCTGGCGGCATGACTTCTTGGCCCAAGAAGCGCCACTGCTGCAAATGGGCTATGACGCACGCTTCCAGCGCCTGTGGGAGTTTTACCTGGCCTACTGCGAAGCCGCCTTTGATGCGGGCTCCACCAGCGTCATGCAGTTCACCTTGAGCCGCGAGGCCGCCTGATGTCCGCCACGCCGCGCCATCGTCGTTGGGTCAGTGCCGGGCTGATGTTGGGCCTGATGCTCAGCGTCTTGCTGGGCGGCTTGCTGCTGTCGCCCCTGGGCGCTCGGGCGCAAGACAAGGCCGCCACCCCCGCAGAAGTGCGCCAACTCTGGCCCACGCCGCATCTGCAAGGGCAGGCGCGGCTGCGCTTCATCGGCCTGCACATCTATGACATCCGGCTGTGGCTGCAAGAACCGCTACGCGGCAGCGCCTGGGGCCAACAGCCGCTGGCCCTGGAGATTGCCTACGCCCGCAACCTGGACGGCGTGAAGATCGCCGAGCGCTCGCTGACGGAAATGAAACGCGGCGGCGCCGTAGACGAGGCCACCGCCGCGCGCTGGCTGGCCGAGATGAAGCGCATCTTCCCCGACGTCAAAGCCGGCGACCGCATCACCGGGGTGTACCAGCCAGGCCTTGCGGCTGCGTTTTTGCACAACGGCCGCCCGCTGGGTGAGGTGCGCGACACCCGCTTTGCGCAAGCCTTTTTCGGCATCTGGCTGGCACCGCACAGCTCCGAGCCCCAGATGCGCGAGCAACTGCTGGGTGCGCCATGAGCAAACCTGGTGTGGCCGCGCTGAAGCCTGGCCTCCAAGCCGCTGATGCCCCGCTGCCACTGAGCGGTGGGCAGGGCGTGGCCTACGGCGCGCTGGGCCTGCCGCTGGCTTTTGTGGCCCTGCCTTTGACCGTCCACCTGCCCGAGCACTACGCCCGCGAGCTGGGCGTGCCCCTGGCCACCGTGGGCGCACTGCTGCTGGCCGTGCGCGCCACCGACGCGGTCTCTGACCCTTGGCTCGGCCGCTGGGCCGACAACCTGCTGCGCCAAGCAAAGCCGCTGAAGCTGAGCTTGGTCTTGCTGGTGGCCGCCGCGCTGCTGGCCTTCAGCCTCTGGGGCTTGTTCAGCCCACCTGCGGTGCTGCTGGCCGCCAGTGCGCAAGGCGACACAGCGGGCCTGCTGGGCTGGGCCGCTGGCCTGCTGCTGGTGGCGTATCTGGCCTATAGCTTTTTGACCGTGCTGCACCAAGCCTGGGGCACTGGCCTGGGTGCGTCTGAGCCTGCGCAAGCGCGGGTGGTGGCCTGGCGCGAGGGCGCGGCACTCTTGGGCGTGGTGGTGGCCAGCATCTTGCCCAGCGTGTGGGGTGTGGGCGCCTTGGGGCCGGTGGTGGCCGTGCTGCTGCTGCTGGCACTGGGTGGCCTGTGGTGGGCGCCACGCCCGCAGACCGTGGCTTTGCTGAGGCAGCCCCGTGCGCTGTGGTCCCCCTGGCGCGACGCCCGCTTTCGGCGCTTGCTACTGGTCTATCTGGTCAACGGGGTGGCCAGTGCCATTCCGGCCACGCTGCTGCTGTTCTATCTGCGTGACCGGCTGCAGGCCCCCGAGGCTCAAGCCATGAGCCTGGCGCTGTACTTCTGCGCCGCCGCGCTCTCTTTGCCGCTGTGGGTCAAGCTGGTCAGCCGCATTGGCTTGGCGCAGGGCTGGCTCTTGGGCATGGGGCTGGCCATCGTGGCCTTCATCGGCGCCTCGGTGCTGGGCCCGGGCGATGTGGCGCTGTTTGGCCTGATCTGCGTGGCCAGCGGTTTGGCGCTGGGGGCCGACATCACCGCTGCCCCCGCGCTGCTGGCGCGCCTGAAGGGCCAGGCCGCCACCGAGGCCGAAGACGCCGGTTTGCGCTTTGGCTGGTGGAACCTGGTCACCAAGCTCAACCTCGCGCTGGCGGCCGGGGTGGCCCTGCCGCTGCTGCAGTGGTGGGGCTATCAGCCCGGCGTGGTCAGCGCCCAAGGTGCCACGGCCCTGGCCCTGATGTACGGGCTGCTGCCCTGCTTGCTGAAGGCCTGCGCCGCAGGCCTGCTCTACCTGCTTTGGATTCGCAAGGAATGACCATGTCCATCACCACCAGCCGTCGCTTCACGCTGGGCTTGGCCAGCCTGCCCCTGCTGGTGGCGGGCTGTGCCTCTCCCACCCCGGCCGACTACGCCAGCCAAACCCCAGTACTGGATTTACGACGTTACTTTGACGGCCCGCTCACGGCGCACGGCATCTTCACCGACCGCTCGGGCAAGGTCGTCAAGCGCTTCACCGTGGCGCTCAAAGGCAGCTGGAACGGCGCCCAAGGTGTGCTCGAAGAAGACTTTGTCTACAGCGATGGCGAAACCCAGCGCCGCGTCTGGCGCCTGACCGACCTGGGCGGTGGCCGCTGGGAAGGCCGCGCCGACGACGTGGTGGGCGTGGCCCAAGGCCAAGCCTCAGGCAATGCGCTGAACTGGCGCTACACCCTGGCCCTGCCGGTAGACGGCAAGGTCTGGGAAGTTCAATTTGATGACTGGATGTTCCTGGTGGACCAAAAAGTCATGCTCAACCGAGCCCGCATGAGCAAGTTCGGCGTCACGCTGGGGGAAGTCACCCTCAGCTTCACCAAGCCCTGATCAGCATCCGCTGCCCTTCATCGATCTTCACCTGGCGCACATCATGCCCATGAACCCCAAACTCACCGACTGGCGAGGCCGCGTGGTGTGGCTGGTCGGGGCCTCCACCGGCATTGGCCGTTCGGTGGCCAGCAGCCTGCATGCGCGTGGGGCCACGGTGATCGTCTCGGCCCGCCAAGTGGCAGCGCTGCAAGCCTTTGAAGCGGCTCACCCTGGCGCCCAAGGCCTGGTGCTGGATGTCACCGACCGCGCCGCCACCCAAGCCGCGGCAGACCAGGTGGTGCAGCAACATGGCGGCCTGGACCTGGTGCTGTTTTGCGCCGGCACCTACACCCCGATGTCTGCACGCCAACTCAACTTGGACGTGGCCTTGCGCCACGAAGCCGTGAACGTGGGTGGCGCCTGGCATGTTCTGGGCGCGGTGATGCCCACCTTGCTGGCGCAGGCCGCCCAAGGCCGCGGCGGCCACCTCAGCCTGGTGGCCAGTGTGGCGGGCTACCGGGCCTTGCCCAATGCCTTGGCGTACGGGCCCACCAAAGCGGCCCTGATCCACATGGCCGAGTCCCTACACCTGGAGTTAAGCCCCTTGGGCTTGGGCATCTCGGTCATCAACCCCGGTTTTGTGGACACGCCGCTCACCGCCCAAAACGGCTTTCGCATGCCCGCGCTCATCACCCCCGAAGAGGCGGCCAGCGAGATGCTCAAAGGCTGGGCCCGTGGCGACTTTGAGGTGCACTTCCCGCGCCGCTTCACGCTCTTGCTCAAGGCGCTGCGCATGTTCCCCCAAGCCCTTTACGAAAGCCTGGTCCGCCGCGCGACCGGGCACTGATTGCCATCGCACCCATGCCCACCTCCCATCGCCCCCGCACAGTGCTCAGCACCCGGCCGCACAGCGATCCTCGGGTCGAGCGCGTGCTGCAGTTCTACGAGAACCTGCAAGCCTCTGACCTGTCCACGCTGGACCGCGTCTACGACGAGCAATCCAGTTTCAAAGACCCGTTCAATGAGGTGCAGGGCATCCCCGCCATCCGCCACATCTTTGCCCATATGTTCGAGGCCTTGCAGGCGCCCCGATTTGTGATGCTGGACGTGATGGCCGAAGGTGATCAATGCATGCTGACCTGGGACTTCCACTTTGGCCGTGGCGGCAAGCTGTGGCTCATCCACGGCGCCAGCCACCTGCGCTTTGGCGCGGATGGTCGCGTCAGCCTGCACCGCGACTACTGGGACGCCGCCGAAGAGCTGTACGAAAAGCTGCCCGTGGTGGGCGCGCTGATGCGCTGGCTCAAGCGGCAAGCCGGGTCTTAGCCTGGGTGTGAGCCTCGCCTGGCGACACACCCAGGCTACTCAGAACAAGCTCGGCCCACTGTGCAGCGGCCGTGCTTCAAACACTTCTACCGGCGCCAAGCCCACCAGGCTGCTGGCCACCGCCACCGTGCCCTGCAGCCAAGGCGCCCAAGCCTCGGGCTCCAGCACCACCACCGAGCGCTTGTCTTGCTGGTCAGCCGGCAACTTGGGGTCGGGCTTGTGCATGCGGCTCATCAGCGGGTGCGCGTCGGCATTGAGCGTGAGCATGGTGTAGCTGTCGATCAACTCGCCACTCTGCGGGTCCGTCCAGCGCGACCATAAGCCCGCCAAGCCCCAGGGCTGCCCATCCGCCCTGGCAAAGCGCCACCACACATTGCGGCCGGTCTCCCAGCAGGGCTCCTCAAAGCTCCAGGCCGGGATGATGCAGCGCTGGCCGCGTGCCCAAGGCTGCTTGTAGCTGGCCTTTTGAGCAAGCTCCTCAAACCTGGCGTTATTGGTCGAGTAGGCCAGCCTGGCCGTCTTGGCGAACCAGGGGATCAAGCCCCACTGGCCCAACACCATCTCCGCGCCTTGCCCGTCGGCAGCTTGGCGCACAAAGGGCCCCAGCGCACGCGGGTAGACCTCTGCCTCCGCCCAAGGCTGGCCGCCGGACTTCAAATGCCAGGTGCGTTCAATCTCGGCAGCGGCGGGGGAGACGTAGCGATTGCACATGGCATGGTCCTGAAAGTGGCGGCCTCACTGCCCCGCCACCTGCCGCCGATATTCGCGCGGCGAGCGGCCCGTGACGCGGGCAAACACGCGGCTGAACAGCGAGGGGTCTTGGTAGCCGAGGGTGTAGGCAATGGAAGCCACCTGAAGATGAGTAAAGGCCAGGTGGCGGCGCGCCTCGCGCACGATGCGGGCGTCGATGAGGTGGGAGGCGGGCGCCCCGGTGGCCGAGCGCACCACCCGGCTCAGGTGGGTGGGGCTGACGGCCAGGGCGCGGGCGTAATCCGACACCCGCCAGTGCTCCTTAAAGTGCGCCTCGAGCAAACTTTCAAAGCGCTGCAGCAGGTTCGATTCAGCACTGTGGGCTTGCGGGCCAGCCTGCGCACTGGCCACCCTGGCGGCCCGGCCCAACAGCGTGGCGCACAGGCCGCGCAGCACCAGCGAGCGGGCAGGATGGGCCGGGTGGGCCGCACCAAACTCGGCGGCCAGCGGGCGCAGGGTCTGGGCTTGCAGGGCGGCGTCGGCCTCGCCCACCCAGGGCTGGGCCAGGGCACGGCGCACTTCGGGCTCGCCTTTGAGCAGCTCATCGACGGTGGTGTCGGCCAAGGTCACCACCAGGCCGTCTGAGCCGGGCTCAAAGGTGAAGGCATGCACCACGCCCAGGGGCACATTGACCAAGGCGCCGGGAGCCAGCGCCAGCTCGGCGTCGTCCAGCCGGGTCATGCCCCGCCCCTGGCTGAGCCACAAAAGCTGGTGCAGGCGGGCGTGGCGGCGCGGGGCCAGCTCCCAGGCGTGCAGCACCGAGCGCTCGGCAATGGTCTCGCAGTGCATCACGTCGGGGGCGGCGTCCACCTCGCCATAGAGGCCGTAGTGGCGCACAAGGTCGCTGGGGGCGGTCATGTTCGAATCGTACCGGTTTAGGCGGGATTCAGCCATTCCGCACCAAGCCCTCGCTCCATACGATGCGCAGCATGAAGGGCTGCCGCTTCGAGCTGCCCCCATCCACCGGAGCGAGACACCATCATGAAGACCAGCGTTTGCATCATCGGCGGCGGCCCTTCGGGGCTGATGCTTTCTCAGCTGCTGCACCTCAAGGGCATTGACACCATCGTGCTGGAGCGCCAGAGCCGCGAATACGTGCTCAGCCGTATCCGCGCCGGTGTGTTGGAGCACGGCTTTGCCAAACTGATGCGCGAGGCCCAATGCGGCGAGCGCATGGACCGCGAGGGCGAGATCCACGAGGGCTTCTTCATTGCCCACGATGGACGCATGGACCGCGTGGACATCCACCAACACAGCGGTGGCAGCTCGGTGGTGGTCTATGGCCAAACCGAGTTGACGCGCGACCTGTATGAGGCCCGCGACCGCATGAAGGGCGTGGTCATCCACAACGCTGAAGACGTGCAGCCGCACGAGCTCAAGAGCGACCAGCCCTATGTGACCTACCGCCAAGGCGACGAGATCATCCGCATTGACTGCGACTACGTGATCGGCGCCGACGGCTTTCATGGTGTCAGCCGCAAATCCATTCCCAAGGGCGTGCTGCGCGAATATGAAAAGGTCTACCCCTTTGGCTGGCTGGGCGTGCTGTCGCGCACCAAGCCGGTGTCACCCGAGCTGATTTATGCCAAGCATGAGCGCGGCTTTGCGCTGTGCTCGCTGCGCTCTCAGGTCTTGAGCCGCTACTACCTGCAAGTGCCGCTCAGCGACAAGGTCGAAGACTGGTCTGACGAGGCCTTCTGGGCCGAGCTGAAGCGCCGCCTGCCCAGCAGCGTGGCCGAGGCCCTGGTCACCGGCCCGTCGATTGAAAAGTCCATCGCCCCGCTGCGATCCTTCGTCGCTGAACCCATGCGTTACGGCAACCTGTTCCTAGCCGGTGACGCCGCCCACATCGTGCCGCCCACCGGCGCCCGGGGCCTGAACAGCGCCGCCTCTGACATCTATTACCTCTATCACGCGCTGGTGGCGCACTACCAGCACGGCGACGACAGCGGCCTGGAAAACTACTCCGCCAAAGCCCTGGCCCGCGTCTGGAAGGCCCAGCGCTTCTCATGGTGGATGACCAGCATGCTGCACACCTTCCCCGACAGCGGGGGCTACGACCAGAAACTGCAAGAGACCGAGCTGGCTTATCTGTTCTCGTCCGAGCGGGCGCTGGGGACGCTGGCGGAGAACTATGTGGGGTTGCCGTTTTAGGCGAGGGGCTACCCGGCCCGAGATGACGCCGTCGTAGGCCTAGGCGGTAGCGCATTCAGCGGCGATGAATGCGTTGATCCGTGCCCGTCAGGCGGTGAATTACTCAATCAATCAGTCAATCAATCGCAATGCTGCGAGCCGCGTAGCGATCTGGGGCATCGGTGATCGCTCGAACCAGGGCCATGGTGGCGTCCTCATCGCCGCTGGCCTGGGCAAACTCTTCAGGCGTGAGCGGGATGTTCAGCTCGAACATGCCGGTGCCGCCGCACACCACGGACAGCACAGGGCCGATGTCTGAGTCGTACAAGGTGTAGGACCAGGGCTGCTGCTTGAGGATGGATTTGTTAACCATGTTCAGCTTGGTGATGTTTGACGGGCTTCTTGGTATTGCCAAAGCCAGACGGTCTGCTCAGAACGGAAATCATCTTTTCGGCTTGGGTAGGTAGCTATGCGGCTCCGAGTTGACTCAGAAATCTACTCAGGACAGCTTTAACAGGAGCTGACCCGTGGGCCGAAAGGCGTCTTAGCCGCTCAATGGAATCCAAAGTCAAATGAACTTCGTCCTTTGAGCGCAGGCTATCAGCAGCGGCGACGACAACGTCGTCGTTTTGTGACGCCAAGAACTCAACAAGAACGTCCCTCGAAACTGGATGACTGACCAACTCCAACACTTCAGCACACCTAATCTTCCAGGGATCGGCTCTCGATAGGCATTGCTCCTTCAACTCCATCCAATCCTGCTGGGCAAACTTGCAAAGCATGCGAGATGCGATGCCTGTTCCTTCGTCATACCAATAATCGGCAAGGAACTCAAGGTTCAGATAGTCATCAAATTCTCTAAACATGACTTGTTCCTTATCACGGCTTGGGAGGCTTCGGTGTCAAGCCAAAAGTGTCCAAGGAAGTAAAGGCACCACCAGTTGGATAGGCGGCAGCAACCCGGTTGCCAATCTTGATGAGGTCTATACACCCCATTCACCGAGCCCTGGTGCAGCGTCGAACCGTCTAACAGTCGTGTAGCAACAGCATTTTGGGGCGCGCCGACAGTTTAGTCGGCGCCCTCACGCACCCAAAAACCTCCTCACCAAGCTCACCCAAAACGCACTCCCCACCGCGATGTTGTCGTCGTTGAAGTCGTAGCCGGGATGGTGGACCATGCAGCCGCCGCCGCCCAGGCGCTGGTCTAGGGCGTCGCCGGTGCCGATGAGCACGTAGCTGCCGGGCACGCGCTCGAGCATGAAGGCAAAGTCTTCGCTGCCGGTCAGGGGTGGGCCTTGCAGGGTGACTTTGTCGGCGCCCACCAGCGCCAGCGCCACCTCGCGTGCCAAGGCGGTTTGCGCGGCGTCGTTGACCAGCACGGCGTAGCCGCTGCGCCAGGCCACGTCGGCATGCAGGCCAAAGCTGTGGGCCTGCGATTGGGCTAAGGCTTTGATGCGGCCCTCCAGCAGGCTGCGCACGTCGCGGTCTAGGGCGCACACGCTCAGCTCCAGGGTGGCGGTGGCGGGGATGACGTTGTTGGCTTTGCCGGCGTTCAGCGCGCCCACGGTCACCACGGCGGCCTGCAGCGGGTCCACATTGCGCGAGACCACGGTTTGCAGGGCCATCACCAGGCTGGCAGCGGCCACCACCGGGTCGGCGGCGTGCTGGGGCATGGCGCCGTGGCCGCCCACGCCGGTGAGGGTAATGGTGGCGTAGTCGGACGAGGCCATGGCGGCCCCTTCGCGCAGCACCAAGTGGCCTTGCGGCACGCCGGGCATGTTGTGCATGGCAAAGACGGCGTCGCAGGGATAACGATCAAATAAGCCATCAGCCATCATGCGCAGCGCGCCGCCACCGCCTTCTTCGGCCGGCTGAAAGATCAGGTGCAGAGTACCGTCAAAGCTGGCGTCGGTGGCCAGGGTGTGGGCCGCCGCCAGCAGCATGGCGGTGTGGCCGTCGTGGCCGCAGGCGTGCATCAGGCCGGGGTGTTGGCTGGCCCACGCCACACCGCTCTCTTCTTGGATGGGCAGGGCGTCCATGTCGGCGCGCAGGCCCAGGCGGCGGGTGCTGCGGCCCCGCACCAGGGTGCCCACCACGCCGGTGCCGCCCACACCCCGCTCCACCGTGTAGCCCCAGTCGCTGAGCTTGGCGGCCAGCAGGGCAGCCGTGCGGTGCTCCTCAAAGGCCAGCTCGGGGTGGGCGTGAATGTCGCGCCGCAGTTGGATGAACTCGCCCACGCGGGGCGACAGGGCTTCACGCAGATAACTCATGGCGGGCCTCCATGACAGAGCGGCTCACAAAAGCCAGTGCGGCGGTTCTGGCTAGCCTGGCCGACGCAGACAGTACGCACGGTACGGCAAGGCGGCCGAACGACGCCAGAAGGCTTTTGGGTGACGCTCATTGGGCTTGCAGGTTGATCTGCTTGGCAATGGCGCGGTAACGCGCGGTCTCAGCCTCAAAGAACTTGGCCGACTCCGCCAGGCTCATGGGGGCCGAAGGCTGCTGGGTTTGGGCCGCCAGTTGGGTGCGCACGGCGGGGTCTTGCAATGATTTGGTGATGGCCGCATGCAGGCGTTGCACCACGTCTTCGGGGGTGTTCTTGGGCACCATATAGCCCGTCCAGATCTTGTAGGAGAAGTTCTTCAAGGCCTGGCCCTCGCTGGCGGTGGGCACTTGCTTGAGCAGCTCCGAGCGCTGGGCACCCAACTGGCCAATCACCTTCATGCGGCCTTGCTCGGCCAGCGCGCCCATGGCGGCGCTGTAGACCAGCACGGCAAAGTCCACTTGCCCGCCGCCCAGGTCTTGCAGCAGGGGCGCGTTGCCTTTGTAGGGCACATGCGCCAGCTTGATGCCGGTGCTGTGCTGCACTTGTTCCAAGATCAGGTGATAGAGCGAGCCAATGCCCACGCTGCCATAGGTCAAGGGTTTGTCGCCCGACTTGCGGGCCAGCGCGATCAGCTCGTCCACGCTGTTGACGGGCAGGTCTTTGCGGGTGACAAACACCATCACCGCGTCGGCCACCGGGTGGACCAGGCGGAAGTCTTCGGTCTTGAGCTTGACGGCCGCATTGGCCAGCGGCGCCAGGATCACCTCATTGGGCGAGCCCTGGAAGACATAGTGGCCATCGGCCGGAGCCGCCAGCACTTTTTGCGCTGCCAGTGCGCCGCTGACGCCGCCTAGGTTTTCCACCAGCACCTGCTGGCCCAGTTCTTTGCCCAGGGGCGTGTTGAAGATGCGGGCAATGGCGTCTGAGGGCCCGCCTGCCGGGTAGGGCACCATCAAATTGACCGGCTTGCTCGGGTAGGTCTGAGCCTGAGCCAATGGGCTGAGCAGCGCGCCCACCAGGGCGGCCAGCACGAAGGGGACGGTGAGCTTGGACATGGGCACTCCTTGAGACGCGGGCCGCGTGGGCCACAGGCAAACGGTGTGTCAATGTAGGAGCGGGTCCAACCCAAGTCCAATGCATATTGTTTTCCATTACGATGAGTTTGACGTTCACTCTTTCAGGGCTTGGGTCATGACGCTGGTGCAGTTGAAACACCTCATCTCGCTGGCAGAGACAGGCTCGTTCAGCAAGTCAGCCGGCTTGCTGTTCCTGACCCAGCCGGCGCTCAGCCGCAGCATCCGCAGCCTGGAGCAAGAGTTGGGTCAGCCCTTGTTTGACCGTGTAGGCCGCCACAGCGAGCTGACCCCGTTTGGCCAAGAGGCGCTGGCCCGCGCCCGCGAGCTGGTGCAAGCGGCTGATGAGCTGCGCCGGGCAGGCCAACGCCAGCCGGGCGAGCTGCAGGGGCGCTTGCGGGTGGGCATGGGCTCCGGCCCTGGTGCCATGCTGATGACGCCGCTGCTGCAAAAGGCGGCCCAAGACTGCCCCGGTTTGCAGGTGGAGGTGGCGCGGGCCGGCACCGACCTCTTGGTTCAGGCTTTACGGGCGCGCAGCTTGGACGCGCTGGTGGTGGATGCCCGCTCGCTGCGCCCAGCGCCTGACCTGCACACCCAGCAGGTGTGCGCCATGCGCGGGGCCTTCATGGTGCGGCGCGGCCACCCGCTGAGCAAGCGCCGTCGCGCCCTGAGCTTTGCCGACGTTCAAGCCTTTGCGCTGGCGTCTACGCCGCTGTCGGATGAGGTCTGCCGCACCCTGGTTGAGCGCTACGGCCCCGAGGCCCACCCCAGCCACAGCGTGAGCCTGCGCTGCGACGAGATCCCAAGCCTGGTGGCCCTGGCCAGCCACAGCGACGCGGTGCTGCTGGCCATCCGTGCGGCAGCGCCCGAGCTGGTGGAGCTGACGCTGACACCGCCCCTGGACAGCGAAGCCCGCTTTGCCCTCGTCACACTGGCCCGCCGCACCGAAGCGCCGGGCTTGGGGCTGGTGCGCGAGCTGATGAGCCGCTTGCTCCGGGATAATCCCTCATCCCCTACCCGGAGACCGACTTGAAAACCTACGACGTCGAGGTGCAACGCCTCAAAGCCATGCGGCATGACCACGGCATGATCGAGATCGCGGTGGATGCCCTGGTGCAGCCCCGCCCCCTGCGCGACGAAGGCACGCCCACCACCGTGGTGCGCATGCCGGTGGAGCACGCACGCTCTTTGCTGCTGCTGCTGAAGCAGCAGATCGCTGACCTGGACAAGCTCAACCCACGCAGCCGCCGCTCCGGCCGCTGCTGAGCCCGAGGCCTGCGCCATGTACACCCCCGCCCACTTTGCCCAAGGCGATATCGCCGCCTTGCACGCCTTGGTGCAAGCCCACCCCTTGGGCGTGCTGATCCACCACGGGCCGCAAGGGCTGGACGCCAACCACCTACCCTTTGACCTGGACCCGGCCACTGGGCCGCTGGGCACGCTGCACGCCCATGTGGCGCGCGCCAACCCGCTGTGGCAGGAATGCGCCGCAGGCGCCGATGTGCTGGTGGTGTTTCGCAGCGTGGCGGGCTATATCTCGCCCAACTGGTATCCCAGCAAGCACGTGGCACACCGCCAAGTGCCCACCTGGAACTACGAGGTGGTGCACGCCCATGGCCGCCTGACGGTGCGTGATGATGTGCGTTATGTGCGCGGCTTGGTGGCCCGCCTGACCCGCACCCACGAGGCCAGCCAGCCCCAACCCTGGAAGATGGGCGACGCCCCCAGCGACTACCTGGATGCGATGCTGGCCAATATCGTGGGGCTAGAGATTGCCATCACGCGGCTGGAGGGCAAGTCCAAGCTCAGCCAGAACAAAGATGCGCTGGATCGCTCCACCGCCGCAGCGGCGCTGGACGAGCGGGGCGAGGCGGGCTTGGCCCAGGCGATGCGCAAGACCTTGGATTCCTGACGGTCTTTGTTGCTGGCACTTGCTTATCTATCTGGTGATAGATAGACTTCCTCCCATCATGTCTTCACCTACTGTTGATCGCCGCTCCGAGGTGCTGGCCCATTCCCGGGCTTTGCTGCGCACGCGCGGCTTCAATGCCTTCAGCCACCGAGATCTGGCGGCCTTGGTGGGGGTCAAGTCGTCCTCCGTGCACTACTACTTTCCCTCGAAGGAAGACATCGGTCTGGCCTTGGTGGGGGAGTACCGCGCGGAGGTCATGGCCTTGTTGGCCTCGCTGGAGAGCCTACCTGTGGCACAGCGCCTGGACAGGTTTTCTCGCTTGTTCTCTGAGGCGGCGGCCAGCGGCGACCAGTGGTGTGTGGCCGGCATGCTGGCCAGCGACTTTGAGACCTTGGGCGAGACCTTGCAGGCCGAGGTGTGCCGCTTCTTCAATGAGGTGGAGGCTTGGTTGGCCGTGCAGGCGCGTCTGTTGCAGCCCCACCTCAAGCCCGCTGCGGCGCTGCGCCTGGGCAAGACGGCCATGGCCATGCTGGAGGGCGCCCTGTTGCTGGCCCGCAGCCAGGGCGAGCCTCAGCGCGTAGCCCATACAGCCGAATCGATGAAGCTTTTGCTGGGCGTTGATTGAGTCACCGCCAGGCGCCCATGCCTTCCCTTTTTTTGCCTTCATCATCTATCTATCGATAGATATCTTTTGCCTCTCGCATCAATATCCTTCCCCTCACCTGACTTAAGGAGTCATCCCATGTTGAAACGAATCACTGCAGCACTCGCCTTAACGGCTTTGGCTACCTTCGCACAGGCCCAAGACGGCCATGTCTTCAAGCTGGACCAAGTGGCCTGGCAACCCGCCGGCTTGAAGGGCGCTGAGATGGCCGTGCTGTGGGGCGACGAAGCCAAGGGCACAGCCGTTTGGGCCTTCCGTCTACAGCCGGGCGTCGCCATTCCTCCGCATCTCCACACCAAGGACTACTGGGGCTTCGCGATCCAAGGTCAATGGGCTCACATCGACGAGCATGGCCACACTGTCGTCACGGGGCAGGATGCGTACGTGCGCATCCGGGCCAACGAGCTGCACGCTGACCGCTGTGTTGGCCCACAGGCATGCATCAACATCATCCAGTTCGGCGGCGCTCGGGACATCGTCTTTCCAGAAGCCCCGAAGAAAGCACCTTGACGGGCCACGCCGTCTTTGAAGAGACCCCATCGTCTGACCCACTGGAGCAAGCCATGCCGATTGAACGGAACTTTGAGAACCAACACGTCGTGATCACTGGAGGCTCCAGTGGCATTGGCCTGTGCCTGGCCCAGGACTTGGCCCTCCGGGGCGCTCGCCTGACCCTGGTGGGGCGTGACGCCACCAAACTGGCCCAGGCGGCAGCGCAAGTCCAAGGCCCGGTCCAGGTGGCCAGTGTGGATGTGACCGACGAGCAGGCCGTGGCCGACTTCTTTGGCCAACTGAATCGGCTGGATCATCTGGTCACCGCCGCCGCCGGGACGGTGCGCGGCAACGTGGTGGACTTGCCCGTGACCCAGGCGCGGGCCTTGTTCGAGAGCAAGTACTGGGGCCAGTACCACTGCGCCAAATACGCTGCGCCGCGGCTGGCCGCACAGGGGTCCATGGTGCTGTTCTCGGGCTGGATCAGCCGCAAGCCCATGGCCGGGGTCTCGACCCTGGCGGCGGTCGACGCGGCCATCGAGGCGCTGGGCCGCACCCTGGCTCTGGAGTTAGCCCCGCACCGGGTCAACGTCGTCACGCCTGGCATGATCAACACCCCGCTCTGGAGCGCCCGCCTTGGGGCCACAGAGCAGAAGGCCCACTTCGACAAAGTCGGGCAATCGCTGCCGGTAGGCCGCGCTGGCACACCACAAGACGTGGCCCATGCCGTGCGCTTTCTGCTGGAGAACGGCTTCACCACCGGGGCGGTCATCGACGTCGATGGCGGACAGCGCTGAAACGGCGACAGCTTGAGGCGCAGGGGATCTCGGTGGAGCGCATCTGGGTGGACGAGTACACCGGCGGATGGTTCACGTTCTCTGCCCAGGCAGACGGCCAGCCGCCAGTTGTCGGCCCAGAGTGGCCCGGCGATCCTCGCCTCGATCTCCCGCCCTTTTGCGTCAACCCCATGACGACAAAGCAAATGACTACTTCTTGAGCGTCAGCTCATCGTGAATGCTGTGGACGCCCGGCACCGCACGAACCATCGCCATGGCCGCGTCAATCTGGCTCTGGGCGTCGACTTGACCGGTCAGACGAACGTCACCCTTGCTGGTGACCACGGCGATGTCGTAGGCCTTCAGGACCGGGTCCGTCACCAGAGCGGTCTTGACGCTGGTGGTCACCTCATCGTCTGACCGCTCTGGCGCGCTTTGCAGCACGGTAGAGGCATCGGGCGCTTTGTTGCAGCCCACCGTCAGCAACAGGGCAGTCGCTGCGGCGAGCACAGCGAACGAGCGAAGCAAGTGATTGAACATGGCTGATCCTCGAATGGAAGAATCAGCCCAGACTGCGCTGAGTGACGCGAGGCGTCTGTGCGGCGGCGAGCATTCACCATCGGCTCACTTTGTCGACGACACCGCTGAGGCTCAAGCTGCGTTGTGCTCTTGGGCTTCGATGAAGGCGTGCCGAAAACCCATGGGCGCCGAGATGCCGGCCAAGGGCGCATGGGCGGTTCCGGTGCCCGAAATGACCAAGGTGCCGAAGTCGAACATGCGGCCCAGCAAGCCTTGTTCAACCTGGATGCTTTCGACCTTGTTGAGGTTGATCTCTACCGTGCTGCGGCTGATGAAGCCATGTTTGACGATGACCCGCTTGGTGGTCACCGCCAGCTCGGTGGACTTGTAGCGCACATAGGCGATGCCCAGCAGCACCAGGCCCACGGCCACCGGCGTTAACAGCACGCCAAAAAAGATCAGGTGCCACATGGACCACAGGCTGATGTGGCCTTCATGCACGACCTGCTCGTCTTTGACCAGGGCGCCTTCGATATAGGACATGGGCGGGCTCTCTCGGCTTGCAAAGCGAGCGATTATGGTGCCGCCAATGGCTGGGCCGCCTAGGCCACCGAATGCAGGCCGACCTTATTGCCCTCGGTGTCCACAAAGTGCGCAAAGTAGCCAAAGTTGTTGCCGATCTCGGTCTTGGGCACCACCACCGTGCCGCCGGCCGCCACGGCCCGCGCCAGCATCGGGGCCAGGTCATCGCCACCGTTCAGGTAGACCAGTGTGCCGTTTTGCGCGGGCACACCGCCCTCGCCATACACGATGGCCCCACCCACAGACTCGTGGTCCGTGCCCAGCATGCCCATGGTCATCGGCCCCATCACCAAGGGCTCGATGTGAATGCCCAGCACCGCTTCGTAAAAGCGCTGCGCACGGGCGAAATCAGTGACGGGAATTTCAAACCAATTCAGGGCATGGGGCATGGGGGTCTCCTTTCCGGTTGAAGTCAAGGTGAGAATGATTCAGCCGATCAAGCAAGCAAGCCAGCGTAGACGGCAGCTACAGGCAAAACAAACATCAGAGCAAGCAAACCAAGGCAGCCACGACCCTGCGGTGGCGATTGACGAAGGTTGGTACGAGCATTTGACCGGTGCGCTTGTTGTTCCACGGTCCTCGGTTGATTGTTGCGCCACTGCTTGTGGCAGCCATCGCAAAACAGTCTTCTTGTCCCCTTCTCCCAGGCGGAGATTGTTCTGTTCGAGTGAAGAAACTCTCCCGAGCATCTGGTGCAAACATATCGAGCATTGCCTGGGCCGCGGGGCTTGAGTCGATCGGTGGCCCTTGACGACCGCTTGAGTGAAACCACAAGGGCGAGCAAGAGGACTGCGGCCAAGACACCACCCAAGATGAATGGCCAAGGTATGCTTTGAAGTGAGCTCATAGATCTGAAACTGGGCTACCTAGACGCGAGGCGACGGGAGGCATGATGTAGGTGACAGGTTTGGCGGAAAGCCCGACGCCAGCAGTGCTTCCAATATGTCGATCTCCCCGCCCAACCACTGCGAATTCGCCTCTTGCAGAGCGGACTTCTCGGGCTCCAACAAGGCAGGCCATTCAGGGTTGTAGGGAACAAATTCAGTCGTTGGATTCATGCGTGCTTGGTAGGCCAAGTCTCAAATCTACAGGGGGCCCTGTATCGATTAGCCCTCGGCTTGTGGCAGATATGACTTGAGCGCACTCTGAATCTGCGCCGCAAAGTTGTAAATGTCATCTGGCGATTCGAGGCTTACAACTTCCTCATCCTTCTTCTCGTTAAACAGCCCGAGCCGGAGCTTCTCGCGGTTGTTAAAGCGAAGTCGACAAATAGGCTTCCGGTTATTGTCATCAAGGAGGATCGCGCAGTAGCTCTGCGCATCACGCATGACGACACGCTTGGTTGGCACCAGTCCACGGACGATGGCGCGAACGATGTGGAAGCCTTCCAGTTCTTCCGAAGAAGTGACTATCTGCGGATCAACAGAAGGTGCAGCCGCATCAAGTTCTGCCTTCAGCTGCTGAATCGCTGGCGCAGGCTCCTGCAAGGAGATTGACTCAGGCGCCATCGCCCCCTTGAGTCGTTCGTTGATCTTCTCGCCCAAAAGTTGCTCGAAGGCGCGTCGCGTGATCAGCGTGAATTGATCGCGAATTGCGGGGGTAAACCGCTTGCTTCCGAGCAGTTCAGATGACACCAACCGGACAAAGTCTTCTGACGGACTCACCATCCATTCGTTAAGCCTAGTCTGAATGGCCCTGGTGTACTTAAGTTCATTGGCCGTAGTCAGGATCGTCTCAAGATCGAAAGCTGCCTTGGCAAACTTCTTCAGCTCCTCAACGTCTCGCTCCTTGAAATCAAGGATGTTGAACTCAAAGAACGGCTTCTCGTCCATTTTGTTCGGCTGCTCTAGGTCAGTGAAGAAGCGATAGACCAGGCCGTTTGTGAGAACGCCAAAACGCGCTTCCGTGACATGAAAATAACGGAAGAGTTGGCCAGCGTGATTGATGCTCAGGTCACCACCGGCCTTCTTGCACTCAAAAAGAATGATTGGCTTGCCATCCTTCAAGATCGCATAGTCGACTTTCTCACCCTTCTTAGTACCAACATCTGCCACCAATTCAGGTGTGACTTCAAGTGGATCGAACACGTTGTATCCGAGGATTTGGATCAACGGCATGATCATGGCGTTCTTTGTCGCCTCCTCAGTTTGAATGACTGATCGAGTATTGGCGATACGCGATGCAAGGATGCGAAGCTGATCAATGAAGTCCACGGTGTTGTCCCTTTTTTTGAGGTTCGCATTTGTATCACGGGATGTGGGAAGAGCACTAAAGCGGAGGTTCAACATGTAGCGTCTGTCTGGCGGAGCACCCCGAACGCCCGCCTAACAAACGGTCAAGGCAGAAACCCCGTCCAAGAAGAACCTTGTTGTATCGTTATCAGGCTTCTCAATGTGCATTTGGGGGGTTGTCCAGCCGCCGCCCAGCCACACAGCCCACTATGGCCAGCACGATGGGCTTCTGAATCGGTTCACCTCAGCACAGTGCGCGCTGAGACGTTGTGTTCAGGGCTCTCTAAACGCTGAACTTGAAGCCCCAGGCTCAAGGCTCCCCCTTCAACCTCGACCCATGCACCCAGCCGGTTTGGCCCTCGGGGGTGCGGACCAGCCACCAGCCGTCTTCTTCGCGCAGGCGCTCCAGGCTTTGGCCTTGGGGCAGGCGGGTGATGATGGCGCTGCGGGTGCCGGGTGCGGCGCGCAGGTTGCTGAAGCCGTCGGGGTCTTGAAGGATGGCGCGCAGTGCGGGAGAGACGCGCACGGCGGACGCTGCCTCAAAGCGAGGCGGGGTGATGCGCGGGGGTGCTGTGGGCGCTGGGGCGGCGCCCTGCGACGCAGGCGGTGCCGAGGAGGGACCGCCGCCAGCGATGGCGGGGCTGGTGGCACGCAGGGCCACGAACAGGCCGGTGGCTGCCGTTAAGACCGTGGCCAGGCCGGTCAAGATGCCGGGCAGTGAACCCCAGAAAGCATGCGCCGCGACGGCAGAGGGCCCATCGGCTTTCGCAGCCCGGGTGTCGGCGGATGGGGCGTCCTTCTCGGCGCTGTCGGCTTCGACGTCGGCAGGGGCATTGGCGTCGGGCTTGGGTGGGGTGGTGGGTGTGGGCATGGCACAGGCCTCCTCAGGCCAGAGTGATGGTGAGCGTGACCGTGGCACCCACTCGGGTCAGCAGGCCAGCGGGCGGCTCGGTGCGGCTGACGATGTGCTTGGCTTCCACCTCGGGCTTGGGGGCCTCACTCTGGAAGGCCAGCTGCAAGCCCATGGCCGAGAGGCGCGCACGCGCCTCGGGCAAGGCGAGGCCAGCCAGATCGGGCACCAAGCGCAGGTCTTCGGTGCCCGCAGGCGGGGGCACGGGCACGATCTTGAAGTTGAGCTTGGCACTGACCTGCGCGCTGTAGCCATAGCGGTTGGCAAAGCCCGCATCCACGGGGGTCACATAGGCGCGGCTGCGGCTGGCCAGCAAGGCGCCCCCGGTGGGGGCCAAGCCACGCAAGCCAGGGGCTGCAGAGGCAGCGCCGTTTTGGCTGGCCGAGTTGCCCAAGGTGAGCGAGACCGTCACCTCGCCAGTGGTCTCGGGCAGGCTGTAGAAGGTGGGCTGGTAGCCAATCTCACGCAGCATTTGCAAGCCAGCATCGCCTTGTTCGCTGTAGATGGCCAGGGTCTGGGCGAGTGAGCCTTCGTCCAAGGCGCGCTGGGCAGCGGCCACGCCTTCACCGACAGAGGCGATGACATCACCCAGGGGCGAAGCCACCACATCGGACACCAAGCTGGAAAGTGCTGAACTCATGACAATTCCTTATTGAGCAAAGACCACCAGCACGGTGCCACCGCGCACGGCTTGGCCACCGGCGGCTGGGGCTTGGCGCATGGCTTGGCCAGAGACAAAGCCTTCTTGCACGGTGCCTACCGCCGCTTCTAAGCGCAGCCCCAACGACTGCAAGACTTGACGCGCTGCGCCTTCGGTGAGGCGCGCCAGATTAGGCACGGGGACGTTCAAATCAGCCGCGCTCACCTCGGGGGCCAGCAGGCCAAAGTCCACCTCGTCCAGCACGTTGCTGGCATCGGGCTTGAGCAGGTCTTCAGCGCGGGGCAGTTGAAACTGCCCATCCGGCCCCAGCTTGCCGCGCAGCTTGATGCGCACATCGCCCAGGCGCATGCCGCTGTCTGTTTTGGCCATGCTGGCTTGGGCGCTGCTGAACTGGCTTTGCAGGTCTTGGGTCAGGCTATGCAGTTGCACGGTGTTGCCCAACACTGGGCGGATCTTGTTGGCCTCCAGCTCCTTGACGAGATCGAGGTTCCTTTTCTCTACGACCCCCTTCTGCTTGACCAAACTGTCGCGCTCTTCCTCCACCAAGTTCAGCCTTAACAGCACGCCGTCGCGGTCCTGGGTGATGCCGGTGAGGTCGAGGTCTTTGGTGGCAATCTGTTTGCGCAGGTCAATCACTGTCGGGTTGTTGTCCAGATCCACCCCCCGAATGGGCACCGTCACGGTATCGGCTAGGGTCACCCCAGGGCGGGTGATTGCCACGGTGTCGCGAAGCGGCGTGGTGGTGGCTCCCGTGGTGTGGAACAAAGGCCGTGCGGCGGCCGACACGCCCATCATCTGGGGCGAGACCACCGCTCTGAAGCGTCGATCCGCCGTGGCCGGCTGCAGCGGCACGGGCTGGGCCAAGGTGCTGAGCGTGCCGAAGTCGATGGACAGCAAGCCCGTGCGCGGCGCATAGCTGATGCGCCCACCCTCGGCCAGCACGCGCTGGGCGGGGGCAGCGGCCAAGGTCAGGCGCACTTGCGGTGCGGTGGCTTCATCCGACAGCGGCATCTCCACGCGGATGCGCAACTGGCCTTGGGCCTCGGTCTTGCCCTCGCCCATCACCACCCAGTCGGCGGCCTGCAGAGAGAAGCATTCCAGCTGCACCACGGTGCCCGCCAAGGGCTGGCCTTGCTCGGTCTGCAGCGTGGCAAAAATGTCGAGGGCTTTCATACGGTCACTACTCCTTGAGCCCTGACGGGGCCAATGCTGGCCACCACCATCAGCAAGGCGCCCGCGGGCAGCTCATCACCCAAGTCCAGCACCACCTGTGCCACGCCTTGTTCATTGGTCTGCACCACCGCCTGCTGCAGCCGAGTCTTGTTGAGCTGAGCCGGCCAGGTCAGGCCAGGGTTGAGCCGCTGGCTGGCGGCGGGGTCAATGTTCAGCTCAACGTCTTGTTGAGTGAGTCGCTCTCCAGCCGTATTGGCGGCCTCCAGCCACAAGGTCTGCTGCTTGGGCGCTTGGCGTGGCGGCAGGCTCAGGCGCAAGACCGGCAGCGGCAGGCCTTGCTGCGGCGGCACGGCCACCAAGCGGCCCTTGATGTGGCCGCTGACCTCGGTGCTTTGGCTGCCCTTGGTGGAAGGCGCCATCTTGGCCGTGAACGGCATGAGGCGGGCAATGGGGCGCCCGCCGGGCGAGGACTGCATCACCACCTTGACTTCCAAGTCAAAGTCCAGATAGGGCAGGTGATAGGTGGGCTGGGGCCGGCCATAGGCATCGACCGCAGGCACGGCGGAGAGCGCCTGCTGGGCCTCGCGCACGCCTTCGGCCAATGAGACCAGCATCTCTTCCATGGAATCGCCCACAAACTGGGCGGTAGCGGTGTCGCTCACACGGTGCTCCCTTCTTCTTGTCGGCGTTGTTGGCGGCGCTCTAGGGCGCGCTCGCGGCGAGCCTCGTCTTCGCGCTCTTGGGCTTTGTGGTCGGCACGGCGCTGTTGCAGCACTTGGCGCAGGCCGTCCATGCGTTCGCCCAGTTGGGCCACGCTGCCGGTGGCCACTTCCAGCAGGCGGTGGCGGCGCTGCTCGTAGCTTTGGGCTACACGGCTCAGGTCGGGGCCGCCAATGGCATCGCGGCGGCTTTGCCAATCGCGCTCAATGCGCTCGCCCGCAGCCAAGGCCTCACGGGCACGTTGGGAAACCTCTTGGACCTTGCGCTTGGGTTCGTCCAGCGCGCCGCGCAAGGGGGCCGTGACGCCCGAGAGCGCGTCGCGGGCTTGGGATTTGACGCGGGCGCGGTCCTCGGTGCTGAGGCCGGGCTGGCGGTCCAAGGCGTTGTCCAAGGCACGGTCGAGTTTGCGGCCGTCCAGCGCGTCGGTGCTGGCCAGGGCCTCGTCCACTTGGCGCAGAGCGCGCTGCGCGCCTTGGCGGGCGTCGCGCAGGCGGCTCCAGGCGGTGGGCGAGGTGGGCGTGCCGGGTTCGGTCACCTCAGCGGCCTCACGGCTGGGCGCACTGGCCAGACGACGGCTGCTCAGGGCCTCGCGCCCGGCCTCACGCTGGGCCAGCCATTGCTGGGCCTCGGCCCGCCGCTGGGCCGCTGGGGCCACGCTGTAGCGCGCTGCATCGCGGTCATCCCCCCCACCCACCAGGCCGCTCATGCGGCCTTCCAGGCGTTGGCGTTCGGCCATCAGTGCTTGCAGGCGGGGTGAGCTGGCGGCAGCCGGGGCCACGGCAGGCACACCGGGGACGGCAGCCACCGCGCCGGGCCTCAATGGGGACGCTGCGGATGCCGCCGCCACGCTGCGCGCCTGCTTGCGTTGAAGGTCTTGCCAGGTGGCCATGGTCGCGGGTCTCTCAGGGCACCGGCGCCGGAGCGGGCGCTGGCGCTGGCGCAGCGCTGCGCGCATTGATCATCTGGCGGATGCGCTCTTCCAACAAAGCAGGCGCAGGCAGCGGGACGATCTTGGTGCGCATCACCGAGCTGCCTTCAGCCGAGTACTGGTACTTGGAGGCGAAGCTGGCCGAGACGGAGCTGGCCGTCATGCCGCCACCAAACAGGAACCAGCCACCAGAGGCGGATACGCTGGCGGACTTGCGCTCTTGAGTGATCTCGCTGCTGGTGCTGATGGACATCTTCAGCTCGATCACCGTGTCCACATACTGATAGAAGGTGGGCGTGAAGCCCAGCTCCAACAGGCTGTATTCGGCGCCGTCCGAGAACTTGACCAGGTACTTGCGCTCGCCGTCGTCTTCGCTGCCGGGCAGCATGCTCTCGTCGTTTTCATCGACGGCATAGCCCGCCATCATCCGGGCGATCTTGAGCGAGACCATGTCCAGCTCGAACTGGGCCTCGGCAATGCCCACGCCCAGGCTTCTTACCATCTGCGGGAAGGGCACATTCAGCAGTTCGGTTCCTACGCTCATGGCGGTGGCTCCTCAGGGGGTATCAGATCAAGGAGCAGGGGCCGGCGCTGGCTTGGGCAGCTTATCGAGCCGACGCTTCTCCTCGGCATCCATCATGCGGCGGATGCGCTCTTCCAGAATGGGCGGCGGCGGCAGCGGGCTGAGCTTGGTGCGCAGCAGGCTGGAGCCCTCGGCGCTGTAGCCATATTTGGCCTGGTAGCTGGCATCAACCTGGCTGGTCTGCACCGTGTTGCGGCTGTTGTTGTTGGAGCTGCCGCCAAAGAAGCTCCAGATGCCGCCACCGCTGCTGCTCTTGCTGTTGGTTTCGGTGCGCAGGGTGTTGCTGCTCTTGGTGCCGTAGGTGGACTCGCGCGTGATCTTGATGGCGATCTTGACCTCGATGATGGTGTCCACAAACTGATAGAAGGTGGGTGTGAAGCCCAGCTCCAGCATGGACATGCGCACCGGCACGCGCACCTCGTCGGTGTCTTTGACGGCACCGCTGGCCTTCTTCAGGCGCGCCAAGGCGTCCGCCACATTGCCGCCCGACAAGGCGTCGTCGATCTTCAGGTAGGCCTCAGCCTCCTTGAGCGTCATCGTGTCGTAGCCAAAGAAGACGCGGCTGTCGTCAAAGGCCACCTCGCCTTCGTCGTTATAGACCGTCTTCAGGCCGCCCATCATCTCGGCCACCTGGATGGAGGACTCGTCGAGCTTGATCTGGGCTTCGGCGATGGCAAAGGCCATCTGGCGAATCATGTCCCCCATGGGGACGTTCAGTAGTTCTTGACCAATGGCCATGGTGTGCGCTCCTTTGAAAGGGACAGTGAGGGGTGAGGGAGATCAGGGGACAGGCTTGTCGGCCTGGCGTCGCAACAGCTCGATGAAGACATCCGGCGGCGGTAAGGACACCAGGCGTGCAGCGATGGAGCTGCTGCCCTCGGCCGAGACCGAGAACTTGCGCGCATAAGAGACATCCACGCTGGCGGCCACCATCACAAAGCCGGTGCCGCCCGAGACACTGGCGCCGACCTTGACCCCGACTTCGGTGCTCTCGTTCATGGAGAAGCTGAGTTTGGCTTCGACCGTCGCCTCGGTGAAGGCGTAGAAGGTGGGCGTGAAGCCCAGCGAGATCAGGTTGCGGGCCTCTCCGCCGATGTCCACCGTGACCTCAGACATCTCCTGGGCCAGCTTGACGGAGTTGGCGTCCAGCGCCGCCTGGGCTTGCGCAATGGAGATGCCCAGCTTCTCGATGATCTGCGGCAGCGGCGCAGACACGAGTGAGCGGGTGACTTCAACGGTCTCAGACATGGCGCATCACTCCTTGAGGAAGTCTTTGACCAAGGCCAAGAACTCCGGTGGCGCAGGGATGGACACCAGCCGTGCTGAGATGGCCGAGTTGCCGGTGACACTCTGCTCAAACTGACGGGAGCTTCGATAGTCCAGGCTCGCCCCCACTGCAATCGTGCGGTTGCCCGTGTTCTGGCTGGTGGTGTGCGTGGTGGTGCTGCGGCTGAACTGGCGCGTGACCGTCACGTCTTCGGTCGAGCTGAGTGTGATCTCGCGGTCTTCGGTGCTCACCAGTTCCAGCGCAAAGTTGTCCCCCGCCAGCGCCAGGTTGCAGACATGGCCGGTGGCCCAGGCCTTGACCTGCACCGTGGGGTGGGCGTTCACGTCCAGTGCCAAGTGGCGGGCATAAGCTTCGCCGCTGTGGGTGGCCAGGCCGTCGATGGCCGCACCGCTGAGCGGGAAGTCCACCCCACGGATCACCACCTTGCGGCCCCCGGCGCTGAGGTTGACCACCGCCGGGTCGCTGACATAGACCCAGCCATTGCCGGGGGTTGGCCCAGCGGTGTGGTCGGGCAGCACGGGCTTCAAGGTGTGGCTGTCATCGCCGTCCACAAACACATAGCGCTTGGGGTTGTCCACGAACACCAACTCCACCAAGCGGTGGGCTTCGTTCTGCTGGCCGTCGGGCGCGCCCTCTTGCGCCCAGCGTTGCTCACCGGTGCTAGTCACCGCTTGCAGTTGCGCGGCACTCACGCCTTGGGCCTGCAGATAGGCAATGGTGGCGGCCACGCGGCGGTTGCCCAGGCCCACGTTGTAGCTGCTGGGGCCAGAGCGGTCGGTGTAGCCCCGCACGCGCACGCTCAGGCCCGAGGCCTTGAGGAAGCGCGCCACGCGGCGCAGGCGCGCAGCGTCGGGCTGGTCGCGGATGAAGGAGCTGTCCAAGTCGAATTTGATGCCCGACAGCACCTGCCCGGCCTGCGTGACAAAGGCGTTGTAGCCCAGCGCATGGATCTTGGTGGCAATGTCTGCCGCATAGGCATCCAGCGTGGGCATCACGGCCGAGGTCACGACCACTCCCGCCTTGAGTTGAAACTCCTCCGGCGCGGCAGGCAGGGCCTCCACCTCAATGGCCCCCTGCTGCGCACCACCGGCCATGAAGGCCACCGCATTGGGGCTGGCCACGACTTGCTCGTGCGGGGGCTCCACCGTGGGGTTGACGGCCTGGGTGGGCGGCGTGACGGCCACGCGCGACACGCCAGTGGCCGCGTTGCCGCGCAAGGCCTGGGACAGTTGGCGAATGCGGTCTTGCGGGTTGGTGCCGGCCAAGGTCAGGTTCTGGCCATTGACCGTCAAGGCACCGGTGGTGCTGGTCTTGATGCTCAGCGCTGCGCTGCGGGTGTTGCGGCTGCTGCTGCTGCCGCTTTCGCTCTCGGCGCTGGTGTTGTCACTGCTGCCGTTGTTGCTGCTGTTGTCGCCAAAGTTGCCGTTGATGCTGAAGCCAAAGCCTTCGTCCTTGGCCACCCGCATGCTGAGCTGTAACGCGCAGCTCAGGTCCGCATGTTGGTAGTGATAGAAGGCCGGCATCAGGCCCAGGTCCAGCAGGGTGCGGCCGCCCAAGCCTTCGCGTGGCTGCACAAACTCACCCAGCTGGGCGATGGAGTTTTCGTCCAAGGCGCGTTGGGCCTCGGCAATGCCCAGGCCTAGGCGAGAGATGAAGTCCGCCACGCTGGCGTCGGCCAAGATCTCACCGGGTTTGAGTTTCTCTATGTCAGCCATGAGGGCGCTCCTTGACGTCGTTTACTGCGTTATTGAGGGGGTGAAGGCGGGCTCAGGCGAATGCGGCCTGGGGGTTCAGGCCTTTGGGCAAGGCGGCCGGGGCCACACGGGCCAAGGCCTCGTTGACGGCGCCGGGCCGCACCACAAAGTACTGGTGCCGCCGCTGCGCCTGCAGCACCTGGGCGGGGGTGCAGCTCAGGCCACGCGCCAGCCAGCCCTGCAGTTGCTCGGCCAAGGGCAGCACGCCCTTGCCGGCCAAGGCCGTGGCTTGATCCAGCGCCTGGCGGGCCGCAGGCACATCGCCTTGCTTCAGCAGCACAGCGCCCAGGCGCTCCAGCAGCGAGCCGTGGTCCTTGCGGTGCAAAGGGCTGTCCATGCCCAAGCCCTGGTAGTGGGCGTCGGCCTCTCTGCAAAAGTGCGCCACTTCATTCAACTGGCCGGTGTGCTCAAGGCTCTCCATCACGCATTGGCTGTAATGCCTGAAGAAGACCTCGGGGGCTTTGGCAGACACCGCCAAGCGGATGGCATCTCGGTAGAGCCGCAAGGCCTCGTCGTGGCGATGGGCCAGCGCGGCTTGCTTGCCCTTTTCAGCCATGGCAATGTGCATGGCATGCAAGGTGGGCTCAGCCATGGTGTTCCTCCAGGTAAGCGTCGCAGCCCAGGCCGTCCAGCAGCGCTTGCAACTGGCGCGCACGCGGGCGGCTGAGGGGCTCTGCGGTGTGGCAAGGCAGGGCGGGCAGGGGCTGGCCCGCAGGCCACGCGGCTTGCTGCACCAGCAGGCGCTGCGCGGCGGCCGGGTCGCTGGCCTGCGCCAGCTCCAGGGTGTAGCGTTTGAAGGTGCTCAAGTCCGCCTGTACGTTCAAGCCCACTCCAGCATAGGCGGCCATCAGCTCGGGCAGCTCGGCGTGGGGCACGTCCTCGTGCAGACCGATGGTCTGGACATCCAGCAAAGCGGCCAGCACATTCGGTACCATCTCAGCGGGCACACCCGCGCGCTCGGTCAGCAGGGCGGCCTGGGCCGGGCTGAAGGCTTGCAGGGGGCCATGCAGGCTCACGGTGTAGCGCAGAAAGGCGGTGTGGATCAGCCGCAAAGCGCCGGTGCGGCTATGGCGCTGCCACAGGGCCTGGGCCGTCTGGTGCGCCAGGTCAATGGCAATGATGCCTTCGCGGGCCAGCGGGGTGAGGCCCAGCTTGCGCACATCCTCCAGCACGCCACGCGCCACCATCTCGGCGCAGGGCAGCAGGTGCAGCGCGTAACGGCTGTCTTGAGGCAACACCGCCACCAGCTCCACCACGCCTTCTGGCAAGCTGGCCTTCAGGGCTTCGATGCTGGCCGCGCTGACACCCCCCAACACCACGCCGGGAGGCGTCAGCAAGGCCTCTTGCGCCGCCGAGACCGACAGGCCGGTGAAGCGCGCCAGGGCTTCGGCGGCCTCGGGCAGGCGGTGGGCATCCAGCACATGGGCGGCGGCATCCCACAGCGGAGGGGCATCGACCGCCTGCCCCTCAGGCACCGTCTGCACCTCCAGGCCGGTGGCATTGAGCAGCTCACACAGGCGCTCGGCCAATTCAGGTGCCACGCGCTGCAGCAAGGTGGCAGGGGCGCGATAGACACTGCGCACGACCGCCTCCACCGGCAGGCCCAAGCCCTTGCCGACGGCCGCCGCCAAGGCAGGGGTGGCGCGGCCTACAGAGCGGACCACCACATCACGCAGTGCGGTGCCAGGGGTTGCCACTGCCGATACAGACCCTACTGTCAAAGTGGCCGAAGTGCTCATGTCGAACCTCACCGTTGTCGAATGAGCTCAGTGTCTGCAGCATGCCCAAAGGTGCCCATGCCGCAGATGAGGGGGAGATCCCCCTAACAGCATGGGAAACTAGCCCTTCCCAGATCAAAGCCGCTTCGGAGCCTCGTGCATGCTGCGCCCCCACTTCAATCTTGTCCTGGTACTCATTGCCGCGTTGTTGTCTTCAGTGGCGCATACCGCCCTATCGGCTGAGCGTCGAGTCGGCATTGTTTTGCTGACACCCCATAACATCAGGATGACGGGTGTCGGGCTCACCGTTTTTTCCAACCGCTATGCCGAAACTGGGCAAACCGACAAGCGCATTCAGGAGGCGACCTTCAGCCTGCTTCGCAAAGAGCTTGAGTTGGAGCCTGGGACCTCAGTGCACCGCGTGGACGTGGCCGACGAGTGGGTGCGCCAGAACGGTCCTAAGGCCTATGAAGAGCGAAACCGCTTTTTCCCTTCTAAGTTCCTTGGCCTTGACGCGTCCATTGGAGATTTGTTGAAGACCTGCCAATGCACGGATCTCGTGCTGGTTTCGGATCTCATGCTCTTGGAGCATGCGGGCACCAACCAATCGGTCAGAGGCCCCAGCATTTGGGGCGGAGTGAGCGGCCAGTCCCAACTTGTGATTCCTCTCAATTTGATTCGGATTGATGCGGCTACTGCGGAGAAAGTGAACTCCACGCATATCACGTTGGTCAGTGACCGATTCAACTTTCAGTGGCCGGCAGGTGAGGCCAAGATCTTTCCCCTGGGACCCGAGGTTGTGGACAGTGCAGTTGCTGCACTGTTGCGCCGCGAAGAGGCTTTAAAGAAATGGGGGGTTTGGGGCGTTCGTGAAGGGTGGTTCAAGCTAGGGTTACGCCCTTCTTGCGCCCTGCCCGCCTACAAAGCGACCCGACCGACGCGCGGGTCGCGAAGCGACTTCGACTCACCCCCATCGGTCGCCCCAGGCGCTGATCCGCAAACCTGCCCCGTCAGCTACTGAGGCACACTGCCTCCTTTTTCCGAACTTGACACAGCGGCCCCAGCCGCTGTGCTGCTGAATGGACCTCCTCGCCCTTCAAAACACCTTGCGCCAGTTTGCCGCCGAGCGAGACTGGCAGCCGTTTCACACGCCCAAGAACCTGGCCATGGCGCTGGTGGTGGAAGCCGCCGAGCTGGTGGAGCTGTTTCAGTGGCTCACGCCTGAACAAAGTGCGTCGCTGAGCGACGATGCCGTCGTCCACGAAAAGGTGGGCGACGAGGTGGCTGATGTGCTGCTGTATTTGCTGCAACTGGCCGACCACACCCAGGTGGACTTGAAGCGTGCCGTGGGCCGCAAGCTGCAAAAGAACGCCCGCAAGTACCCGCCGGTGCGCCCCGGCCAAGTGGCAGGGCCTAGCCGCGAGGCGCCGCCTGAAACCCATGTGCTGGTGGACTATGAAAACGTGCAGCCTACCGAGGCTCAACTGCGTGAGCTGATCCCCACCGCCACCCATGTGTGGCTGTTCCACGGCCAACACCAAAAGGCCGCGCGCCTGAACTTTGCAGGCTTTGGGGATCACCTGACCCTGGTGCCCATCACCCACACCGGCAAGAACGCGCTGGACTTTCATCTCTCGTTCTACATGGGTTACATCGCCTCGCGCCACCCGGATGCGCACTTTGTGGTGCTCTCCAATGACAAGGGCTATGGCCCCATGCTGGCCCATGCCAGCGCGCTGGGTTTTGACGCGCAAGCGCTCGGCATGCCGCGTGGCAAGGCCGCAGCCAAGGTCGCCACCAAGACCCCGCGTGGCCGCAGCGCTCCTGCGAGCAAGGCGCGCGCGGAAGCCGCGCCATCTTCGGATGCCGCACCCAGCAGCCCGACGCCTGTGGCACCCAAGGCCCCGGCCAAGCCAGCCCGAAAGCCCGCCGTGAAGACGGCCCGGCAAACCGTTCGCCCTGCGCCAGAAGCCCCGGCACCCGCCGAGGAGCTTGTTGCAAAGCCCGCCGCCAAAAAGACCACGCGGCGCAAGACGGCCGCCATGGCGGAGCCCACCCCCACCCCGGTCGCCAAGCCGGGGCGCGAAAAGACCAAGGCCAACTCAGCCCCCAACACTGAAGCGGCGGCGCCCGCCAGCCCCGCGCCCAAGCGCTCAGCCAAGGCCGCGCCCAAAGTCCGAGCCGAAGATGCCGAGCCCAGCGCCGCCGCCCAGCGCAAGCTGCTGGCCACGCTGCGCCGCATGGGCGATAGCCTGCCCACCAAGCTGGCACCGCTGCAGCGCTATGTGGCCTCCACCCTGGGTGAGCAGTCCACGCCCGCGCAGGTGGACGCGCTGCTGCTGGCCTTGGCCCGTGCTGGGCACCTCAGCGTCAGCGCCAATGGCAGGGTGGAGTACGCTCTGTCATGACCCGCACGCAAGCGAATGCGGTCATGCTGACCGTGGCCGTGATCTGGGGCCTGGCCTTTGTGCCGCAGGCCTGGGGCATGGCCGACATGGGGCCGATGGCCTTTACCGGCCTGCGCTTTGCGCTGGGGGCGCTGGTGGTGGCCCCACTGGCCTGGCGCGAACACCGGCAAGCCGCTGCCAGCGAGGCAGCGTCACCGCAGCAAAACTTGCCCGGCGGCCTGTGGCTATGGACGTCTGCCCTGGGCGTGCTGATCTTTGCTGGGGCGGGCATGCAGCAGATGGGCTTGCTCAGCACCAGCGTCACCAACGCCGGCTTTTTGACCGGGCTGTATGTGCCCCTGGTGCCCATCTTGGGCTGGTGGTTCTTCAAGCGCGCACCGCACCCGGTGGTGTGGCCTGCGGCGCTGGGCTGCCTCTTGGGCACCTGGCTCTTGGCCGGGGCCAAGCAGGTCGAGATTGCTACGGGTGATTGGTGGGTGATTGCCAGTTGCATCCCCTGGGCCTTGCACATCACATTGGTGGGCTGGGTGGCCGAGCGCTGGAACGCCCCCTATCGCCTGGCCTGTGTGCAGTTCGCCATGTGCTCGGTCTTGGGCCTGGCGGCCACCTGGTGGCTAGAGCCGCTGAGCTGGGCCGCCATTCAAGCCGCCGCAGGCGCCATTGCCTACACGGGCCTCATCTCGGTAGGCGTGGGCTACACCGCCCAGGTGGTGGCCCAGCGCCACACGCACCCGGCCGATGCCGCCATCATCCTGTCCAGTGAAGCGGTGTTCGCCGCACTGTTTGGCGCCCTGCTGATGGGCGACCGCCTCAGCCTCATCGGCATGGCCGGATGCACACTGATCTTGGTGTGTATCGTGGCCGCGCAGTGGGTGCCGCTGGTGTGGCGGCGTGGGGCGAGTGTTTAGCGCGGAGGCCCGTATGCCTCATTCCATTGCCAAGTCATTCGTGCCTAGGCGCGAAGCCGAAGACAGTGCTGTAGCACGGAGAGGCGAAGCAACAACGACACGGATGACTTGGAAGTGGACTCAGCCGCGACGCTCGGGCTCGCGCATGTGCAAGAACTTGGTGTAGAGGTCGCGCGGCGGCGCCACCTCAATGCTCTTGAGCATCTGCCCCACATTGCCCCGGTGGTAGAAGCCATGGACCACGATATGGGTCAGCATCTCTTCGCGGCTCATGGTGCCGCCGTCGCCATCGGTGAAGCTGAAGTGGATGCGCTCGGCCAACTGCGCCGGGCTGAGTTGGGCCACGTAGGCCTCATACCAGCCATCGGTTTCTGCCACCTCAAACTGCAGCGTGGCCAGGTCCGGCGTGGCCTCGGTGTTGGTGGCGCTGTAGCCATGCGGCTCGCCCAGCAAGTGCGCTCGGAAGATTCGGTCCACCACATAGATATGGTTGAGCATGCGAATGGCCATGTGCACCACCTGAGGATGAGCCTGCGCATCGACCTCGGCCAGCGCATGGAACAGCTCGTTATTGGCCCAAGACTTTTGGGCGAAGAGGGCGGAGAGTGAATGGATGGACATGATGGGAGCACTCGGTGAGGGCGGACAGGCTTATGCTAAAGGGACATTGACAGCGCTGCGGCGCTCGCACTGATCAATCCCTGAGCAACTCCGCCAGCGCCTCGGCATCCAGCACCGCCGAGCCGTCTTGGTCGTTGAGCATGCTGTCGGCCAGGCTGCGTTTGTCGTGGTGCATTTGCAAGATGCGCTCTTCCACCGAGCCTTGGGTGACCAGGCGGTAGACGGTGACGGGGCGCTGCTGGCCCATGCGGTGGGCGCGGCCGCTGGCTTGGTCTTCGGCGGCCGGGTTCCACCAAGGGTCGACGATGATGACGTAGTCGGCCACGGTCAGGTTCAGGCCAAAGCCCCCCGCCTTGAGGCTGATCAAAAACACCTCGCCCTGGCCCTGCTGAAAGGCCGCCACGCGCTTGCCGCGTTCGGCTGCGGGCGTGCTGCCGTCCAGGTATTGATAGGCCACGCCGAGGGACTCCAGCCGCTCGGCCAGGAGCTTGAGGTAGTCGGTGAACTGGCTGAACACCAAGGCCTTGTGTTGGCCCGCCACCAGCTCTTGCACCAGGCGCTCAAACTCCTCGATCTTGGCACCCGACAGCCCCATCTCCGGCACCACCAAGCGGGGGTCGCAGGCGGCGCGGCGCAGCTTCATCAGCTCGGCCAGCATTCTGATTTGCGGGCCTTTCTTGTCGCGGGCGGCCTTTTCCACCTCCTCGCGAGCTTGGCGGCGCAGGGCTTCTTGCAGGGCACGTTCGGCCTCGCTGGGCTGCACCAGGTGGACGATCTCGGTGCGCGGCGGCAGGTCTTGCAAGACCTGGGCCTTAGTTCGGCGCAGCAAGAAGGGCGCAATGGTGCGGCGCAGGCGCTGGCGCACCGCCGGGTCTTGCTGGCGCTCAATCGGCCCGGCAAAGCGCTCTTGAAACTGGCTGGCCGAGCCCAGCAAACCAGGGTTCAAGATGTTCATCAGCGACCACAGTTCAGAGAGCCGGTTTTCAACGGGCGTGCCCGACAGCGCCAAGCGAAAGTCCGCTGGGATCTGGCTGACGATTTGGGCACGCTTGGTCGCGGCATTCTTCAGCGCCTGGGCCTCGTCGAGCACCAAGCTGGCCCAGGTGTGGGCCGTGAAGGCATCGCCATCTTGCTGTGCCAAGCCGTAGCTGGCCACCAGCACATGGCCGGGGCCCAGGTCTTTGAAGACTTGGGGGCGGTCGCTGGCCTCGTGATAGATGTGAACCTCCAAGCTGGGCGCAAAGCGGTGGATCTCATCGCGCCAGTTGCTGCACACCGAGGTCGGGGCCAGCACCAGGGCCGGGCCCAGCTTGGCGCGCTGCAGCAGCAGGGCCAGGGTCTGCACGGTTTTGCCCAGGCCCATGTCATCGGCCAAGCAAGCGCCCAGGCCCGAGCGCGACAAGCGTGCCATCCACTGGTAGCCTTGGCGCTGGTAGTCTCTCAACTCAGCCTGTAGAGTGCGCGGCAGGGGGGCCTCCCACTGGCTGGCTTTGGCCAGCTCATCCACGCGCTCGCGCCAGGCTTTGTCGCCTTTCAGCTCGACGCCGTCGAGCTGTTCGCTCAGCCAGGCCGCCGCAGCGTGGGGCAGTTGCAGGCCCGCCTTTTTGCTGGTTTGCGCTAAGCCGTCCAGGTCTTTGAGCTGCTGACGCAGCCGGTCACTGAGCGCCAGCACTTGGCCCTCGGCCAGGGTGACAAAGCGGCTGCTGCTGCCGCGCATCAAGCCCAAGAGTTGCTGCAGGCTGATGACGCGGTCTTCGTCGAGCTGTACCTCGCCTTCCAGCGCCAGCCAATCTCGGCCACTGCCCACGGTGATGGACATTTGCTGGCTGTGGACTTGTTGGATGTTGACAGCCCGCCCCTTGGGCCAGTCGATGGCGACCACACCGGGCAGGCCCGGCAGCCGGTCCAGTGCGCTCAGGGCTTCGTCGGGCTCGTCAAGCAGCACGGGTTGGTCAGCGCTGTGCTCGGGGTCCAGCATGGGCAGGCCTTCGAGCACGCTGGCCAGCCAACGCCGCTCTTCACCCAGGTTGCGCTCGCACCAGAGGTTGTCGCCATCGTGTACACACACCATGCGGCTGCGGCCCATGCCGGGCACCACCAAGGGGCCAAAGTCGCCAAAGGGTTGCACCACCAGGCGCAGGGTCAGGCCCTCACCGGCGGGGGCCAGTTGCGCGCGCAGGCGGCTCTCGGCCGGCATTTGGCGCCCGGTCTGGGCGTCGCCCTGCAGTTCAAAGTGCGAGGCCAAGGCTTGCAGGGCCGCGTTCAACTCGGCCTGCGCCTGGGCGGGCACGCGCCAGCCACTGGTAATGAGGTCGGCCACTTGCTGCTGGGCTGGGCTGATGTGGATGAGCTTGACCACCTCGGGGCTGACGCGGACGACGCGCCACTGGGCACGGTCGTCTTCGGCCGCGCGGCGGTCGTCGCCCCACAGCATGAAATGCTCGGGCAGGGTCGGTGCGGTCTTGAGCTTGATGGGCGGGTCGATCTCGAACACATAGTGGGCTGCAGCGCCCTCGCCCTCGCGCTTGACCAGCAAGCGGGGCTGAGCGGGCACCATCTCTAGCCACTGCTGGGGGGCCTCTTCCAGCATCAGGTGGGGGTGGCCCTTCAAGGCTTGCAGCGCGCCGGTGATATTGAGCACCGGCTGGCTGCTGTGGCTGCTGCGCGGACGTTGCAGGTGGCGCAGCACAGCGCTGTCACGCGCCGGCAGGCCTTGGCGCTTTTGGGCGGCCAGCCAACCCAAGGGCTTGAGCTTGACGGCACCGCGCGCGCCCGTGCTCATCTCCAGCATGCTCAGCTCGACGGGGCGGCCCTGCTCATCCAGGCTGAGGCTCCAGGCCCATTGCAGCGCGGCCTTGTCGGCCACCGCTGCGGTGTCAGCGGGAGCGCCAAGGTTCAGGATGGCTTGCAGGGCGTCACGCCAAGGCTCAGGCGGGGCCCCAAACAAACGCGCGGGCCGCTCGGCCACGGGGTGTGCCCATTCCGGGCCGGGCCAGCCCAGGCGCTCGCAGGCTTCCAAGGTGGGGGCCAGCAGGCTGCCCAGGCACTGGGTTTGGAGGACGGCGAAGGTCTTGGCCTGCGCATCGCCTGGAGGCGGGTCGCCCACGGGCTTGCCCAGCCAGGCCAGTTGCAGCAAGGCGTCTTCGTCAGCGGCTCGCTTGAGGTAGTCGGTGTAGTGGTTCGGCCAGGGCGTTTTGCCCAAGCGGGCATCGATGACTTGTACCCAAGCGCCGAAGGGTCCGTCGTCCACGTCGGGCAGGCGGCGGCCAGAGGCGGCCACGCAGAGCTTGCGCGCCACCTCCCAGTCTTTTCGGTCTTCGCTGTTGAGCCACGCCAGCAGCTCCAGCCGCTGCAGCCAGGGCGGCAGCAGCTCTGCCCACTTGAGCCTGGCGGCCCGCAGTGCCTTGCCGTTGGCCGCAAAGGTGGCGCGCGCACCCGGCAAGTCGCCGGCCTGCATTTGCTTCAGGGCGTGCACCGCGCTGGCCAGCTCGGGCACCACGCACCAGTCTGGGCCGAGTAAAGCGTCTGCCTGCGCGCCGCGCGCGTCACCCATCAGCGCCATGCCCAGCACCAGGCGCATGGCGGGTTCGGGCTTCAGACGCCCGGCTTGTATCTCGGCTTCTAGCCAGCGCTGGGCCAGTGGATAGTGCGGCGAGTGGGTGATGCTCAAGGTGGTGAGCAAAAGGCCCTGCAGCCAATGCGAGTCGGCTTGACCCATCAACTCGGGCAGCCAAGCTTCGCTGCAAGCCTGGGTGGCCCAGAGGCTCACATGGCCCTCCAGCCCTCGGGGCTCCAGCATGCGCCGGGCCTCAGTCTCGCTGCGGCCCAGCCACAAGTGCGCCCGCACCACGCAATAGCCCACCGCTGCCATCTCGGGCTGGAGCGACCAGGTATAGCCTTGGGCCCGTCCAAGGCGCAGCGCCAGTTTCGCCAACAGCAGTTTGGGCTGCACGGTGCTGTAGGCGCGCACCAGGCTTTCTCGGTAGCCCGGCGCGGTGGGGCTGAGCTCTTGGCGCCCGCTGTAGCCGGGCATCAGCAGGCCACGCTCTCTGAGCACCACCAAGTGGGCGCGCACGTTGGCTTCGGTCACCGGGGTGGGCCAGTCCACCAGGTCCCCGTGCTGCTTCAACACCTCGGTCATCTCCGCCGCCGTGGTGCTTTGCGCCATCAGCACCATCATGTCCAGCAGCTTTTGCACCCGCGCTTCGTCCACAGCCAGGGTGGCCACGGCCTGCTGCCGCGTGGTGAGGTCTGCGGTGCTGATGGCGCCATGCGGCCAGGGCTGGCCCGAGGGGGTGGTGAAACTCAATCCGGACGACTTGGGCTTTGGCTTGGCCACAGGGGCTCCTGGAGTAACGAGGCTGATGCGATGCGGTTCGATGTTTATGGCATTGTCTGGGATGCGAGCAAGGCCGCCGAGAATCCACGCACAATCTGCCCCGCCATGAACACCACCGAAGTCTTCCTCATCGCGATGCTCATCATCCTCACCGTGCCCTATGCGGTGTGGCGGCTGGGGCGCACCGAGCACTTTGCGCCACTGGTGGTGGTGCAGATCTTGACGGGCATTGCGCTGGGGCCCGGGGTGTTGGGGGCCGTGTTTCCTGAGTACTACCAGTTTGTGTTTTCGCCACCCGTCATCCAGTCGCTCAACGGCATTGCCTGGTGGGCGGTGAGCCTGTTTGTGTTCATGGCGGGCATTGAGCTGGACCTGCGCGCCGCCTGGAAGGACCGGCGCGAAAGCGGCATCACCGCTGGATTGGCCCTGGGCGTGCCGGTGCTGCTGGGCAGTGCAGCGGCCACACTGATGCTGGGCCAAAACGTGTGGATGGGCCCCAAGGCCACCGACTGGCAATTTGTGGCGGGTGTGGGCATGGCCTGTGCGGTGACCGCCTTGCCCATCTTGATCTTGTTCATGGACAAGCTGGCCATCCTGCGCCAGCCCCTGGGCCAGCGCATCTTGCGCTATGCCAGCCTGGACGACATCGCCATCTGGGGCGTGCTGGCCGTGATCTTGATGGACTGGCAGCGTGTGGGCAAGCAAGCGCTGTTCTTGGCCTTGTTTGCCGCGGCCGCCTGGGGCCTGAGGCGCGCCATGGCCAAGATGCCCGCCAAAGACCGCTGGTATGTGGCGCTGATCTGGCTGGTGGTGTGCGCCTTTGGCGCCGACTGGTGCGGCCTGCACTACATGGTGGGCGCCTTCTTGGCCGGTGTGGTGCTGGACGCAGAGTGGTTTGACCAAGACCAGCTTGACCTGCTGCGCCACCATGTGCTGCTGGTGATGATGCCGGTGTTCTTCCTCTCCACCGGCCTGCGCACCAGTTGGGGCGTGGGCGGCGCGGCCGTATTCTTGATGGCGGGCGTGCTGCTGGTCGCCTCAGTGGTGGGCAAGCTGGCGGGGGTGCATCTGGCCGGGCGCATCTTGGGCTGGAAGCCGGGCGAAGCTTCGCTCATCGGTTGGCTGCTTCAGACCAAGGCGCTGATCATGATCATCTTTGCCAACGTGCTGCTGGACAAACAAATCATCACCGCCGACACCTTCACCGCCCTGCTGCTGATGGCGGTGGGCAGCACCATGCTGACCATTCCGGTGGTGACGCCTAAGTTGGCGCGGTGGCGCGGCCAGCGCTGATGGATCACGCCCAAGGCAGGGCCATCCATGGTCCCGCCCGATTGATTCACCGTCACCCGATACGAACCAACCAGTAGCCCGGACGCCGACGGTGCGGCGCGACCGCCACCACGAGCAATTCCCTTTCGTCAGCGCGATACACAACGCTGAAAGGGAAGCCCTTGACCAAGACGCTTCGGGTGCCCCTTGGCGAAGGCGCGCCGCCTAAGGGGTGACGCGCGGCGCGCTCGATAGCGGCTTCTATGGCCGCTTGGAACCGTATGCCGGTGCCTGCCCTAGCGCTGGAGTAGTACTCAACTTCGTGCAGCAACTCTGCCTCGGCCTGCGGCAAGACCCGAATGGGAATCACTTCGCAACAGCCCGTGCCTTGGCAAACACGTCTTGGGCAGGAAGGGCCTCAATCTCCCCTCGGTCGTAGGCGGCAAGGCGGCGCTCGATCTCATCTGACCAAGCAGTGTCGAGTTCGGCAGCGGCTGGCTCATTCAAAGACTCCAGCAACTCGTCCACCAGTCGTTCACGATCCTCTCGGGGCAGTTGCTTGCCTCGTTGTGCAAGCTCAGCGGCGGTGTCGGTCATGGTGAACCTCCCAAAAGTGGTCGAAGTTTACTTGCAAGATCGGGCGGCGGCGTTGAGAGGGCTATCCAAGATGGCCTCCCAGTGCCGGGAGGCCATCTCCCGCGCGAAGTTTGATGGCAGCCCTTCATCGTGATCGAAGGGCGGTGCTTGGCTCAGTGAAGACCGATCAAGCGCTATGCCCACAAAGCCCTTACTCCGGCGCCGTTAAATAGGCATTTGTAATACTTATTCAAACGACATCGCCGTTTGGAGCGATGCGCTTTGGAGAACCCCACCCCATGCTCGACGACACCACCCGCGCCTTGATCAAGGCCACCGTGCCCACCCTGGCCACCCATGGCGAGGCCCTGACCCGCCACTTCTACCAGCGGCTGTTGACCCACCACCCCATGCTCAAGGAGGTGTTCAACCAAGGCCACCAGCAAACGGGCAGCCAGCAGCAGGCCCTTGCCGCCGCCGTGCTGGCCTATGCCCAACACATTGACGAGCCCAGCGCGCTGCAGCCCGTCCTGCTGCACATTGCGCACAAGCATGTGTCCTTGGGCATTCGCCCTGAGCACTATCCCCTGGTGGGCCAGCAACTGCTGGCCGCCATGCGCGATGTGATGGGCGATGAGGCCGCCACGCCTGAGCTGCTGGCCGCCTGGGCCGCCGCCTATGGCCAACTGGCCGAGGTCTTGATCAACCAAGAGCGCACGCTGTATGCCCAGGCCGCCCAGCAGCCGGGCGGCTGGACGGGTGCGCGCAGCATGCGCGTGCGCCGCAAAGCCGCGCAAGGCGAAGCCATCTGCAGCTTTGAGCTGGTGCCCACCGACGGCGGCCCGCTGCCCCACTACCGGCCCGGCCAATATGTGAGCGTGAGCCAATGGGTGCCCGACTGGGGCCTGCAACAGTGGCGCCAATACAGCCTGGTCGGCGCGCCCGGCGGCGACTGCCTGCAGATCGGCGTGAAGCGCGAGGCAAAGGCCCCCCACAGCGGCTGCCCCATGGGCCAGGTCTCCACCGCCCTGCACACCCGCGTGCAAGAGGGCGATGTGCTGACCGTCACCGCCCCGGCGGGCGACTTTGTGCTGCACGAAGACCGCAGCACGCCGCTGCTGCTGCTGAGCGGCGGCGTGGGCATCACCCCCATGATGTCCATGCTGGCCCACTTGGCGGCGCGGCGCAGCCCACGCGAGCTGCACTTCTGGCACGCCTGCCAAAGCCCCCGCCACCAAGCCTTTGCGGCCGAGATGCAAGCGCACCTGACCCAGCTTTCGAACGCCCACTGGCGTGTGGCCTTTGAAGCCGACGCGCCGGCCGAGCCTTGGGCCCAAGCCGGGCGACTGAGTGTGGGTGACTTGCCGAAGAGCCTATGGGCGGATGTGGACGTCTACCTCTGCGGGCCCCTGGGCTTTATGGCGGCGCAGCGGGAGGCTTTGTTGGCGGCGGGGTTGCCGAGTGAGCGGCTGCATCAGGAGAGTTTTGGTGGGCGTTGACCGCGCTGATGCGCCCTATAAGCGGGACGGCTTACCCAGTGTCCCCGCTACATCACTCCGGACAAAGCCACCAGCGCACCAAGCTTCGTACTCGAACTCATGGGGGAACTTGAGCAGTCGCAACGAACGGTCATGCCACAGACAAATTGCCTTGCAGGGATACGCCTTGGAACGCTCAAGAAGCCCCCGAACGCTGGACTCAGGTGCAACACCGAAGCGGGAACGCACTGCGTCACCGACCATGAGATAGAGGACATGCAGGAAGAACGCCTGCTTTGGGCAGTGCGGGTCGGCGGAGAATCTCAAGTAGTCTCGCTCGTGACCTGCCCAAGAAAGTGCGAGATCCCAGTCTTGGCATGGCTCATGCGCCGTTGCGTCATAAGCCCAGGATTGGATCTCGGTGCTTGACGGGTTCCATGGGTCGGAAAACATGGCGCTTAACACCCAAAGTAAGGAGCGCAACGATTGGCGGCACTGACCTGCGTGTCAAGCCCCGGGAGATCATTCACACGTTTTGTGAAGAGCTTGGGGTGTGAGGCGTGCCATTTTTTCAGGGCCTCGATGGGGGTCTGGTGGTTGAGGGCGCGTTGAGGAATTCGATGGTTGTAG